>NZ_QBUF01000005.1:135708-445279 GCF_003058185.1 Pseudomonas sp. GV105
CGGCGCGCTTGCGCGAGCTGGACCTGTCGATCGAAGAAGCGGCCAGCCGATGGCTGGCAGCAGCCGGACAAGCGTCGGGCGCCTGCGCCGGTCTAACGGCCGACACGGTGCAAATGTGGGAGGGGGCTTGCCCCCGATAGCAGAGTGTCAGTCACTGAAGCTGTGACTGATCCACCGCCATCGGGGGCAAGCCCCCTCCCACATTTTGACCGCGTTCCAGGTTGATCAGGCCGTCCACGGCGACTGGCGAATCACCTCGACAAAGTTCATCGGCTTGAACCCCGGCTCCTGATCCACCAGCACATCGGTCTTCACGTTGCCGAACGTGGTCAGCGGGCGATGGCGCAAGCCGTCGGCGAACGCGCAGATGATGCATTCCTTGAACCCTTCACCGCGTGGATGTGCATGCACCACGGCTTCGCGCTGCACGGGGGTAAATGCGGCGTAGTCCATGCCCAGCACGTCCATCTCGACGCCGGCGGTGACCAGCGCCACGGTCGGCCGCAGATGCTGTGGCACGCCCGGCGTGGTGTGCAGTGCGATGGACAGCCACACCTGTTCGATGTCGTCATCGCTCAGCCCATGCGGCTTGAGGAAGTCCGCCGCCGCGTTGGCGCCGTCGACTTCGAAACGCTGGTCGTCGCTGCGATGGCCTTCGACCAGGCCCAGGTCATGGAACATCGCGCCGACGTAAAGCAGCTCCGGGTTATAGGCCAGTTGCTTGCGCTCACCGCTCAACGCACCGAACAGAAACACCCGGCGCGAGTGGTGGTAGAGCAGGTCGGATTCGATATCGCGGATGTAGTCGGTGGTGGCCCTGGCCAGGGCGCTGTCCGGGATCTTGATGCCGGCGATGCTGGTGCTCATGGTCGTTCTCCGCAAGAAAGCGCCGGGGTGGCGCCGAGGCAGCCAGTCTGGTCGCGCGCCGGGGAAGGGGCTATCGCAGCGAGGGTGCGATGTCGGCCAATGTGCTGCTACATCGTGCCAAGTGAAAGTCGGCTAGGGTGTAGCTGGCGATATCGCCCTTGAAGCCTGCGAAAATCCAAAGGTGGAAGGGCGTTTGCCCCCTCCCACAAGGGTTCTGTGTTTATCCGGTTAGGTAAAGGTGTGCCTGTTCATGAGCAAGACCGTCGGCATTCTGATTTTCCCCGGCGTCCAGTCACTGGACGTGACCGGCCCGCTGGATGTGTTCTGCGAAGCGAACCGTTTCCTGTCGCCCGACGACCAGTACCAGTTGGACGTGATCGGCCTGGACCACGGCAATATGGCCTGTTCCAACGGCCTGTCGTTGCAGGCCCATCGGCATTACCGCGAAGCGTTGCAAGCCTATGACCTGCTTCTGGTCGCCGGCGGGCCGCAGTTGCCTTTCGAGGATTTCGGCGCGCACTTCGATGATTGGCTGCGCGGGGCCGCGGCGCGGGCGCAGCGCTTCGGTTCGATTTGCAACGGCGCTTTCATACTGGCCCGCGCCGGCCTGCTCGACGGGAAAACCGTCACCACCCATTGGGGCGATGCCGCCGACCTGGCGCGGTTGTGCCCCAGCACCCGGGTCGAGGCCGACCATCTCTATATGCAGGACGGCAACCTCTACACCTCGGCCGGGGTCACGGCGGGGATCGACCTGTCGCTGTACCTGCTGGCCCAGGACCACGGGCCGGAAGTGGCGTTGAGCGTGGCCAAGCGCTTGGTGGTGTTCACCCAGCGTGCGGGCGGGCAGTCGCAGTTCAGCCCGTTCCTCACTCCCCACGCCGAAACCACCTCGGCGGTGGCGCTGGTGCAAGTGTATGTGCTGGCGAACCTGACCGGCGACCTGACCATCGCGGACCTGGCCAACGCGGCCAATATGAGTGCGCGCAACTTCTCCCGGGTGTTCGCCCGTGAAGCGCGGATCACCCCGGCGGAGTTCGTCGAGCGGGCGCGAGTGGATGCGGCGCGGGTGATGCTCGAAAGCAGCCGCGCACCGCTCAAGACCGTGGCCTATCAATGCGGGTTTCGCGATGCCCAGCACATGCGCAGCGTGTTCAACCGCCGACTGGGGGTGACGCCGCAACAGTTCCGGCTCAACTTCGCCGCGCCGGTGTAGGGGCAACACCGCAGATACAAGCCCCCTCCCACATTTTGACCGCGTTCCAGGCGGTCAGCGGGCTGGCAGCAGCTTCAGCGTACCGCGCGTATTGGCCGTGATTTCCTCGTCGCTGAAATGCGCCTGCTCATAGCCGCCCTCGATATACGTTTCCGCCTGGTCCCCATAGTGCTTGTCGAACGGCACACCGCTTTGCCCCACCGGGTTGATAGTCAGCGCGTGGGGCACGTCGGCGAAGTCGATCAGGCGCCGGGTCGACGGGCCGTAGGTCACCGGCCATGGCGCCGGGCCGATATTGGCTGACTGGTTGTTCGGCACTTCGTGGCTGCCCGGGGCGGGGAAGGGGCCGACGTTGACGAGCCGGTCCAACGGTTTCTGCGAACCCAGCGGGTGGCCGTGGGTCAGCGTATGGGCCTTGCCCCACTGCCATTGGCCCGGGTCATCGCCGAAGGTCGCCTTGAGGTGCGCGAGGCTGTTGTCCCAGGCGAGCTTGACGGTGTCGGCACGCTTGCCGTTCCACCAGGGCGAATCCGGGCTCGCGGCCAGGCGGGGCAACGCCGCATCGATCACCCGCGTGCTGAGCAGGGTCTTGAACATGGCGTCGCCGAGTTTCGGGTGGAAGGCCGCGTCAGCCAGGTTGAACAGGAACTGGTTGAACAGCGTGGCGCTGGTGGAGTCCAGCGGATAATCGCCTTTCCAGGCCGCCAGTTGCTCCACCAGTTGCAACTGCGCCGGGTCCTTGACCACCTCGCGCAGCACCGGCAACAGCGGTGCCAGCAGGCGCGGGCCGAAGGCGGTGGTGGTGCCCAGTTGCAGGGCCTGGCTGTTGTTCACGTCCCACTTCACGCGCTTGTCGCTCAACTGCGCGTTCAACTGCTGGCCACGGTCGGCCAGGTTGTAATAGCCGGGGATCTCCATGCCGCTGGGCGACACCGGCTGCGCATTGGCCGACACCACATAGCCACGCGCCGGGTTTTCTTCCTGGGGGTTGGCGCTGAACGGGTAGAAGCCCAGCTTGTCGGCCTGGGCCGTGCTGCCGTCGAGGATAAACCCGGGGTTGACGCCGGCCGGGCGGATCGGCAACTGCGCCGCCGCCCACCAGCCGATATCGCCCTGGGCATTCGCCCACACAATGTTCAGCCCCGGCGCCGACACCTTGGCTGCCGCGGCACGGGCCTTGGCCAGGGTGTCGGCGCGGTTGAGCTGGTAGAACCCTTCGAGGATCGGGTTCTGGGTGTCGAGGAACGCCCACCACATCGCGATCGGCGTCTTGCCGGCGTTCTCGCCGAGCACGTCATTGATGATCGGGCCGTGGGGCGATTGGCGCAGGGTCAAGGTGACCGGTGCCTGGCCCTTGACCGCGATCTGTTGCTCGCTGCGGGTCATGTCGACCCATTGGCCGTGGTACCAGACCTGGTTGGCGTTGTCCGGATTGACCTGCTCGGCGATCAGGTCGAGGTCGTCGTTCTGGAACATGGTCAGGCTCCAGCCGAAATCCAGGTTGTGCCCCAGGAACGCCACCGGCACCAGCGCGTTGTGATAGCCGTACAACTCAAAGCCCGGCGCCGACAGCTGCGCCTCGTACCACACCGACGGCACCGAGAAGCGGATATGCGGGTCACCCGCCAGCAACGGCTTGCCACTCTGGGTGCGGCTGCCGCTGATCGCCCAGGCGTTGCTGCCTTCGAACTGCGGCAAGCCGTTGTCGGCCAGGGCCTGTTCACTCAGGGCCGCGATGGCGCCGAGGTTTTGCCAGTCGCTGGCGGCCAGGTTGAGCGCGCCCTTGGGTTGCCAGGCGAGGTCGAACACGTTCAGGTAATCGCTGCCCAACTGGTCGCGTACATAGGTCAGCAATGGTTCGGTACGAAACGCCGCAGCAAAGCTGTAGGCCATATACCCGGCGACGCTGATGGTGTCCTCGGCGGTAAACGGCCGCTTGGGGATGCCCAGCACATCGAACTCCATCGGGCTGGCGTGGTTGTCCTGATACTGGTTGATCCCGTCCAGATAGGCTTGCAGGGCCTTCCAGTGCGCCGACTCGTGGTCCAACTGCGCCACATAAGTGGCGGAGCGCTCGCGAATGCGCAGGCTGCGGAACAGTTTGTCGGTGTCCAGCAGCTTGGGGCCGAGCACTTCGGCCAATTCGCCGCGCGCCAGGCGTCGCATGATTTCCATCTGGAACAGCCGGTCCTGGGCATGCACATAGCCCAGGGCGCGGTACAGGTCGGTCTCGTTCTCGGCGCGGATATGCGGTACGCCACGCTCGTCGTAGCGCACCGTGACCGAGCCTTGCAGGTTCGCCAGCGTTACGGCGCCCTGGCGGGTGGGTTGCTTGCTGTAGACGTACCAGCCGGCACCGACGGCGACCAGCGCCAGCAGCACCGCGAGAACCTGCAAGAGGCGCTTCATGAACATTCCTTACCAAGAGTGGGGCGACGGGCTACGAACCGGTTGGCCACGAACAATAGCAGCCCACCGCCAGGGTGTGAGTGGCATTCACTGCGCGGCCTGCTGCAAGGGCCTTGAGGATCGGCTCGATAAAGCTGTTGCTGGCGTTGCACGTCAGCCCTTCGCTGTAGGGCCCGAAATACGCGAGCTTGCCGCTGCGGTCCCAGATCGCCACGGCCGGGGTCGCGGGTATCTGATCGGCGCCGGGCAGGCTGCTGAGGATTTTCATCTGGCGCAGGTTGTCGGGCAACTGGCCGTGGCTGCCGGGTTTCTGCAGGGCGTAGAACTCGACGCCCTGGGGTGCGTAGTGCTCGATCAATTCGCCGAGGTGCTGCTGGTTGCCGACGTTGCACGGGCAGGCCGGGTCCCAGAAATGCACGAGGCGGATCGGGCCGGGGCCGGCGAGGTCGTCGGGCAGGCGCAGGGCGTCGCCGGAAAACACCGCCGTGTGTTCGCTGAAGGCACGCAGGTAGCGGCCTTGGAACCAGTCATACGCCGCCCATAACACGCCGGCGCAGAGGATCAGCAGCAGGCTGGCGAACAGGGTGGTGCGGTAGGGCTGTCGCATTCAGATCAATCCTCGAAGGACGCGTAGCTTGCCATGCTTGCCCCGACAGATGAATATCGCAGCTCGATATTCCTCTGCGCAGCGCGTGAAGCCCCAAGTCTGGAACCTCTTATGCCCGTCACCTTTGACCCCGATCACCTGCGCGACAGCTTGCGGCCCCTGGTGGATGCGCAGCCGCTCAGCGCCGAGGCGCGGGTCTATCAGCGCTTCTATGGGCTGGACCTGCGCGCGCGCCAGGTGCCGGCGGTGAGCCGCCTTGGCCGGTTCGAGGTCGATGGGTTCGCGGTGGTCGCCCAGGTGTGGTGGCCGCCGGTGCCGGTGGCGACGATGTTCATGTTCCACGGGTTCTACGACCATATGGGGCTGTACCGCCACGTCGTCGACTGGGCGCTGGACCAGGGTTTCGTGGTGATCGCCTGCGACCTGCCGGGCCATGGCTTGTCCAGCGGCGCGCGGGCCAGTATCGATGATTTTGCGGTGTACCAGGACGTGGTGCAGGCGCTGTTCGCCCAGGCCGAAGCGCTGCACCTGCCACGGCCCTGGCACCTGTTCGGGCAAAGCACCGGCGGTGCGGTGGTGGTGGATCACTTGCTCAACCATGGCGCCGACAGCCCGGCCCAGGGTAAGACTTTTCTGCTTTCACCCTTGGTGCGTCCGCGTGGGTGGGGCTGGTCGCAGGTCAGCTATTACCTGCTGCGGCCGTTCGTCAAAGGCATCGCCCGACGGTTCAGCGAAAACACCAATGACCCGGCCTTCAAGCCGTTCCTCGAAGCCGACCCCTTGCAGCCGCGCCAATTGCCGACGGCCTGGGTCGGGGCACTGGCGCGCTGGATCAGGCAAATCGAAGCCGCACCGCGCAGCCCGCGGCGGCCGCTGATTGTGCAGGGCGAAGAGGATATGACGGTGGATTGGCAGCACAACCTGCAGGTGCTGCGGGGCAAGTTCGATCAGCCGGAGGTGTTGATGCTCAAGCGCGGCCGGCATCACTTGGCCAATGAGATCCCGGAGATTCGCCAGGAATACTTCAAGTACCTCACCGACCACCTGAAATAACACGGACCAAATGTGGGAGGGGGCTTGCCCCCGATAGCAGGGTGTCAGTCAGCACATCTGATACTGACCCACCGCTATCGGGGGCAAGCCCCCTCCCACATTTCCTACTGCGCCAGGCTTGAGGTGCTTTGGCCGACCGCCAGCCCTGCGCGAACGGCGGCAAGCGCCGCCTGGTAATACGCCTTACCCTGCGGCGACTCGGCAAACGTAGCGAATTCTTCCAGCTCCGGGTCGGACAAATCCCGATAGACGTACAGCAACGTGTTGTTCAGGTCATTGCCGATCTGTTGCATCAGCCGTTCGCGTTGTCCATCCAGCATGCCCTGGGCCTGGCCGCCGCCCAACAGGCCGGGGATCATCTGGCTCAAGCTGTCGGCCGCCACGCCGGCGATCGCCAGGCTGACTTCGGCGCCGGCTTCGCGGGCGGGCAGGGCCTGGGCCAGGTGGCCGATGATTAGGCTGCGGGTGGCGTCGGCTTCGATGTGCGGCAGGCCTTGGGCATTTTTTGCCAGCTGGTCGCGGCGGGTGGCCAGCAGTTCGGCAGCGACAATCTTGCGCCCCAGCGGCGACTGGAAAAACGCCAGGGCCGGTGCCGGGTCCGCCAGGTGCTTGCGCAGTTGGGCTTCGGCGCGCCGGTCCACGGCCTGGGCGGCGAAGCGCTTGTTGCTGTTGTCGACCAGCGCCTGGTACACCGCTGGCGGCAGGCTGTTGCGGTAGCGTTGCTGGGCGGCACTGAGGGCGTCATTGAAATGCGCGCGTTGTTCGGCCCAGCCGGCGACCTTGTACAACTGGTCATGGCCGTCTGCCCAAGCGGGCAAAACGCAGAACATCAGCAAGGAAAAAAACAAACGACGCATATGGACTCCTGTCAGTCGGCCACTATTGTCCGTGTCGGGCGTAGGATTTGTCGAGAAGTCCTATCAGTCACCTGACTAAAGTGCGTTCAGACGCTCAGCGGCTCTGTCGGATTCACAGGCGTATGGATACTATGCGCGCCATGCAAATATCCCACGATCACCCATTGCTGCAACGCATTGTCGACGACCTGGCCGAAAAGGGCTGGTCGCAGCAAAACGGCTTCCTGCCCCAGGCTCTGACCCTGGAACTGGCGGCTGAGTGCCATAAACGTGCGGCTGAAGGTGAGCTGGCCCCGGCGGCGGTCGGGCGCGGGCCGGCCCAGGAGATTCGCGAGGGTATTCGTGGCGACCATATCCAGTGGCTGGAGGAGGGCGACGCCGTCGTCTGCGACCGCTATATGACGGTGATGGACAGCCTGCGCCTGGCGATAAACCGCAGCTTGTTCCTCGGCCTGGAGGATTTCGAAAGCCATTTCGCGATGTACCCGCCGGGGGCGTTTTACCTCAGGCACCTGGACCGGTTTCGCGACGACGACCGGCGCACGGTCTCGGCGGTGATCTACTTGAACGACGAGTGGCTGCCGGAACACGGCGGCCAGTTGCGCATGTACCTCAAGGACGGCGTCGAACTCGACGTGGTGCCCAGCGGAGGTTGCCTGGTGGTGTTCCTGTCCGGCGAAGTGCCCCACGAAGTGCTGCCTGCTACCCGCGAGCGCCTGTCGCTGACCGGCTGGTTTCGTCGGCGCGGTAACGAGCCGTTTTAAGCATGGAAAAAATTCTCGTCAGCCGCTGCCTGCTCGGGCACAAAGTGCGCTATGACGGCGGCGCCAGCGGGCCGTTCGATCAACTGGCGGCATGGCAGGCCGAAGGCCGCGTGGTTGCGATCTGCCCGGAAGTGGCGGGCGGTTTGCCCACGCCCAGGCCTTCCGCTGAGATTCCGGGCGGGCAGGGTATCGACGTGTGGGAGGGCCGCGCCCAGGTGCTGACCGCCGCGGGCGAGGACTTCAGCGCCGCCTTCCTCGACGGCGCCCGCCAGGCGTTGGCGCTGGTGCAGCGCCACAATATCCGTATCGCCGTGCTCAAGGCCAATAGCCCGTCCTGTGGCAATGTGCTGACCTATGACGGCACTTTCAGCGGTGTGAAGGTGAGCGGCGAGGGTGTCACGGCGGCGCTGCTCAAGCGTCATGGGGTGCTGGTGTTCAGTGAGTTGGAGTTGCTTGAGGCGGCGCAAGCCCTGGCCCGTCTCCCAAGCCCTCCCACATTTTGATTTACTGTGCTTTGACTTCCGCCGTGTCGCTTTCGAGCCACTTCTGCCCCAGCGCCTTCAACCGGCCATCGGCTTTCACCCGTTGCAGCGCATTGTCCAGGCTCGCCTTGAACGCCGGGTTGCCCTTCTGGAACGGAATGGCCAGCGCCGGCTTGTCGCGATAAGGCTCACTGAAATCGAACTGATCCTGCAACTCGGCAGTCATAGCGATATGGTTGATGGCCACGTCGTACTTGCCGCTTGCCACGCCGGGCAGCATGTCGCTGTCGTCGGTGGTGATGAACGAGGGGCGCACATCCATCTCTTTGGCCAGTTGTTCACCGAGTTCCACTTCAAAACCGGTGAGTTTCTCGCCGTCCTTGAAGTTGAAGGGCGGGGTATTGGCCTCGAGGGCGATGCGCAGTTCACCGCGGTCAAACACATCATCGATCAATTCGGCGTGAGCCAAGGGGCTCATCAGAGGAAGCAGCAGTAACAGGCCAGGCGAAAAGCGCATGGTCACTCCTAAATAATTCGAATGTGCGAGGCGCGGTTCAGCATCGCTTTGTTATGGTGTTGAGTGCCTTGGACAGCAATTAGTCGCTAAGTTGTCATAACCCTACAAATTTCATAGAAAAGTGGAGAAGCGAATGAAAGCCCTTTTGTCTCGTGTAACGATTGCCGGCGTACTATTGGGTGCTTCGATGTTGGTGACCGCCGCAGACGGCATCCCTCGCAGCGCGCCACCTGAAAATGCCAAAGTGTTTATCGTTTCGCCGAAAGACGGCGCCACCGTCGATAAAACCTTCACCGTCAAGTTCGGCATGGAAGGTCTGAAACTGGCCCCGGCCACCGACCAGACCCCAGGCACCGGCCACCATCACCTGCTGGTCGACCAGAAGGCGCTGCCCGACGCCAGCGTGCCGATCCCGGCCACCGACAGCGTAATCCACTTCGGCAAGGCCCAGACCGAAACCGAGCTGACCCTGACCCCTGGCAAGCACACCTTGCAACTGGTCGCCGGCGATAAACTGCACATGCAGTTCAACCCGACTGTAGCGTCGAAAGTGATCACGGTTAACGTCAAGTAAGATTTGTTCAGACAAAAAAATGGGAGACCCCTGCGGGCCTCCCATTTTTCGTAGGGCGTTTGAAGCGTTAGAACAACACGCGGCAACGAATCGTGCCGTTGATGTGTTGCAGCTTCTGTTGCGCCAGGTCCGAGTACTCGGCGTCGACGTCGATCACCACGTAGCCGACCTTCTCGTTGGTCTGCAGGAACTGACCGGAAATGTTGATGCCGTTTTCCGCGAAGACCTTGTTGATCTCCATCATCACACCCGGGATGTTCTGGTGGATGTGCAGCAGACGGTGCTTGCCAGGGTGAGCCGGCAGGGCCACTTCCGGGAAGTTGACCGAGGATACCGACGTACCGTTGTCGCTGTACTTGACCAGCTTTTCCGAGACTTCCAGGCCAATGTTGGCCTGGGCTTCAGCGGTGGAGCCGCCGATGTGCGGGGTCAGGATCACGTTGTCCAGGCCACGCAGCGGGCTTTCGAAGATGTCGTCGTTGGAGCGTGGCTCCACCGGGAACACGTCGATGGCGGCGCCGATCAGGTGCTTGTCCTTGATCGCGTCGGCCAGGGCGTCCAACTCGACCACGGTGCCGCGGGCAGCGTTGATCAGGATGCCGCCTTTCTTGATCGCGCGGATTTCCTTCTCGCCGATCATCCACTGGGTCTCAGCGGTTTCCGGCACGTGCAGGGTGACGATGTCGGACATGCCCAGCAGCTCGGTCAGGCTCGACACTTGCGTGGCGTTACCCAGTGGCAGCTTGGTCAGGGTGTCGTAGAAGAACACCTGCATGCCCAGGCTTTCGGCCAGGACCGACAGTTGAGTGCCGATTGAACCGTAACCGATGATCCCCAGCTTCTTGCCGCGGATTTCGAAGGAGTTGGCTGCGCTCTTGATCCAGCCGCCACGGTGGCAGGAGGCATTCTTCTCCGGAATGCCGCGCAGCAGCAGGATGGCCTCGGCCAGCACCAGCTCCGCGACGGAACGGGTGTTGGAGTACGGTGCGTTGAACACCGCGATGCCGCGCTCGCGCGCTGCGTTAAGGTCGACCTGGTTGGTGCCGATGCAGAAGCAGCCGACCGCCACGAGTTTCTTGGCGTGATCGAAGACCTCTTCGGTCAGCTGAGTGCGGGAGCGAATGCCGATGAAGTGCGCGTCGGCGATCTTTTCCTTGAGCTGGGCTTCCGGCAGAGAACTGGTGATGTACTCAATGCTGGTATACCCGGCGGCTTTCAGAACTTCGACAGCCGATGGGTGGACGCCTTCCAGAAGAAGGAACTTGATCTTGCTCTTATCGAGAGAAGTCTTGCTCATCTGCGTAAACCTGTATCCCGGAGAAAAATGGCAGGGAATCGGATCGCCGGATGTGTCCTGATTCACCAATACTGTTCCCGTTTGACGGCGTCTGTTGCCGTCATGCTGCGTTGCCGCTCCTCCCCATAGCCCCAGCTATGAGTCGTCGCGGCGCCTTGCCTGACGACAACAGCCACTCGTCAAACAGAAACGTATTGGTAAATCAGGGCACAGAGCTGACCCGGACGGCAGGAAAGCCGTCACCGCAGAACGCCCTTGGGCTCTGTCCTACGGGGGCGGTATGCTAGCATACGCGCCCCGCTAAACACCTATTCCTGCGACGTGAAGCGTTCTCAGGATGACCATGAATTGTTCGAGAGTTCTGTCGATGACCCATCCTGCCCTGATTGATGAGCTAAAGACCCTGGTTGAGCCCGGCAAAGTGCTGACCGACGCCGACTCCCTGGAGGCTTACGGCAAGGATTGGACCAAGCACTTCGCCCCGGCCCCGACTGCCATCGTATTCCCCAAGACGGTTGAACAGGTGCAGGCCATCGTGCGCTGGGCCAATGAGCACAAGGTCGCGCTGGTGCCGTCCGGTGGGCGTACCGGCCTGTCGGCTGCCGCCGTTGCGGCCAATGGTGAAGTGGTCGTCTCGTTCGACTATATGAACCAGATCCTCGAGGTGAACCTCACCGACCGCACCGCCAAGTGCCAGCCGGGCGTGGTCACCAAGCAATTGCAGAACGTCGCCGAAGAGCACGGCCTGTACTACCCGGTGGACTTCGCTTCGTCCGGTTCTAGCCAGATTGGCGGCAATATCGGCACCAATGCCGGCGGGATCAAGGTCATTCGCTACGGTATGACCCGTAACTGGGTCGCCGGCATGAAGGTCGTCACCGGCAAAGGCGACGTGCTGGAACTGAACCGCGACCTGATCAAGAATGCCACCGGCTACGACATGCGCCAGCTGTTCATCGGCGCCGAAGGCACCCTGGGTTTTGTGGTGGAAGCCACCATGCGCCTGGACCGTGCGCCGAAAAACCTCACCGCGATGGTGCTCGGCACCACCGACTTCGACGCGATCATGCCGGTGTTGCACGCATTCCAGAGCAAGCTGGACCTGACCGCTTTCGAGTTTTTCTCTGACAAGGCCCTGGCCAAAGTCCTCGGCCGTGGTGACGTGCCGGCGCCGTTCGAGACCGAGTGCCCGTTCTACGCACTGCTGGAATTCGAAGCCACCACCGAAGAAGTCGCCAACCACGCCCTGGAAACCTTCGAGCACTGCGTCGAGCAGGGCTGGGTGCTGGACGGGGTGATGAGCCAGAGCGAAACCCAGCTGCACAACCTGTGGAAACTGCGCGAGTACATCTCCGAGACTATTTCCCACTGGACGCCGTACAAGAACGACATTTCGGTGACGGTATCGAAAGTGCCGGCATTCTTGAAGGAAATTGACGCGATCGTCGGCGAACACTACCCCGACTTCGAGATCGTCTGGTTCGGCCATATCGGCGACGGCAACCTGCACCTGAACATCCTCAAGCCGGAAAACCTGAGCAAGGATGAGTTCTTTGCCAAGTGCGCCACCGTGAACAAGTGGGTGTTCGAAACCGTGGCGAAGTACAACGGCTCGATCTCCGCCGAACACGGCGTGGGCATGACCAAGCGCGACTACCTGACCTACAGCCGCTCGCCGGTTGAAATCGAATACATGAAGGCCGTGAAAGCGGTGTTTGACCCGAACGGGATCATGAACCCCGGCAAGATCTTCGCTGTTTAACCGCCCCTGAAGGAGTCGTTCCATGAGCTACCAGCACAAGTATGTCGACGGCACCAACATCCACTTCCCGGTGGGTAAAGTGGTGTGTATTGGGCGTAACTACGCCGAACATGCCAAGGAACTGGATAACCCGGTACCGACCGAACCGTTGCTGTTCATCAAGCCGGGCAGCTGCGTTGTGGCACTGGAAGGCGGTTTCAGCATTCCCACCGACCGTGGTTCGGTGCATTACGAAGCGGAAATTGCGGTGCTGATCGGCAAACCCCTGTCGACCAAGCCCAGCCGCGAAGAAGTGCTCGATGCCATCTCCGGTTTCGCCCCGGCCCTGGACCTGACCCTGCGCGACAAGCAGGCCGAATTGAAAGCCAAGGGCTTGCCGTGGGAAATCGCCAAGTCCTTCGACGGCGCGGCGGTGATCGCGCCGTTCGTGGTCGGCAGCACCTTCCCGGACCTGACCGATATCGGCATTCGCCTGAGCATCAACGGCGAAGTGCGCCAGAATGGCAACAGCGCGGCCATGCTCAACCCGATCATCCCGATGATCCAGTACATGGCCGGCTGCTTCTCGCTGCAGGCCGGCGACGTGATCCTCACCGGCACCCCCGCTGGCGTTGGGCCGTTGAATGTCGATGACAAGCTGGTGCTGGAACTGTCCGGTGTGACCCGCTTCGAAAGCAGCGTTCGCTAACTTCGGCACAACCCTGTGGCGAGCGAACAAGCTCGCTCGCCACAGCTCCCGCACCCGTTTCGGTTGTTTGCATATTTTTCACACCCCATCCGGATAATCTTCAGCCTCTAGCGCGCGGGCCGGTTATTCCTGTGCTATCACCTAACGCTGACTTTCCGGAAAAAGCGCCCAATGGCCGTGTCCCTGCCTACCTTCACCCCCAAGCCACGCTCTCGTTTTGCTCTGCGCTGGTATTCCTGGCTGCTTCTGGTCGGGGCGATCGTGTATGGCGTTGCCTGGGCCATGCATTGGGACGATCGCGGTGTGTTGTGGGTCGTGGAGCGTTTTGAAAGCCCGGCCAAACGCCAAGCGAGCGTGTGGCTCCCGGATTACCGCGCCGTCATCGACGCCAAGCTGCTGCCCGGTATGGAGAAGGACGAGGCCTCGGACCTGTCCTACAACCCGCAGACGAAAACCCTGTTTTCCGTCATGGGCAAAAATCCATTCCTCGTCGAGTTGACCCTGCAAGGCGATGTGCTGCGCAAGATGCCCCTTAACGGTTGGAACAACCCGGAAGGTGTGACGGTGATGGAAAACGGCCTGATGGCCGTGGTCGATGAACGCCAGCACAGCCTGACCATCGTCAAGGTCGACGCCAGCACCACGGCGTTGAACAAGGCCGACTTCCCGAGTTACGACCTGGGCCCGTCCAAAGACCAGAACAAAGCCTTTGAAGGCGTCACCTGGGACAAGCGCAACCAGCAGTTCGTGCTCGGCGAAGAACGCCCGCCAGCGCTGTTCACCTGGAAAAGCGACGGCAGCCAGACCCTGGTCGGTGACAAGCAAAAGCTCGCCAATACAAAGCTCGACATGCGCAACCTCTCGGCGCTGGCCATCGATCCGCGCACCGGGCACCTGCTGGCGCTGTCGGCCGAGTCCCACCTGCTGCTGGAACTGGATGAAAAGGGCGAGCCAGTCAGCTTCATGACCTTGCTCGGCGGCTTCAACGGCCTCAAGAACACGATCCCGCGTGCCGAAGGCGTGACCCTGGACGAGAACGGCAACCTCTACATGGTCAGTGAGCCGAACCTGTTCTATCGTTTCGAAAAACAGAAATAACAACCGATTACGTCGGATATTTCTCTATCCGCGGCATACGCCACACACCGGGCGCGTTTAAGTTTAAATTCAGGCGGGCGTGATATTCATTCGCCATTTTTGACTTTGAGCCCGCCCGATGCGTCGACTTGCCCGCCCCAAACCGGCTTTTTTCATACTGGTGCTGATCGCCTTGATGGGCGCGGGCGTTGTCGCACAACAGTTTCGTCTGTTCGAACGGGCCTGGTTCAATTGGCAGGTGTGGGGCCAGCCTGTTGGCGACCGCGCCATTGGCCTGGCGGATTACCGGGTCAGCGTCGAGGGCCAGGTGATCGAAGGCCTGGATGACGACGTCTCCGCGCTGACCTACGACCCGGTGCGTAAAAGCCTGTTTACCGTCACCAACAAAAACGCCGAGCTGGTCGAACTGTCCCTCGCTGGCAAGATCCTGCGAAGGATTCCCCTGGTTGGCTTCGGAGATGCCGAGGCCGTGGAATTTATCAGCGACAACATCTATGTCATCAGCGATGAGCGCCAACAGCGCCTGATCAAGGTGCATGTGGATGACGATACGCAGTTCCTCGACGCCGCCGACGCGGAGCAGATGACCCTGGGTGTGCATGTGGGGGGCAACAAGGGGTTTGAAGGGCTTGCCTACGACTCGGTGGGCAAGCGCCTGTTCGTGGCGAAGGAACGCGACCCGATGGTGATCTATGAGGTTCATGGGTTTCCCCATTTCAAACCGGAAAAAACCTACTCGGTCCACGTCATCAACAACCCCAAGCGCGATGCCGGGCTGTTCGTGCGCGACCTGTCGAGCCTGCAATACGACGAACGCAGCGGCCATTTACTGGCGCTGTCGGATGAATCGTTCCTGGTGTTGGAGCTGGATATCGACGGTCGCCCGTTAAGCAGTTTGTCGCTGCTTAACGGGCGCCATGGCCTGAATACGCGGGTGCCGCAGGCCGAAGGGATCGCCATGGATGACGCGGGTACGTTGTACCTGGTCAGCGAGCCGAACCTGTTCTACGTGTTCAAGAAACCAGAAGCCTGAACACACCGCCGACCCCACATTCGGTTGTGCGTCAGGCCTTGAGGGTTTTCACGCCTTCCGGGGTGCCCAGCAGCAGCACGTCAGCCGGGCGTGCGGCGAACAGGCCGTTGGTGACCACGCCGACGATGGCGTTGATCTGCGTCTCAAGCTCCACCGGGTTGGTGATCTGCATGTTGTACACGTCGAGGATGATGTTGCCGTTGTCGGTCAACACGCCTTCGCGGTACACCGGGTCGCCGCCCAGCTTCACCAGCTCGCGGGCCACGTGGCTGCGGGCCATCGGGATCACTTCCACCGGCAGCGGGAAGGCGCCGAGTACCGGCACCAGTTTGCTGGCGTCGGCGATGCAGATAAAGGTCTTGGCCACGGCCGCGACGATCTTCTCGCGGGTCAGGGCCGCGCCACCGCCCTTGATCAGGTTCAGGTGCGCGTCGCTTTCATCGGCGCCGTCGACGTAGAACTCCAGGTCGCTGACGGTATTGAGCTCGTACACCGGAATGCCATGGCCCTTGAGGCGCGCGGCGGTGGCTTCGGAGCTGGCCACGGCGCCATCGAACGCGCCCTTGTGCTTGGCCAGCGCATCGATGAAGCAGTTGGCAGTGGAGCCGGTGCCGACGCCGACGATGCTCTTGTCATCGAGTTTAGGAAGGATTAAATCGACGGCGGCCTGGGCCACTGCCTGTTTGAGTTGATCCTGGGTCATGCGGGCTCCGGAACGGGCGGGGAGTAGAGAGGGCGCGAGTATAACCCATCAAAACCTTTGGATTCGTGTGGTCGCCCGGCCAAACGCTGAGTTAGACTCGTCGACCCTGCCCACTCCGCCCAGTGATGCCTGCCGATGCTTGAACAGTACGTCAAAAAGATCCTCACCTCGCGCGTTTACGACGTTGCCATAGAAACCCCGTTGCAGGCCGCCCGCCAGCTCTCCGAGCGGCTGGGCAACAAGGTCTTGCTCAAGCGGGAAGACTTGCAGCCGGTGTTCTCGTTCAAGATTCGCGGCGCGTACAACAAGCTGACCCAGTTGACGGCCGATGAGCGCGCGCGCGGCGTGGTCACCGCTTCGGCGGGCAACCATGCCCAGGGCCTGGCCCTGGCGGCCAAGGTGCTGGGGGTCAAGGCCACTATCGTGATGCCCAAGACCACCCCGGAAATCAAGGTCGAAGGCGTGCGTTCCCGTGGCGGCAAAGTGGTGCTGCACGGTGATTCGTTCCCGGAAGCCCTGGCCTACTCGCTGAAACTGGTCGACGAAAAAGGCTACGTCTACATTCACCCCTACGACGACCCGCACACCATTGCCGGGCAGGGGACCGTGGCGATGGAGATCCTGCGCCAGCACCCTGGGCCGCTGGACGCGATCTTCGTGCCGGTCGGCGGCGGTGGGCTGATCGCCGGTATCGCGGCGTATGTGAAATACCTGCGTCCGGAGATCAAGATCATCGGCGTCGAGCCGGACGACTCCAACTGCCTGCAGGCCGCCATGGCCGCCGGCGAGCGCGTGGTGCTGCCGACCGTGGGGATTTTTGCCGATGGCGTGGCGGTGGCGCAGATCGGCCAGTACACCTTCGACATCTGCAAAGACTATGTGGACGAAGTGATCACCGTCAGCACCGATGAAATCTGTGCGGCGATCAAGGACATCTATGACGACACCCGCTCCATCACCGAGCCAGCGGGCGCCCTGGGTGTGGCGGGCATCAAGAAATATGTCGAGAGCCGTGGCGTCACCGGGCAAACCCTGGTGGCCATCGACTCCGGCGCCAACGTCAACTTCGACCGCCTGCGCCATGTGGCCGAGCGCGCCGAGCTGGGTGAAGGCCGCGAAGCCATCATCGCCGTGACCATCCCCGAGAAGCCGGGCAGCTTCAAGGCGTTCTGCGAGGCCGTGGGCAAGCGCCAGATCACCGAATTCAACTATCGCTACCACTCCGGCCGCGAGGCGCACATTTTCGTCGGCGTGCAGACCCATCCGGAAAACGATCCGCGCAGCGCATTGATCGCCAGCCTGACCAGCCAGGGTTTCCCGGTGCTCGACCTGACCGAGAACGAACTGGCCAAGTTGCACATCCGCCACATGGTTGGCGGGCACGCGGCGAAGGTCAGCGATGAAGTGGTGTTTCGCTTCGAATTCCCGGAGCGGCCGGGCGCCTTGTTCAACTTTCTTAACAAATTAGGCGGGCGCTGGAACATCTCGATGTTCCACTATCGCAACCACGGCGCAGCCGACGGCCGCGTGGTCGCCGGCCTGCAAGTCCCGGCGGACGAGCGCCATCTGGTATCGGCAGCCCTTGAAGCCATCGGCTACCCGTACTGGGATGAAAGCGATAACCCGGCTTACAAACTGTTCCTCGGTTGAGCGACTACGCTGATTGGGGCGGCCTTTAAGGAAGACGACACATGGAAACCCTGACCACCCTCAAAGTTATCCACATGGCGGCGACCGTGTTGCTGCTGCTCAGCGGCCTCGGCCTGGCGCTGCTGGCCTGGCGCAAACGCAGTGCCGGCCCGGCGATCACCGTGCAGCGCCCGTGGGCGTTCGTATGGTTGTTGATGGGGATCTGCCTGATCAGCATGCCGTTTACCGGCTGGTGGCTGGTGCATCTGGTCGGCTGGCCGCTGGGGCAGACCTGGATCCTGGGTTCCAGCCTGCTTTACACCGTCGCGGCGCTGTGCTGGTTCTGGCTGGTGGCGCGGCTCAATCGCTTGCGCAAGGGCGAGGGCGGTAGCCTGAATTTCACCTTGGCATTGGCGGTGGTCAGCCTGGTGGGGTTTGTGGCGATTGCGGGGTTGATGGGGGGCAAGCCGGTTTAAGGCTTGGGACCGAGTTGTCTGCATCGGGAGCAAGCTCCCTCCCACATTTAACCGCGTACATCCGTTGAAATGCAGTTAAATGTGGGAGGGGGCTTGCCCCCGATAGGGCCATCAGCTCCGCAGCGTAATCACCGGCCAGCCGCGTTTTTCAGCCTCAGCCCGCAGATTCGGATCCGGGTCTACCGCGATCGGATACGTCACCTGCTCCAGCAGCGGCAAGTCATTCATCGAATCGCTGTAGAAGTAGCTGTCTTCCAGGCTGTGCCCGGTTTCTTCCAGCCAACGGTTCAGGCGCGTCACCTTGCCTTCGCGAAAGCACGGCACATCGGTGCTGCGCCCGGTGTAGCGGCCGTCTTCCATCTCGCATTCGGTGGCGATCAGGGCGTCTACGCCCAGGCGTGCGGCAATTGGCGCGGTGACGAAGCGGTTGGTCGCGGTGATGATCACCAGCTTGTCGCCAGCGGCGCGGTGCTTGGCCAGCAGTTCAAATGCCTGCGGCAGCATGATCGGCTCGATGCAGTCGCGCATGTAGTCGTTGTGCCATGCCTCCAATTGGGCCATTTCGGTGCGGCCGAGGATTTCCAGGCAAAAATTCAGGTAGGCCGCGTTATCCAGCTGGCCGGCCAGGTAGTCCTGATAGAATTCGTCGTTGCGTGCCTTGTAGGTCACCGGGTCGAGAAATCCGCGTTCACAGAGGTAATCGCCCCAGGCGTGATCGCTGTCACCCCCCAGAAGCGTGTTGTCCAAGTCGAATAAAGCCAGGCGCATTACAGTTACCCGCTGAAAAGTCTGTAAAAAGGCGTCCAGAATACGGTCTTTTCACAAGACTGCACATAAGCTAAGAAGCCTCGTTGCCGCTGGAACAACCTTTGTGGAACAATGCGACGACATGCGTTTGCGAGGTTGTTGCCGTGATCGACCCCGATGGTTTCCGTCCTAATGTCGGGATTATTCTTACGAATGATTCCGGACAGGTCCTATGGGCTCGCCGAATCAACCAAGATGCCTGGCAGTTTCCTCAAGGTGGGATCAACCCTGACGAAACCCCTGAAGACGCCTTGTACCGCGAGTTGAACGAAGAAGTCGGCCTTGAGCGCGAAGATGTGCAAATTTTGGCCTGTACCCGTGGCTGGTTGCGTTATCGTTTGCCGCAACGCCTGGTGCGTACCCACAGCCAACCGCTGTGTATCGGCCAGAAGCAGAAATGGTTTCTCCTGCGCCTGATCTCCAACGAGCAGCGGGTGCGGATGGATTTGACCGGTAAACCGGAGTTCGATGGCTGGCGTTGGGTCAGTTATTGGTATCCGTTGGGCCAGGTGGTGACATTCAAGCGCGAGGTTTATCGTCGCGCTCTCAAAGAGCTTGCCCCGCGCCTTTTAACGCGCGACTGACGACGGAGTTCGACCCCGAGCCATGCTCAATACGCTGCGCAAGATCGTCCAGGAAGTTAACTCCGCCAAGGATCTCAAGGCGGCGTTGGGGATTATTGTGTTGCGCGTCAAGGAAGCCATGGGCAGCCAGGTCTGCTCGGTTTACCTGCTGGACCCCGAGACCAACCGTTTTGTGCTGATGGCGACCGAGGGCTTGAACAAGCGCTCCATCGGCAAGGTCAGCATGGCGCCCAATGAAGGTCTGGTGGGCTTGGTAGGGACGCGTGAAGAACCCCTGAACCTTGAAAACGCGGCTGATCACCCGCGTTATCGCTACTTTGCCGAAACCGGCGAAGAGCGCTACGCCTCGTTCCTCGGCGCGCCGATCATTCACCACCGCCGCGTTGTCGGCGTGTTGGTCATCCAGCAGAAAGAACGCCGCCAGTTCGACGAAGGCGAAGAAGCCTTCCTCGTGACCATGAGCGCGCAATTGGCCGGGGTGATCGCCCATGCCGAAGCCACCGGCTCGATTCGCGGCCTGGGGCGCCAGGGCAAGGGCATCCAGGAAGCCAAGTTCGTCGGCGTACCGGGCTCGCCAGGTGCGGCCGTCGGTACGGCCGTGGTCATGTTGCCGCCGGCCGACCTCGATGTGGTGCCGGACAAGACCGTCAGCGACATCGACGCCGAAATCAAACTGTTCAAGACCGCCCTGGAAGGCGTGCGCGCCGACATGCGCAACCTGTCGAACAAGCTCGCCACCCAACTGCGCCCCGAAGAGCGAGCGCTGTTCGAGGTGTACCAGATGATGCTGGATGACGCGTCGCTGGGCAGCGAAGTCAAAAACGTGATCAAGACCGGCCAGTGGGCCCAGGGCGCGCTGCGCCAGGTGGTCTCCGATCACGTCAACCGTTTCGAATTGATGGACGACGCCTACCTGCGCGAGCGCGCCTCGGATGTGCGCGACCTCGGTCGCCGTCTGCTCGCTTACTTGCAGGAAGACCGTTCCACCAACCTGGTCTACCCCGACAACACCATCCTGATCAGTGAAGAACTGACCGCCACCATGCTCGGCGAAGTGCCGGAAGGCAAACTGGTGGGCCTGATCTCGGTGCTCGGTTCGGGCAACTCCCACGTCGCGATCCTGGCCCGGGCCATGGGTATTCCGACGGTGATGGGCCTGGTGGACCTGCCGTATTCCAAGGTCGACGGCATCGAAATGATCGTCGACGGCAACCGTGGCGAGGTGTTCACCAACCCCAGCGAAGTGATGCGCAAGCAGTACGCCGAGGTGGTGGAAGAGGAACGCCAGCTGTCCCAGGGCCTCGACGCCTTGCGCGAACTGCCCTGCGTGACCCTCGACGGGCATCGCGTGCCGCTGCTGGTCAACACCGGCCTGCTCGCCGATGTGGCCCGCGCGCAACAACGCGGCGCCGAAGGGGTGGGGCTGTACCGCACCGAAGTGCCGTTCATGATCAACCAGCGCTTTCCGAGCGAGAAGGAGCAGCTGGCGATTTATCGCGAGCAACTGTCCGCCTTCCATCCGTTGCCGGTGACGATGCGCAGCCTGGACATTGGCGGCGATAAGTCACTGTCGTATTTCCCGATCAAGGAAGACAACCCCTTCCTCGGCTGGCGCGGGATTCGCGTCACCCTCGACCACCCGGAAATTTTCCTCGTACAAACCCGCGCCATGCTCAAGGCCAGCGAGGGCCTGAACAACCTGCGCATCCTGCTGCCGATGATCTCCGGCACCCATGAGCTGGAAGAAGCCCTGCACCTGATCCACCGCGCCTGGGGCGAGGTGCGCGACGAAGGCGCCGACGTACCGATGCCGCCGATCGGCGTGATGATCGAAATTCCGGCGGCGGTGTACCAGGCCAAGGAACTGGCGCGGCAGGTGGACTTCCTGTCGGTGGGCTCCAACGACCTGACCCAATACCTGCTGGCCGTGGACCGCAACAACCCACGGGTGGCCGACCTCTACGACTACCTGCACCCGGCGGTGCTGCAAGCGCTGCAACATGTGGTGCGCGACGCCCATGCCGAAGGCAAGCCGGTGAGCATCTGCGGGGAAATGGCCGGCGATCCGGCGGCAGCGGTGCTGTTGATGGCGATGGGCTTTGACAGCCTGTCGATGAACGCCACCAACTTGCCGAAGGTGAAGTGGCTGCTGCGCCAGGTCAACCTGAGCATGGCCAAGGAACTGCTGGCCGAGCTGATGACCATCGACAACCCGCAAGTTATCCACAGCTCGCTGCAACTGGCGCTGAAGAACCTGGGGTTGACGCGGATGATCAACCCGGCCTCTGCCAAAACCCTCTAAAACCTGGCGCCGATCAAAAATGTGGGAGGGGCGGTGCGACGATTCGACTTGCCCTCGATTACGGAGTGTCAGTCAGCACACGAGCTTGCTCGCGAAAAACCTGAGGGTACTGCGTGCATTCAGGGGGGGCGCGTCATTGTTGACGTTTTTCGCGAGCAAGCTCGCTCCTACAGGTTGAGTTCGACTTCGCCGAGCCGCCCACCGTGCGGCCCAAAACTGCGCTCCACCATCTGCCGCGTGCCGTCCGCATTCACAATCAGCGCTGTACTCGCCCGTGTCCCATAACTGGGGCTGGCGATAAATACGCTTGATAGCAAACTCTCGGTCGCCAAGCCCACGCCGGTGTCCGGCAAGTCGGCAAACGGCGCGGTCTGCGGGTCGCTCAAGATATCCAGCAAGGTTTCCGGCTGCGGGTTCTCCAGTACCTCGCCCAGCGCTGCCTTGGCCTTGAGCAATTTCGGCCATGGCGTGTCGAGCCCTGCATTGGAAAGGCCGTACACCCCGGCGGGCAGCTGCGTAGGCACGCTGTCGCGGGCGTTGTAATGCCACAGCTCCTCCCGCGTGCCCACCAACAGGTTGAACCCGGCATATTCAATCGCGCGGCCGTTGATCTCCGCCAAATACTGCTCAAGCGGCAGCGAACCGCTGAGAAACCGCGCCACCAATTCCCCACGCGACTTGCGGGCCGGCGGCTGGTGCGGGTCGCGGATATTGGTCAGGGCGGCAAACCGCCCGTCGGCGTTCACCCCCAGCCAGGTGCCGCCCGCTTCCTGGTCGCGGCCGGCATAGACGGCAGGCGCATCCGGCCATTGGGCCAGCGGCAGGCTGGGGCGGGCGTAGAACTCGTCACGGTTGGCCGCGACGATCAGCGGTTGGGCATGGCCCGGCCGCCAGGCGAAAACAATCAGGCACATCAGGCGATCTCCCTTTGTGTGTTTGGCCACTCTACCTACACTGGCGCGGGCGTTCCATCGTATCCAGTTGGGTCGCATGCCTTCCATCCGTTAACATGCCGGACTTGGTTTGGGGGCTCCCATGGAATTTCTGCTGTATTTACTGCTGGGCGCCTGTGCCGGGGTGCTCGCCGGGCTGTTTGGCGTGGGCGGCGGGATCATTATCGTGCCGGTGCTGGTGTTCAGTTTCACCTTGCAGGGCTTCGACCCGCAGGTGCTGACCCACCTGGCCGTGGGCACGTCCCTGGCGACGATCATCTTCACCTCGATCAACGCCGTGCGTGAGCACCATCGACGGGGCGCGGTGCGCTGGCCGATCTTTGTGTGGATGACCGTGGGCATCCTGATCGGCGCCGGTTTTGGCGCGCTGACGGCGGAGGCGATTTCCGGCCCCCACTTGCAGAAGATCATCGGCGTGTTCGCGCTGATCATCGCCGTGCAGTTGGCCCTGGAGGTCAAGCCCAAGGCCAGTCGAACGGTGCCGGGCAAGCTCGGTCTGACCCTGGCGGGCACGGTGATCGGCTGGGCCTCGGCGATTTTCGGGATTGGCGGCGGTTCGCTGACCGTGCCGTTTTTGACCTGGCGCAGCGTGCCGATGCAGCAAGCGGTGGCCACTTCGTCGGCCTGCGGGCTGCCGATTGCGCTGGCCAGTGCATTAAGTTTCATGATTCTGGGCTGGCATGACCCGCTGCTGCCCGCTCATAGTCTAGGGTTCGTGTATTTGCCGGCGCTGCTGGGCATTGCCCTGACCAGCATGGTGTTTGCCCGCTTCGGCGCGCGCCTGGCGCACCGTTTGTCGCCGCGCTTGCTCAAACGCCTGTTTGCCGGGCTGCTGTTTTGCGTGGGTTTGAATTTCTTGCTGTAACGCAGCCTTAATCGCGCCCGGGCATGGTCCCGGTCGCCATAACGAATGATTTAACGAGGAGTCGCAATGCTGCCTTACCCGCAGATCGACCCGGTGGCCCTGGCCATCGGTCCGCTGAAAATCCACTGGTACGGGTTGATGTACCTGATCGGCATCGGCGGCGCCTGGCTGCTGGCTTCCCGGCGCCTGAACCGTTTCGACCCGACCTGGACCAAGGAGAAACTCTCCGACATGGTGTTCTGGTTGTCGATGGGGGTCATCGTCGGCGGACGCCTGGGGTATGTGCTGTTTTACGACTTGCCCGCCTACATCGCCAACCCGACGCTGATCTTCGAGGTATGGAAGGGCGGCATGGCCTTCCACGGTGGGTTTATCGGCGTGATGCTCGCCGCCTGGTGGTTTGGCCGTCGCAACGGCAAGTCGTTCTTCGAGCTGATGGACTTCGTTGCGCCGCTGGTGCCGATCGGTCTGGGCGCCGGGCGTATCGGTAACTTCATCAATGCCGAACTGTGGGGCAAGCCGACCGACGTGCCGTGGGCCATGGTGTTCCCTCCGTTCAGCGACCCGGCGCAATTGCCGCGCCATCCGTCGCAGCTGTACCAGTTCGCCCTGGAAGGTGTGGCACTGTTCCTCATTCTGTACATTTTCTCGCGCAAGCCACGGCCGACCATGGCTGTGTCGGGTATGTTCGCGTTGTTCTACGGCATCTTCCGTTTTGTCGTCGAGTTCGTGCGCGTCCCGGATGCGCAACTGGGCTACCTGGCGTTCGGTTGGGTGACCATGGGCCAGATCCTCAGTCTGCCGATGATCATCGTCGGCCTGGGCCTGCTGTGGTGGGCGTACAACCGTCCGCAACCGTTGAAGAACACCGCGCTTTGAATTCGAATGCCGAGGCCTGCGAGGTCTCGGCTGCACCGATACGGGTAATGACATGAAGCAATATCTCGAACTACTGAACGACGTCGTGACCAATGGCCTGACCAAGGGCGACCGCACCGGCACCGGCACCAAGGCTGTGTTTGCCCGTCAGTATCGGCATAACTTGGCCGACGGCTTCCCGCTGCTGACCACCAAGAAGCTTCACTTCAAAAGCATCGCCAACGAATTGATCTGGATGTTGAGCGGCAACACCAACATCAAGTGGTTGAACGAGAACGGCGTGCGTATCTGGGACGAGTGGGCCACCGAAGACGGTGATCTGGGCCCGGTGTACGGCGAGCAGTGGACCGCCTGGCCGACCAAGGACGGCGGCACGATCAATCAGATCGACTACATGGTCGAGACGCTGAAGACCAACCCCAACAGCCGCCGCATCCTGTTCCACGGCTGGAACGTCGAGTACCTGCCGGACGAGACCAAGAGCCCCCAGGAAAATGCGCGCAACGGCAAGCAGGCCCTGCCGCCGTGCCACCTGCTGTACCAGGCGTTCGTGCATGACGGCCATCTGTCGATGCAGTTGTATATCCGCAGCTCCGACGTATTCCTCGGCCTGCCGTACAACACCGCCGCGCTGGCGCTGCTGACCCACATGCTGGCCCAGCAGTGCGACCTGATCCCCCACGAGATCATCGTCACCACCGGCGACACCCACGCCTACAGCAACCACATGGAACAGATCCAGACCCAACTGGCGCGCACGCCGAAGAAGCTGCCGGAATTGGTGATCAAGCGTAAGCCTGCGTCGATCTATGACTACAAGTTCGAAGACTTCGAAATCGTCGGTTACAACGCTGACCCAAGCATTAAAGCCGACGTCGCCATCTAAAGGCTGCCTCCGTCTAAAGGTGTGGGCTTGTGTGGGAGGGAGCAAGTCCCCTCCCACACTTTGATTCGGTTACCAGGCTGAATTAATGCCCATGGCTTCTGCCCACATGCGAAGGCTCAGCCTCGCTGGCGGCGACACTGCCGCTGACCTCCAGCCGCTGCAATATCCCGCACTGATCCAGCTCCGGCCCGCTGCCACAGCGCTGGCGCAGGTCGATCAGCTGTTCCTGCAATGCCAACAGGCCATCGATCCGTGCTTTGACATGGTGGATATGCTCGTCGATCAGCGCATTCACGTTTTCGCATTGGTCCTGCGGGCTGTCTCGTAAGCCCAGCAGGCTGCGGATTTCTTCCAGGGTCATGTCCAGGCTGCGGCAGTTGCGGATAAACACCAGCCGCTCGGTGTGCGCCTGGGTGTACACGCGGTAGTTGGCCTCGGTACGTGCCGGTGGTGGCAGCAAGCCTTCCTTCTCGTAATAACGGATGGTTTCCACCGGGCAGTCGGTCAGCTTGGCCAATTCGCCGATCTTCATCGCAACAATCTCCAAATGGGTGCTTGACCCTATAGTGGCTACAGGGTCTTTACTTGGCAACAGGCACCTTACGGACGCGACCAGATGAGCGACTCCCATCACACCCCGCACACGCACGATCACGCGCATGACCACGCTCATGCGCCGAAAAAACTGACACCGGTGCATGACCACGGCCACGCCGGTGCCTGCTGCTCCGGCACGCCAGCCCCGGCGTTGGTGCAACTGAGCGCCGCGCCAAGCGCCGATTCGCGCCTGAGCACCTTCCGCATCGAAGCCATGGACTGCCCCACCGAGCAGACCCTGATCCAGAACAAACTGGGCAAGCTTGCCGGTGTGCAGCAGCTGGAATTCAACCTGATCAACCGCATCCTCGGTGTCACCCATGACCTGCCGAGCACCGCGCCGATCATCGACGCCATCAAGTCCCTGGGCATGCAGGCCGATCCGATCGAAGAGGGCACCCCGGCTGCCGCACCGCCGGCGAAGAAACACTGGTGGCCGTTGGCGTTGTCCGGCGTCGGCGCCCTGGCGGCCGAAGTGATCCACTTCACCAACGCGGCCCCGACCTGGGTGATCGCCCTGGTGGCGCTGGTCTCGATCCTCAGCGGCGGCCTGACCACCTATAAAAAGGGCTGGATTGCCCTGAAAAACCTCAACCTGAACATCAACGCGCTGATGAGCATCGCCGTGACCGGCGCGATCCTGATCGGCCAATGGCCGGAAGCGGCGATGGTGATGTTCCTGTTCACCGTGGCCGAATTGATCGAAGCCAAGTCCCTCGACCGCGCGCGCAATGCCATCAGCGGCTTGATGCAGATGACCCCGGAACGGGCCACGGTGCGCCAGGCCGACGGCAGTTGGGCCGAACGGGAAGTGAACAGTGTGGAATTGGGCGCCATCGTGCGGGTTCGCCCCGGCGAGCGCATCGGCCTGGACGGCGAAGTCACCGCCGGCCAGTCGACCATCGACCAGGCGCCGATCACCGGCGAAAGTCTGCCGATTGAAAAAACCGTGGGCGATAAAGTCTTCGCCGGCACCATCAACCAGGCCGGTTCCCTGGAATACGCAGTCACGGCGGCCGCCAGCAACTCGACCCTGGCGCGGATCATCCACGCCGTGGAACAGGCTCAGGGCGCCCGCGCGCCGACCCAGCGTTTTGTCGACCGTTTTGCGAAGATCTACACCCCGGCGGTGTTCCTGTTTGCCCTGGGCGTGGCGCTGATCCCGCCGCTGTTCATGGCTGGCGTCTGGTTCGACTGGATCTACCGCGCCCTGGTGCTGCTGGTGGTCGCATGCCCGTGCGCCTTGGTGATCTCCACCCCGGTGACCATCGTCAGCGGCCTGGCCGCAGCGGCGCGCAAAGGCATCCTGATCAAGGGCGGCGTGTACCTGGAGGGCGGTTACAAACTCGACTACCTGGCCCTCGACAAGACCGGCACCATCACCCACGGCAAACCGGTGCAAACCGACTACCTGGCACTGTTCCCGAATGTCGAAGACAGTGCGCCGGGGTTGGCCGCCGCCCTCGCCGGGCGTTCCGACCACCCGGTATCGCTGGCCATCGCCAACGCGGCTGTGGATAAAAACCTGCCGCGCCATGCTGTGGATAACTTCACTGCCCTGACCGGTCGCGGTGTGCGCGGTGATATCAACGGCGCAACCTACCACCTGGGCAACCACCGCCTGGTGGAAGAACTCGGCCTGTGCTCGCCCGCTCTGGAAGACAAACTCTTCGCCCTGGAGAAACAAGGCAAATCCGTGGTGCTGCTGCTCGACACATCCGGCCCGCTGGCGCTGTTCGCCGTGGCCGACACGGTCAAGGACAGCAGCCGCGAAGCGATCCAGCAGTTGCACGAGCTGGGCATCAAAACCCTGATGCTCACCGGCGACAACACCCACACTGCCCAGGCGATTGCGGCCCAGGTCGGCATCGACCAGGCCCAGGGCGACCTGTTGCCCACCGACAAACTGCTAGCCATCGAAGCCCTTTACGGCCAAGGCCGGCGCGTGGGCATGGTTGGCGACGGCATCAACGACGCCCCGGCGTTGGCCCGCGCCGAGATCGGTTTTGCCATGGCCGCGGCAGGCACCGACACTGCCATCGAAACTGCCGACGTGGCCTTGATGGACGATGATTTGCGCAAGATTCCGGCTTTCATTCGGTTGTCGCGGCAAACCTCGAGTATCCTCAAGCAGAACATCGCCCTGGCGCTGGTGATCAAGGCGGTCTTCCTTGCGGTCACCTTCCTGGGCATGGCCACCATGTGGATGGCGGTGTTTGCCGACATGGGCGTAAGCCTGCTGGTGGTGTTCAATGGCCTGCGCCTGCTGCGCAAATAAATGATGTGAGGGTGGTGTGCTGAGTGCCGAGTTGAAGGCGTTTTTTATGGTCGCCCGCCTGGGCAGCATTACCCAGGCGGCGAAAAAGCTCGGCCTGAGCCAGCCCACCGTCACCACGCAGATCCGCAACCTGGAAAGCCAGTACGGCGTCGAGCTGTTCTATCGCGGGGGCCGCCGCCTGACGGTCAGCGACGAAGGCGCGCGCCTGCTGCCGATGGTCAAGACGCTGTTGCAGCAGGAAGCGGATATCGAGTTTTTCCTGCGTAACAGTGGCCAGGTCCAGGGCGCATTGCGGATTGCCGCGACGGCGCCGTATTACATCCTCGACCTGGTCAAAGCCTTCCGCGAGCGTTTGCCCCAGGTGGAAGTGTCGGTGGAAATCGGCAACTCCCAACAGGTGCTCGAAGCCCTGGATGATTACCGCGTCGACGTCGCCGCGTCCTCGCAACTGCTGGAAGACCCGCGCCTGATTCGCCGTGTGCTGGGCACCGATCCGCTGGTGCTGGCGGTGCATCGGAACCACCCGTTGGCGACGCTCGATCATGTGCCGTTGACCGCGCTGGCCGGGCATACGCTGTTGATGCGTGAAGCCGGCTCCACCACGCGACGCCTGACGGAACAGCTGCTGCAGGGTGCCGGCGTGAGTTACGGGCCGCTGCTGGAAATCGGCAGCCGCGAGTCGATTCGTGAAGCGGTGCTGCGCAATATCGGCATCAGCATCATCGCCCGCCAGGAAGTGCCCCATGACCCGCAGTTGCGGGTGCTGACCATCGAGAACGCGCCGCAGATCGCTGAGTACCTCTACTGCCTCAAGGAAAGAAAAGGCGCTCGCCTGCCAGCTGCTTTTCTCGGGTTGGCGCAGGAAATGTCGCCGATCTGAAATCCGGTGGTGGTCTTGAGGGCGCTATCGGGGGCAAGCCCCCTCCCACACTTGACCGAGTTCCAACATGAGAATGCGGTCAAAATGTGGGAGGGGGCTTGCCCCCGATAGCGCCAGACCTGGCACCCCCCTACCCAAATCCACCAATACCACTATCGCCACGTTTTGCCTTTCTGCCACATCAGGGACGCATTGCCTGCCTAGCATGGCCCTCATCTGTTTGATGAGGTGCCTCCATGAACACAGCCCTGACCCAACCCGGCGCGCCAATGAAGGTGCGCGGTATCCAGAAACGCTTCGGCGCCTTTACCGCGCTGGACAACGTGTCCCTGGACGTCGCCGCCGGCGAGCTGGTGTGCCTGCTGGGCCCGTCCGGTTGTGGCAAGACCACGCTGCTGCGCTGCATCGCCGGCCTCGAGCGCCAGGACAGTGGGGAGCTTTATCTGGGTGAGCGGGATGTTTCCCTGCTGCCGCCGCAGGCGCGGGACTACGGCATTTTGTTCCAGTCCTACGCGCTGTTCCCCAACCTCAGCGTTGAAGCGAATATCGGCTACGGCCTCACCGGCAGCGGTCGCGATGAAGTGCGCAAGCGTGTCGGTCAGATGCTCGAACTGGTCGGCCTGCTCGGCAGCGAAAAGAAATACCCCGGCCAACTCTCCGGCGGCCAGCAACAACGGGTCGCGCTGGCCCGTGCCTTGGCGCCGGCACCCTCGCTGTTGCTGCTCGATGAGCCGATGTCGGCCCTCGACGCCCGCGTCCGTGAGCACCTGTGTACCGAGCTGCGCCAACTGCAACGGCGCCTCGGTGTCACCACGCTGATGGTCACCCACAATCAGGACGAAGCCATGTTGATGGCCGACCGCATTGCCGTGATGAACAACGGTAAGGTCGAGCAATACGCCACGCCCCAAGAGATCTACGACCGCCCGGCCACACCGTTCGTGGCGGAGTTCGTCGGCCAGGGCAATTGGCTGCCGTTCAGCCGCAGCAGCGCGAGCCACGCCCAGGTCGGCGGGATGCACATGCGCCTGGCCGATGATGCTGGCGCGGCCACCTCCGGGCGCCTGTTCTGCCGCCCGGAGGCGATCAGCGTCAACCCGCTGGTGCATGAAGAGAACCTGTTTGCGGCCAAGGTCCGCGAGATCACCTTCCTCGGCAACCGTTGCCGCATGAGCTTTGAACTGGCGCAACTGCCCGGTCATCCGCTGCTGGCCGAACTGGCTCCGGAAGCCATGCCGCGCCTGGGGGCCCAGGACATCTGGGTCGCGTTGCCGCCGCGCAGCCTGCAGGTGTTTGCCTGACATGGGTGCGCTGATGACGCTGCCCATTGCACGCCGGGTGTCCCGCGCCGAGTTGGGCGACCGCCTTTTCGTGCTGGGCGGCAAATGGCTATGGCTGTGCCTGCTGGGTATCGCGGTGTTGTTGCCGCTGCTGGCGATCTTCTGGCGCGGCTTCAGCAGCGAAGCCGGGCAGGGCGGCGGGCTGGTGGCGGCACGGGAACTGGTCAGCAGCGCCAACTTCCACTGGCTGCTTGGGAATAGCCTGAAAGTCTCCCTCAGCGTGGCGGTCATTGTCGTACCGCTGGCGTATCTGTTTGCCTACGCGCTGCAACGCACACTGATCCCGGCCAAGGCGCTTTGGCGCGGCCTGTCGCTGCTGCCGTTGATGGCGCCGTCAATGCTGCCGGGGATCGCGTTGGTCTATCTGTTCGGCAACCAGGGCCTGCTGCGCGGTTTGTTGTCGGAGAATATCTACGGCTTCTGGGGCATTGTCCTCGGTGAGGTGATCTACACCTTCCCACACGCCTTGATGATCCTGTTGTCGGCGCTTTCCCTGGCGGATGCGCGCTTGTTCGATGCCGCCTCGAGCATGGGTGCCAGCCCGGCCCGGGCATTTCGCAGCATCACTTGGCCTGCCACGCGCCAGGCGGTGTTCGCCGCGTTTTGCCTGGTGTTCACCCTGACCATCACCGACTTCGGCGTACCGGTGGTGGTCGGCGGCGATTATCAGGTGCTGGCGCTGGAAGCCTACAAGGCCGTGGTCGGCCAGCAACAGTTCGGGCGCGGGGCGTTGATCGGCATGGTGTTGCTGCTGCCGGCGCTGTTCAGCTTTGGCGTCGATACCTGGCTGCGTCGGCGCCAGGGTGATGCTATGGGCGGCCGTGCCCAGGTGTTCCAGCCGGCCCCGTCGCGGCGGCGCGATGCCTGTTACCTGGCCATCGTGCTGCTGATCTGCGCGGTGTTGCTGCTGGTGTTCGGCATGGCGGTGTACTCGTCGCTGGTGAAGTTCTGGCCCTACAACCTGTCGCTGTCGCTCAACCACTACCAGTTCGAAGACACAGCCGGCGGCGGCTGGCTGGCGTACCGCAACAGCCTGACCCTGGCGCTGTGTACGGCGTTGATCGGCAGCGTGCTGATCTTCACCGGCGCGTACCTGATGGAAAAGACCCAGGGCCAGAAAGGCCTGAACCTGGCGCTGCGCATGCTCAGCTTCGTGCCGATGGCCGTGCCGGGCCTGGTGCTGGGCCTGGGCTACGTCTTCTTCTTCAACCTCAGCGGCAACCCGCTGCATGTGTTCTACGGCACCATGACGCTGCTGGTGGTGTGTACCATCGCTCATTATTTGACCACCGCGCAGATGACCGCCACCACCGCGCTGCGCCAGCTCGATGCCGAGTTCGAAGCCGCCGCGCTGTCGCTCAAGGCGCCGCTGTACCGCCACTACCTGCGCGTCACCGTGCCGATCTGCCTGCCGGCGCTGCTGGACATCGTGCGCTACCTGTTTGTGTCGGCGATGACCACTGTCTCGGCGGCGATCTTCCTCTACAGCCCCGACACCATCCTCGCCGCCGTCGCCGTGTTGAACATGGACGACGCCGGCAATGTGGGCGGCGCGGCGGCCATGTCCACTTTGATTCTGTTCACTTCGGCCAGCGTCTCGCTGCTGCTGGCGTGGGCCTCACGTGGCGCGTTGCGCCGCTCCCAAGCCTGGCGCCAGACCGCGCCGGGCCAATAACCCTGAAGGAGGTATGCCATGTTCAAGCCCCTCGCGTTGGTCGCTGCCGTACTCACTGCATTCAGCCTGAATGCCTTCGCCAAGACTGAATTGACCGTGTACACGGCCCTCGAAGCCGAGCAATTGAAGACCTATAAACAGGCCTTCGAGCAGGCCAACCCCGACATCGAAATCAAATGGGTGCGTGACTCCACCGGCATCATCACCGCCAAGCTGCTCGCGGAAAAAGACCGCCCGCAAGCCGATGTGGTCTGGGGCCTGGCCGCGTCGAGCCTGGCGATCCTCGACCAGCAAGGCATGCTCGAAAGTTACGCGCCCAAGGGCCTGGACAAGATCGGCAAACACTACCGTGACGCCGCCAACCCGCCTGCGTGGGTCGGCATGGACGTCTGGGCCGCGACGATCTGCTTCAACACCGTCGAAGCCGAGAAGCAGGGCCTGAGCAAACCGGTGAGCTGGCAAGACCTGACCAAGCCTGAGTACAAGGGCAAGATCGTGATGCCCAACCCGGCGTCCTCGGGCACCGGTTTCCTGGATGTGAGCGCCTGGCTGCAGACCTTCGGCGAGAAGCAGGGCTGGCAGTACATGGACGACCTGCACCAGAACATCGGCCAGTACGTCCACTCCGGTTCCAAGCCATGCAAGCTGGCGGCTTCGGGTGAATTCCCGATCGGTATTTCCTTCGAATACCCGGCCGTGCAGCTGAAGCGCCAGGGCGCGCCGCTGGACATCATCCTGCCAAAAGAAGGCCTGGGCTGGGACATCGAAGCGACGGCGGTGATCAAAGGCAGCGCCCACGCCGACGCGGCGAAGAAACTCGCCGACTTCTCCGCCAGCACCGCCGCGATGGACCTGTACAAGGACAACTTCGCCGTGCTCGCCCAGCCGGGCATCGCCAAGCCACAGACCGAATTGCCGGCGGACTACGAGCAGCGGCTGATCAAGAACGACTTCACCTGGGCCTCGAAAAACCGCGACAGCATTCTGACTGAATGGCGCAAGCGCTATGACGGCAAGTCGGAAAAACAATAAATTTCACCTCTACCTGTAGGAGCGAGCTTGCTCGCGAAGAACCCATAGACGACGCGGGCTACCTGATAGCGCTGCGTTATCGTTGACGTGCTTCGCGAGCAAGCTCGCTCCTACAGAGGGTTACGTATGTCATGACAGATTTATTGATCATCGGCGCCGGCATCCTCGGCCTGTCCCACGCCTACGCAGCAGCCAAGCGCGGGCTCAAGGTCAAGGTGTTCGAGCGCAGCGCCACACCGTTGGGCGCCTCGGTACGCAACTTCGGCCAGGCCCTGGTCACCGGCCAACCGCCAGGCCCGATGCTCGACCTGGCGCGGCAAAGCCGCGATATCTGGGGCGAATGGGCGCGGCTGGCCGGCTTGCAGCTCAAGCGCAACGGCTCGTATCTGTTCGCCCGCAGTGAAGCCGAAGAACACCTGCTGGAAGCCTTCTGCGCCGGCCGCGCCCAGGCGTATGGCTATAACGTCAAACTGCTGCAGGGCGCGGCGTTGCGGGATCTGTACGGCGGCCAATTCCGTCATCACCGCGCAGCGTTGCACGGCAAGGACGATCAGCAACTGTATTCGCGCGAGGCGATCCCGGCGCTGATCGATTACCTGCGCGAGGAACTGCAGGTGGAGTTTCACTTTTCGACCCTGGTGCGCGACGTCGAGCCCGGCCAGTTGCACAGCACGGCGGGCAGTTTTCGTGGCGCGCAGATCTTGGTCTGCTCGGGCCACGATTACCAAACCCTGCTGGCCGAAGCGATTGCCGAACTCGACCCGCATATCTGCCGCCTGCAAATGCTGCGCGCACGGCCGGCGGTCAACCTGAACCTGCAACATGCCTTGCTCACCGGCCTCAGTTGCGTGCATTACGGCGCGTTTGCCGACCTGCCGGAAGCGGCGGCGGTGCAGGCGCAGATCCTGCGCGAAGCGCCGTACCTGCATGAGCACGGGATTCACTTGCTGATCAGCCCAACGCCCCATGGCGAACTGATCATCGGCGACTCCCACGACTACGGCCGCGATGCGTCGCCGTTCAACGCCGAGCAGGTCGATGACTGGATGCTCGAACTGGCCGAGCAGACCCTGGGTTGCAAGGTCCAGGTGGTCGAGCGTTGGCAGGGCGTCTACGGCGCACGCGGGCGGGTGCCGTTCTCGTTCCTGCGCGTGGCGCCCGGTGTCAGCGCCGCGTTGATGCATACCGGCGTGGGCATGAGCGTGGGGCCGGCGCTGGGCGAGCGCAATATCAGCGCACTGTGGGGGGCGGCATGATGAATCCGCAGCAGGTGATTGCCGAGGTTTTCGGCCTGTACGAGCAACACGGCACGGCGGATTACATCGGCGAGGCGGTGTCGCAGCTCGAACACATGTCCCAGGCCGCGCAGTGGGCCATGGCCGAAGGCTTCGACGATGAAGTGGTGCTGGCGGCGTTTTTCCACGATATCGGCCATCTTTGCGGCCAGGGCGGTGCGAACATGGGCGGCTATGGCGTGGTCAGCCATGAGCGGCTGGGCGCCGATTACCTGCGCCGCGTCGGTTTCAGCGAGCGCCTGGCGCGGCTGGTGGAATATCACGTCGAGGCCAAGCGCTACCTGACATTCAGCCAGCCGGACTACTACGCCCGGTTGAGCGAAGCCAGCCGCCGCACGCTGGCGTATCAAGGCGGGGCAATGACGCCTGACGAAGCGCGGGCGTTCGAGCAAGACCCGCTCTACGCCATCAGCCTGCGTCTGCGCCACTGGGACGAACAGGCCAAGCAAGCGCAGGTGCCGGTGCTCGATCTGCAGGTACTCAAGGCCAAGGCCGCGCGGCTACTGGTTGCGTAGATTGGCCTTACGCCAAACGCAGATGCGCCGCCTAGAGCCCCTGAGGTCGGATCACTAAGGTGGCTTGCTTCTTCAATCCAAGGAGCAACGCTGATGCGCTACTTAAAAGTGACGGCCCAGGACATGAGCGGCAACGGTCGGGCGGACACAGTCATCCTGCACTTCTATGAGCAGCAGGCTGGCTGTCCCGATGAACTGATCCACGAGATCTTCGCCGTGGACATGAGCGCGGACGGCCGGGTCGACCTGCAATGGGCGGACGATCTGAACCCGGTCACCCGTCCCTGTCGGCTGGAAAAACAGCGGGTGGACACCTTCGCCGACTGCTTTTTGAAGTTGAACTGGTTCAATCGGCGCAGCCACTGGCAGCGCACGTTGACGCTGTACGTCGATCATTACGCCAAGGCCGGCACGCCCAACGCGGTCAAGCTGGAATTCCAAGAGCGCACGGCGCCGCAGTGCAAGGGCTCGCTGATCTACAAGGCCGCCGCCTATGACGGCGATGGCGACGGGGTGCTGGAATCGTTTACCAACAGTGACATCGACCGAGACGGTATCGCGGACAAGGCCGATAAAGAGCTGATCCGCACGTTGTGTACGACCTTTCTGGGCTTTGAGTGGTACGCGCGTCAATAAGCGGGGTCAGGCTTCATCGAGCCGGGCGGCCAGGGCTTCGACCTGCTCCTGGCGCTCGGCCTGGCTCAATTTGGCGTGAGGGTTGAGGGACGACCACTGCGGGTGGGCGCGGGCCTTGTGCAGGGCGTCGGGCAGTTTGCCTTCGCGCCAGGTCTTGTCCTGCGGCGTGTCGACCTTGATGCTGTGCATCGCCGCATGACCGCGCAGGTTCAGGGCCTTGAGCAATTGGCGTTGGCGCAGGGCCAGCAGGCGCAGCACGCTGTCGTCGACGGTCAGCTCGCGCTGGCCCTTGATTTTGCCCAGCAGGCGCCCGCCATAGCTGCGCGCGGTTTGCAGCGCGCCACCGGCAATGGCGCCCGCCAGCGCGGCGGCGCCAAGGGTCAACCCACCCACCAGCAGGTCGACCCCGGCACCGGCGGCCGCGCCGGCGGCAATCCCGCCGCCGACGCGCACGCCGAGTTGCTTGAGGGTTTCCGGGTTGAACAGGTCATCGCCCCAGCGCCCGTCGAGCAGCGGCAAGTCGCTGGCGGCGGCGTCCTGCGGGCGGAAGCCGAACAGCTTGAGCAAGGCTTCCACGCAACGCTGCTCGCGCTGGCGCACGGCCTTGCGCAAATCGCCGATGGCTTGCGGTTCCTCTTCAGTGACCACGCTGCGCCGGCACGCGGCGCAGTCGATCAGCAGTTCGGCGATCAGCCGCGCGGCGCTTTGCTGGCGGGCCTGGCGTTGGGTGTGCTGGTCGAGGATCAGCCGTTCCAGTTGGGGCCGGGCGTTTTCCAGCAGCAGGGCGAGGCTTTCATACAGGCGGCGTTCGCCGTCTTCCGGCGGCGCGACGCTGTCGAACCGCACCAGTGCGTGCAGGCCGAGGCGGGCCAGGGCTTCGCGCCAGTCCGGTTCGCGATGATCGTTGCTGCTGACGAAGTTGAGCACGGGCAATAACGGTTTGCCGCAACTGGCCAGCACTTGCAGTTCGTCGCGGTACTTGGCCAGCACCGGCTCGCGGGCGTCGATCACATACAGGCCGGCGTCGGAGGCCAGCAGTTGGCGCAGCACCTTGGCTTCCTGTTCGAAACGCTGACGGGCTTCGCTGCCTTCCAGGAAACGCGCCAGGCGTGCCGGGCCGTCGAGGCGTTCGCCGGGGCGATCGAGGCGCTCCAGATAGTCGAGCAGGGCGATGGCGTCTTCCAGGCCGGGGGTGTCGTAGAGTTCCAGCAGGGCTTCGCCCTCGACCGACAAGCGCGCGCCTTCGACATGCCGCGTGGTGCTGGGGCGATGGGAGACTTCGCCGAAACCGACATCGCGGGTCAGGGTGCGCAGCAGCGAGGTCTTGCCGACATTGGTGTGGCCGACCACGGCGAGTTTCAGGGGTTTAGTCATGGCCGCTCTCCAGCCAGTTCAACGGCGCGCAATCGGCGAAGGGCAGTTCCAGTTGTTGCAGCGCCGCGTGCCAATCGCCCAGGCGCTCGGCGTCCAGCGCCTGGCCGGGTGGCGCTTGCAGCAGCCACACGCGGGTGGCGCTGGCGCTGCGCGCCAGTTCGGCGATCAGCGCCAGGCTGCCCCGGTCGGGCGAGCGGCGCGGGTCGCAGGCGATGGCCAGGCGCGCGGGCGGGAAGCGGGTCAGTTGTTCCAGCAGTTTGTGGCGTGATTCGCGGCTGTCGAGGATGCCGGCGTTCTGCACGTTGCCCGGCAGCTTCGGCGGCCACGGGTGCTGGTCGTCGAGTTCGATGGCGACCACCAGAGCGCCGTCGCTGTGCAGTTCGCTGACGCCGCCGCTGACGGCGTGCAACTGCTCCGGTGCCGCATCGTTGACCCCAAGCCGTTCGCTGCTCGGCATCAGGCGTTCGCGCAGTTGGCTGTAGCCGGGCAGGTTGAGGTCCAGGCGCAGGGCGGCGCGCCCGCGTTTCCAGCGCCACAGGCACAGCAGGGCGAGGGTCAACCGCGGCAACAGGCCGTAGATCAGCAGCACGCCCACCAGCCAGGCAGCCCAGGCCTGGCGGGCGCTGTCGATGTTCAGGGCGGAATCGCCGCTGGCGCGGATCATCTCCACCGTGGGGACGTTGAAACCAAGCAGGGCGGGCAGGGCGCCGAGGGCTTGGGTCACGGCGACGAAGGTGTCGGCGCCGAGGATGGTGGTTTCCCACACAAAACCGTAGCGCCGGGTGGCGAGCAGTGTCAGCAGGATCGCCAGCGCGCTGAGCAATGCGAGTAACCACAGGCTGTTGACCAGCACCCCGACGGCCCAGCGATTGAGCTTCTGGCGCTGCAATAGCAGCAGCAACGCCGGCGCCAGTTGCGCGGCTTTGGCGTCACGCGCGAGTTTTTCGCTGAGCCACAACCACAGCCGGCCGAGGCTGGCGCTGTGTTCTCCGGCAAACAGCAGGCCCAATGCCCAACTGATCAGCAGGATCAGGTTCAAGCCGAGCAGGCTGCCCAGCGCCCAGAACACATTCACCGGGGTCAAGCCGTTACCCAGCGCAGCAAAGACCAGGCCCGCGCCACTGATCACCGCGACTATCGCCAGCAGTATCAGGGCCAAACGCGCGCCTTGCAGCCAGCGGATGAGGGCGGTTGTCAGCCCATCGCGCTCGGCCAGGTACAGGGCGCGCTGTTGAATGCGCGTCGGCAGGTCGCCACCGGCCGTGCGGGCCAGGCGATTGGCTTGCTGATCTTCCAGCGGGCCGGCGTGTTCTTCGCGCAGGCGCACGGTTTCCGTCAGCCAGAGTGTTTGCAGGGGGGTCAGTGCAGTCACGCGCCGTCCTGTTGTGTCAGTGAGCCTGGAGCATAACCGCTGTGCAGCCGGTTGGGGTACGCTTCGCGTGGCTCTGGTATTCTCGTCGCCATGAAAAAAACTCTCCCTCTAAGCCTGATCGCAGCCCTCGGTGAAAACCGTGTGATCGGCGTCGACAACAGCATGCCCTGGCATTTGCCGGGGGATTTCAAATATTTCAAGGCCACCACCCTGGGCAAGCCGATCATCATGGGGCGCAAGACCTGGGATTCCCTGGGTCGACCGCTGCCGGGGCGCTTGAACATTGTGGTCAGTCGTCAGACCGACCTGGCGCTGGAAGGTGCGGAAGTTTTTCCGTCGCTTGAAGCGGCGGTGGCGCGTGCGCAAGCGTGGGCCCTGGAGCAGGGCGTGGATGAGCTGATGTTGATCGGCGGCGCGCAGCTTTATGCGCAGGGGCTGGAACAGGCGGATCGCCTGTACCTGACGCGGGTGGCGCTGAGCCCGGAAGGGGATGCGTGGTTTCCGGCGTTTGATGAGAACCAGTGGAAGTTGGTTTCCAATCTGCAGAACCCAGCCGAAGGTGACAAGCCGGCTTACAACTTCGAAGTCTGGGAAAAAGCCTAAAAGCATCGGGGGCAAGCCCCCTCCCACACTGACCGCATTCACTCGGTCAAATGTGGGAGGGGGCTTGCCCCCGATAGCGGTCTATCAGGCCTGCGCCAACTCCGCATGCTCATCCGCATTCAGCCGTTCTTTATCCGTCTGCTGCATGATCTGGCTGGTAATCGCCCCGGCTGTCATCGAACCGTTCACGTTCAACGCGGTACGGCCCATGTCGATCAGCGGCTCCACGGAAATCAGCAGCGCCACCAGTGACACCGGCAAGCCCATCGCTGGCAGTACGATCAGCGCGGCAAACGTCGCCCCACCGCCCACGCCGGCAACGCCCGCCGAACTCAAGGTCACAATCGCCACCAGGGTCGCGATCCACAGCGGGTCCAACGGGTTGATGCCGACCGTCGGCGCGACCATCACCGCCAGCATTGCCGGGTAGAGACCGGCGCAACCGTTCTGGCCGATGGTCGCGCCGAACGAGGCGGCGAAACCGGCGATGGCGTGCGGGATGCCCAGGCGGCGGGTCTGCGCTTCGATACTCAGCGGGATCGCCGCCGCGCTGGAGCGGCTGGTGAAGGCGAACGTCAGCACCGGCCAGACCTTGCGCAAGAAGCGCAGCGGGTTGATCCCGGCCAGCGACAGCAGCAGGCCATGCACGACGAACATCAGCCCCAGCGCCAGGTACGAGACCACGACAAAACTGCCGAGCTTGATGATGTCTTGCAGGTTGGAGCCGGCGACCACCTTGGTCATCAGCGCCAATACGCCGTAGGGCGTGAGCTTCATCACCAGGCGCACCAGGCGCATCACCCAGGCTTGCAGGGTGTCGATGGCGTTGAGCACTTTCTGGCCCTTTTCCACGTCATCCTTGAGCAGTTGCAGCGCGGCCACGCCGAGGAAGGCGGCGAAGATCACCACGCTGATGATCGAGGTCGGCTTGGCGCGGGCCAGGTCGGCGAACGGGTTTTGCGGCACGAACGACAACAGCAACTGCGGGATATTCAGGTCGGCGACCTTGCCCGCGTAGTCGTTCTGGATCACTTGCAGGCGCGCCATTTCCTGGGTGCCGGCCACCAGGCCTTCGGCGGTGAGGCCGAACAGGTTGGTCAGGCCGATGCCGATCAGCGCCGCAATCGCGGTGGTGAACAGTAGGGTGCCGATGGTCAGGAAGCTGATCTTGCCCAGGGACGCGGCGTTGTGCAGACGTGCCACGGCGCTGAGGATCGAAGCGAACACCAGCGGGATCACGATCATTTGCAGCAACTGCACATAACCGTTGCCGACCAGATCGAACCAGCCGATAGAGGCTTTGAGGACCGGGTTGCCATCGCCGTAAATGGCGTGCAAGGCCGTACCGAACGCCACGCCGAGTATCAGGGCGAACAGGACCTTCTTGGCGAGGCTCCAGTTCGTTCGACGGGTTTGTGCCAGGCCCAGCAACAGGGCCACGAACACCAGTAAGTTGAGAATCAGGGGCAGATTCATTGAAGCTCCGTTGAGAGTGTTGCCAATCGCGTGAGCCTGCGATTGCGAACCGGGAAGCCTAACAGCTTGATATATATTGATTTAATACCAATATGGAATGGTGTCTGTCGTTTTTGGAATAAGTAGTTGGCGCTCAGGCACATGGCAATGGCGGAATCAGAACGCAAGCGGTCGCGACCGGGCGAAAACTGTCACAGGGATTTGTTAGCGTCGATGTCTTTCACTCAGGGAGACAACGCCTATGAAGCTCGCGCCGAAACTACTGGTATCCGCCGCATTCTGCCTCGCACTCGCCGGCCAGGCGTTCGCCGCCACCGAGTTGAAACACTGGCCGGCCCCGGCCGCCAAGCAACTGAACGAAATGATCGCCGCCAACGCCAACAAGGGTAACTTCGCGGTGTTCGACATGGACAACACCAGCTACCGCTACGACCTCGAAGAGTCCCTGCTGCCCTACATGGAAAACAAGGGCCTGATCACCCGCGACAGCCTCGACCCGTCGCTCAAGCTTATGCCCTTCAAAGACACCGCCGAGCATAAGGAAAGCCTGTTCAGTTACTACTATCGCCTCTGCGAAGTGGACGACATGGTCTGCTACCCGTGGGTGGCCCAGGTGTTTGCAGGTTTTACCCTCAAGGAACTCAAGGTCCAGGTCGATGAGTTGATGGCCTCCGGCAAGCCAGTGCCGGTCAGCTATTTCGAAGGCGACGCGGTGAAGAACTCCGAAGTCCAGCCGCCGAAAGTCTTCACCGGTCAGGCTGAGCTGTACAACAAGCTCATGGAAAACGGCATCGAGGTGTATGTGATGACCGCCGCGTCGGAAGAGCTGGTACGCATGGTCGCTGCCGATCCGAAGTACGGCTACAACGTCAAACCGCAGAACGTCATCGGCGTGAGCACCCTGCTCAAGGACCGCAAGACCGGCGAACTGACCACCGCACGCAAGCAGATCACTGCCGGCAAATACGACGAAAAAGCCAACCTCGGTCTGGAATTGACCCCCTACCTGTGGACCCCGGCGACCTGGATGGCCGGCAAGCACGCCGCGATCCTGACCTACATCGACGAATGGAAAAAACCGGTAATCGTCGGCGGCGATACCCCGACCAGCGACGGCTACATGCTGTTCCACGATGTGGACGTGGCCAAGGGCGGCATTCACCTGTGGGTCAACCGCAAAGACAAGTACATGACCCAGCTCAACGGCATGATGGCCAAACACGCGGCCGCCCAGGCCAAGGAAGGCTTGCCGGTGACGGCGGACAAGAACTGGGTGATCGTCAAGCCTGACGAGATCCAGTAACCACGGGTGTACGCCGGTAATTGTGGGAGGGGGCTTGCTCCCGATAGCAGTGTTGACTGACCCACCGCTATCGGGAGCAAGCCCCCTCCCACCTGTTGATCCCCCGTGTGTTGGAGGTTTTCTCCAGGCAAAAAAATGCCCCGCACGGCGCGGATTTTTATCGGGCCTGTGCCGCTGAGCGACGGCTATAGTCAACTATCGGGATGGTCAGGGGACTGCAACATGTGGCTATGGCTATGTCGCTCGATGGTGTTGCTGGCGGTGTCAGGCGGATGCAGTGCGCTGTTCTCGATTCGGGCCTTGGCGGCAGAACCGCAAGCAGTGCCTGTTTCTGGTTTAGTGACGTTGGCCGACAAGCTCAAGGTTTCGCACGGTAGTTCCGTCAATATCGTGCAGTTGGGCGACTCCCATACGGCGGCTGATTGGTTTTCCGGTGAAATGCGCCGTTTGTTCCAACTGCAATATGGTGAGGGCGGAATAGGTTTCGTCGCGGCTACACCGGTCCCAGGCACCCGTTACGATCAAGTGGTACTGGCGGCTGATAGTGACCAATGGCGCCTGATTTCAAGCCGTTATCAGCACAGCGATGAATTCCCGCTCGGTGGTTATCTGGCGTTGCCCGTGGCGCCCAACGCCCACGTCAGGATTGGTGTGCGAGAACCCCATGAAATGCGCTACCGGGTTTCTGCGCTGTACCGAGCTGATGTTGACAGCGGTTTGGTGGCGGATGACGGCATTCGTCACATGGCGGTGCCATTGTTGTCGACTTCCGGGCAATGGCGGTTCAGTCGGGCGCTCGAAAATCTGGCCCTGCCATTGGACCTGGCGATCATCAGTGAACGGGGGGTTGCGCTCGGCGGCTGGAATATCGAGTCACAGCAACAGACTGGAGTGACTTACTCGGCACTGGGTATCAACGGTGCAACCCTGAATTCGGTCGATTCGTGGCAGGCCGGATGGGAGCATACGTTGAACGCGCTGCATCCCGACCTGCTGGTGCTGGCGTATGGCGGTAACGAAGCGTTCGATGACGATCTGGATCCGAGGCGTTATCACGATGAGTTGCTTGAAAAGCTCGCGTTCTTGCGCCGCACATTACCCGCCACCGTGCTTTTGTTGGTCGGGCCGGCAGACTCGATAAAGCAGCGGTCCGGCATGGCGTGCGAAGAGCGTCAGCCGAAAAATCTGTCTCGGGTCATCCAGATCCAACGGCAGGCCGCCTTACGCGCGGGGGCTCTGTTCTGGGACTGGCAAGCGTATATGGGAGGCCCCTGTTCGATTGAGGCTTGGCAGGCCGACCACCTTGCTCAGAACGATCTGGTTCACCTGAACGAGCAAGGCTATCGAAAGAGTGCGGCCGGGCTTTATCGTTATTTGCAAACCCGCTTGGCTGGGCAGTAAACCTTTAACAAAAAGCCCCGCACTGGGCGGGGCTTTTTTATGCGCAGGATTAGGCCTTACAGCCCGTCCAGCATCGCCTTGTTACGCACCGCACCCTTGTCGGCACTGGTCGCCAGCAACGCATAAGCCTTCAACGCAGTAGTCACCTTGCGTGGACGCTTCTCCACCGGCTTCCAGCCCTTCTTGTCCTGCTCGACCCGGCGCGCGGCCAGTTCTTCGTCGCTGATCAACAGGTTGATCGAGCGGTTCGGAATGTCGATCAGTACCTTGTCGCCGTCCTGTACCAGGCCAATCGCGCCGCCGGCAGCGGCTTCAGGCGAAGCATGGCCGATGGACAGGCCCGAGGTGCCGCCGGAGAAACGGCCGTCGGTCAGCAGCGCGCAGGCTTTGCCCAGGCCTTTGGATTTCAGGTACGACGTTGGGTAGAGCATCTCCTGCATACCCGGGCCGCCTTTCGGGCCTTCGTAGCGGATGATCACGATGTCGCCTTCTTTGACTTCGTCGGCGAGGATGCCGCGTACCGAGCTGTCCTGGCTTTCGTAGATCTTGGCGCGACCTTCGAAGACGTGGATCGACTCATCCACACCGGCGGTTTTCACCACGCAGCCGTCGAGGGCGATGTTGCCGTACAGCACGGCCAGGCCGCCTTCTTTCGAATAGGCGTGCTCGACACTGCGGATGCAGCCGTTTTCACGGTCGGCGTCGAGGGTGTCCCAACGGGTCGACTGGCTGAACGCGGTCTGGGTCGGGATGCCCGCCGGGCCGGCCTTGAAGAAGGTGTGTACGGCTTCGTCGTCAGTCTGGGTGATGTCCCACTTGGCGATGCCTTCGGCGAGGGACTTGCTGTGTACGGTCGGCAGGTCGGTGTGCAGCAGGCCGCCGCGCGCCAGGGAACCTAAGATCGAGAAGATCCCGCCGGCGCGGTGCACGTCTTCCATGTGGTACTTCTGGATGTTCGGCGCGACTTTGCACAGTTGCGGCACGTGACGGGACAGACGGTCGATGTCGCGCAGGTCGAAATCGATCTCGGCTTCCTGGGCCGCGGCCAGCAAGTGCAGGATGGTGTTGGTGGACCCGCCCATGGCGATGTCCAGGGTCATGGCGTTTTCGAACGCCTTGAAGTTGGCGATATTGCGCGGCAACACCGACTCATCGTTCTCGCCATAGTAGCGTTTGCACAGCTCGACGATGGTGCGGCCGGCCTGCAGGAACAGTTGCTCGCGGTCGCTGTGGGTGGCCAGCGTGGAACCGTTGCCCGGCAAGGCCAGGCCCAGGGCTTCCACCAGGCAGTTCATCGAGTTGGCGGTGAACATGCCGGAGCACGAACCGCAGGTCGGGCAGGCGCTGCGCTCGTATTCCGCGACCTTCTCGTCAGAAGCGCTGGAGTCGGCGGCGATGACCATGGCATCGACCAGGTCGAGGCCGTGGGAGGCGAGTTTGGTCTTGCCGGCTTCCATCGGGCCGCCGGAGACGAAGATCACCGGGACGTTCAGGCGCAAGGCGGCCATCAGCATGCCGGGGGTGATCTTGTCGCAGTTCGAGATGCACACGATGGCGTCGGCGCAGTGGGCGTTGACCATGTACTCCACGGAGTCGGCGATGATCTCGCGGCTCGGCAGGGAATACAGCATGCCGTCATGGCCCATGGCGATGCCGTCGTCCACGGCGATGGTGTTGAATTCTTTGGCGACACCGCCGGCGCGTTCGATCTCGCGGGCGACCAGTTGGCCCAGGTCCTTGAGGTGGACGTGGCCGGGGACGAACTGGGTGAACGAGTTGGCAATCGCGATGATCGGCTTCTTGAAGTCGTCATCTTTCATCCCCGTGGCACGCCACAGTGCGCGGGCGCCGGCCATGTTGCGGCCATGGGTGGATGTTTTCGAGCGGTAATCTGGCATTTGAGCCCTCCGGGCGGCTAATCAAAACTAATCAGGTGCTAAGGGGAGTGAGCTTCTATGGACGTCTGGAACACCCGAAAAATGGCCGTGGTGTCCGGACGTTGCCGCAAACGTTACGGGATCGCCGTGCGTTTTGGCCTCGAGCTCATAAACCCGCCGGGGGATGACTGGCGATGAATAGGCCGATTCTACACCGCTGGCGGCTGGAGGGAATGGCGAAAAGCGCCGTGGCGACGCACGCCCGGATCAACCAATCTGATGTAGGAGCGAGCTTGCTCGCGAAAAACGAACAGGCGACACGGGCCTCCTGATAGTACGGCGTTATTGTTGACGTTCTTCGCGAGCAAGCTCGCTCCTACAGGGGGGGACATATTCAGAACCACTGTTTAGAGGCCGGTTGACGTCGCTGCGCCTACCGTTTCTCTTTCACTCACAGAAGAGGACGAAGGAATGTCCACCCAGCAACGTGCACATCGGCTGCGCATCGGGCGCTGTTCGGAGTCGGGCCGTATTTACCTGATCACTGCGGTTACCCATCAACGACAATCGGTCTTTCAGGACTGGCGCATCGGCCGCCTGCTTGTCAGTGAGTTCAGGCAGGCTCAGGACGAGGGTGAGGCGACTTCGCTGGCCTGGGTGGTCATGCCTGACCATTTCCATTGGCTGGTCGAGTTGCATAACGGCGACTTGCCAAGGCTGATGCGAATCACCAAGTCGCGAAGTGCCCGTGCCATCAACCAGGCCAGGTGTTCGTTCGGGACCCTATGGCAAAAAGGTTACTTCGACCGCGCACTGCGTCGGGAGGAAGATTTGAAAGCAATGGCCCGCTATATCGTGGCCAATCCCTTGCGTGCAGGGCTGGTCAAGCATATCGGCCAGTACCCGCTATGGGACGCCATCTGGTTGTGACCTCTTCCCCCTTGTAGGAGCGAGCTTGCTCGCGAAGCACGTCAACGATGACGCAGCGCTATCAGGTAGCCCGCGTCGTCTATGCGTTTTTCGCGAGCGAGCTCGCTCCTACAGGGGGACGGTTTTGGTCTTTAGCTATTTGGCAGCAACCGGCAGGTGATGCTCTTGATGTAGCGCGTCTCAACAATCGCCGGATGCACCGGGTGATCCGGGCCCTGGCCGCCGCGCTCGAGCATCTGGATGTTACGGTCCAGGTGGCGGGCGCTGGTCAGCAGGATGTTCTGCAGGTCGTCTTCCGGCAGGTGCATCGAGCACGAGGCGCTGACCAGGATGCCGTCCTTGCTGAGCAGGCGCATGGCTTGCTCGTTGAGGCGGCGGTAGGCGCCTTCGCCGTTCTTCATGTCTTTTTTGCGTTTGATGAAGGCCGGTGGGTCGGCGACGATCACGTCGAAGCGTTCTTCGCTGGCTTTCAGCTCTTTGAGGGCTTCGAAGACGTCGCCTTCGATGCAGGTCATTTTCTCGGCGACGCCGTTCAGCGCGGCGTTGCGCTCGACGCCGTCGAGGGCGAAGGCCGAGGCGTCGACGCAGAACACTTCAGTGGCGCCGAAGGCCGCGGCTTGCACGCCCCAGCCGCCGATGTAGCTGTACAGATCGAGGACGCGCTTGCCTTTGGCATACGGGGCCAGGCGTGCGCGGTTCATGCGGTGGTCATAGAACCAGCCGGTTTTCTGGCCCTGGATCACCGGGGCTTCGAATTTCACGCCGTTTTCTTCCAGCGCGACCCACTCCGGCACCAGGCCGAACACGGTTTCGACGTAACGGTTGAGGCCTTCGGCGTCGCGCGCGGCGGAGTCGTTCTTGAACAGAATGCCGCTCGGCTTGAGCACTTGGGTCAGGGCGGCGATCACGTCTTCTTTATGCGCTTCCATGGTCGCCGAGGCGATCTGCACCACCAGGATGTCGCCGAAACGGTCGACCACCAGGCCCGGCAGCAGGTCGGAATCGCCGTAGACCAGGCGGTAGAACGGCTTGTCGAACAGACGGTCGCGCAGGGACAGGGCGACGTTCAGGCGGTGTACCAGCAGCGACTTGTCCAAAGGCAACTTGATGTCACGCGACAGCAGGCGCGCGCAGATCAGGTTGTTCGGGCTCATGGCCACGATGCCCAGGGTCTTGCCGCCGGCCGCTTCGAGGATGGCCTGGTCGCCCGCCTGGAAGCCGTGGAGTGGGGTGGCGGCCACGTCGATTTCGTTGCTGTAGACCCACAGGTGGCCGTTGCGCAAACGACGATCGGCGTTGGCTTTGAGACGCAGGCTTGGCAGGGACATGACGTCGCTCCGGAAAAAAGAGCGGGAGTATACCGTGTTGCATTACATTTCGTGGCTTGGCCTGATGGGTTGCAGGGGGCGCGCGTGCTGTGGCGTCCATTTGATAGGAGTGCCATTTGGTTTTTTGAGGTGTCGGTCAGCTTCCCATCGGGGTTAGAATCCCCCTCTCGCCCAGAGTGTGTACTTATGTCCCAAGAGCTTTCCGCCGAACAGATCCAGCAGGCCCTGCAAGGCATCAGTGTGCCGCCTCAGCCGCAAATCATGGTGGATTTGCAGATGGAACAGTACATGCCCGACCCGGACCTGGAAGTGATCGCGCGGTTGATTTCTCAGGACCCGGGCCTGTCCGGCGCGCTGCTGAAGATCGTCAACTCGTCGTATTACGGCCTGAGCAACAAGATCGCCTCGATCCAGCGCGCCGTTAACCTGCTGGGCAGCCGTTCGATCATCAACCTGATCAACGCCCTGTCGATCAAGGGCGAGATGAGCGACGACACCATCGTCACCCTCAACCGTTTCTGGGACACCGCCCAGGACGTGGCCATGACCTGCCTCACCCTGGCCAAGCGCACCGGCGCCCAGGCGGTGGACGAAGCCTATGCCCTGGGGCTGTTCCACGATTGCGGCGTGCCGCTGATGCTCAAGCGCTTCCCCAATTACATGGTGGTGCTCGAAGAGTCCTACGCCAATGCCGGTGCCGACTGCCGAGTGGTCGACACCGAAAACAATGCGTTCAACACCAACCATGCGGTGGTCGGCTATTACACCGCCAAGTCCTGGCGCCTGCCGGAACATGTGACCGACGCCATTGCCAACCATCACAACGCCCTGGCGATCTTCAGCGATGAGTCGCCGCGCAATCCGCAGCTCAAGAACCTGCTGGCGATCCTGAAAATGGCCGAGCACATCTGCGCGTCGTACCGGGTGTTGGGCAACCAGCCGGTCGACTATGAGTGGGACGCGATTGGCCATCTGGTGCTGGACTACGTGGGCCTGTCGGACTACGACTTCGAAAGCATGAAGTTGTCGATCCGCGAACTGGGCGCGCACTGACCCTTACCTCACGAGGCACACATGCCCGAGTTACCAGAAGTCGAAACCACTCGGCGCGGGATTGCGCCGCACCTGGAAGGCCAGCGGGTCAGCCGCGTCGTGGTGCGTGAGCGACGCCTGCGCTGGCCGATCCCGGAAGACCTCGATGTACGCCTGTCCGGGCAGCGCATCGTGCTGGTGGAGCGGCGGGCCAAGTACCTGTTGATCAACGCCGAAGTGGGCACCCTGATCAGCCACCTGGGCATGTCGGGCAACCTGCGCCTGGTGGAAGTCGGCCTGCCGGCGGCCAAGCATGAGCATGTGGACATCGAGCTGGAGTCGGGCCTGGCCCTGCGCTACACCGACCCTCGGCGTTTTGGTGCGATGCTCTGGAGCCAGGACCCGCATAACCACGAACTGCTGATCCGCCTGGGGCCGGAGCCGTTGACCGACCTGTTCGATGGCGAGCGCCTGTTCAAACTGTCGCGTGGGCGTTCGATGGCGGTCAAACCGTTCATCATGGACAACGCGGTGGTGGTGGGCGTGGGCAATATCTACGCGACCGAAGCGCTGTTCGCGGCGGGGATCGATCCGCGCCGCGAGGCCGGTGGCATTTCACGCGGGCGCTATCTGAAGCTGGCGATCGAGATCAAGCGCATTCTGGCGGCCGCCATCGAGCGCGGCGGCACTACCTTGCGCGACTTTATCGGTGGCGACGGGCAGCCGGGGTATTTCCAGCAGGAACTGTTCGTCTACGGCCGGGGCGGCGAGGCGTGCAAGGTCTGCGGGAGCGAGTTGCGCAATGTGGTGCTGGGGCAGCGGGCGAGTGTGTTTTGCCCTAAGTGCCAGAGCTGATTGCTGTGTGATGGCGGATATCGCCATCGGGGGCAAGCCCCCATCCCACATTTGAATGTATTCACACATCAACGTGTGGGAGGGGCTTGCCCCCGATGAGGCCCTCACAGACGCCACCAGGCTCAAGCCTTACCGGTAATCTTCCGGTACTTCTCCATCAACTGTTCTTCAGTCTCCGGGTGGGCTTCATCCAGTGGAATGCAATCCACCGGGCACACCTGCTGGCACTGCGGTTCGTCGTAGTGGCCGACGCACTGGGTGCAGAGGTTGGGGTCGATCACGTAGATCTCTTCGCCTTGGGAAATCGCGGCGTTCGGGCACTCGGGTTCGCAGACGTCGCAGTTGATGCAATCGTCGGTGATGATCAAGGACATGGAAACTCCTGCCAGGGCAGTCAGCCAAGGCATCTGGAAAACTAATGCGCGCAATTGTGCCGCATTGGCGCCCGCAGTGCGAGCGGGCGCCGAGTGAGCGGTCTTACTTCTTGAAGCGCAGGGTCAGCGCATCAGCCACGGCCGGATGCACGAACTTGGTGATATCCCCGCCCAGGGCCGCGATTTCACGGACCAGCGTCGAGGAAATGAACGAATAACGCTCCGACGGCGTGAGGAACAGGCTTTCCACGTCCGGCGCCAGTTGGCGGTTCATGTTGGCCAACTGGAATTCGTATTCGAAGTCCGATACCGCGCGCAGGCCGCGCAGGAACACATTGGCGTTCTGCTCTTTGGCGAAATGTGCCAGCAGCGTCGAGAAACCCACCACTTCGACGTTGGGCAGGTGCTTGGTGACCTCGCGCGCCAGCTCCACGCGCTGTTCCAGGGGAAACAGCGGGTTTTTCTTGGGGCTGGCAGCGACCGCGATGATCACATGGTCGAACAAGCGCGAGGCGCGTTCGACCAGATCGCCATGGCCTTTGGTAATCGGGTCGAAGGTACCTGGGTACAACACTCGGTTCATCGCGTCGTCCTGGCGGAGTCCGTTGGGGAACCGGATGGTATCGCAGCCGTCCCGGTCGGCCAAGTCGACTTATGCAGATAGACCCGCGAAATACCCTGTTTTTTCATGCCGTTTTCAGACGTTCGGCCAATGCGCTCGCCAGTTGCGCGGTCAATCCGTACACCGACAACTGCGGGTTGGCGCCAATGCTGGTGGGGAACAGCGAACCATCGTGGATCGACAGGTTGCGCAACTGGTGATGGCGACCGAGGCTGTCGGCCACCGCATTTTTCGGCTCTTCGCCCATGGCGCAGCCGCCCATCACGTGGGCGCTGCCCAGGCAGGTGCGGTGCAATTCCAGGTTGAGGCCGTCGATCAGGCTGCGTGCTTCGGCCAGGGTCTTCACGTAGCGCGCATCGTGATGCAGCGGCTTGACCGACTTGGCGCCCGCCGCGAACTGGATCTCGGCCATGCTGTGGAACGCGCGGCGCAGGCCGTCCCAGGCGTAAGGCGACACCTGGTAATCGAGCACTGGTGTGCCGTCGCCGCGCAGTTCAACGCTGCCGCCGGGGCTGTCGGGGTGGAAGCCATCGCGCAGCAGGGCAAGCATTGCGTGGGTATGTGGCAATTGGCTCATGTCCAGGGCGTTCTGGGTGCCGTAGCCGCCGAGCAGCGTACTGGCCAGCGCCGGGTGCAGCGGCGGCGCTTCGAGCTTGTACGACATTCTGCCGGTGGTGCCGTCCAGCCATTGGAAGTGATCGGAATAGATCGACTGCGGCGCGCCATAGAACGGGTTGATCACCTCGTCGAACAGCGCCGCGGAGAAGTTCACCAAATGCAAAAAGGTGCGCTTGCCCAGCCGCGAATGCGGGTCGGGGGCGGCCGAGCGCATCAGCAGCGCCGGGCTGTTGATGCCGCCGCCGGCCAGCACGTAATGCCTGGCCTTGACCGTGATCTTGCGTCCAGTCGGCGCCACGCAGCGTTCGTCCATGGCCACGCATTCCAGGCTATTGATGCGGTCGCCGCTGTAGACCAGGCGTTCGGCGCGGGCCAGGTACAGCAGCTCGCCGCCTTTCTCCAGGGTGGAGGGGATGGTGGTCACCAGCATCGACTGCTTGGCGTTGACCGGGCAACCCATGCCGCAATAACCCAGGTTGAAGCAGCCGCGCACGTTGCGCGGGATCACATGCCAGCTGTAGCCCAGCTGTTCGCAGCCTTTGCGGATCACGTCGTTGTTGGCGTTGGGCGGCATGGCCCAGGGAGCGATGCCCAAGCGCTGTTCCATTTTTTCGAACCATGGCGCCATGTCCGCGCTGCTGTGGCCCTTGACCGCATATTCGCTGGCCCAGTGGCTGAGGGTGGCGTCCGGGGTGCGGAAGCTGGAGGTCCAGTTGATCAGCGTGGTGCCGCCCACGGCCCGGCCTTGCAGGATGGTGATGGCGCCGTCCTTGCTCATGCGGCCGATGCCTTCTTGATACAGACTGGCGTAGGCCTCGTCTTCGAGCAGCTTGAAATCGCTGCTGGTCTTGAGCGGGCCTTCTTCGATCAGCAGCACTTTGTAGCCGGCGGCGCTGAGGATTTCGGCAGTGGTGCCGCCGCCGGCACCGCTGCCGATGATCGCTACGTCGGCTTCCAGCGTCAGGTCGCGGTCGAGGGCGGCGCCATTGTGGGTTTTCCAGCCGCGGGCCAGGCCGTCGCGGAACAGATCGGGTACAGGCATCGGGGTCGTCTCTTGTTTTTATTGGGGGGATGCGAATCAGATCTTCGGCGGCCCGGGGTAGCCGCAATGGGCCCAGGACGCCGGCCGGAAGTACCAGGCCATGATCACCAGCTTGAGCAACGAACCCTGGCCCATGCGCAGCAGGTTCAGGTAGCTGTTTTCCCAGCGGTGCAGGAAGTTGCGGATCTGTTCGCCACTGGCGTTTTCCCAACTGCCCCAGACCCCGGTCAGTGGGCCACGGGTGATGCCCATGCCCAGCACGTCGAACAGTTGCTGGGTCAGCTTGAACATCTCCGGCGACAGGTGCTGCAGGCTGTAGTCGAGTTTTTTCAGGGTGTCTTCAATCCCGCTGGCGACTTCCTGGGCGCTGGCCACGCCTTCCAGCAGCACCGGGATCACCGCGCGCAGAAACGGCAAGTCGCTGCTGCGCAACAGGGCAAAGCCGCTGGCCGGAGTGCTGCTGGAGCAACCGCTGAGGCTCGCGCCCAGCCCGGCGGTGGCCAGGAAGGCGCTGGCGCACAGGCCGATTTTCAGGACGCCGCGCCGCGACAGCGCGGGTGAATCAGTCAGGCTTGGGTTCATTGTTATGGTTATCCCGAGGGTGGCGGTATCAGCGGATAAACAGCTTCTGGATCAGCTTCTGGATCGATTTGCCGTAGGGCGGGTAGATCAACTTCGCGGCGTTCAGGCGCTGCTTGACCAGCACGCCCTTGGCCTTGCTGAACGTGAGGAACCCTTCATGACCGTGGTAGTGGCCCATGCCTGATGGGCCGATGCCGCCGAAAGGCATGTCGTCCTGGGCCACATGCAGCAGCGTGTCGTTCAGGCATACGCCGCCGGAGTGGGTTTCGTGGAGTACGCGGTTCTGTTCGCGCTTGTTGTAGCCGAAGTAGTACAGGGCCAGTGGGCGAGGCCGCTGATTGATGTAGGCAAAGGCTTGGTCGATGCCGCGATAAGGCACGATCGGCAGCACCGGGCCGAAGATTTCGTCCTGCATCACCGTCATTTCATCGCTGACATTCAACAGCAGGCTGTGGGCCATGCGGCGTGCCTGGCCCTGGTCGTACAGAGGGATCAGGGTGGCGCCCTTGTCGGTGGCGTCCTTCACGTAGGCGTTGAGCCGGGCCAGTTGCCGTTCGTTGATGATGGCGGTGTAGTCCGGGTTGTTGGCCAGCGTCGGGTAAAAACCGCGAAGCGCCTTGCTGTAGGCCTCGACGAAACCCTCGACGCGATCTTCCGGCACCAGCACGTAGTCCGGCGCTACGCAGGTTTGCCCGGCGTTCAGGGCCTTGCCGAAGGCGATGCGTTCGGCGGCGTCCTTGAGGGGCACATCGGCGGAAACGATCGCCGGCGATTTGCCGCCCAGTTCCAGCGTGACCGGGGTCAGATGCTCGGCCGCCGCGCGCATCACATGTTTACCGATGCTGGTGGCGCCGGTGAACAGCAGATGATCGAAGCGCAGCCTGGAAAATGCCATGCCGACGTCGGCCTCGCCCAGCACCACGCACACCAGGTCTTCGGGGAAGACCTTCGCCAGCAGGGTCTTGAGCAGTTCGCCGGTGGCCGGGGTCGATTCGCTGAGTTTGAGCATCACCCGGTTGCCCGCGGCCAACGCACCCACCAATGGCCCGATGGCCAAGTACAGCGGGTAGTTCCAGGGCACGATCACCCCGACCACGCCCAGCGGTTGGTAGATGACTTTGGCCGAGGCGGGCTGGAAGGCAATGCCTACAGCACGGCGGGAAGGTTTCATCCAGCCACTGAGGTGTTTGCTCGCATAGTGAATGCCATGCAGGCTGGGCATCAGTTCGGCGAACAGGGTTTCGTCGGCGCTGCGATGGCTGAAGTCCTGGCTGATCGCGTCGATCAGCGCCTGGCGTTCGTCGCTGAGCACTTCGCGCAAGGCCTTGAGCCATTGCTGGCGTTGCGCGGCCGGCGGCATCGGGTTGGCGGCATAGGCGCGGCGTTGGGCGTCGAACAGGCCCTGGAGTTGATCCAGTGTCTGGGAATCTTGCGGGTAGGCAACGTTGGCAGACATGGTGCAGTTCCGGATTGTTATTGGTCTGCCTGGATTTTTAGAGTTATTGCTCTAAATTGTCAAATGGCATTGCAGCCATAACTGGATTTATCCCGGCAAGGTTAGGCCGTAAGATGGTCGATCACGTGTACAGAAGCTGATCCCCTATGGCACCACGAGTAAAGACCAGCGAGCGCATTGTGCAAACCAGCCTGGAGCTTTTTAACCAGCAGGGCGAGCGCAGTGTCAGCACCAACCATATCGCCGCCCATATGGAAATTTCGCCGGGCAACCTGTACTACCACTTCCCCAACAAGCAGGCGATCATCGCCGTGCTGTTTCGCGAATACGAAGCCTTGGTCGACAGTTTCCTGCGCCCGCCCCAGGGTCGCACCATGGTGGTGGAGGACAAGCGCTTCTACCTGCAGGCGGTCCTGGCCGGCATGTGGCGCTACCGTTTCCTGCACCGTGACCTCGAACACCTGCTGGAGAGCGACCCGGAACTGGCCACCGGCTACCGGCGCTTTTCCCAGCGTTGCCTGATTCAGGGGGGCGCCATTTACCGAGGGTTTGTCGATGCCGGCATTCTCAATATGGACCCGGTGCAAACCGAGGCGCTGACCCTCAACGCCTGGATCATCCTTACCTCCTGGGTGCGGTTTTTGTGTACCACCAATGAAAAATCCACACATCTGAGCGCCGAAGCGATCAAGCGCGGGGTGTATCAGGTGCTGGTGCTGGAAGCGGGGTTTGTCACGCCGCAGGCCAAAGCGGCGGTGGATGCACTGTTCAAAGAGTTTTACGTGCCGTTGAACCAGGCACTGGAAGAAGTGAAGTAGGATCTTTCCCGAATTTGTTCACAGGAGTCTGTCATGCCACTTGCCCAACTGATCAGCCCCCAGCAACTGGCCGAGCGCCAACAGCGCGGCGCTCTGGTGATACTTGACTGCCGCTTTGCCCTGGAAGACCCGGACTACGGAATGTGCAGCTACGCCGAAGGGCATATCGAAGGCGCGCAATATGCCGACCTGGAGCGCCATCTCAGTGGGCCGGTGACCAAGGGCGTGACCGGGCGTCACCCGTTGCCGCAGGCGCAGACGCTCGCCGAGCAACTGCGTGCCTGGGGCATCAATGCCGATACCGATGTGGTGCTCTACGACGACGGCCCGGGTGTTTATGCCGCCCGCACCTGGTGGTCGCTGGCGTGGCTGGGCAAGCGTGATGGCGTGTTTATCCTGGACGGTGGCTTGAAGGCCTGGCACGCGGCCGGCTTCCCGTTAAGCCTGGATGCGCCGGTGATCGAGCGCGGCACCTTTGTCGGCACGCCGGACAATCGCCTGCTGCTGGATGCCAAGCAGCTGCAAAAACGCCTGGGCCAACCGGGCCTGACCCTGATCGACGCCCGCGCCCAGCCGCGCTTTCGCGGCGATGTCGAGCCTATCGACCCGATTGCCGGGCACATTCCCGGCGCGCAATGTGCGGCGTTCACCGAAAACCTGGGCAGCGATGGGCGTTTCCTGCCGGCCGAGCAGCTCAAGCAGCGCTTCGCCGCCCAGTTGCAAGGCCGTTCGCCGGATGAGTTGGTGGCGTATTGCGGTTCGGGCGTGACGGCGTGCCACAACCTGTTCGCCCTGAGCCTGGCGGGTTACCCGTTGGGTAAGTTGTATGCGGGATCGTGGAGCGAGTGGATTACCGATCCAACGCGGGAAATCGCGACGGGCGACTGAGTTGTCCTGCGTGTAAACCCACCTTGTTTAACGGGGTTGTGTCAGCAGCCATTGCGGAATCCGCCGCTCCAGGTAGTAACCGGGGCGCTTCAGCGAACCGTCGACAAACCCCACATGCCCACCCTTGGCCAGCAATTCGAACTCGGTGCAATCCGACAACTCGCTGGCTTCGGGCAGGCTATGGGCGAAGACAAACGGGTCATCGGCCGCCTGGATGATCAGGGTCGGCGTGCGGATATCGCCCAGGTAGTAACGGCTCGACGCGCGGCGGTAATAGTCTTCGGCACTGAGGAAACCATGCAGCGGCGCGGTGACCCGGCCGTCGAAGTCCCAGAACGTGTGCATCTTCTCCAGAGACCCGAGTGCCTCCAGGGCCTTGAGCCCTTCAGCACGACCATCCTGTAAAAAGCGGCTTTGCTTGACGCGGATATACGCCACCATCTCGCGCATGAAGTGCTTCTGGTACACCCGCGAAAAGCCCAGGCCGATGCGATCGGCGCACTGATCCAGACGAAACGGCACCGACACCGCCGCCGCGCCTTGCAGCCCCGAATTCGCGCCGGTTTCGCCCAAATGCTTGAGCAGCACGTTGCCCCCTAGGGAATAACCCACCGCATACAACGGCGCCAACGGCCGCTTGGCGCGCAGATGGGCAATCGCTGCCGCCAGGTCTTCGCTGGCGCCCGAGTGGTAGCTGCGCGCCAACAGGTTCGGCTCGCCCGAGCATCCGCGCCAGTTCAAGGCCGCACTGGCCCAGCCCTGGGCGGCGAGGGCTTTTTGCAGGCCGGCCACGTAAGGCGAGTTGGACGAGCCGGTCAGCCCATGCAGTACCAGCACCAACGGCGCTTGCGCGTCATGGGGGCCATGCCAGTCGAGGTCGAGAAAGTCGCCGTCGTCCAGCCACAGGCGTTCGCGTGGGCGTTCGAGGTGCGTGGTCGGGCGCCACAGCGGCCCCCACAACGTTTGCAGATGAGGGTTGCCGAGGCCGAAGGCGGGTTTGAACAGGTCTGAAGAGGGGGTCATGACACTCTCTGTGGCACGCGGACTCACTGTGGCGAGCGAGCTTGCTCGCCACAAAAGCCCGTTCAGGCCGAGGGCTGTACCGAACGTTGCCACAATGCGTAATACACCCGCCCGGATTTTTGTTCCCGGTGCAGGCGCCAGCTGCCGGGCAGGCCCAGGCTGGATGGCGCACTTTCGCTTTCAGTGTAGATCCACGAGTCCGGCGCCAGCCATTGGCGCTCTTCCAGCAACGCGCACACGGTCGGCAGCAGGTTCTGGTTGAACGGCGGGTCGAGGAACACCACGTCGTATTCGCTGGCGGCCTGGGTTTCCAGGTAGCGCAACGCGTCGGCGGTCTGCACCTGGCCGTTGGTGCAACGCAGGGTGCCCAGGTGTTCCTTGAGGCTGGACACCGCCACATTGCTGGCATCCAGCGCCTGTGCCTGGGCCGCGCCACGGGACAGCGCCTCGAGGAACAGCGCGCCGCTGCCGGCAAACGGGTCGAGTACCTTGGCCCCGGCGATGTAGGGTGCCAGCCAGTTGAACAGGGTTTCACGCACGCGATCCGGCGTTGGGCGCAGGCCCACGACGTCGGGGAAGCTGAGCTTGCGGCTGCCCCATTCACCGCCAATGATGCGCAGTTGGCCCACACCGTTATGCACGTTGTGGACAGGTTTTTTCGGGCGAGATGAACTGGCCATTAATGCTCCGGAACCCCGAGCGGCTGCTCGGCAGGTTTATCAGTGGGGGGCGGTAGTGGCTTTTGCGCAGTCGTCGGGCCGGCGGTCACGATGACCATCTTGTCGGCGCTCAGGTGTTTGTTCAAAGCCGCTTTGACCTGTTCTACGGTCAGGGCCTGGGATTGTTTCATGAAATCTTCCAGATAGCTCAGCGGCAGGTTGTAGAAACCCATGGCGCCCAGCTGCCCGACAATATCGGCGTTGCTCGCGGTGGACAGCGGGAAACTGCCGCTCAGCTCGCGCTTGGCGTCATCCAGCTCCTTTTGCGTCGGGCCGGTCTTGAGGTAGTCGGCCAGCACGTCTTCCACCAGGCGCAGGGTGCCGCCGCTCATTTCCGCGCGGGTCTGCAGGTTGATCATGAACGGGCCGCGCACTTGCATCGGCGAGAAACCGGAGTAGACGCCGTAGGTCAGGCCGCGCTTCTCGCGCACTTCACTCATCAAGCGGGTGCCGAAGCCCCCGCCGCCGAGGATCTGGTTGCCCAGGGACAGGGCGGCGTAGTCCGGGTCGGCGCGATCGATGCCCAGTTGCGCGAACAACAGGTGCGTCTGTTTGGACGGGAACTCGATATGGCTCAAACCGGCCTTGGGCTCGGTCGGCTGGGCGATCTTCGCCAGGGCCGGGCCTTTGGGCAGCGAGGCCGAGACCTTGGCAGTCATGGCTTCGGCCTCGGCGCGGGTCAGGTCGCCCACTACGGCAATCACAGCGTTACCCGCGGCATACGCCTTGGCGTGGAATGCCTGCAACTGCGCCTGGGTGATTGTCGGAACGCTCTCGGCCGTGCCTTCGCTCGGGTGAGCATACGGGTGGTCGCCGTACAGGCGCTTGAACAGCTCCAGGCTCGCCAGTTTGCCGGGGTTCTGCTTCTGATACTCAAAGCCAGCGAGGATCTGGTTCTTGATGCGCGCCAGGGAGTCGGCGGGGAAGGTCGGTTTGCCGATCACCTGGTCAAACAGCGCCAGGGCGGCGTCGCGCTTGTCGCTGTCGCTCAGGCCGCGCAGGGACACCAGCGCCATGTCGCGGTAAGCGCCATTGCCGAAGTCCGCGCCGAGGCCTTCAAAGCCGCTGGCGATCTGGCTCACATTCTTGCCCGGCACGCCTTCGTTGAGCATGGCGTTGGTCATCAGCGCCACGCCGGGGACGTTGCCGTCCTGGCTGCTGCCGGCGGCGAACAGGATACGCATGTCGAACATCGGCAGTTCGTGGGCTTCGACGAACAGCACCTTGGCGCCTTCGGCGGTGTTCCAGGTCTGCACGTCGAGCTTGCGGTTGGTCGGCGCCTTGCCGTCCAGTTCCGCCAGGGATTGCAGTGTGTGGGTCGACTGGGCTTTTTCCAGCGCCGGGCTGGCGACGGATTCGCTTGGGCGCAGGAAATACACCGCGCTCGCCGCGATCAGGGTGACGGCGATCAGGCCGGGCAGGATCAGGCGGCTGCTTTTGCGATCACTCATGAGCGGTCTCCTCAGGCAGGACATGGGCGACGCTGAGACGTTCGCGGGTGAAATAGGTACGCGCGGCCTTCTGGATATCGTCCGGGGTCACGCTTTGCAGGTCGGCCAGTTCGGTGTCCATCAGTTTCCAAGACAGGCCGACGGTTTCCAGGGAACCGATGGCGGTCGCCTGGCTGGTGATCGAGTCGCGCTGGTAGACCAGGCCGGCAATGACCTGGGCGCGGATGCGCTCCAGTTCCTCGGCGGTCGGCGGCTTGGCTTTGAGTTCTTCCAGCAGGCGCCACAGGCCGGCTTCGGCTTGTGCGATGGTCTTTTTCTTCTGCTGGTTCGGTGTGGCGCTCAGGGTGAACAGGCTGTCACCGCGGGTGTAGGCGTCGTAGTTGGTGGAGGCGGAGGAGACCAGCTCTTCACCGCGTTCGAGCCGTTCCGAAATGCGCGCGCTGTAGCCGCCGTCGAGCAGGGCCGAGATCAGGCGCAGGGCTTGTACCGAGCGTTTGTCCGTGGCGGTGGCCAGGCCGGGCACGTTGAAGCCCAGGATCACGCTCGGCAGTTGGGTCTGCACATGCATCGTCAGCAGGCGCTCGCCGGGCTCGGCCAGTTCCAGCGGGATCTTCGCCGGTGGCACGTCACGCTTGGGGATCGGGCCGAAGTAGCGCTGGGCCAGGTTCTTCACCTCGTCCGGGGGCACGTCGCCGACCACCACCAGGGTGGCGTTGTTCGGCACGTACCAGGACTGGTACCAGTGGCGCAGTTCTTCGACCTTCATGCGGTCGAGGTCGGCCATCCAGCCGATGGTCGGCGTGTGGTAGCCGCTGGCCGGGAAGGCCATGGCCTTGAAGCGCTCGAAGGCCTTGGACATCGGGTTGTCGTCGGTGCGCAGGCGGCGTTCTTCCTTGATGACTTCGATCTCGCGGCTGAACTCGTCGGCCGGCAGGCGCAGGCTGGCCATGCGGTCGGCTTCGAGTTCGAAGGCGACACCCAGGCGGTCACGCGCCAGCACTTGGTAGTAGGCGGTGTAGTCGTCGCTGGTGAAGGCGTTCTCTTCGGCGCCCAGGTCGCGCAGGATCAGCGAGGCTTCGCCGGGGCCGACCTTGGAGCTGCCCTTGAACATCATGTGTTCCAGGGCGTGGGACAAACCGGTCTGGCCCGGGGTTTCGTAGCTCGAACCGACTTTGTACCAGACCTGGGAAACCACCACCGGCGCGCGATGGTCTTCGCGCACGACCACTTTGAGGCCGTTATCCAGGGTGAATTCATGGGTGGGTTGTGGGTCGGCAGCCAAGGCTGAGAGGGGCAGACAAACTGTGCTGAGCAGCAGGCCTGCGGCGCGGCGGGCTAGAGCATTCATTCGTTTTTAAACCTGTTGGGCTGCCCGCTTGGTCTTAGCGTCGGCGGGCGAGGAGGTGCTAGGATACTGATCCGATTTGGGGACGGCCACTGCGGTCGTCATACCGTTCTGGATTCAGTTGTAGGAATTTTGAAGTTTGCTACGGTTTTCCCCGACAATCTTCAGCTTTTCGCCGATGTTGTCGCTTCAATTCCATATTGAATCGATTTGTTGAGGCCTTTATTTACGCCTTACAAAATGTTGCGCATGAACGAGCGAGCGTTAAAGCAGTCTGTTCTGCATCGAATTTTTATTTACCGAGGCGCCCTTGGCGCGTCGCTACCTTGAGATAGCCGTCCTCCATGTTTGGTTCCAACGACGACAAGAAGAGTCCAGCTGCGGCTGGCGAGAAAAAAGGCCTGTTCGGATGGCTGCGCAAAAAGCCGCAGGAAACCGTCGTCGAACAGCCGCAGGTTCAATCTGAGCCAATCCCTGAGCCCTTGGTAGGCGCCGAACCGACCGCGCCGGTGGCGCAAGCCGAGCCTGAGCACAAACCGTGGCTGGCACTGCCAGTGGCCGAAGAGCCCGTGGCACTGGTCGAAGATGTGCAGGCCGAGCATGTGACGCCGCCGATTCCGCAGGTTGAGCCGGTGGCGGTCGAGCCGACTCCCGCGCCTGTTGTGGCCGCGGCGCCCGCCGTGATCGCGCCGTCGCCCGTGGTTGCCGCCGAACCGAGCAAAACCGGGTTCTTCGCCCGGCTCAAGCAAGGCCTGAGCAAAACCAGCGCGACCATCGGCGAAGGCATGGCCAGCCTGTTCCTGGGTCGGAAGACCATCGATGACGAACTGCTGGAAGACATCGAAACCCGTCTGCTGACCGCCGACGTGGGTGTCGAAGCCACCGCCGTGATCATCCAGAGCCTGACCCAGAAGGTCGCGCGCAAGCAGTTGACCGACGCCGATGCGCTGTACAAATCCCTGCAGGCCGAGCTGGCCGCGATGCTCAAGCCGGTCGAAGCGCCGTTGGTGATTACTCCGAAGAAGCCGTTCGTGATCCTGGTAGTCGGCGTCAACGGCGCCGGCAAGACCACCACCATCGGCAAACTGGCCAAGAAGCTGCAGTTGGAAGGCAAGAAAGTCATGCTCGCCGCCGGCGACACCTTCCGCGCCGCGGCCGTCGAGCAGTTGCAGGTCTGGGGCGAGCGCAACAAGATCCCGGTCATCGCCCAGCACACCGGCGCCGATTCCGCTTCGGTGATCTTCGATGCCGTGCAAGCCGCCAAGGCCCGCAACATTGATGTGCTGATCGCCGATACCGCCGGTCGCCTGCACACCAAAGACAACCTGATGGAAGAGCTGAAGAAAGTGCGCCGCGTGATCGGCAAGCTCGACGGCGAGGCTCCGCACGAAGTCTTGCTGGTGCTCGACGCCGGTACTGGCCAGAACGCCATCAGCCAGGCCAAACAATTCCACCAGACGGTGCAACTGACCGGCCTGGCATTGACTAAGCTCGACGGCACGGCCAAGGGCGGCGTGATCTTCGCCCTGGCCAAGCAGTTCGGGTTGCCGATTCGGTATATCGGCGTCGGTGAAGGTATCGACGACCTGCGCACCTTTGAAGCCGAACCCTTTGTCCAGGCACTGTTTGCCGAGCGGGAGCGTTCATGATTCGATTCGAACAGGTCGGTAAACGCTATGCCAATGGGCATGTCGGCTTGCATGAGCTGAGTTTTCGAGTGCGTCGCGGCGAATTCTTGTTTGTCACCGGCCATTCGGGTGCCGGCAAAAGTACCCTGTTGCGCCTGCTGCTGGCCATGGAACGCCCGACCACCGGCAAGCTGCTGCTGGCCGGCCAGGATCTGGCCACCATCAGCAATGCGCAGATCCCGTTCCTGCGCCGCCAGATCGGCGTGGTGTTCCAGAACCACCAGTTGCTGTTCGATCGCACGGTGTTCAATAACATTGCGTTGCCGTTGCAGATCCTTGGGCTGTCCAAGGCCGAAATCATCAAGCGCGTGGACTCGGCGCTGGAGCGCGTGGCGTTGTCGGACAAGACCGACCTCTACCCCGGCGACCTGTCCACCGGCCAGCAACAGCGCGTCGGCATCGCCCGCGCCATCGTCCACCGCCCGGCCTTGCTGCTGGCGGACGAACCCACCGGTAACCTCGACCCGCGCCTGGCGGCCGAGATCATGGGCGTGTTCGAAGACATCAACCGCCTGGGCACCAGCGTGCTGATCGCCAGTCACGACCTGGCACTGATCGCGCGCATGCGCCATCGCATGCTGACCCTGCAACGCGGTCGCCTGATCGGCGACGGGGAGGCTGGCGTATGAGTGCGACACGCAGCCCCAAGGTTTCCGAGCGCGTGGCGCCGAAACCGGCCGACCCGCAACCGAAAAAGAAAAAACACGACGAAGACGACGGCCCGGATTTCGCCACGCTGCTGCGTGCCTGGATCGAAAGCCATCGTGCCAGCCTGCTCGACAGCCTGCGTCGCCTGGGCAAGCAGCCGATCGGCAGCTTTTTCACCTGCCTGGTGATGGCCGTGGCCTTGAGCCTGCCCATGGGCTTGTCGCTGCTGCTTAATAATGTGGAGCGCCTGGGCGGTTCCTGGCAGCGCGCCGCGCAGATTTCGCTGTACCTGAACCTGGATGCCAGCGCCAAAGACGGCGAAGCCCTGCGCGAAGAGATCAAGAACCTGCCGGGCGTGGCGGATGCCGAGTACATCAGCCGCGATCAGGCCCTCGAGGAATTCCAGCAACAGTCCGGCCTGGGCGAGGCGCTCAAGGAGCTGCCGCAGAACCCGCTGCCGGGCGTGGTGCTGGTGACGCCGAATGAAGTCGACAAACCGGCCCTGGAAGCCCTGCGACAAAAACTCGCAGAGATGCCCAAGGTGCAACAGGCGCAACTTGATCTAGTCTGGGTAGAGCGCCTGGCGGCGATTCTCAAGCTGGGCGACCGCTTTGTGTTCGGCCTGACGGTGTTGTTGGTGTCTGCATTACTTTTGGTGATAGGTAATACCATTCGTCTTCATATTGAAAACCGTCGCACCGAGATAGAAGTGATTAAACTGGTCGGCGGCACGGACAGCTATGTGCGTCGTCCTTTTCTGTACATGGGCGCGCTTTATGGCTTCGGTGCGGGGATTTTGTCCTGGGGCTTGTTGGCGTTCGGCCTGGACTGGCTGAACGACGCGGTCATCGGGCTGGCCGGCTTGTACGGCAGTGATTTCGCCCTGGCCGGGGTGCCGGTCGCCGATGGTCTGTCGCTCTTGCTTGGCGCGGTCTTGTTGGGGTATATCGGTGCGTGGATTGCGGTCGCACGGCATTTACGTGAGCTGGCACCGAAGTAGTTAATGTCAGATTAATGTGGTTTCGTTTGTATTGACCGTATCAGTGGTTTGGGGAACTTGTCCTACGGTTCCCGGTCAATTTTCGCAGTGCTGAACTGCACGAGTTATGTGAGTCGGAGGTTTTTTCGTATGACCACTTCTTTGCAACCTGTTTATGCCTTGGTCCCGGGTGCGAACCTGGAGGCCTATGTGCACACGGTCAACAGCATTCCATTGCTGACGCCGGAGCAGGAGCGTGAACTGGCCGAGAGTCTCTACTATGAGCAGGATTTGGGGGCGGCTCGGCAGATGGTGCTCGCCCACCTGCGTTTTGTCGTACATATCGCCCGTAGCTATAGCGGCTACGGTCTGGCCCAGGCTGACCTGATCCAGGAAGGCAACGTCGGCCTGATGAAGGCAGTGAAGCGCTTCAACCCGGAAATGGGTGTGCGCCTGGTGTCGTTCGCCGTTCACTGGATCAAGGCGGAAATCCACGAGTTCATCCTGCGCAACTGGCGCATCGTGAAAGTCGCGACCACCAAGGCCCAGCGCAAGCTGTTCTTCAACCTGCGCAGCCAGAAAAAACGCCTGGCGTGGCTGAACAACGAAGAAGTCCACCGCGTGGCCGAAAGCCTCGGTGTGGAGCCGCGTGAAGTGCGCGAGATGGAAAGCCGCCTGACCGGCCATGACATGGCCTTCGACCCGGCCGCTGAAGCGGACGACGACAGCGCCTTCCAATCGCCGGCCAACTACCTGGAAGACCACCGGTACGACCCGGCGCGTCAACTGGAAGACGCCGACTGGAGCGACAACTCCAACCACAACCTGCACGAAGCGCTGGAAGTGCTGGACGACCGCAGCCGTGACATCCTCTACCAGCGCTGGCTGGCCGAAGAAAAAGCCACGCTGCACGACCTGGCGCAGAAGTACAACGTGTCGGCCGAGCGGATTCGTCAGCTTGAGAAAAGCGCGATGAACAAGCTGAAGCTGTCGATCGCCGCTTAAAACTGTGGGAGGGGCGGTGCGACGATTCGACTTGCCCCCGATAGCTGAGTGTCAGTCGACATCAAGGTGACTGATCCATTGCTATCGGGGGCAAGCCCCCTCCCACATTTATTTCTGTGTTGTGTCAGTCGGACCAAGGCGCCTTGCGCGAATTGTTCAATTCAACCAGATAGCCATCCCCACCCAATTGGCTCATCTGCTGGCGAATCCATGCCGCCCGCCGTGCCACATAGGCCGTTGGGTGGCTGGCGCTCCATACCCGAGGATTGGGTAACACCGCCGCCAGGTAGCTGGCCTGCTGCCGAGAAAGCGCCTTGGCACTCACCCCGAAGTGATGCTGCGCCGCCGCTTGCGCACCGAACACCCCTTCGTCCCATTCCACGCTGTTGAGGTACACCTCAAGGATCCGCTGCTTGGGCCACAGCACCTCGATCAGCCCGGTAAACCAGGCCTCCAGGCCCTTGCGCAGATAACTGCGGCCGGACCACAGGAACAGGTTCTTCGATACTTGCTGGCTCAGCGTACTGGCGCCGCGGATCGAGCCGCCGCGCTCGTTGTGCAGGAGCGCCGCCTGGATCGCGCCGAAATCGAAGCCCCAATGTTGTGGGAAACGCTGGTCTTCACCCGCCATCACCGCCACTTTGAGGTCGTTGGAGATCTCATCCCACGGCACCCAGGTGCGCTGCAGGTCAATCGGTTCGCCGTCAAACCAGGATTCGATCTTGCGCTCCACCATCAGCGCCGTGAACGGCGGCGGTACGACACGAAACAGCAGCACCAGCAACACGCTGCCGATGGCAAACCATTTCACGGCTTTGAGAAAACGACTGAAGAGGACACGCAGCATAGAGATGGCTTGGCCGAACCCGTTGAGCGGGCCATTATACAGACCCTGCCCAATGAGTCTGACTGGAGTTCCTCATGCTGCGTGGCTTTCTGATGCTGGCTGCTTTTTTCGGCTTCACTGGTGTCGCCCTCGGTGCGTTCGCCGCCCACGGCTTGAAAAACCGCCTGAGCGCCGAGTACCTGGCGATTTTCCATACCGGCGTGACCTACCAACTGGTCCACACCCTGGCGCTGTTCGGCGTGGCGTTGCTCGCGGCGCACCTGCCGGGCCGCCTGGTCACGTGGGCGGGCGTGTCGTTCGTCGTCGGCATCCTGCTGTTCTCCGGCAGCCTGTACGTGCTGACGATGACTGGCATCAGCAAGCTCGGCATCATCACGCCGTTCGGTGGCCTGGCGTTTCTGCTCGGTTGGTTCCTCCTGGGGCTGGCGGCGTGGCGCTTGCAGCAGGCGGCCTGAAGCGCGCTGCTGATCAAAGGGTCTTGGGCCAGCTACGCCAATCGGGCTAGAATGCTTGCCCCTAAAAACGATGGCGGCCCATGGCATGCACATTCAGTTGAACGGCGAACCCTTTGAACTGCCCGACGGTGAAACCGTTGCGGCCCTGCTGACCCGTCTGGACCTGACCGGGCGTCGCGTCGCAGTGGAGCTCAACCAGGATATCGTCCCGCGTAGCCAACACGTCGAGACTGCGCTCACCGAAGGTGACCAGGTCGAAGTGGTTCACGCCATCGGCGGCGGCTAGTCGTCCGGTGCCCAGGCGCGCCACCCCGGATTCTGCAGAACCTCACCCCACCTCGAGGATTTCCCATGAGCATCGTTCGTAGCGACAAGCCCTTCGTCCTGGCCGGTCGTACCTACCAGTCCCGTCTGCTGGTAGGCACCGGCAAGTATCGCGATATGGAAGAAACCCGCCTGGCCATCGAAGCCTCGGGCGCCGAGATCGTGACCGTGGCCGTGCGCCGCACCAACATCGGCCAGAACCCGGGCGAACCGAACCTGCTGGATATCCTGCCGCCGGACCGCTACACCATCCTGCCGAACACTGCCGGCTGCTACGACGCCATCGAAGCCGTGCGGACCTGCCGCCTGGCCCGTGAGCTGCTCGACGGCCACAACCTGGTAAAGCTGGAAGTGCTGGCCGACCAGAAAACCCTGTTCCCCAACGTGATCGAAACCCTCAAGGCCGCCGAAACCCTGGTCAAGGAAGGCTTCGACGTGATGGTCTACACCAGTGATGACCCGATCATCGCCCGCCAACTGGCCGAAATCGGCTGCATCGCCGTGATGCCGCTGGCCGGCCTGATCGGCACTGGCCTTGGGATCTGCAACCCGTACAACCTGCAGATCATCCTCGAAGAAGCCAAGATCCCGGTGCTGGTGGATGCGGGCGTGGGCACTGCCTCCGACGCGACCATCGCCATGGAGCTGGGCTGCGAAGCGGTGCTGATGAATTCGGCCATCGCCAATGCCCAACAGCCGATCATGATGGCCGAAGCCATGAAACACGCCATCGTCGCGGGCCGCCTGGCCTACCTCGCCGGGCGCATGCCGAAAAAACTCTACGCCAGCGCCTCCTCGCCGCTGGATGGTCTGATCAAGTAAGAGCCATTGATGACTGAATCAAACGAAACGCCGAACACCGTGGAACAGGGCGACGAGTCCAAGCACCGCCGCATCAAGAGCTTTGTGATGCGCGCCGGTCGCATGACCGAAGGCCAGCAAAAGGGCCTGGAGCAAGGCACGCCGCTGTTCGTCCTGCCCCTGGCCGACGCGCCGGTGGACTATGACCAAGTGTTCGGCCGTTCGGCCCCGCGCTCCCTGGAAATCGGCTTCGGCATGGGCCACTCCCTGCTGGAAATGGCCGCAGCCGCGCCGGAACAGGATTTCATCGGTGTGGAAGTCCATCGCCCGGGTGTCGGCGCGCTGCTCAATGGCGTGCTGACCCAGGGTTTGACCAACCTGCGGGTCTACGACTGCGACGCGATTGAAGTGCTCAACCGCTGCATCGCCGACAACAGCCTCGATCGCCTGATGCTGTTTTTCCCCGACCCATGGCACAAAAGCCGTCACCACAAGCGCCGCATCGTCCAGGCGTCTTTCGCGGAGCTGGTGCGCAGCAAGCTGAAAGTCGGCGGTATCCTGCACATGGCCACCGACTGGGAGCCCTATGCGGAATACATGCTGGAAGTGATGAACGTCGCCCCTGGCTACCGCAACCTGGCCGAAGACGGCAAATGCGTGCCACGCCCGGCCGAGCGCCCGATCACCAAGTTCGAACGCCGCGGCGAGCGGTTGGGGCATGGGGTGTGGGATTTGAAGTTCGAGAAAGTCGACTGATCAGCCAGTAATTTGGAATGCGGTCAAAAAATGTGGGAGGGGGCTTGCCCTCGATAGCGGTGGGTCAGTCATAGAGTGGTTGACTGACACTCTGCTATCGGGGGCAAGCCCCCTCCCACATTGGTTTTGTGTTGGGTTTGGGATCAGCGGCGGTCGGCGACGACGCCGATCAACACCAGCACCACCACCAATACCGGCGCCAGGCTGTAGTTATTGAACTGGCTCAGCCCCCGCACAATCCACGGCGTGGCGTAGATCAGCGCCGCGCCGCTGCCGATCATGCACAGCAGGGCCATCAACGGTACGCGCAAGGCGCCGGCAATGCTGCCGAGGCGGGCTTCGACCCAGCCTTTGATATCGGCGCCGAACAGCACCAACAGGCAGCCGACGAGGGCCAGGGAGATTTCCGACAGGTTGCTGCGGCTCCAGCGGGATACGGTGGCGAGCAGGTCGAGTACCAAATCCATTCGATTTCCTTAAGAGCGATCAGCTCAAAAACTTCTGCAACAGGTCATTGAGAAAGAGTTGCCCGCGGTCAGTCGCCGCCAGGCGTGACGGTTCGACCTGCATTAAGCCACTTTGTTCTGCCTCGGTGCGGCCTTGCGCGAGGCTTGCCAGCGCCAGCCCGGTGCGTTCGGCGTAGAGCTTGGCGTCGACGCCTTCGGTGAGGCGCAGGGCGTTCATCAGGAACTCGAACGGCAGCTCTTCGTTGGTCAGCGCGTTCGTGCCGGCCAGGAAGCTTTTGGCCGGGTTGAGGTAGTCCTTCGGTGCGCGGGTCTTCCAGGTGCGGACGATGCGCCCGTCCGGGTGGCTGAGCTTGCCATGGGCGCCGGCACCGATGCCGATGAAGTCGCCGAAGCTCCAGTAGTTGAGGTTATGTCGCGCCGCTCGCCCCGGTTGCGCATAGGCCGAGACTTCATATTGCGCGTAACCGTGTTCGGCCAGCAGCGCCTGGCCGGCTTCCTGGATATCCCACAGGGTGTCGTCTTCCGGCAGCGTCGGCGGCTGGTTCCAGAATACGGTGTTGGGCTCCAGGGTCAGTTGGTACCACGACAAATGGGTCGGTTTGAGCGCGATGGCCTGGCGCAGGTCGCTCAGAGCGTCGTCCAGGGACTGATCGGGCAAGCCATGCATCAGGTCCAGGTTGAAGTTGTCGAACCCGGCCTGGCGCGCCATGCCGGCGGCGCGCACGGCTTCATCGCCGTTGTGGATACGGCCCAGGGCCGCGAGTTTTTCCTGCTGGAAGCTCTGGATGCCGATGGACAGGCGGTTGATCCCCAGCTTGCGGTACGCCACGAACTTCTCTTGCTCGAACGTTCCCGGGTTGGCTTCCAGGGTGATCTCGATGTCGTCGGCAAACGGGATGCGCGCTTCCACGCCCTTGAGCAGACGGCCCAGCGCGGCGGCACTGAACAGGCTCGGCGTGCCGCCACCGAAGAAGATCGAACTCAGTTCCCTGCCATAAACCGCGTGCAGGTCCTGATCGAGGTCGGCCAGCAGCGCATCGACGTACTCTTCTTCCGGCAACACGGGGCTGGCGGTGTGGGAGTTGAAGTCGCAATAAGGGCATTTGCGCACGCACCACGGGATGTGGATGTACAGCGCCAGGGGCGGCAGATGGGGCAGGGCCGCCCGTGGTGTTTGCGCGCCGCCGTGGATCAGCGGCTGCGCGGAGGTGTTCTGGGTCATTTCAAGCCCAGGCGCTGGCGCAGCAAAGCCATGGCGCGGGCGCGGTGGCTGATCTGGTTTTTGTCGGCCGGGCTCAGTTCGGCGCTGGAGACATCGCGCTCCGGCACCCAGAACAGCGGGTCGTAGCCAAACCCATGCGCGCCGCTGGCTGCATGCAGGATGCGCCCGTGCCACAGGCCTTCGCAGAGGATCGGCAACGGATCGTCGGCATGTCGCACCAGGGCCAGCACGCAGACGAACTGCGCGCCACGCTCGGCATCCGGCACGTCCTTGAGCACGTCGAGCAGCTTGGCGTTGTTCGCCGCGTCGCCTTTGCCGTCGGCATAGCGCGCCGAATAGATACCGGGGGCGCCGCCGAGGAAGTCCACCGCCAGGCCCGAGTCGTCCGCCAGCGCCGGCAGGCCGGACAGGCGCGCGGCATTGCGCGCCTTGAGGATGGCGTTCTCGACGAACGACAGGCCCGTTTCTTCGGGCTCGACCTGGCTGAACTCGCCGATCGAGCGCAGTTGCACGGACTCGCCGAGCATGGCCTGGAGTTCTTTGAGTTTGCCGGCGTTATGGCTGGCCAGCACGAGTTGAGTCAGGTTCATCAGTCCGCCGGAAACAGTTCCTGGTTGAATTGGAAACCATGGGCCTTGCCGCCGGTTTCAACGTTGATGGTGAAAACCCGCACTTCCTGTTGCGGTACGTTGTAGGGCGCGAGGTAATAGATCGCACCTTTTTCGGTAATCTGCTTGAACGTCAGGATTTCGCTCCTGCCGCTCAGGTCTTTGATCGTGCCGGTCACTTGCGCGGCCACGGGCGTCACGCCCTTGATCACGGTCACGTTGATCAAGCCCTTGTTCTTGCTGCGTACCACGCCGACAGCCTGGGCCGTATCGGGTTGCAGGAAGCTGGAGGTGAAGGTGTTGTAGTGTACGGTGATATCGCCAAATTCCTTCTGGCGCTTACTGTCGATGGCATCGGCGGCCATGGCGCTGACGCCCAGGCACGCGGTGAGTAGAAATACAGCCAGGCGTCTCATATTCGTCTTCCTCGAAAATAGTTAGACGGCGATCTTGTGGTCTGTCAGGCCCGGGCTGCTGACCCGGTAAATCCCGATTTCACCCAACAGGTTGGGCCATAGTTTACTCGCCCAGCCGTGGCGGTGCTGTTGATCGACGGCAAGGCGGTTGATCACCTTGGCTTCCCGCTCGCCACACAGGGCTTCGAAGTCTTCGAAGGTGCAAAAGTGGATGTTCGGCGTGTTGTACCACGTGTACGGCAGGAAATCCGACACCGGCATGCGGCCCTTGGTGGCCAGGTACCAGCGGCAGCGCCAGTGACCGAAGTTGGGGAAGGTGATGATGCACTGGCGGCCGACGCGCAGCATTTCGTCGAGGATGCGGTCCGGGTAATGCACCGCCTGCAGGGCCTGGGTCATCACCACGACGTCGAAGCTGTTGCTGGCAAAGTTGCCCAGGCCCTTGTCCAGGTCCTGCTCGATCACGTTGATGCCCTTGGCCACGCACTCGGCGATGTTGTCCGGGTCGTTTTCCAGGCCATAGCCGGTGACTTGCTTGTTGTCGCGCAGCCAGCTCAGCAGTTCGCCATTGCCGCAGCCAAGGTCGAGCACGCGGCTGCCGGCGGGTATCCAGTCTTGGATGATTTCCAGGTCGGCTCTCATGGCGTTCTCACAGAGTTATGCGGTTCATGTAGTTACTGAACGCCTGCAGATAACGAGGAATCGGGATCAGGAAGGCGTCGTGGCCTTGCGGAGCATCGATTTCCAGGTAGCAGACGTCTTTCTTCGCCGCCATCAAGGCATCCACCAGTTCCCGCGAGCGGGCCGGCGAGAAGCGCCAGTCGGTGGTGAACGACATCACGCAGAACTTGGCCGACGCGCCCTCGAAGGTTTTCGCCAGGTCGTCGTCGAAGTTGGCGGCCGGGTCGAAGTAGTCCAGGGCCTTGGTCATCAGCAGGTAGGTGTTGGCGTCAAACCGCCCGGAGAACTCTTCGCCCTGATAGCGCAGGTAGCTTTCCACCTGGAACTCGACGCTGTGGAAATCGTAGTTGAGTTTCTCGCTCTTGAGGCCGCGGCCGAATTTCTCGCCCATGGAATCGTCGGACAGGTAGGTGATATGCCCAACCATCCGCGCCAGCATCAAGCCGCGCTTGGGGATCACGCCGGCTTCCTGGAACGAGCCGCCGTGGAAGTCCGGGTCGGTCAGGATCGCCTGGCGCGCCACTTCGTTGAAGGCGATGTTCTGCGCCGACAACTTGGGGGCCGAGGCGATGGCCAGGCAATGGCGCACGCGATCGGGGTAAGTGATGGTCCACTGCAGGGCCTGCATGCCGCCGAGGCTGCCGCCGATCACGGCGGCCCATTGCTGGATGCCCAGCCGGTCGGCCAGGCGCGCCTGGCTGTGGACCCAGTCTTCCACGGTCAGTACCGGGAAGTCGGCGCCGAAGGGCTTGCCGGTTTCCGGGTTGAGGCTGCTGGGGCCGGTCGAGCCGTTGCAGCCGCCGAGGTTGTTCAGGCTGACCACAAAGAACTTGTTGGTATCGATGGGCTTGCCGGGGCCGATGCAGCTGTCCCACCAGCCGGGCTTGCGCTCGTCGACGCTGTGGAAGCCCGCGGCGTGATGATGGCCGGACAAGGCGTGGCAGATCAGCACGGCGTTGCTCGCCGTGGCGTTCAACTGGCCGTAGGTTTCATAGATCAGGTCGTAGGCTGGCAGCGAACGTCCGCAGGCCAGGGCCAGTGGTTCGCTGAAGTGCGCCATTTGGGGCACGACCAGTCCAACAGAATCGGGGGGAAAGGCAGCTGGCATCGACCCTGCTCTCGTTTAAATGAGGCGTAAGTCTAAAGACCGCTGCCCCTAGCGGCAAGCAAAGGCCGGAGGTTATCCGGCCCTGACACGCAAGCGGGGCCGAATCAGATCAGCCCGAACAGCTCTTTGGGCATGAATGCATAGAACGCCAGGCGCGGGATCACCCAGCTTTGCAGGAGCTGGATCGCGATAAACGCGAAGATCGGCGAGATGTCCAGACCGCCCAGGTTGGGGATCAACCGGCGGAACGGCGCCAGCACCGGTTCGGTGATCTGCGCGACCAGCTCGGCTCCAGGGCTGCGGCTGCCGGGTGCGACCCACGAGAGGATCACGCTGATGATCATCGACCAGAAGAGGATCTTCAAAAACAGCGAGAAAACCCCGATCAGCGCCCATGGCAGCAGCAGCAGGGTCAAGGCCTGGTAGCCGTTGAGCATCAGGATCACCGCGAACAGCAGGATCTGCAGCAGCAGCGCCAGCACCAGCGAGGACATGTCCAGCCCGAACAGGCTCGGGATCACCCGGCGCAGGGGCTTGAGCAGCGGCTGGGTGGCCTTCACCACGAACTGGCACAGCGGGTTGTAGAAGTTCGCCCGCACCAGTTGCAGGATAAAGCGCATCAGCACGATCAGCAGGTACAGGCTGCCCAGGGTCTGGATGATGAAAATGGCAGCGTCATTGATTCCGAGCATGTTCGATTCCTATCTAGTCCAGTTGCAGGTTGGGGACGACTATTTGCCCAGTTGCTCGGCCATCTCGGCCGAACGATGTGCCGCGGCACCCAGTGCTTTTTCCACCAGGGCTTCGAAGCCCCCGGCCTGGAACGATTCAATGGCGGCTTGCGTGGTGCCGCCGGGGGATGTCACGCGGCGGCGCAGTTCGGCGGCATCCACGTCGCTGGTCACGGCCATCTGCGCGGCGCCCAGGGCGGTTTGCGCGGCCAGTTGCTCGGCGATGTCCCGGCTCAGGCCCAGTTTCACGCCGGCGGCGGTCATGGCTTCGATCAGCAGGAAGAAGTAGGCCGGGCCGCTGCCGGAGACGGCGGTCACCGCGTCCAGTTGCTCTTCCTGTTCCAGCCACAGGGCGATGCCCACGGCGGACAGCAGTTCCTGGGCCTGGTCGCGCTGTTCGGCGCTCACCTGGGCGGTGGCATACAAACCGCTCACGCCTTTGCGCAGCAGCGCCGGGGTGTTGGGCATGCAGCGCACGATGGGCTGGGCGCCGAGCCAGCGGTTCATGCTGGCGCAGGTGATGCCGGCGGCGATGGACACCACCAACTGGTGCGGCTGCAGGCTCGGGCGCAGGCTTTCGCACACGGCTTTCATGGCTTGCGGCTTGACCGCCAGCACGATCACGTCGACGCCCTGGATGGCCTCGGCGTTGTCGGCGAAGGTGTCGATACCGTGTTCGGCGCTGACGCGGGCGCGGGTTTCGGCGCCCGGATCGCTGGCGCGGATCTGTTGGGCTTGCAGGCCCTTGGCCCGCAGGCCGCCGATCAGGCTGGCCGCCATGTTGCCGGCGCCGATAAAGGCAATACGCGTGTTGCTCATGACAGGTCCTTATTCAGTGGGAAGTCGGCCATTTCACGGCTGACCGTAGTCGCGGGCGCCAAACAGGGCGGTACCGATCCGCACCCAGGTGGCGCCTTGGGCGATGGCCGACTCGAGGTCGTGGCTCATGCCCATGGAAAGTGTGTCGAGCGGCAGGTTCAAACTGGCCTGCAGGTCGCGGACGGCGGCGAACGCTGCATCCTGTGCGGCGCGGTCTTCGGTCGGTTCAGGGATCGCCATCAAACCGCGCAACTTCAAGCGCGGCAGGGCGCTGATCGCGTTGGCCAGCGCCGGCAGGTCGGCGGGCGTGCAGCCGGACTTGCTGGCTTCGCCACTGACGTTGACCTGGATGCAGATGTTCAGCGGCGCCAGGTCGGCCGGGCGTTGTTCGGACAGGCGTTGTGCGATTTTCAGGCGGTCCACGGAATGCACCCAAGCGAAGTTCTCGGCGATCGCGCGAGTCTTGTTCGATTGAATGGGGCCGATGAAGTGCCAACTCAAGGGCAGGTCGGTTAATTCGGCCTGTTTGCCCAAGGCTTCCTGCAGGTAGTTTTCGCCGAAATCGCACATCCCGGCGGCATAGGCTTCGCGCACGGCTTGCGCGGGCTTGGTCTTGCTCACGGCCAGCAGGTGGATGCTGTTTGCGTCACGTTGCACGGCGTCGGCTGCGGCGCGGATGCGCTGGCGAACCTGGCCAATGTTGTCTGCTATCGTCGACATTCAAGATGCGCCCGTGGATATGGAGTCCGCGGCATTCTACTGGAAATGGAAAGCCCTATGGATATCACTGAATTACTCACGCACAGCGTGCGCCGGGGCGCCTCCGACCTGCACCTGTCGGCCGGCCTCGCACCGATGCTGCGGATGGATGGCGAGGTCTGGTCCCTGGATGGGCCAGTGCTGTCACCCACGCATGTGGCGGATTTGCTCAGCCCTTTGCTCAACCAGTACCAACAAAAGGATTTCGAAACATCTCTTGAAACGGATTTCGCCTTCGAACTGCCCGGTGTCGGGCGATTCCGGGTGAATGTGTTCCAGCAGGCACGTGGCATGGGCGCGGTGTTTCGCAACATCCCCGCCCAGGTCCAGAGCCTGGAAAGCCTTGGGTTGGGCGCGGTGTTCCAACGTATCGCCCAACTGCCGCGCGGCCTGGTGCTGGTGACCGGGCCCACCGGTTCGGGCAAGTCGACCACCCTGGCGGCGCTGATCGATCACCTCAACCAGCACCGGCGCCAGCACATCCTCACCTTGGAAGACCCCATCGAATTCATCCACCAGCCCTGCCGGGCCCTGATCAACCAGCGCCAGGTGCACCGCGACACCCACAGTTTTTCGGCGGCCTTGCGTTCGGCACTGCGGCAAGACCCGGATGTGATCCTGGTGGGTGAACTGCGTGACCTGGAAACCATCCGCCTGGCGCTGACGGCGGCTGAGACCGGGCATCTGGTCTTCGGCACCCTGCACACCGCATCGGCGGCCAAGACCGTGGATCGCCTGGTGGACGTGTTTCCGGTGGGAGAAAAACCGATGGTCCGCTCGATGCTCTCGGAGTCGCTGCAGGCGGTGGTGTCCCAGGTGCTGGTCAAGAAGATCGGCGGCGGGCGCGTGGCGGCCCATGAAATCATGCTGTGTACGCCCGCCATTCGCAATTTGATCCGCGAAGACAAGGTGGCGCAGATCGTATCGGCGATTCAGACCGGTGGCGCATCGGGGATGCAGACGTTGGATATGCGCTTGAAGGCCTTGGTCACGCAGGGCGTGATCAGCCGGGAGGCGGCGCGGGAGAAGGCGAGGGTGCCTACAGACATATGAGACTTGTGGGCAATGAAATCAAATGAGGGAGGGGCAAGCCCCTCCCACATGGGTACTGTATTCCAGCGTCAGATCAGCGTTGGACGATCCGCAGGTTGTTCTGTTCTTTCGGCAGAACCCGCTTGGCGATCACGTAGTTCTTGTCCCAGAACGGCTTCTTCAGGGTATCGATGCTGACCGACTTGCCACGGCGCGGTGCGTGGATAAAGCGGTCGTTGCCCAGGTAGATGGCAACGTGGTTAACCCGGCGGCTCTTCAGTTTGAAGAACAGCAGGTCGCCCGGCTTCAAGTCCTTGCGGTCAACCTTCTGCCCGTGGCCGGCGGCCATGGCGTTGGAGGTGCGTGGCAAATCCACCGCGGCAACGTCGTTGAATGCATATTTTACCAGGCCGCTGCAGTCGAACCCTTTACTTGGGCTGCTGCCGCCCCAACGATAAGGTGTACCGAGCACATTCACGGCGCGGCTGAGGACGGTGCTGCTTTGCTTGGTGTTACCCGCCATCAGGCCGGGTGTTGCCTTACCGTGGGCCTTGCTCAGTTGAGTCGGGCGGCTGACGGTAGGCTTTACGGATTTGGCCGTGCTGGGTGTGCTGTGGACTTTCGGGGTGAAGCCGTTGACGTTAGGAAGTCGTTGCTCACGATTGGTGGCGTGGGCGGCCAGTGGCATTAATAGGCAAATGGTTAGCCATGTCTTGAAAAATGGTCGCATTAGGCGTGGCTCTTATGGGTTTGCGCGCAACTTTATAACAGCTTTTTGTGTCGTTCTCAGGCCGTTTGTCGACTGAACCTTGGGGTCAAACTCAGGAAATACGCGACGAATCGCCGCAATTGTCTTACACAAGTCAGGTGGCATCAGGCTTTCAGGGGAGCGAAGATACCATCGGCCATACGTCGGGTGCATGTAAAAAAGTCACAAAGAAAGTGAAAAAATTTATCTATCGCAGCAAAAGAGGTACGCCATGAACACCTATCGACAGGATGTTTCGCAGCAAGACACCCACAGCAAGGTGATCGGTTACCTGCTCTGGATTTTTGGTTTTACCGGGGCGCATCGCTTCTATTACGGCAAACCCGTCACCGGGACGATCTGGTTTTTCACGTTGGGCTTGCTGGGTATTGGCTGGCTGATCGACTTGTTCCTGATTCCGGCGATGGACCGTGAAGCCGACCTGCGTTTTACCGCCGGCCCGATCGAATACAACGTGGCCTGGATTCTGTTGGCGTTTCTCGGGGTGTTCGGCGTACACCGGATGTACCAGGGCAAATGGATCACCGGCCTGCTGTACCTGCTGACCGGCGGCCTGTTCCTGGTGGGGGTGCTGTATGACTTCTGGACGTTGAATACGCAGATATCGATCCGTAACGCCGAGCTAAGAGGCGGGCGCTGATCTCTCAAGCTCTATAGAGAACCCAATGTGGGAGGGGGCTTGCCCCCGATAGCAGTGGGTCAGCTACAGATAAGCTGACTGGTCCACCGCCATCGGGGGCAAGCCCCCTCCCACATTTTTTACCGAGCCCGCTTTAGGCCTGGTAGCTGATGCGTCCGTCCACCAGGGTGTAGCGCACGCTCGCCGGCAGGCTATGGCCGATGAACGGGCAGTTTTCGCCCTTGGACAGCCAGTGCTCGCCGGCAATCGTCGAGCTGGCCGGATCGAACAGCACCAGGTCCGCCGCTGCCCCCACCGCCAACTTACCCGCCGGCAGGCGCAAGGCTTCGGCAGGGCCTGCACTCAGGCGCGCCAGCAGCGTCGGCAGGTCGAGCAAGCCATCCTCCACCAGCGTCATCGCCAACGGCAGCAACAGCTCGACGCTGCTGATACCCGGCTCGGTCGCGCCGAACGGTGCCAGCTTGGCATCGCGCTCGTGGGGCTGGTGATGGCTGGAAATCGCCGACACCACACCGGACTTCACCGCCGCACGCAAACCCTCGCGGTCGGCACGGGTGCGCAGCGGCGGTTGTACGTGATACAGGCTGGAGAAGTCGGTCAGCGCCTCGTCCGTCAGGATCAACTGATACAGCGCCACGTCCGCCGTCACCGGCAAGCCGCGGGCCTGGGCCTGGGCGATCAGGGCCACGCCGCGGGCGCTGGTCAGTTGGCTGAAGTGCGCGCGCACGCCGCTTTGTTCCACCAGCAGCAGATCGCGGGCCAGGGCCACGGTTTCCGCGGTCTCCGGGATGCCCGGCAGGCCGAGGAAGCTGGCCACGGCGCCTTCATGGGCCAGGCCGCCTTCGGCCAGGTCGCGGTCCTGGGAGTGGAAGATCACCGTCAGGTCGAAGGTGGCCGCGTATTCCAGGGCACGGCACAGCGTGCGGGTGCTGCGGAAACTCTCCAGGCCGTTGCCGAAGGCCACGCAACCGGCATCGCGCAGCGCGATCAGTTCGGCCAGTTGCTCGCCTTCCAGGCCTTTGCTCAGGGCGCCGATGGGGAACACTTTGCAATTGCCGGCTTCGCGGGCGCGGTCGAGGATCAGCTCGGCCACGGCCGAGGTGTCCAGCACCGGTTTGGTGTGCGGCGGGCAGCACAGGCTGGTGACGCCACCGGCGGCGGCGGCGCGGGTTTCGCTGGTGATGTTGCCTTTGCGGCTGTAACCCGGCTCGCGCAGGGCGACGTTCAGGTCGACCAGGCCAGGCGCGGCCACCAGGCCCTTGGCGTCGAGGGTCTCACTGGCGCTGAAGCCAGCGGGCGCAGCGCCGATGGCGATGATCTTGCCGGCTTCCAGATGAAGATCGGTGACTTGATCCAGGCCACTGGCCGGATCAATGACGCGGGCGCCGAGAATGCTGAGCTTCACTGGGCCTTCTCCTGCTCGAATTGACGTTGCGCGGTTTGCCCGCTCATGGCCATGGACAGCACCGCCATGCGTATGGCGATGCCGTAGGTCACCTGGTTGAGAATCACCGACTGGTTGCCGTCGGCCACCGCCGATTCGATCTCCACCCCTCGGTTGATCGGCCCCGGGTGCATCACGATGGCATCCGGCTTGGCTCCGGCCAGACGCGTGGTGGTCAGGCCGAACAGGCGGTAGAACTCGCCTTCGCTCGGCAACAGGCCACCGGACATGCGTTCGCGTTGCAGGCGCAGCATGATCACCACGTCCACATCCTTGAGGCCTTCGGTCATGTCGGTGTAGACCTTCACGCCGTACTGCTCGATGCCGATCGGCAGCAGGGTTTTCGGCGCGATCACGCGGATATCCGGGCAACCCAGGGTTTTCAGGGCCAGCATGTTCGAGCGCGCTACCCGCGAGTGCAGGATGTCGCCGACGATGGCCACCGAGAGGTTTTCAAAGCTGCCTTTGTGCCGACGGATGGTGAGCATGTCGAGCATGCCCTGGGTCGGGTGGGCGTGACGGCCGTCGCCGCCGTTGATGATCGCCACCTGCGGGCAGACGTGCTCGGCGATGAAGTGTGCGGCGCCGGAGTCGCCGTGGCGCACCACGAACATGTCGGCGGCCATCGCTTCAAGGTTGCGCAGGGTGTCGAGCAGGGTCTCGCCCTTGCTCGCCGACGAGGTCGACACGTTCAGTGTGATCACGTCGGCCGACAGGCGCTGGGCCGCCAGTTCGAAGGTGGTGCGGGTGCGCGTGGAGTTCTCGAAGAACACATTGCAGATGGTCTTGCCGCGCAGCAGCGGGACCTTCTTCACCGCGCGGCCACCGACTTCGAGGAACGAGTCGGCGGTGTCGAGGATTTCGGTGAGCAGTTCGCGGGGCAAACCGTCGAGGGACAAGAAGTGTTGCAGCTGGCCCTGAGCATTGAGCTGCAGCGGGCGCTTGGCATCTAGAGGCGTCATCGCGGGGACTCTTTACAAGGCGGTTTAAAGGGCAAGGTCTTGCAGTTCGAGTACGAGCGGCGTGGGACCGGACAATTTTACCCGCTGCTGGGCTGAAAGCGACAGGGTCGCGCCGACCACATCCGGGCTGATCGGCAGCTCGCCGGCGTCCAGGTCCAGCAGGCAGACCAGCGTCACGCTGGCGGGGCGGCCGTAGTCGAACAGCTCGTTCAGCGCGGCGCGGACGGTGCGGCCGCTCATCAGCACGTCGTCGATCAGCACCAGGTGCTGGCCTTCGATCTCGAACGGCAGGGCCGACGGGCGCACTTGCGGGTGCAGGCCGTTCTGGCTGAAGTCGTCGCGGTAGAAGGACACATCCAGCGTACCCAGCGGCGAATCGTTGCCCAGCTCTTGCAGCAGCGCCTGGGCCACCCACACGCCACCCGTGCGAATGCCGATGAAGCGCGGCTCGCTGATGCCACGGTGTTTCAGGTGGGCCTTGAGGCGAATCGCCATCTGGCTGATCAGTTCGGCGGGGTTTGGCAGGCTCATGGTCGCTCCTTCAAGGCCTTGCGCGGCAGGGTTTGCCAGCAAGGACCGGGCTCAAACGTAAAAAGACGCGGCAAGCCGCGTCAGTCAGGATTCAAATAACGCGGTGTTTTCATCCAGCCAACCCTGCAACAGCAAGGCCGCGGCGATGGCGTCCACTGGGTTGTCGCGGTAGCTGCCTTTCTGCCCGCCACGGTCGCGGCGCTCACCCTTGGCTTCGAAGGTCGTCAGGCGCTCGTCGTGGGTATAAAAAGGCAGGTTGTAGCGGCCGTTGAGGCGGCGCGCGAACTTTTCGGCGCGCAGGCACATGTCGCTGGGGGTGCCGTCCATGTTCAAGGGCAGGCCGACCACCACCGCGTCGGGCTTCCACTCCTTGATCAGGGCTTCGACCTGGTTCCAGTCCGGTATGCCGTTCTGGGCTTTCAAGGTACACAGCTCGCGGGCCTGGCCAGTGATGACCTGGCCGACAGCGACGCCGATCTGTTTGGTGCCGTAGTCAAAACCGAGGATCAGACGCAAGGCCATCAGGCGTGCCCCGCCTGGCTGGTCAGCAGGCTGAGGTTGACCCGCAGCTTGGCCGCGGCCGCGTCCAGGCGCAGCTCGGCGGCAGTGTTGAACAGAATGTCGGCATCGTAGGGGCAGGTCAGCCAGGCGTTACTGGCCAGCTCGGCCTCCAGTTGCCCGGCTTCCCAGCCAGCGTAGCCGAGGGTGATCACGCTCTGTTCGGGGCCGACGCCGTCGGCGATGGCGAACAACACGTCCTGGGATGTGGACAGCGACACGCCGTCGAGGTCCACCGTGGCCTGGAATTTCGGCCCGGTCGGGTGCAGCACGAAGCCGCGATCGGTCTGCACCGGCCCGCCGATATAGATCGGCACGCCCTGGCAGCGGGCTGGCGGGTCGATCTCCGGGCGCAGTTGCTCGAGGATATCGGCCAGGTTCAGCTCTTGCGGGCGGTTCACCACCAACCCCATGGCACCATTGGCCGTGTGCTCGACAATGTAGGTCAAGGTCTGCGCAAAGTTCGGGTCGGCCATATGGGGCATGGCGATCAGGAATTGGTGCTTGAGGTAGGTCGGGCTGACATTTTTCATGTCCGCTAGTGTGGCGTTGGAGGGGCGAACTGACAAGCTGGGAGTGATCCGAATACAGCGCCGTCGCCTTTTCTGTAGGAGCGAGCTTGCTCGCGAAAAACGCCAACGATAACGAAGTGCTCCAGGTAGAACCGCGTCGCTCTCAAGTTTTTCGCGAGCAAGCTCGCTCCTACAGTGATTGGTGTTGATTGGGGTTATCAGTTGCTGGACAGGCGATCGCCCTTGGCAAACCGCCAGGTGCGGATGATTTCCAGGCGGTCCACGTCATTCAGGTCGCCGCTGAACGGCGCAAAGGGCGCGGCCAGGCGCACGATGCGCTGGGCGGCCTGGTCCAGCAGCGGCTGGCCGGACGATTCGAGTACCTGCACTTCATATAACGTGCCGTCGCGGTTGATCGACACCAGCAAGCGCAAATTGCCGTAGATCTGCTGGCGGCGGGCCTCGTCCGGGTAGTTGAGGTTGCCGATGCGCTCGACCTTCTTGCGCCACTCGTCCTTATACCAGGCGCCTTTGTCGCGCATGGTGGACGCCGCGTTCAGGCGGTAGATGCGCGGGCGCTTGGCGTACAGCTGTTGCTCATTGGCCAGTTCGGCTTCGAGGCTGGAGATCTGGTCGGAGAGCTGCGAGCTGTCGAAGGTCGGCGCCGGCTTGACGGGCTCGGGTCGCGGTTCGGTCTTGGTTTTCTCGCGCTGGGTCGCGGCTTTTTGCGGTTTCGGCGCGACGGTGGTCACCACAGGCTTGGGCGCGGCCTGGGGGACTTCGGGCTTGGGCGTCGGTGGCGGGGAGACTTTATTTACCTTGTTGTCCTGGAACGGCGCCACTTCGGTGGTCTTGGGCACGGCTTTCTTGTCCAGCGTGCCGCTGCCTTGCTGATTGTCCTGGGCGAGAAAATCGGCCTTCTCGGGCTTCTTTTCGCTCTTGAACGTGGCGAGGGTGATTTCCAGGGTCTTGGTGATTTGCTTGGGTTCGACCATGGTGAAACCCACGCCGAGGATCAGCGCCAGGTGGATCAATGCCGCGAGAAACAGGGTAAATCCGAGCCGATCAGCCGGGCGCACGCCGCTGGGGGAGGGTTCGAAGGGCAGATCGGACGGGAGTGTCATGACAAGAAAACCAACATCGCGTGTTTCACAGGTGGCGCATGATAACGCAATGTTGGCGGGTGTCCGGCTGTTCTATGTCACTTGGCTTGTAGCTTGCGCTCAATCGCGGCCATCAGCATTTCGCCGATGTTCGTGCCAAATGCATTGTCGATCTCGCGAATACAGGTCGGGCTGGTGACGTTGATTTCGGTGAGGTGTTCACCAATTACGTCGAGGCCTACGAACAGCAAACCTTTTTCCCGCAGGGTCGGGCCGACCTGGGAAGCAATCCAGCGGTCCTTGTCCGACAAAGGCCGGGCTTCGCCACGACCGCCGGCCGCCAGGTTGCCGCGGGTCTCGCCGGCTGCCGGGATGCGCGCCAGGCAATAATCCACCGGTTCGCCGTCGATCATCAGGATGCGCTTGTCGCCGTCCTTGATCGCCGGCAGATAAGCCTGGCCCATGATCTGCTGGGTGCCCAGGGCGGTCAGGGTTTCGAGGATCACCGACAGGTTCGGGTCGCCGGCGCGGTGGCGGAAGATCGAGGTGCCGCCCATGCCGTCCAGCGGTTTGAGGATCACATCGCCGTGCTTGGCGGCGAATTCGCGCAGCACATCGGCGCGGCGGCTGACCACGGTCGGCGGCGTGCAGTGCGGGAACAGCGTGGCGAACAGCTTCTCATTGCAGTCGCGCAGGCTCTGCGGCTTGTTGACGATCAGCACGCCGGCGCGCTCGGCCTGCTCCAGCAGGTAGGTGGAGTAGACGAATTCCATGTCGAACGGCGGGTCCTTGCGCATCAGGATCACGTCCAGGTCGCTCAGGGGGCTGTCGATTTCGTCTTGCAGCTCGAACCACTTTTCAGGGTTGGCGAACACCTCGAGCGGACGCATCCGCGCACGCGCCTCGCCGTCGCCCTGGTAAAGGTCGCGCTGTTCCATATAGAACAGGCTCCAGCCGCGGGCCTGGGCGGCCAGGAGCATGGCCAGCGAGCTGTCCTTTTTATAGGAAATGCTGGCGATAGGGTCCATGACAATGCCGACGCGAACGCTCATGGGGGATTTCCTCTAGCAAATTAGGGCGCATAAAAGTGGCGTCAGAGTGGCGCTGCGACTGTTGTGGGTCAAGGAAAAACCACCTGGCGGGTCGCTCGATAGATTGCTCCACGAGACTGTGCTAAAAAGACTGCCACGGCGCAGCAGCCCCTGAATTCCAAGGCTTGTGACGCTCATCCTGGGCAGTATCAGGCCGTACACACCGAAAACCGATTCGCTGTGGCGATGGTAGAGCAGATATGGAACAGCATTCCAACGCCTTGAGAGTGATGGTGATCGACGATTCGAAAACGATCCGCCGCACCGCCGAAACCCTGTTGAAGAACGTGGGCTGCGATGTCATCACGGCCATCGATGGTTTCGATGCCCTGGCCCGGATTGTGGATCATCACCCGCACATTATCTTTGTCGACATCATGATGCCGCGCCTGGATGGCTATCAGACGTGCGCCCTGGTGAAGAACAACCCGGCGTTCAAGTCGATCCCGGTGATCATGCTGTCTTCCAAGGACGGCCTGTTCGACAAGGCCAAGGGGCGTATCGTCGGTGTCGATCAGTTTTTGACCAAGCCTTTCAGCAAGGAAGAACTGCTGGGCGCGATCAAGGCCTACGTGCCGGGTTTCGCCGCAGTAGAACAAGCACACTGACGCAACCTCACAAGGGCGTGCGTCTTCCAATGTAGTGGGGAAAACCATGGCACGTGTTCTGATCGTCGACGATTCGCCGACCGAAATGTACAAACTGACCGGCATGCTGGAAAAGCACGGTCATCAGGTCTTGAAAGCGGAAAACGGTGCCGACGGCGTGGCCCTGGCCCGCCAGGAAAAGCCCGACGCGGTCTTGATGGACATCGTGATGCCGGGCCTCAATGGCTTCCAGGCCACCCGCCAGTTGTCCAAGGAGCGGGAAACCAATGGCATCCCGATCATCATCATCACCACCAAGGACCAGGAAACCGACAAAATCTGGGGCGCGCGCCAGGGCGCCAAGGATTACCTGACCAAGCCGGTGGACGAAGCCACGCTGATCGCCACCCTGAACAAGGTCTTGGCCCGCTGACGGCACGCCATCATGACCGAGTCGCTAACCGCCTTCGAGCTGCTGCTGGACATCGACCGCCGCTGTCGCCTGCTGGCCGCTGACCTGCCGTCCCAGGAAACCCGCCTGCAAGGCTGGAGCGGGATCGGCTTTCGCGTGGGCGAACAGTGGTTTGTCGCGCCCATGCGCGAAGTCGCCGAAGTGCTGCATGAGCCGCGCTGCACTTTAATGCCCGGGGTCAAGACCTGGATCAGAGGAGTCGCTAACCTGCGTGGGCGCCTGCTGCCGGTGATGGATCTCGGTGGGTTCCTCGGCCATGCGCTGTCCAAGGCAGACAAGCAGCGGCGGGTATTGGTCGTGGAATACCAGGACATATTTATCGGGCTGCTGGTGGACGAGGTGGTGGGTATGCAGCATTTCGCACAAGACACCTTGTTGCCCAGCGCCACCCCCGGCGTGCCCTTTATCAGTGGCCGGTTCGACGCTGATCAGCAGTGGCAGGTCTTCAGCCCCTTCGCTCTGGCCCAGGCCCCTGGCTTCATGGATGTTGCCGCATGACCACCGCTACCACGCCCAAACCCCAGGCAGGCTCACGCAGCCGCTCGCAGATCATCGTGCTGTTTATTGCGCTGATCGTGTTCATCATGTTGCTGTTCGCCAACTTCGCGTACCTCAACACCCAGTCCACCTACGACAAGCAGTACATCGGCCACGCCGGCGAGTTGCGGGTGCTGTCCCAGCGTATCGCCAAGAACGCCACCGAAGCCGCCGCCGGCAAGGCCGCGGCGTTCAAGTTGCTGGCGGAGGCGCGCAATGACTTTGCCCGGCGCTGGGGTTACCTGAAAAAGGGCGACCCGGACACCGGCCTGCCCGCCGCGCCCAGTGCGGTACGTGCAGAGATGCGGGCGGTGCAGACCGATTGGGAAGCGCTGCTGAAAAACACCGACGCGATCCTCGCCAGCGAACAGACCGTGCTGTCGTTGCATCAAGTTGCCGCGACCCTGGCCGAAACCGTGCCGCAACTGCAGATGGAATCGGAAAAGGTCGTGGATATCCTGCTGCAACGCGGCGCCCCGGCCAGCCAGGTGGCCTTGGCCCAGCGCCAGTCGCTGCTGGCCGAGCGGATCCTGGGGGCGGTCAACACCGTGCTGGCCGGTGACGAAACCGCCGCGCAGGCCGCCGATGCCTTTGGCCGCGATGCCAACCGCTTCGGCCAGGTGCTCACCGGCATGCTCCAGGGCAACCCCGGGCTGCGCATCACCCAGGTCGAGGACCACGACGCACGGGCGCGCCTGGCGGAAATCGCCGAACTGTTCGAGTTTGTCTCCGGCTCCGTGGACGAGATTCTCGAAACCTCGCCGCAACTGTTCCAGGTCCGGGCCTCGGCGAGCAATATTTTCAACCTCTCGCAAACCCTGCTCGATGAAGCCTCGCACCTGGCCACCGGCTTTGAAAACCTCGCCGGCGGGCGCAGCTTTGACACGATCGGCGGCTATGTGCTGGGCTTGCTGGCGCTGGCCTCGATCATCCTGATCGGCCTGGTGATGGTCCGCGCCACCAACCAGCAACTGCGGGAAACCGCCGAGAAGAACGAGCGCAACCAGAACGCGATCATGCGCCTGCTGGATGAAATCGAAGACCTGGCCGACGGCGACCTCACCGTGACGGCCTCGGTGACTGAAGACTTCACCGGCACCATCGCCGACTCCATCAACTATTCCGTGGACCAACTGCGCGACCTTGTCGCTACCATCAACCTCACCGCCGGCCAGGTCGCCGGCGCGGTGCAGGACACCCAGGCCACCGCGATGCACCTGGCGCAGGCCTCGGAGCATCAGGCCCAGCAGATCGCCGAGGCCTCCACCGCGATCAAGCAGATGGCCCAGTCGATCGATCAGGTGTCGGCGAACGCCGCTGAATCCTCGGCGGTGGCCGAGCGCTCGGTGGAAATCGCCAACAAGGGCAATGAAGTGGTGCACAACACCATCCACGGCATGGACAACATTCGCGAGCAGATCCAGGACACCGCCAAGCGCATCAAGCGCCTGGGCGAGTCGTCCCAGGAGATCGGCGACATTGTCAGCCTGATCGATGACATCGCCGACCAGACCAACATCCTTGCGCTCAACGCCGCGATCCAGGCAAGCATGGCCGGGGATGCCGGGCGCGGCTTCGCGGTGGTTGCCGATGAAGTGCAACGCCTGGCCGAGCGCTCCTCGGCGGCCACGCGGCAGATCGAAACCCTGGTGCGGGCGATCCAGGCCGACACCAACGAAGCCGTCATCTCGATGGAACAGACCACCACTGAAGTGGTGCGCGGCGCACGGCTGGCCCAGGACGCCGGGGTGGCGCTGGAAGAGATCGAAGGCGTGTCGAAAACCCTGGCGGCGCTGATCCAGAGTATTTCCAACGCGGCGCAGCAACAGACGTCGTCGGCGGGGCAGATCTCGCTGACCATGAACGTCATCCAGCAGATCACCAGCCAGACCTCATCGGGCTCGACTGCCACCGCCGAGAGCATCGGCAACCTGGCGAAAATGGCCAGCCAGCTGCGCCGCTCAGTATCGGGCTTCACCCTCCCGGCTGCTAAGCAGGCTGATGATTGAAATGCAATCCAAATGTGGGAGGGAGCTTGCTCCCGATGGCAGTGGGTCAGTCAATGAATCAGGTGACTGATACACCGTCATCGGGAGCAAGCCCCCTCCACATGTGATCTCGCTCTTTGTTTCAAGAACACCAGCAACTCATGAATTCTAAGCGGAGCAGTTATGGTTGATCGGCACGACTACGTGGCCCTCGAATGGGTCAAGGGCGACATTGCCGAAACCCTGAAACAGGCCCGTTCGGCGCTGGACGCGTTTGTCGAAACCACCGACAACGACACCCTCGGCGACTGCCTGGCGTGCATCCATCAAGTGCATGGCGCCTTGCAAATGGTCGAGTTCTACGGCGCGGCGCTGCTCGCCGAAGAAATCGAAGCCCTGGCTCTGGCCCTGCAGGCCGGGCGCGTCAGCCAGCGCGATGAAAGCATCCGCCTGCTACAACAAGCCCTCGGCCAATTGCCGCTGTACCTGGACCGCATCCACAGCGCGCGCCGCGACTTGCCGCTGGTGGTGTTGCCGCTGCTCAACGACCTGCGCAGTGCGCGCGGCGAAAGCCTGTTGTCCGAAACCAGCCTGTTCAGCCCGCAACTGCTGTCGATTGCGCCGTTGTCCGAAGAAACGCTGGCGCAACGCGCGCCGCCGGACCTGAACGAGCAGGTGCGCCAGTGGCACTTGCTGCTGCAACAAGCCCTGGCCGGGTTGCTGCGCGAAGATCACGGCCCGAGCAACCTGGAAGACATGGCGCGGGTCTTCGCGCGCCTCGAAGCGCTGTGCCAGGGCGCGCCGCTGTTGCCGCTGTGGCAAGTCACCTCGGCGCTGGTCGAGGGCATGTTGACCGGCGTGATCGCCAACAGCCCGGCGCTGCGCAGCCTGCTCAAGGCCAGCGACAAGCAACTCAAGCGCCTACTTGTCCAGGGCATTGGCGGCATCAACCAGCCGGCGCCGGATGAACTGCTCAAGAGCCTGCTGTTCTACGTCGCCAAAGTCACCCGGCCAACGCCGCGCATGCAAAGCCTGAAAGAACGCTACGGCCTCGATGAAGCCTTGCCCGACAGCGCCGTGGTCGATGCCGAACGGGCGCGCCTGGCCGGGCCGGACCGCAATGCGATGGGCTCGGTGCTCGGCGCGTTGTGCGAGGAGCTGGTGCGGGTCAAGGAACGCCTCGACCTGTTCGTGCGCAGCGACCGTCAACACACCAGCGACCTCGATGCGCTGTTGGCGCCGCTGCGGCAAATCGCCGATACCCTCGCGGTGCTGGGCTTTGGCCAGCCGCGCAAAGTCATCATCGACCAGCTTGCGGTGGTGTTGAGCCTGGCCCAGGGCCAGCGCGAACCCAACGATGCGGTGCTGATGGATGTCGCCGGCGCGTTGCTCTACGTCGAAGCCACGCTGGCCGGGATGGCGGGCACGGTCGAGCCGGAAAACCGCGAAGAAAGCCGCCTGCCCACCACCGACCTGACGCAGATTCATCAGTTGGTGATCCGCGAGTCCTGCCAGTGCCTCAAGCAAGCCAAAGAGCTGGTGATCGACTGCATCGACGCCCAGTGGGAGCGCCAGCGCCTGGAGTCCCTGCCGGAGCTGTTGAGCCAGGTGCGCGGCGCCCTGGCGATGATTCCACTGCCACGCGCAGCGAGCCTGATGCGCGGTTGCACCGATTACGTCGATGAACAACTGATGATCAACGACGCAGTGCCGTCCGCAGAGCAGTTGGAGCATTTCGCCGACGTGATCAGCGGCCTGGAGTATTACCTGGAACGCATGCTCCAAGACCCCGACGCCGCTGGCGAACGGGTGCTGGAGCTGGCCACCCGGGGCCTGGCCGCGCTGGGTTACCTGCCTGCCGAAAAGCCCTGGCGCCAGGCGCTGGTGGCGCCGGATGGCGCGCTGTCGAGCGAGAGCACGCCGAGCCAGTCCCAGTTCGACGCGCTGGCCAATCCCGCTTCGCGCTTGAACCCGCCCGCCCTGCAACGCCCCGGCAGCCTGCTGCCACCGCCGGCCGGTGAAGAGCCGATCGACGACGAACTGCGTGAAGTGTTCCTCGAAGAGACCGCCGAAGTCCTCGAGGTGCTGCACCACCATCTACCGAGCGGCGTCGATAAAACCGCCCTCGGCGAAATGCGCCGAGCCTTCCACACCCTCAAAGGCAGCGGCCGCATGGTGCGGGCCCTGGTGCTGGCGGAACTGGCCTGGGCCGTCGAGAACCTGCTCAACCGCGTGCTGGAGCGCAGCGTGGCCGCCGGCCCCGAGGTGCAACAGGTGCTGGATGAAGCAGTGGCCCTGCTGCCGGAACTGATCGCCGACTTCGCCGCCGGTGCCCAGCGCCAGCGGGACGCGGTCGACGCCCTGGCCGCGCGCGCCCACGCGTTGGCCAGCGGCACTGCTGTGGCGGCTGCCGAACCCCATGACCCGATGCTGCTGGAGATCTTCCGCAACGAAGTCCAGAGCCACCTCGACAGCCTCAACCATTTCCTGCGCCAGGCCGCCGAGCATGTGCCGCTGCAAGTCAGCGATGAGCTGCAACGCGCCTTGCACACCCTCAAAGGCAGCGCCTACATGGCCGGCGTGCTGCCGATCGCCGAACTGGCGCGCCCGCTCGATCACCTGACCCGCGAGTACAAGGCCCACCGCCTGCCGTTGGACCTGGATGAAGTGGAACTGCTGCTGGAGGCCGAGGGCCTGTTCCAACGGGGCTTGCGCCAGTTGAACGGCGACCCGCTGATGCCGATCCAAGGGGCCGCCGACCTGATCGGTCGCACCCAAAGCCTGCTCGATCAGCAGCTTCAAGCCCAGCTCGAAGCGCCGAGCACCGGGCTGCGGATCAAGCGTGATCCGCAGTTGATCAACAACTTCCTGGCCCAGGGCATGGACATCCTGCTCGACGCCGAAAGCCTGCTGCGCCGCTGGCAACAACACCCCGGCGAACGCCAGGAACTGACCGCGCTGCTGGATGAATTGACCACCCTGGGGCAGGGCGCGCACCTCGCCGACCTGCACGCCATCGACGAACTGTGCGAAGCCCTGCTCGACCTTTACGGCGCCGTGGAAGAAAGCAGCCTGGCGGTCAGCGAGCGGTTTTTCCAGGAGGCCGAACAGGCCCACGAAGCGCTGATCAACATGCTCGACGAACTGGCCGCCGGCCAGGAAATCAGCCCGGCCCCGACGCGCATGCAAGCCTTGCGCGAGCTGCTGGATGGCGCCCTCGATCCGTCCGCCACCGGCCTGATCAAAAGCGACGGCAGCCGTGCGCTGAGCATCTCCGAACTGGGCGCCGCGACGGCCCGCCTGGATCGGCACGCGGTGGTAGATGATGAGATCGTCGAGATCTTCCTCGAAGAAGCCGTGGATATCCTCGACAGCGCCGGGCAATCCCTCAAGCGCTGGTTGCTGGAACCCGAGGGCGTAGCGCCGTTGACCTCGTTGCAGCGCGATATGCACACCCTCAAGGGCGGCGCGCGCATGGCCGAAATCGGGCCGGTCGGCGACCTTGCCTACGAGCTGGAAGGCCTTTACGAAGGCCTGGCGGACCGCCGCTACAGCTATTCCGGCGAGCTGTCCCAGGTACTGATGTCCAGTCATGAGCACTTGGCGTTGCAGTTGGACCAGTTGCAAGAGCATCAGGCGCTGAGCGATTCCAGTGAGTTGATCGCCAAAGTCCGGGCGTTGCGCCACAGCGGCCCGCCCGCAGCGCCGGCCGCGGCCGCGCATACCTTGGGCATCGACCCTGAATTGCTGGATATCTTCCTCGAAGAAGCTGCCGACATTCTCGACAGCTCGGGCGCGGCGTTGCTGCGCTGGCAGGCTGAGCCCCATAACCGCCAGGAAGTCGAAACCCTGCTGCGCGACCTGCACACCCTCAAGGGCGGTGCGCGCATGGTCGAGATCGGCCCGATCGGCGACTTGGCCCATGAGCTGGAGTTTCTCTACGAAGGCTTGTCCTCCGGTTTGCTCGTGGCGTCCTCTGAGTTGTTCGCCTTGCTGCAAGGTTGTCACGACCGCCTGGCGCAGATGATCGATGCGGTGGCGGCGGGCTTGCCGGTGGGCTCGGTGGACAAACTCATCGAGCGCATCAAGAGCCTGGTCCACCCCAGCGATGAGCCGGTGGCGGCGGTGGCGTTGGTGACGGGCAAGGCCGAAGCGGCTGTCGAACCGACGGCCGACATGGTGAAAATCTCCGCCGACCTGCTGGACGACCTAGTCAACCTGGCCGGTGAAACTTCGATCTTCCGTGGCCGAATCGAACAGCAGGTCAACGACGCGCAGGTTGCCCTCAACGAGGTGGAAACCACCCTCGAGCGCATGCGCGACCAACTGCGTCGGCTCGACAGCGAAACCCAGGGCCGCCTCTTCAGCCGTCAGCAGGCCGAAGCCGAGCGCTTGGACTATGACGAATTCGACCCGCTGGAAATGGACCGTCATTCACAGTTGCAGCAACTGTCCCGGGCGTTGTTCGAGTCTGCCTCCGACTTGCTCGACCTCAAGGAAACCCTCGAACGCCGCAACCAGGATGCCCACGACCTGTTGCAGCAACAGGCGCGCATCAACACCGAATTGCAAGAAGGCCTGATGCGAACGCGCATGGTGCCCTTTGAACGCATGCTGCCGCGCCTCAAGCGCATCGTGCGCCAGGTCGCGCAGGAGTTGGGCAAGGACGTGGAATTCGTGGTCGGCAATGCCGAGGGCGAGATGGACCGCAACGTGCTGGAACGCATGGTCGCGCCGCTGGAACATATGCTGCGCAACGCCGTCGATCACGGCCTGGAGTCCCGCGAGGCGCGGCTGCTGGCCGGCAAGCCCGAGAAGGGCCGCGTCACCCTGGACCTGACCCACGAAGGCGGCGATATCGTCTTCGACCTGCGCGACGACGGTGCCGGCGTGTCTCTCGATGCGGTACGGCGCAAGGCGATCAAGCGCGGCCTGCTCGCCGCTGATCAAGAGATCAGCGACCATGACGTGTTGCAGTTCATCCTGCAGCCGGGGTTCTCCACCGCGGAAAAGATCACCCAGATTTCCGGGCGTGGCGTGGGCATGGACGTGGTGCATGAAGAAGTGCGCCAGCTTGGCGGCTCGATGTTTATCGATTCGATACCGGGGGCGGGCGTGCATTTTCGTATTCGCCTGCCGTTCACCGTGTCGGTCAACCGTGCGCTGATGGTGCAGTGTGCGGACGATCAATACGCGATGCCGCTCAACACCATCGAAGGCCTGGTGCGCGTGTTGCCCCATGAGCTGGAAGGGCACTATCAACTGGACCCGCCGCGTTATGAATACGCCGGCCAGCGCTATGAGCTGTTTTACCTCGGCGACCTGCTGCACACGGTCGCCCGCCCGAAACTGCTGGGCCAGTACCAACCGCTTCCCGTGCTGTTGGTGCAGTACAACGAACGGCACGTGGCGGTGCAGGTGGACAGCATGGCGGGGAGCCGGGAAATCGTGGTCAAGGGCCTGGGGCCGCAGTTTGCCGGGGTGAAGGGGCTCTCCGGGGCGACCATTCTCGGCGATGGCCGCGTGGTCTTGATCATCGACCTGCTCGCCCACATCCGCGCCCGGCAACCGGCCTTGCCGGCGCAGGTGGTGGATGTCCCGCTGCTGCTCAACGCGCCGCTGAAAAAGCGCCCGCTGCTGGTGCTGGTGGTGGACGACTCGGTCACCGTGCGCAAAGTCACCAGCCGCCTGCTCGAGCGCAACGGCATGAACGTCCTCACCGCCAAGGACGGCATCGACGCCATGGCCGTGCTGGAAGAACACACCCCGGACCTGATGCTGCTGGACATCGAAATGCCGCGCATGGACGGTTTCGAAGTGGCCATCCAGGTGCGCAACGACCCACGGCTGATGCGCTTGCCGATCATCATGATCACCTCCCGCACCGGTCAGAAACACCGCGACCGCGCCATGGCCATCGGCGTCAACGACTACCTCGGCAAGCCGTATCAGGAGTCGGTGCTGCTGGAAAGCATCGCCTATTGGAGCAAGTCCCATGCTTGACCACCGCACCAGCCAACTCACCGGCCTGCTCCTGCCCCTGGCCGACCGCCACCTGGTGCTGCCCAATGTCGCCATCGCTGAACTGATCGACTTCCAGCGCGGCGAACCGGCCAGCGACGCACCGCCCTGGTACCTGCGGCAAGTGACCTGGCGCGACCGGCAATTGCCGCTGATCAGCTTCGAAGCGGCCTGCGGTGAAGCCAGCGTGACCGGCGAGCGCTCGCGCATCGTCGTGCTGAACGCCCTGGGCGGGCGGCCGTCATTGAAGTTCATTGCGATGGTGATCCAGGGGATTCCCCGCTCCTACAAACTCGATAGCCAGTTGAGCTACGTGGATGTGCCGCTGTGCCCGCTGGAACTGGCGGCGGTGCAGGTGGGGGAGCATGTGGCAAAAGTGCCGGATTTGATGGGGTTAGAAGCCCTGCTGGTTGAATCCGGCCTGGCCTGAACATAAGCCTTGCGATGATCCCGATGTGGGAGGGGCTTGCTCCCACACAGGTTGGCGTTGAGCGCACTGATGTCAGAATTAAATGTTGTTTATGTAGGCAAGTTCTTTGCCTGGATTGGACAGGTTTTCTGGCCTGAATGGGACTCCCTTTTGGGGACCGCCATTTAAAAGACACCACCGAACAAATGTGGGAGGGGGCTTGCCCCCGATGGCGGTGTGTCAGTCTCAGTATCTGTAACTGAGCCACTGCCATCGGGGGCGAGCCTCTGTCGGAATGGGATGTTGTTTATGTAGGCAATTTCTTTACTTTGATTGGGCAGGTTTTCTGGCCTGAGTGGGATGCCAATTTCAGCACCCCTCACTGCCAACAAGGACCGGCACATGGCCGTACCGTTAATGCCGCCTGGTGTTTCACTTCTAGAAAATATGGCAATAGCCAAATGCAAGCGTGTTCATCTCCAGTCAGGCTCGGCGTTCGCCTACTCCTGGTTTTATTCTCAGGTCAGAGCTGCCGGGCCATGGAACTACAAGAAGCGAGGGCGCCAATACGAGGCTTTTGGTAACTTCAATTACGGTGCAACTGGTACGGTGTTGGGCATTCCTGAGCACGTGTTGCTGCGCGCCGCTGGTGTTGCTCAGACCATCGCAAAAACCACCCATCCGGATTTTGGATCATGGTGGGGAGGTGATCCTTTTGGTGATGACCCGCGAGATCAATATTGGATAAGGAGAGGTATTGAGTATGCGATTTCTCAAGGCCACTGAAGGCTTCATACCGATCCTGCGTAACTGCCTGTTAGTGGTCTGCCTGATTTATATCGCGGGCAGTTGGGTCATGTCGCCCGGGACACCGGATCTGGATGAGGTGGTGTTGAAACATTCCTTGGGCAACGGCACCTCAATCTACGGCGCGCGGGATGGGCAGGGTGGTGCGACGGTGGGCTTTTCCTACAGGTACTACGTTCATAAGGACCTGGGGAGTGATCAGGAAATACTCACAGGGTTGGTGTCGGCTCATCCATTTCTGAAAACCAAAGAACCCGATGTGCAAGTAAGTGAGCATGAGGGCGTGCTTCGGTTGGATATTCAGGGGGGCGTGTATGAGTACAACAGCTACGCCCTCGAAGGTCTTGGAGCGGTCAAGGTGGTGATGGAGTTGTGATGAGTCAGCGTTCGGATTCTTCCTGCAATATTTTGCGCCCTGCATGAACGTGTCGCTCGCAGCGCGCAATCATGCTCGGAATCCAGCAAATGGCGGCTTTGGGGCAGTTGCTGGTCGACAGAGCGCGGGATCAAGTCAGCCCTTCTCCAGCATCTTGAAACGTTCCCAAACAGCGACTGATCACTCCCTTTTGGGGACCGCTATTTAAAAGACATCACCGAACAAATGTGGGAGGGGGCTTGCCCCCGATGGCGGTGTGTCAGTCTCAGTATCTGTAACTGAGCCACTGCTATCGGGGGCGAGCCCCCTCCCACACAGGTTAGCGCTCGTCTTCAGAGCTCAATCAATCCGCTGCTCCCAATGCTCGGCCTGCCACACGTCGTAGGCGCTCGCCCGCACCCTGACTGCCAACCACTGCCGTCATAGCCGATTGGCAGAATATGTGACTGCCAACGCATCTGCCATCTTCGTGCTCGAATAGTTAAGTATTTGTTATCAATCAATAAAAAACACATTTCCGCTCTTGGCATGGCGCGTGCTAACTGCCTGGTCATGGCCCGTTGCGATAAACGACGGCGGCGTCATCTGCCAATGGCAGTGCTGTGTGACACATGCGCTTGCCCGCGGGATAAAGTTCCAACATTGAGTGCTGACGATATGACTGAACTATTGAGTACCGTGCATAAGAACAACACCAGTACTTATCTCCAGTTAGGGGGAGAGGCGGGTATCCATAAACTGGTCGACCGCTTTTACGAATTGATGGAGGTGCTGTGCGAGGCGCGAAGAGTGCGCCAGATGCACCCGCCGAGTCTTGCCGGCAGCGCCGACAGTCTATTCAAGTTCCTGAGTGGCTGGCTTGGCGGCCCGCCACTGTTTCAACAGGAACGTGGCCACCCGCGTTTGCGCATGCGACATGCGCCCTTTGCAGTCAGTATTGTCGAGCGCGACGAATGGATGCTGTGCATGCGTCAGGCAATCAACGAGCAGGTGGATGACGCAGTCCTGAATGCGAAGCTGCAACGTATGTTTTCCGAAATGGCCGACCACATGATTAATACCGATGGCAGCCGCGCAGGTGTTGCGGCGCCGCTTTGAACGTCGGTTAACTCTCCCAACTGGACGCTTCCCAAATACCATGATTAAAACTGCCCACGATCTTGTAGTAGACGCTAAAGCCCGTATCGAAGAAGTTGCCATCGAAGACGTTGACCTGGCTATCCAGAATGCGGATGTACTTATTGATGTACGTGAAGCCGACGAGTATGCCGCAGGTCATATCTTGGGCGCTGTGCATGCCTCGCGCGGAATGCTGGAATTTAAACTGTCCAACGATACCGCACTCAGTTCGCGAGACCTTAAGGTCGTGCTGTACTGCAAAACGGGGGGGCGTGCAGCACTCGCGGCTGTATCGCTGCTTGATATGGGCTACCTGCACGTAACATCGATCACCGGAGGGTTCGACGCATGGGTGAGTGCGCAAAAGCCGACGGTGGTTCCGCATTTACCTCGCTTCGAGTAGCGCCGTGGGTTGTTTTGGGGGGCATGTTGCTCCCCATTAGGCTTAACCCCGTGTCTGTCGCTGATTCATTACTCCAGCCGTAACGATCCGCCGCCCAGCTTGATTGATGCCCCTCTGAATCACTCCTAAGGTACAGCCCGCGACAGCAAACCCGTGGAGCGACCATGACAACAATAATTACCCCCGACTCGCGCTGGACGCGGCGGCGCGACGAGAAGCAGCGGCGGCTCGGGCTGGTCAAGCAGTATGCGGATGGGGCCGTGCTGCCCAGCGACAAAATCGTCGAGGCCCTCGAAGCCCTGATCCTCCCCGGCGACCGCGTGGTGCTGGAGGGCAATAACCAGAAGCAGGCGGATTTCCTCTCGCGCTCCCTGGCCAAGGCTGACCCGGCCAAGCTCCACGATTTGCACATGATCATGCCCAGTGTCGGCCGGTCCGAGCACCTGGACCTGTTTGAAAAGGGCATCGCGCGCAAGCTCGACTTCTCTTTCGCCGGCACCCAATCCCTGCGTATCAGCCAGTTGCTGGAAGATGGCCTGCTGGAAATCGGCGCGATCCACACCTACATCGAACTCTACGCCCGGCTGGTGGTGGACCTGATCCCCAATGTGGTGCTCTCGGCCGGTTTCATGGCCGACCGCGCCGGTAATATCTACACCGGCGCGAGTACCGAAGACACCCCGGCGCTGATCGAGCCGGCAGCGTTCAGCGATGGCATTGTCATCGTGCAGGTCAATCAGTTGGTGGATGACGTCACCGACTTGCCCCGCGTCGACATCCCGGCCAGTTGGGTCGACTTCGTGGTGGTGGCCGACAAGCCGTTCTACATCGAACCGCTGTTCACCCGTGACCCGCGCCACATCAAGCCGGTGCATGTGCTGATGGCGATGATGGCGATCCGCGGCATCTACGAAAAACACAACGTGCAGTCGCTCAACCACGGCATCGGCTTCAATACCGCCGCCATCGAATTGATCCTGCCCACCTACGGCGAATCCCTGGGCCTGAAGGGCAAGATCTGCCGCAACTGGACCCTCAACCCGCACCCCACGCTGATCCCCGCCATTGAAAGCGGCTGGGTCGAAAGCGTGCATTGCTTCGGCACTGAACTGGGCATGGAACACTACATCGCCGCCCGCCCGGATGTGTTTTTCACCGGCCGCGACGGTTCCATGCGCTCCAACCGCATGTTCTGCCAACTGGCCGGCCAATACGCGGTGGACCTGTTTATCGGCGCCACCCTGCAAGTCGACGGCGACGGGCATTCCTCCACGGTCACTCGCGGGCGCCTCGCCGGTTTCGGCGGCGCACCGAACATGGGCCACGACCCGCGTGGCCGCCGCCATGGCACCCCGGCCTGGCTCGACATGCGTCACGAGGATGCTCCCGAAGCACTCTTGGAGCGCGGCAAAAAGCTCGTGGTGCAAATGGTCGAGACGTTCCAGGAAGGCGGCAAACCGACCTTCGTCAACACCCTCGACGCGGTGGAGGTGGCGCGCAAAAGCGGCATGCCCCTGGCACCGATCATGATCTACGGTGACGACGTCACCCACTTGCTCACCGAAGAAGGCATCGCCTACCTGTACAAGGCGCGCTCCCTGGAAGAGCGCCAGGCGATGATCGCCGCCGTCGCCGGGGTGACCGCCATCGGCATGCGCCATAACCCCAAGGACACCGCGCGCATGCGCCGTGAGGGCCTGATCGCCTGGCCCGAAGACCTCGGCATCCGCCGCACCGACGCCACCCGTGAGTTGTTGGCCGCCAAGAGCGTGGCCGACTTGGTGGAGTGGTCCGGCGGTTTGTACAACCCTCCCGCCAAGTTCAGGAGCTGGTAAATGCGCGCCCTCAAACTGCACCCACTCAGCGTTGCCGAACGCCTGGCGGACCTGGCCGTCGACGCCCTGATCGACGAAGCCGACCTGTCGCCCAAACCGGCCCTGGTGGACCGTCGTGGCAACGGCGCCCACCGCGATTTGCACCTGGGCCTGATGCATGACTCGGCGCTGTCGCTGTGGCCGATGTTCCTGGCAATGGCCGAAGCCGCCCGCGACATCGGTGAAGTCGGCTTGCCCCTGCGCGAAGCCCTCGGCCGCATCGGTCGTGAGGGTGAACAGGCGATGCTCGTCACCACCCTCGGCGTGAACACCCATCGCGGTGCGATCTGGGCCCTCGGCTTACTCACTGCGGCAGCGGCACTGGAACCCCAATCCCTTCACCCGAATGCCGTAACCCTGACAGCGGCAAAACTGGCCCTACTCGATGATCGCCATGCCCCGCAACCCATGAGCCACGGCGCGCAGGTGGCGCAACGCTACGGCGCACGCGGTGCCCGTGAGGAAGCCCAACTGGGTTTCCCCTCGGTGCTGCAACGCGGCCTGCCGCAACTGCACAAAAGCCGCCAGCAACAGGCCGGTGAACAGAACGCGCGCCTGGATGCGTTGCTCGCGATCATGACCGCCCTGGCCGACACCTGCGTGCTCTACCGCGCCGGCACTGCGGGCCTGCACGCCATGCAACACGGCGCCCAAGCGGTGCTCGACGCAGGCGGCAGCGCGACCCTGGCCGGTCGCCGCCATTTGCACGAACTCGACCAACAGCTGTTAGCCCTGAATGCCTCCCCCGGCGGCGCCGCCGACCTGTTGGCCGCCTGCCTGTTTATCGACCGCCTCGATGGAGCGTTTTGATGGAAACCTTATCCTTTGAATTTCCCGCCGGGCAGCCGCCCAAAGGTCGCGCGCTGGTGGGGTGTGTCGGTTCGGGCGACCTCGAAGTGCTGCTGGAACCGGGCACGCCCGGCATCCTGAGCATTCAGGTACAGACCTCGGTGAATGGCGCCGAACAGCGCTGGCAGCACCTGTTCGAGCGGATCTTCCAGGAGCACACGCCGCCCGCGTTGAACATTGATATCCACGACTTCGGTGCCACGCCCGGCGTGGTGCGCCTGCGCCTGGAACAGGGCTTCGAGGAGATCGGCCATGACTGACTTGCTCAGCAAACACAGCTTCGTCGAACTGGGCGCACGGCAACGGGCCAGGGCCTTGTTGGACGCAGGTTCTTACCGTGAACTGATCGACCCGTTCGAGCGGGTCATGTCGCCCTGGCTCAGCCGTCAGGGCGTGGTGCCCCAGGCCGACGACGGTGTGGTGATCGCCAAAGGCAATATCGCCGGCAAGCCGGTGGTGATCGCCGCGATCGAAGGCAACTTCCAGGGCGGCAGCCTCGGTGAGGTCGGCGGCGCAAAAATCGCCGGCGCCCTTGAACTGGCGGCCGAAGACAACCGCAACGGCATCCCGACCCGCGCCGTGCTGCTGCTGGAAACCGGTGGCGTGCGCCTGCAGGAAGCCAACCTGGGCCTGGCGGCGATTGCCGATATCCACGCCGCGATTGTCGATCTGCGCCAGTATCAGCCGGTGATCGGCGTGGTGGCGGGCAGCGTCGGTTGCTTTGGCGGGATGTCCATCGCCGCCGGGCTGTGCAGCTATCTGCTGGTGACCCGCGAAGCGCGCCTGGGCTTGAACGGTCCGCAGGTGATCGAGCAGGAAGCCGGCCTGGATGAATACGATTCCCGCGACCGGCCCTTTATCTGGAGCCTGACCGGTGGCGAACAACGCTTCAACAGCGGCTTGGCCGACCGTTACGTGGCGGACGATGTCGCGCAGATTCAGCAGACCGTCAGCGCGCTATTGCAGCTCGGCTTGCCCGCTCAACAACGCAGTCGCCGCGCCGACTTCTATCTGGCGCGCCTGGCTGAACTGGACGCCGAACCGCAAATCGACCCGGCGACGGTTCGCGATCTGTATCAGGGAGAACGCTCATGAGAGGCTTGCAGTGGTTCAACGCGTTGAGTGCCGGCGCCCAACCCGTGGAAGGGTTGCCGGACTCGCTGAAAGTCGCCGATGGCGTATTGGGTGAACACAAGGTGCGCTTTATCGCCGTGGTCCCTGACGCGCAAAACCGCTTCCCCCGCGCACGCAATGGCGAAGTCGGCCTGCTCGAAGGCTGGGGGTTGGCCAAAGCCGTGGATGAAGCCATTGCGACCGGCGACCAGCGCCCGTTGATCGCCATCGTCGATGTGCCGAGCCAGGCCTATGGCCGTCGCGAAGAAGCCCTCGGCATCCATCAAGCCCTGGCCGCCGCGGTCGACAGCTACGCTCGGGCCCGTCTGGCCGGGCACCCGGTGATCGGGTTGTTGGTGGGCAAGGCCATGTCCGGCGCGTTCCTCGCCCACGGTTACCAGGCCAACCGCCTGATCGCCCTGCGCGACCCCGGCGTGATGGTTCACGCCATGGGCAAGGCCTCGGCGGCGCGGGTGACCCTGCGCAGCGTCGAAGAGCTCGAAGCCCTGGCCGCCAGTGTGCCGCCGATGGCCTATGACATCGACAGTTATGCCAGCCTCGGTTTGCTCTGGGAGACCTTGTCGGTCAGCCAGATTGAACAGCCGACGAAGGACGATGTGGCGCGGGTCAGCGATTGCCTGGTCAGTGCGATCAAGGATGTCGATGGCCGTGATTTGAGCGGTCGCCTGGGTGCGCCCCATCGCGCCGCCTCCAGCCATGTGCGCCAACTGCTGCGGGCGCAATGGTGAACGCCCACGACCTGCTCTGGGGCATGACCCCGGCGCATGTGCCTGCCGATGCGCCGGCCTGGGTGCTGGAGGCGCTCGGTGCCGGGCAGCCGGTGGTGGTCCGCCGCGCCATTGCGCAACCGGGCCAGGTGGCGGTCGGCGTGCGCGGGCGTTTGCGCGAGCAGCGTTTCGCCGCCCAGATGCCGCTGGCGCTGGTGCGGCGGCGCGTGACGCCGCAAGCCCTGCGCGAGGTGACATCGCCACGGGATTTGCCGGCATTGCGGGCGCTGGCTCAACTGCGGCCGCTGCTGGCGCAGAAGGATTGGGGCGTCAGCGGCAGTGCGGGTTTTGAATTGGCCACGGGCATCGAAGCGCTGCATGACGCCAGCGATCTGGATTTGATCCTGCACACCCCCGAGCCGCTGGAGCGACGCGACGCCGAGGACTTGCTGGCGATCCTGGACACGGCGGTCTGCGCCGTGGACCTGCAACTGCAAACCCCGTTTGGCGCCGTCGCCTTGCGCGAATGGGCCGGCTCGTCACGTCGCGTATTACTCAAAACCGCCAGCGGCGCGCACCTGGTCATCGATCCCTGGCAGGCGCTGGTATGAGCAGCCTGCTGGTGTTTCCGGGGCAGGGTGCGCAACGCCCTGGCATGCTTCGGCATTTGCCCGCGTCGGTGCTGGACGAAGCCAGCGAGGCCTTGGCTGAAGACGTTCGCCAACTCGACTCTGCGCGAGCCTTGGCCAGTACCCGCGCTGTGCAGTTGTGCCTGTTGATTGCGGGTGTGGCCCATGCGCGCCTGTTGGCGCGCACGCCGGACTATGTGGCGGGTTTGTCCATCGGCGCTTACCCAGCGGCGGTGATTGCCGGTGCCCTGGACTTTGCCGACGCCGTCCGGCTGGTCAGCCTGCGTGGCGAACTGATGCAGCAGGCTTATCCACAGGGCTACGGCATGACCGCCCTGATCGGCCCGGATTTATCCACTGTCGAAACCCTGCTGGCCGACATCCATAGTCCAGAAACCCCGGTGTACCTGGCCAATATCAACGCCGACAACCAGACGGTGATCGCCGGCAGCGATGAAGCGATGCAGCGTGTCGCCCAGCGCGTCAAAGGCAACGGCATCGCCAAGCGCCTGGCCGTCAGCGTGCCGTCCCATTGCGCGCTGCTGGAGCGCCCGGCCCAGGTGCTGGCTGAAGCGTTCGTCACGCTCAAGGCTCCGCGCATCAGCTACTTGAGCAGCACCCGGGCGCGGCCGATCCGCGACCCTGCGCAATTGCGCGACGACCTGGCCTTCAACATGTGCCGCGTCGTCGACTGGCGCGGCACCGTGCAAAGCGCCTATGAGCGCGGCGTGCGCCTGCAGATCGAACTGCCCCCCGGCGCCGTTCTCACCGGCTTGTCACGCCGCGTGTTCGAACACGGCACGGTGATCGCCTGCGAAGGTGCGCGCCTGGACACCTTGCAGGCCCTGCTGGAAGAGGAGGAGCGCCGCCACCGATAAAGCACCACCCAAGGCTTTCGAAGCACAACAACAAAAAATCGATCGAGCACTTTGAGGACAACAACAATGATTATTTACGGTGTGGCATTGCTGGCGATCTGCACGCTCGCGGGCGTGATCATGGGCGACATGCTTGGCGTGTTGCTCGGCGTCAAATCCAACGTGGGCGGGGTGGGCATCGCGATGATCCTGCTGATCTGCGCACGGCTGTGGATGCACAAACGCGGCGGCATGACCAAGGATTGCGAAATGGGCGTCGGCTTCTGGGGCGCGATGTACATCCCCGTGGTGGTGGCGATGGCCGCACAGCAAAACGTGGTCACCGCTCTGCACGGCGGCCCGGTCGCGGTACTCGCGGCGATTGGTTCGGTGGTGGTGTGTGGTTGCACCATCGCGTTGATCAGCCGCACGCACAAGGGCGAACCGCTGCCCGATGAAGAACCGCTGATCACACCGACACCTGTCGTAGGAGGCCGCTGATATGTGGGCTCTCATTGAAAAGGGTTTGGAGCATAACGGCCTGGTCACTGCCTTTGCGTTCGTGGGCGTGGTGATGTGGATTTCCGTGGTGCTGTCCAAGCGTCTGACGTTCGGGCGCGTTCACGGCTCGGCGATTGCCATCGTGATCGGCCTGGTGCTGGCCTGGGTCGGCGGCACCATGACCGGCGGGCAAAAAGGCCTGGCGGATATATCGCTGTTCTCCGGCATCGGCCTGATGGGCGGCGCAATGCTGCGCGACTTCGCCATCGTCGCCACGGCGTTTGAAGTGCAAGCCACCGAAGCGCGCAAGGCCGGGATGATCGGTGTGATTGCGCTGCTGCTGGGCACGATCCTGCCGTTTATCGTCGGTGCAAGCATGGCCTGGGTGTTCGGTTATCGCGATGCGATCAGCATGACCACCATCGGCGCCGGCGCCGTGACCTACATCGTCGGCCCGGTGACCGGTGCGGCGATCGGCGCGACCTCGGATGTGATGGCGCTGTCGATTGCCACTGGCTTGATCAAGGCGATTCTGGTGATGGTCGGCACGCCGGTCGCGGCGCGTTGGATGGGCCTGGATAACCCGCGTTCGGCGATGGTGTTCGGTGGGCTGGCCGGTACGGTGAGTGGCGTGACGGCGGGGCTGGCGGCGACAGATCGGCGCCTGGTGCCGTATGGCGCGCTGACCGCGACGTTCCACACCGGGCTTGGCTGTTTGCTCGGGCCTTCGTTGCTGTACTTCATTGTGCGAGGGTTGGTGGGCTGACTTTGGGGTGTTGCGGTGATTGGGCTGGCGCTATCGGGGGCAAGCCCCCTCCCACATTTGGAGTGCGTTTCAATGTGGGAGGGGGCTTGCCCCCGATGACGGTCTGTCAGGCTGTCACCTGCCGATTGGCATACATCCGACATTCGGCCAACAACGCCAGCAAATTCGGATCACGCTCCTTGGCCTTCAAGAACACCACCCCGATATGCTGCTGCAACCGATACCGGGGTTGCAGCGGTATCAGCTTCACGCGGTTCTCATACACCGCCGCAATCCTTCCCGGCAGCAGCGCATAACCGACCCCCGAACTGACCATGCTCAGCAGGGTGAAGATGTCATTGACCTGCATCGCCACCTTCGGCTCGAACCCCGCTTGCTTGAACACACGGTTGCCGTCCTGGTGGGTGGCGAAGCCTTGGGTGAGGGTGATGAACGTGGCGTCGCGCACGTCGGCCAGGTCGATCTGCTGGTCGCGGTCGAAGGGCGAGTCGGCGGGCGTGGCGAGGAAGATGTCGTCGGAGAACAACGCGATCTGTTCGCAATCGGGGTCGTTGGCGCGTTCGTCGAGGGAGATCAGGATCGCGTCGACTTCCATGTTCTTGAGCTTATACAGCAGGTCGAAGTTGGAGCCGAGGATCAGGTCGATGTTGAGTTCGCTGCGGCGCAGTTTCAGGCCCATGATCAGCTGCGGCACGGTTTTCACCGTCAGCGAATACAGCGAGCCGAGCTTGAAGCGTTCGGCGGAGAAGCCGGCGGCTTCGCGGGTCAGGCGGATGCTGTCGACTGCGTCCTGCACCAGCTTTTGTGCGCGCTCTTCGAGCACGTAGGCGCTTTCCAGCGGGGTGAGGTTGCGGCCTTCATGCTTGAACAGCGGGCAGCGCAGGGCGTTTTCCAGGGAGTGGATGGCGCGGTGTACGCTGACGTTGCTGGTTTGCAGCTCGGCAGCGGCGCGGGCCAGGTTGCCGGTACGCATGAAGGCCAGGAAGATTTCCAGCTTTTTGAGGGTGAACTCTTCGTCGATCAACATGGCCGTGGCTCTTGTTCGAATGCTGCCGATTGTGCGCGCAAAACCGTGCGGCGTCGCCGGAACGTCATAAGGCCCTTGCACTCTGATGCGCAAGGCGGGACGCTTGCCAGCCAGCGGTCAACGGTTACGGGAGGTCAGTGACAGATGTACCACGGGGAACGATTCAACGCCTGGAGCCATTTGCTCGGTGCAGTCGCGGCGTGTGTGGGCGCGGTGTGGATGTTGGTGGTGGCGAGCCTGGACGGCAGCCCCTGGAAGATTGTCAGCGTGGCGATTTATGGGTTTACGTTGATGGTGCTGTACAGCGCGTCGACGGTGTATCACAGCGTGCAGGGGCGGCGAAAAGCGATCATGCAGAAGGTCGATCACTTTTCGATCTACCTGTTGATCGCCGGCAGTTACACGCCGTTTTGCCTGGTCAGTTTAAGAGGGCCGTGGGGCTGGACGTTGTTCGGGATCGTGTGGGGGCTGGCGGTGATCGGCATTCTGCAGGAGATCAAACCGCGTTCCGAAGCACGGGTTCTGTCGATCGTGATCTATGCGGTGATGGGCTGGATCGTGCTGGTGGCGGTCAAGCCGCTGATTGCCGCGCTGGGCACGGCGGGGTTTATCTGGCTGGCGGCGGGCGGGGTGTTGTACACCGTCGGCATCATCTTTTTTGCCCTGGAGGATCGCCTGCGGCATTCCCATGGGATCTGGCATCTGTTTGTGATCGGAGGCAGTTTGCTGCATTTCGTGGCGATCATGCATTACGTGCTCTAACGCACGACGCGGTCTAAAAAATGTGGGAGGGGGCTTGCCCCCGATGGCGGTGTGTCAGTTGGCAAATATGCTGGCTGAACCACCGCCATCGGGGGCAAGCCCCCTCCCACATTGGTTCTTCAGTGGGGTTGAGGGCGCTGACTACAGGCGTTCGAGCAGCTCCCGGGCACGTTCACCGAAGATCTGCAGCAGGTTGGCCAACATGTGCGGCGGCGGTTCGTCGGCGCGGGTCAGGGCGTACAGGGTGATCGGCAGCGGCGGTGTGAGCGTGCGGATGCAGGTGGTCGTCGTCGACGCGCCGAGGGCGGTGAAGGGGTCGATGACGGTCAGGCCGGCGCCGGATTCCACCATCGCGCGAGCCAGGGAGTAGGTCTGCACCGAGAGGCTCACCCGTGGTGGCGGGTCGACTTTCTCCAGGTAACTGTCGAGCTTTGCCGCCAACGGGTCGGCGCTGGACAGGCCAATCAACGGCGCTCCCGCCAGCTCCGCCAAGGGCAGCGGCTGGTGGGTTTGCGCGTCGCTCCAATAACCCTTGGACGCCAGCGCGACCAAGGCTCCGTTGGCCAGCACTTGGGTGGTGAGCCCCGGGTGGCCGGCGAAGTTGAGGGTCAGCGCCAGGTCGATTTCGCGCATCAACAGCTTCTGCACCAACTCGCGGCTATGGTCGCTGGACAGTTCGCAGGCGATGTCCGGGTAAGCGCGTTTCCATTGCAGAATCGCCGGTGGCAGCAACGACAGCGCCAGCGCCGGGATCGCACCGATCCGCACACTCTGCGCCGGCGACCGGCGCAGACTCTTGGCCAGGCGCCTTACGCCTTGCAGGCTTTCGCTGACTTTCTCGACTTCGCGTTCCAACGCCAGGGCTTCCGGCGTGGGCTGCAATTTGCCGCGCACGCGCAGAAACAGCGGGAAGCCCAGTTGCAACTCGGCGTGCTGCAACACTTTGCTCACCGCCGGCTGCGAGACGTGCAGCAATTGCGCGGCGGCGCTGATGGAGCCGGTTTGGCGGATGGCCTGGAAGATTTCGATATGACGCAAGCGCATGGCGAGTCCATAACCTTTGCTTATAGGTGACCCATCTTTATTCATTGTCGCGGGCCTGTCACCTGCCCCTACGCTTGAGCCGTCTTATTCAACGGCGAGGAGCGGGGATGGCCAGGCAGGTTTGTATCATCGGGGGTGGGGTCATCGGCCTGGCAAGCGCCTACGCGCTGGTGCGCGCCGGGCATGACGTGACGCTGATCGACGCGCGCGACACCCTGGGCCGCGAAACCAGTTTCGCCAACGGTGGGCAGTTGTCGTATCGCTACGTTGCGCCGCTGGCCGATGCCGGCGTGCCGCTGCAAGCGCTTGGCTGGCTGCTGCGCGGTGATTCGCCATTGAAGCTGCGCCCGCGCCTCGACCCGCAGCAATGGCGCTGGATGGCGGCGTTCCTCGGCGCCTGCCGTGGCTCGGTGAACCGGCGCAATGCCGCCCACCTGCTGCGCCTGGCGAGCCTGAGCCAGGCCACCTTGCAGCAGTGGCGCGAGGATGATCGCCTGGACGGCTTCGACTGGCGGCGCAACGGCAAGCTGGTGACGTTTCGCAACGCCGACACCTTCGAGCATGCGCGCCGCAAGGTCACGGATATCCTGCAACAGCAGGTGCTGTCGGCGGCCGATTGCACCCGCCTGGAGCCGGCGCTGGCGAGCGGTGGTTTTGTCGGTGGGATCTACACGCCGAACGAGGAAGTGGCCGATTGTCACGCCTTCTGCCAACGCCTGGCGGCGCGCCTGCAAGCGTCGGGGCATTGCCGCTTCTTGCTGGGGCGCAAGGTCACCGGGATCCGTCACAGCGCCGGTGCGGTGCAGGCCATTGAGTTGGGTGAGGAGGTAATGCCGGTCGAGCAACTGGTCCTCGCCGCCGGGCATCGCAGCGCTGAGTTGGGGTTGCCGGGGCTGGCGCTGCCGCTGTATCCGCTCAAGGGCTACAGTCTGAGCGTGCCGATTGGCGCGCAGCATCGGGCGCCGAATGTGAGCATCACCGACTACGACCGCAAGATCGTGTACGCCCGGATCGGCGAGCAATTGCGGGTGGCGGCGATGGTCGATATCGTCGGTTTCGACGCCGGCCTCGAGCCCAAGCGGCTCGCGTTGATCAGGCGCCAGGCGGTCGAGACATTCCCCTTGGCCGGCGACTACGCCCAGGCGGTCGAATGGGCCGGCATGCGTCCCGCCACGCCGACCGGGGTGCCGCTGATTGGCGCCAGTGCCTATCGCAACCTGTGGCTGAACCTGGGCCACGGCGCGCTCGGTTTTACCCTGGCCTGCGGCAGCGGCCAACTGCTGGCCGAACTGATCGGCCAGCACATGCCATCAATTGATATGCAGGGCCTGGCACCCCGCGCCGCTTGAATCGTCACACACCAACGGAGAATAACAATGAGAAAAATCCTGTTGACCGGTTGCACCCTGGGGCTTTTGTTCGGCGCGCCGGTTCAGGCGAATGAACCGCCGACAGAGGGCACGTTGAGTAAGATCGCCAGCACCCAGTCCATCACCTTGGGTTATCGCGATGCGTCGGTGCCGTTTTCCTACGTGGGCGACCAGAGCGGCAAGCCCATGGGCTATTCGGTGGACCTGGCCAACAAGATTGTCGAGCGCATCCAGCAGAAAACCGGGGTGGCCAACCTTAGCGTGAAGTACAACCTGGTGACTTCCCAGACCCGTATCCCGCTGGTGCAGAACGGCACCGTCGACCTGGAGTGCGGTTCTACCGGGGTGACCGCGGAGCGGCAGAAGCAGGTGGCGTTTTCCTACGGCTTCATCTACGTGAAGGGGCAACTGCTGACGGCGAAAGACAGCGGCATCCAAGGCTTCGCCGACCTCAAGGGCAAGAACGTGGTGACGACCGCCGGCACCACCAACGAACGCTTTCTCAAAAGTTACAACGCCGAGCACAACGGCAACCTGTCGGTGATCAGCGCCAAGGACCACGGCGAAGCCTTCAAGATGCTCGAGACCGGCCGCGCAGCCGCGTTCTATATGGACGATGCGTTGCTCTACGGCGAGCGCGCCAAGGCCAGGGACCCACATCGCTGGGTGGTGGTGGGCGAGGAGCAGTCGCGGGAGATCTACAGCTGCATGGTGCGCAAGGACGATCCGCAGTTTCTCGCGGTGGTCAACGACACCTTGGGCGATCTGTACCGTACCGGTGAGATCAACGGGATTTACCGGCGCTGGTTTGAACAGCCGATCCCACCGAAGGGCCTGAACCTGGAGTTTCCGATGACCGCCGAGTTGAAGGCGATCTTCGCCACCCCGGTCAGCGACCCGGTGGAATAAACCCGCTCCTCGGGCCGGTCAGAAGTCGCCCCACAGTTGTTGGGCGACGGCCAGCGCGACGACCGGCGCGGTTTCGGTGCGCAACACGCGCGGGCCGAGGCGGGCGGCGTGGAAGCCGGCGTCTTGGGCGGTGTCGACTTCAGGGTCGGTCAAGCCGCCTTCGGGCCCGATCAGGAACGCCAGGCTCGATGGCTTGGCATGGCTGACCATCGGCTCTGCCACCGGGTGCAGCACCAGCTTCAGGTCCGCCTCGGTCTGCTTCAGCCAATCGGCCAGTAGCAGCGGTGGATGAATCACCGGCACCGTCGAGCGCCCGCATTGCTCGCAGGCGCTGATCGCCACCTGGCGCCAGTGCAGCAGGCGTTTGTCGGCGCGTTCGTCCTTGAGGCGCACTTCGCAGCGTTCGCTGAAAATCGGCGTGATGGCGTTGACGCCCAGTTCGGTGGCTTTCTGAATCGCCCAATCCATCCGCTCGCCGCGGGACAGGCCCTGGCCGAGGTGAATGTGCAGCGGCGATTCGGCCTGCCCGGCGAATTGCTCGGTCAGTTGCACGCTGACGTGTTTTTTACCGACCTCCAGCAACGTGCCGCGAAACTCCTGGCCGGAACCGTCGAACAGTTGCACGGCATCGCCTTCGCCCATGCGCAGCACGCGGCTGATGTAGTGCGCCTGGGCTTCAGGCAGTTCGTGATCGCCGAGGCTCAGCGGGGTGTCGGTGAAAAAGCGGGACAGTCTCATGTCTGTTCTCTGGAAAAAATACAAAGCTTGAAGGGCAAATCAACCTGGATCGCGAAAGCCTGGGTGGAAGTCTTTGGGCACGGCAACGCTCACCTTGCTGTTGGTGGCGATATCGATCCCTTCGCTGGCCACTTCCGCCAAAAAGTCGATCTGCTCCGGCGTAATCACATACGGCGGCAGGAAGTACACCACGCTGCCCAACGGCCGCAGCAGCGCGCCGCGCGTCAGGGCGTGCTCGAACACCTTCAGGCCACGGCGCTCCTGCCAGGGGTAGGCGGTCTTGGTGGCTTTGTCCTGGACCATCTCGATGGCCAGCACCATGCCGGTCTGGCGCACTTCCGACACATGGGGGTGGTCCGCCAGGTGCGCGGTGGCCGTGGCCATGCGCTGGGCCAGGGCCTTGTTGTTTTCGATGACGTTGTCTTCTTCGAAAATATCCAGGGTCGCCAGGGCCGCCGCGCACGCCAGCGGGTTGCCGGTGTAGCTGTGGGAATGCAGGAAGGCACGCAGGGTCGGGTAGTCGTCGTAGAAGGCGCTGTAGACATCTTCGGTGGTGACCACCGCCGCCAGCGGCAGGTAGCCGCCGGTGAGGGCCTTGGACAGGCACAGGAAGTCCGGGCGGATGCCGGCCTGTTCACAGGCGAACATGCTGCCGGTGCGGCCGAAGCCCACGGCGATTTCGTCGTGGATCAGGTGTACGCCGTAGCGGTCGCAGGCTTCGCGCAGCAGCTTGAGGTATACCGGGTGGTACATACGCATGCCGCCGGCGCCCTGGATCAGCGGTTCGACGATTACGGCGGCGACTGTGTCGTGGTTGTCCGCCAGGGTCTGTTCCATGGCCAGGAACATGTTGCGCGAGTGTTCTTCCCAGCTCATGCCCTCGGGGCGCAGGTAGCAGTCTGGGCTTGGCACCTTGATGGTGTCGAGCAGCAGCGCTTTGTAGGTTTCGGTGAACAGCGGCACGTCGCCCACCGACATCGCGGCGATGGTTTCGCCGTGGTAGCTGTTGGTCAGGGTGACGAAGCGTTTTTTGTTCGGCAGGCCGCGGTTGAGCCAATAGTGAAAGCTCATCTTCAACGCGACTTCGATGCACGACGAACCGTTATCGGCGTAGAAGCACCGGGTCAGGCCTGCGGGCGTCATCGCCACCAGGCGCTCGGACAGTTCGATCACCGGCTGGTGGCTGAAACCGGCGAGGATCACGTGTTCCAGCTGGTCGACCTGGTCTTTGATGCGTTGGTTGATGCGCGGGTTGGCGTGGCCGAACACGTTGACCCACCAGGAGCTGACGGCATCGAGGTAGCGCTTGCCTTCGAAGTCTTCCAGCCACACGCCTTCACCGCGCTTGATCGGGATCAGCGGCAGTTGCTGGTGGTCTTTCATCTGGGTGCAGGGATGCCACAGCACCGCAAGGTCGCGTTGCATCCACTGGTTGTTCAAGCCCATCGTCTATCTCCTCGAAGCGGTCCTGCGCCCGGCGCAGGTGAAACAATCGCGCAAGCCTATGCAATGGAGGCCCGTGTCACAAGCCATTGTGGGGCAATTCGCAGTAAACACAGGACGGTCTGTCACGTTTCTTAGGAATAGTCTTAATCCCTCGTTAACGTATTGTGCCTAGGCTTATGATCATATTTCTCGATATTTCAAAGCAAAAAATTGCGCTTTAATTCGATAGGTAAATCGTTAGTCTTGAGCACAGTTCTTACGGGATTAAGTACATGCAGCTACGTAACTCACCAGCCCGCTACGGCTGGGTCAGCATGGTATTGCACTGGGGCGTGGCCCTGGTGGTGTTTGGTCTATTCGCCCTGGGCTTGTGGATGGTCGGTCTCGACTACTACAGCGCATGGCGCAAAGACGCGCCGGATCTGCACAAAAGCATAGGCATCACGCTGTTCGCCATCATGCTGGTGCGTATCGTCTGGCGCCTGATCAGCCCGCCGCCACCGGCGCTGGCCAGCTACAGCCGGCTGACGCGGATCGGTGCTGCATTTGGCCATGGGTTCCTTTATGTCGGCTTGTTTGCCGTGATGATCGCCGGTTACCTGATTTCCACCGCGGACGGTGTGGGTATCCCGGTGTTTGGCCTGTTTGAGATTCCTGCCTTGGTTTCCGGCTTGCCGGACCAGGCAGACACCGCAGGCGTGGTGCATCTGTACCTCGCCTGGGTGCTGGTGGTTTTCGCCGGCCTGCACGGCGTGGCCGCGTTGAAACACCACTTTATCGATCGTGATGCGACCCTCACGCGAATGCTGGGGCGCAAAGCCTGATGTTCAACCTCGACTCACAAGGAATAGAAAGCATGTTGAAAAAGACACTCGCTGCTCTGGCAATCGGTTCTGCTCTGCTGTCCGCAGGCCAGGTGATGGCCGCTGACTATGTTGTCGACAAAGAAGGCCAGCACGCCTTCGTCGACTTCAAGATCAGCCACTTGGGCTACAGCTTCATCACCGGTACGTTCAAGGACCTGGACGGCAAGTTCAGCTTCGATGCCGCCAAGCCTGAAGACAGCAAGATTGAGTTCAACGTCCGCACCGCCAGCGTGTTCACCAACCACGCTGAACGTGACAAGCACATCTCCAGCAAAGACTTCCTGGACGTTGGCAAGTTTGCCGATGCCAAGTTCGTCTCCACCAGTGTTAAAACCACCGGTAAGAATGCTGCGGGCCAAGTCACTGCCGACGTGACCGGCGACCTGACCCTGCACGGCGTGACCAAGCCGATCGTCGTCAAGGCCACCTTCCTGGGTGAAGGCAAGGATCCATGGGGCGGCTACCGTGCCGGTTTTGAAGGCACCACCAGCTTCAATCGCCAAGACTTCGGCAAGCAGATGGACCTGGGCCCAGCGTCCAACAATGTTGAGCTGTACGTGACGTTTGAAGGTGTGAAAGCGAAGTAACGCTTCACTTGTTGGAGCGAGGTTGCTCGCGAAAAACGTAGAGACACCGCGTTTTTTCAGGCTGCCAGCGTTATCGTTGACGACCTTCGCGAGCAAGCTCGCTCCTACAGGCAAAAAAACCCGTATCTCGCGATACGGGTTTTTTTTTATGCTTCGCGGTTGCGGGTCAGCAGCGCTGGTTTTTCACCACGAGGACGGCCTGGCAACTGATCCAGTTGCTCCGGTGTCGGGAAGCGGTCGGCTTTCGACTCCTTGTGGATGATCTTCGGCGCGGGGCCGCCGCGCGGGTTCTGCACCGCTGGCTCGGACAAGCGTGGCTGGTCGTCACGGGCCGGGCGGCGGTTGTTGCTGCGCGAGTCTTCGCGACGCGCCTGGCCATCACGCGGTGCGCCGTTACGCGGGCCGCTGCGCTTGGCCGGTGGCGTACCGGTGGTGCCGCCGCTGCTGTTGCGCGGGCCGTTCTGACGCGCGCCCTGTGGCTGGCCGCCACGCGGTGCGCCAGTGCCAGCGCCCGGAGCCGGAGCGCCTGGACGACGGCCACGGCCCTGGGCCGGTTTGGCCTGGGGCACGTAGTCGACGCGGTTACCGAAGTTATCCACATCGTCGTCGAGGAACTCGTCCGGCGCGCGGTCGGCGCTGGCGCGTGGCGGCTGGCTTGGCTGGCTCGGCTGACGCTGTTCGCGGGCCGGGGTGCCTTCGCGGGGCTTCTGCTCGCGGGCCGGGCGTTCGCCGCGGCCGTTGGTCGACGCTTTTTCCTTGCCGCCCTTGTCCTTGCCCTTGTCGCGACGACCGCCACCACCACCGCCGCCGTTCGGGCCATCGCCCTTCGGACCGCGTGGGTTGCGTGGGTTACGCACGTCCGGACGTTCGCGCACCTCAGGCTTCTCGGCCTCAACGGTGCTGGCATCGAAGCCCATCAGGTCGCCGTCGGCGATTTTCTGCTTGGTCATGCGCTCGATGCTTTTCAGCAGTTTTTCTTCGTCCGGCGCAACCAGGGAGATGGCTTCGCCCGAACGACCGGCACGGCCGGTACGGCCGATACGGTGTACGTAGTCTTCGTCGACGTTAGGCAGCTCGAAGTTGACCACGTGCGGCAGTTGGTCGATATCCAGGCCGCGTGCGGCGATATCGGTGGCCACCAGGATGCGTACTTCACCGGCCTTGAAGTCGGCCAGCGCTTTGGTGCGCGCGTTCTGGCTCTTGTTGCCGTGGATGGCGACGGCGGTGAGGCCGTGCTTGTCCAGGTACTCGGCCAGGCGGTTGGCGCCGTGCTTGGTGCGGGTGAACACCAGCACCTGTTCCCACGCGCCGTGGGTGATCAGGTGCGCCAGCAACGAACGCTTGTGGCTGGCGGCCAGGCGGAACACGCGTTGTTCGATACGCTCGACCGTGGTGTTCGGCGGCGTGACCTCGATGCGCTCCGGGTTGTGCAGCAACTTGCCGGCCAGGGCGGTGATGTCGTTGGAGAACGTTGCCGAGAACAGCAGGTTCTGACGTTTGGCCGGCAGGCGGGCGAGGACCTTTTTCACGTCATGGACAAAGCCCATGTCGAGCATGCGGTCGGCTTCGTCGAGCACGAGGATTTCCACGTGGGACAAATCGACGCTGCCTTGGCCGCACAGGTCGAGCAGGCGACCCGGGCAGGCGACGAGGACGTCAACGCCACGGGACATGGCCTGAACCTGTGGGTTCATGCCGACGCCGCCGAAGATGCAGGCGCTGACGAACTTCAGGTCGCGGGCATACAGCTTGAAGCTGTCGTGCACTTGGGCGGCGAGTTCGCGGGTAGGGGTCAGGACCAGTACGCGCGGTTGGCGCGGGCCATGACGCTGGGACTTGTCCGGGTGACCATTGGGGAACAACCGCTCCAGAATCGGGAGGGCGAAGCCGCCGGTTTTACCAGTACCTGTCTGAGCCGCAACCATCAGGTCGCGACCTTGCAACACGGCGGGAATAGCCCGCTGTTGCACCGGAGTAGGCTCGGTATAGCCCGCTGCCTCGATGGCGCGGACTAAAGCCTCGGAGAGACCGAGGGAAGCAAAGGACATGAGTAATCCTGTTTTAGTTAGGGCTTGGCCCAAAGGGATAATCTTGCCGGGCGTGAATGGCGCTTAGGGGAGCGCAACCCCGTCCGGTCCTGCTGCGTCTGGCGGACACTCCAATGGCTCGCGCGGGCCGCAAAGCTGCGCAGTAGCTGGGTTGGGTGTCTTTTTCAAGACCTCAGCGGCCGGGCGTAAGCCTGGCGGGAAGGCCCGAGTATAACAGAGCAATCACCGCGCGCTGCTTTCCTGCTGCTCAACGGTGTGTTCGTGCAGTGTAATCGGCGCCGCTGCGCTTTGAATACCACCATATTTGGCACTCAAGGCGGCGTAGGCCGGCTCTTGTTTGAAGCGCTTGAGTTCGGCGGCAAAGCGCTGCACCAGCAGGTCCATGCCCGCGCCACGGCGCACGGCGAGGAACTGCTGCTGGCGGCGGATCACGGCGGGCGCCTGGCTGACCTGGCCTTCCAGGCCCAAGGCCGCGATCACATGCTGGCCGACCCTGCGGTCAGTCACCAGCAGATCGATGCGGCCAAGCAGCAATTTGCCGAAGTTCGCTTCATGACTCGGCGCCGGCTCGCGTTGGAACACGCTGGACTCACTGAATTCGGCGCCGTACAGGTAACCCGGCGAGGTGCCCACGGTCAGCCCGCGCAACTCGTCGAGGGTCTGGACCGGGTGGGGCCGCTCATTGGCGTAGAACAGCACGAACTCCACTTCCGACAGCGGTTCGCTGGGGTACAGCAGCAGGGCATCGCGTTCATGGCTGTGGAAAATGTCCAGCGCGCCGTCGGCGTGGCCTTGTTCGAGCATCGCCAGGCAGCGTTTCCACGGCAGGAATTGCCACTGCACATCGACGCCCAGGCGCTGGAACACGATCACCGTGGTTTCATAGTCCAGCCCGCGCATCGTGCCGTTGTCGTCATACACGTAAGGCGCCCACGGTTCGGTGACGATGCGCAATTTCTCGCCGTGAGCGGCCAGGCTCAGGCAAGTAAAAAGAGTCGCAGTCAACAGCTTCAGAAGGGCGGACATGGCCTGAGGTTACGATGCTCCTGAATGAAAGAGAAGCTCTGGCGCGCGCATCTGCAAGGATCGTTATTTGGCGGGCGAGGTTATCAAGTGTTCGTAGATCGCGCTGCGCCGCTCGCCCAGAATCAGCCTGACCACCGGGTTGGCGAACCAGTGCTCCAGTTGGTGGGCGTCGAGCGGACGTTGCTGGCGCTCTTCCTGATTCTGCCGCGCCTTGTCCCACCACACCGGGCCGCACGCCTGGTCGAACTCGTTCTCGTGCTCGTAGCAACCGTAGAGAACTTCGCGGATGAACTGCTGCTGGTGCTTGGGCAAGAGCAGGGTGATCAGTTTGTACATCAGGCGCTGCAAGCGCGGCGGGCGCGGCAGGTGCGAGGAAACCTGACGCGTGTCGGCCAGGGCCTGCGCGCTGGTGGGGGCGGCCGCATGCTTGGCGATCCACGCTTTGACCTTGGCGCGGAACAGCTGCTTGCGGCTCCAGTAATGGTGGATCAGGTCCGGGCACTCGCGCACATTCACGGTGCGGTAGGCGGCGATCGACAGGCAGAACTCTTCCAGGGTGTAGGCGCCCTGGGCGTGGGGGAACAGTTCGTCCATCAACTCGATGGAGCGATCGAGGATGTGCGCGTCCTGTTGCGTCAGGCCGATGACGCCGGAGTTGAGGGTCATCATGTCATCGTCGGCCACGCCCATGTCCAGCAGGCGCTGGTGCAAGGCGCTATAGAGGATGCTTTCGTGATTGTCGCCGTACTTGGTGTAGAAGGCGTTGCACAGCAGAGTGCCGGGTTGCACGCGCTCGAACAGGGCTGTGGGCGAATGGTGGAAGAAGGTGTCGGTGTCGATCAGCAGGGCTGTCGACGACTCTTCCAGCACCTGGCGCAGCGCCACGTGTTTGGTGCGGAAGTGATAGCCATGGGGCTCGCTCCAGCGTTTGCGGGTGGCGTCGTCCAGCGGGCGCACGCGTACCGGCAGCAGGCGATAGGGTTCGGGGTTGTCGCTGAATACCTGGATGTCCACGACGGCGTCCGGGGTGTCCTGCAGAAAAGCCAAGGCGCTGGCGATACTGAAGACGGCTTCCTGATGGTAGGTCTGGGCACCGAAAACCAGATACACCAGTTGCGGGCGGGAAGTCGTGGGGACTGTATTCATGGACTGCTGGGTTCCGTGGGCATGTAAAACGACAAAGGCCCTCGTAGAAACGAGGGCCTTGGCACAGCCGGGCAAACTTCAGCGTGGCAGCTTGAGGTTGTTCCAGATGGCAAGGCTAGGTTCAGCCTGGTTCAGGGTATAGAAATGCAGCCCTGGCGCACCACCTTGCAACAATTGTTCACACATCTCACTGATTACCTGTTCGCCGAATGCCTGGATGCTTTTGACGTCGTCGCCATAGGCTTCCAGTTGCTTACGCACCCAGCGTGGGATCTCAGCACCGCAGGCGTCGGAGAAGCGCGCCAGCTTGCTGTAGTTGGTGATCGGCATGATGCCCGGCACGATCGGGATGTTCACACCCATGGCCCGTACACGCTCGACGAAGTAGAAGTAGCTGTCGGCGTTGAAGAAGTACTGGGTGATCGCACTGTCGGCGCCGGCGTTGGCCTTGCGCACGAAATTCTGCAGATCGTCTTCGAAGTTGCGCGCCTGTGGATGCATCTCCGGGTAAGCGGCCACTTCGATGTGGAAGTGATCGCCGCTTTCTTCGCGGATGAAGCTCACCAGGTCGTTGGCGTAGCGCAGCTCACCGCTGGCCATGCCCATGCCGGATGGCAGGTCACCGCGCAGGGCGACGATGCGCTTGATGCCGGCGCCTTTGTATTGGGTCAGCAGGGCGCGCAGGTCGGCCTTGCTGTCGCCCACGCACGACAAGTGCGGCGCGGCGGGAATTTTGACTTCGCTTTCCAGCTGCAACACGGTGTTGATCGTGCGGTCACGGGTCGAGCCGCCAGCGCCGTAGGTGCAGGAGAAGAAGTCGGGGTGGTAGCTGGCCAACTGCTTGGCAGTCGCCATCAGTTTTTCATGCCCAGCATCGGTCTTGGTCGGAAAGAACTCGAAGCTGTAGCGACGGTCTTGGGACATGGTAATACCCTTGGAAACTCAGAAGCCGACTGTGCAACCCACCTGCACTGTAGGAGCGAGCTTGCTCGCGAAGAACGTCAACGATAACGCGTCAAACAGGCTGTACGCGGTGCCGTTGGGTTTTTCGCGAGCAAGCTCGCTCCTACAGGTTAGAGCAGGTGGAGCTGGTTACTTAGTAGCGGTAAGCGTGCGGCTTGAACGGACCTTCGACGGTCACGCCGATGTAGTCGGCCTGGGTCTTGGTCAGTTGAGTCACCACGCCGCCGAAGCCGCGGACCATTTCCAGGGCCACTTCTTCGTCGAGTTTCTTCGGCAGCACTTCCACGGTCAGACGCTCGGCTTTCTGGGCCGGCGACAGGTCGGCGTACTTCTGGCCGAACAGGAAGATCTGCGCCAGTACCTGGTTGGCGAACGAACCGTCCATGATGCGGCTTGGGTGGCCAGTGGCGTTACCCAGGTTTACCAGGCGGCCTTCGGCCAGCAGGATCAGGTAGTCGTCGTTCTGCGGGTCGAAATCGCCCGAGCCGGTACGGTGAACCTTGTGTACCTGTGGCTTCACTTCTTCCCATGCCCAGTTCTTGCGCATGAAAGCGGTGTCGATTTCATTGTCGAAGTGACCGATGTTGCACACCACGGCGCGCTTCTTCAGGGCCTTGAGCATGTTGGCATCGCAGACATTCACGTTACCGGTGGTGGTGACGATCAGGTCGATCTTGCCCAGCAGGGCCTTGTCGATGCTCGCTTCGCTGCCATCGTTGATGCCATCGATGAACGGCGAAACCACTTCGAAACCGTCCATGCAGGCTTGCATGGCGCAGATCGGGTCGACTTCGGAGACCTTGACGATCATGCCTTCCTGGCGCAGGGACTGGGACGAACCCTTGCCCACGTCACCGTAGCCGATCACCAGGGCTTGCTTGCCCGACAGCAGGTGGTCGGTGCCGCGCTTGATCGCATCGTTCAGGCTGTGACGGCAGCCGTACTTGTTGTCATTCTTGCTCTTGGTCACCGAGTCGTTGACGTTGATGGCCGGGATTTTCAGCTCGCCCTTGGCCAGCATGTCCAGCAGGCGGTGTACGCCGGTGGTGGTTTCTTCGGTCACGCCGTGGACGCGGTCGAGGATCTGCGGGTACTTCTTGTGCAGCAGCTCGGTCAGGTCGCCGCCGTCGTCGAGGACCATGTTGGCATCCCAAGGCGCGCCATCTTTCAGGATGGTTTGCTCCAGGCACCATTCGTACTCTGTTTCGGTCTCGCCTTTCCAGGCGAATACCGGGATACCGGCAGCAGCGATGGCGGCGGCGGCCTGGTCTTGTGTCGAGAAGATGTTGCAGGACGACCAACGCACTTCGGCACCCAGGGCAACCAGGGTTTCGATCAGCACGGCAGTCTGGATGGTCATGTGGATGCAGCCGAGAATCTTCGCGCCCTTGAGCGGTTGCTCAGCGGCGTACTTGCGACGCAGGCCCATCAGGGCAGGCATTTCGGATTCGGCGATAAAGGTTTCGCGACGGCCCCAGGCAGCGAGGGACATGTCGGCGACTTTGTAGTCGTTGAAATCTGCAGGCGTAATTACAGCGCTCATGAAGAGCCTCCATTCGTAGTGTGCGAATGGGCGCCGTTGTGCGTTTAGTATCAGGCCAGGACAACCAGGCCGGACAACGCCCCATCCGAGCCTGACAGGTCTAACCTGCTGCAGCGCCCCTCGGACAGGTGGCGGGAGAACGGTATCAACTGAAGATGACCGTTTTGAAGCGGGTGCGATTATAGCTGTGTACGCGGCACTTCCCAAGCCTTTCTGTCGGCGATATGAAGATCCCGCATGGGGGCGATAGGCAATGGCGCATAGAGCTTGCGCCCAGGCTCTGCCATGATATTGCCCATCATTCGGCAAGACGCTTTGGAGTGACCATGAACTTCCACACCCGCAAATGGGTAAAACCTGAAGACCTCAACCCCAACGGCACCCTGTTCGGTGGCAGCCTGCTGCGTTGGATCGACGAGGAAGCAGCCATCTACGCGATTGTCCAATTGGGCAACCAGCGCGTGGTGACCAAGTACATTTCCGAAATCAACTTCGTCAGCGCCTCGCGCCAGGGCGACATCATCGAGCTGGGCATCACCGCCACCGATTTCGGCCGCACCTCCATCACCCTGACCTGTGAAGTGCGCAACAAGATCACCCGCAAAAGCATCCTCACCGTGGAAAAAATGGTCTTCGTCAACCTCGGCGAAGACGGTTTGCCCGCGCCTCACGGCCGGACCGAGATCAAATACGTGAAAGACCAGTTCAAGGAAGACAGCCCTCCTGCGTAACCGCACAGCGGTTTGATTGCTTTACCAAATCATTCCGCGTGGATCTTTCCCAGGCTTTCTCACGACTCAGGACTACGTTCTGTATCGAGAGCCTATGTATGAAAGTGTCGTCCAATCCGGCTGAGCAGATGCAGCCGCTTTCGCTCCAGTCATCGCAAGCCCCCCTCAGCCAAGACGTGAAAACCACGTTGGTTGAGGCCGCGGGACCGCGCAAACTGAGTCTTTCCCGCAATATTGACGGCCAGGTGGAGGTGGTGTTGTCGCCGCCACCGCCCAGCCATCTGGTGCTCAGCGGCGGAGGTGCCAAAGGCATTGCCTATCCGGGAATGGTGCAGGCGCTGGAGGACAGTGGGAAGCTGCAAGGTATCCAGGTTATTTCCGGCTCATCCGCCGGCGCGATTTCTGCCTCGTTGCTCGCCAGCGGCATGAACGCCGAGGTCTTCGGCAAGCTATCGAACCGCATCGACCTGCCGAGCCTGTTGAACAGCGACGACCCGTTGACGGCCTGGCTACAAGAGGCCAGTGCTCGCCTGGGCAAACTCACCAAGCGCTTGCCAGGCCCGGCGGGCAATATCTCTCAATTGTTGCTGACCATGATGCCGCGCCTGCAAACCGAGGCGCGTCCCTTGGAGCAATTGCTGCGCAATGAGTCGCGCCAATCGGTCCTTGCCCATATCGCCGCTACGCCAAGGGCCACCCGGCCTGGTGAAGTCATGAAAATCGCCGACCGGCTCAGCGCCGGCGAGGCTCCGACGTTTCGCGATCTTGAGGTGTTGAACCGACATATCCCGGCGATCAAACCGCTCAATATCACCGGCACAGGGATGTTCGACGGCCGCCCGCAACTGGTGACGTTCAACGCCAGCCTGACCCCGGACATGGACATCGCCCGCGCCGCACACATTTCGGCGTCGTTGCCGGTGCTTTTCAAGCGCCCTGCCGAGCAGGGGCATGCCTTCCAGGAAACCGCCGAAGCCACTGCCTTCCAGGACGGCGGCCTGCTGCTCAACACGCCGGCCCCCGGGGTGATCGAGCCCTCGTTTGCAGAAAGCCCGTTGAGCCAGCACGAGTCTCTGATCGTCAAGTTTGAAGCCGAAGACGCAGCGACGCCGAAAAAAAGCGGCGGTTTCTTCAGCAGCCTCGTCGACAAGCTGACCGGAACGCCCCATGCGTCCGCCGAAGCCTATCAAAATGAGCGGCTCAAGGCGTTTGCCGAGCAGACCGTGGTCCTGCCGCTGAAGACGGATAAGGGGGACTTTCGCGGCACGCTCAACGGCACCGTGAATTTCACCATGAGCGCGCAAGACAAGCAGCATCTGCAGGCACAGGCGCGCAAAACCGTGGCGGCGCACTTGGAACAACGCGACACGGTGCGCGAGCATCACACGTTCGCCTCGTTGGATGACGCGGTGCTGGCAATGGACGATGCGATGCTGGCCAGTGCGCAGGCAACCTTGCAGAAAGACCCGGCCGCCGCCGCGGTGTTGATGTTCAGACAGAACGCACAACAAGCGCTGCAAACCCTGGACAGTGCCATTGCCAAGGTGAACCAGGCCCACGACACCCTGATCTTCACACCTGAGCTGTCTGCCGCGCTGCGTAACCTGGATGCGCTCGCCAGTCGGCCTGAGCACGTCGAGTGGCTGGGGCGTCGATTGAATGCCGCGGGGCAGCGCAATTTTCAGCAGTTGTTGCAGGTGGCGGCCAAGCAGACTTCGGGCGCCTCGCCGATGTCCAGCGTCATGGCCAGTGCGGTCGCCGAAATGAAACGGCGCGACATCGCGGTAAAGGCCGAAAACTTCACCCGCGAGGTCATCTACCCATCGCTGTACCGGCCAGGCCAGACCGACGCCAATGTCGACCTGCTGCAACGCGCTGCGGCGGATTTGGCCAAGGCGACCACCCCCGCGGCGTTCAACCGGGTGCTCGACGAGATCATTCGGCACTACGGCGCGCGCAACAAGCCCTGGTCAAAACCGTTCAGCTCGACCACGGTGGAGATGGCCAAGGCCTGGCGCATTCCGGTTTAGTTGCCAGGCCACTGAACAGCCATCGCTCCAGCCTGTCGTAGCTACAGGTACCCCTTGGACTCTGGAGCATCATGGCCACGCACGACGACGGCAAGACCCCCAACCTGTCGAAGGAAGAGCAGCACGACGTCGACAAGAACCAGCCACCCCGCGCGGCGGTGCTGCATGAAATCATCCGCACCCAGGGCGACCAGGAACTGGAGCGCACGGTGGCGGCATTGTGGTGGTCGGCGCTGGCGGCCGGCCTGACCATGGGCCTGTCACTGATGGGCATGGGCCTGCTCAACTCGCGCCTGCCGGACGGTGAAGGGTTCAAAGTCATTGCCAGTTTCGGTTACTGCGCGGGCTTTTTGGCGGTGATTCTCGCGCGTCAGCAGTTGTTCACCGAAAACACCCTGACCGCAGTGCTGCCGGTGATGAGCAAACCGACCCTGGCCAATGCCGGGCGCTTGCTGCGGCTGTGGACGGTGGTGCTGGTGGGTAACCTGTGCGGCACCTTGCTGGTGGCTTATGTGATGCTGCACCTGCCGATCTTCGATACCAAGACCGACCAGGCCTTCCTTGAGATCGGACGCAAAGTCATGGAAAACGCCCCCGGCCAGATGTTTGCCAAGGGCATCGTTTCCGGCTGGATGATCGCCACCATGGTGTGGATGATTCCGTCGATGGAAAGCGCCAAGCTCTGGATCATCATTCTGATCACCTACTTGATGGCGCTGGGGGATTTCACCCACATCGTGGTCGGCTCGGCGGAAGTGTCTTACCTGGTATTTGCCGGTGAACTGCCGTGGAAGGATTTCTGGCTGATATTCGCCGGGCCGACCCTGGCCGGCAATATCATTGGCGGCAGCTGTATCTTTGCGCTGATCAGTCATGCGCAGATCCGTAGCGAAAGCAGCTTGCCGGGTAAGGTTGCAGCGGACCCGAGGCATCCGCAGCGGATCAATAAGGATCAGTGAGCGGCAGAATCAACGCGCTGCCGACACGGAACCCATGGCGGTTGGGGGTGTGCGTTTTGATGAGCTACGCTTGGGTGCTTTGGGCCATGCGGTTGGACGCAGAGCCTGTGGCTGGATGCGGGTCGGCATGTTCGTGATAAAGCGTTGATCGCCTTGATAAAACCAAAAAAGGAATGAGTGATGACTGTCGCTTTCTGGTGTGTATTGATTGCAATCTTTCTGCCGTACCTGTGTACCGGCGTGGCCAAATTCAGTGGCGGCAAGTTCGGGCCACGGCAGAACCATGACCCGCGTGCCTTCCTCGATACCCTGGAAGGCTTCGCCAAACGCGCCCATAACGCGCAACTCAACAGCTTTGAAGTGACCCCGGCGTTTGCTGCCGCAGTGATCATCGCGCACCTGGCCGGCACCGCCGAACTGGTCACGATCAATGTCCTCGCGGTGCTGTTTATCACCAGCCGCCTGCTGTACATCATCTGCTACCTGGCGGACTGGGCCATCCTGCGCTCGTTGGTGTGGGCGGTGGGCATGGCGCTGATTGCGAGTTTCTTCTTCGTCTCGATCTAACGCTTGCCGCAGTGTGGGGGCTGGCTCGCCCCACACTGTCGATCAGCGTCTGTCAGGTGCCGGCCGGGGCATCCGGTACCTGGGGTAATGCGGCGCCCTTCGGCCACAACATCCAGATCTGCCCCTGCTGCTTCATATTCCCTGCCAGTTCGCCTGCGGCCGCCCCTGTGCCCCAGAACAAGTCTGCGCGCACTTCGCCGGTGATTGCGCCGCCGGTATCCTGCGCGGCGACGGGGCGCACGATCGGCGCACCGTCCGGGCGTGTGGTCGACAGCCACAGCAGGCTGCCCAGCGGAATCACCTTGCGATCCACCGCCACGCTGTAGCCGGCGGTCAGCGGCACGTTCAGCGAGCCGCGAGGGCCTTCGTTGCTGTCGGGGCGGGCGCTGAAGAATACGTAGCTGGGGTTGCTCGCCAGCAGTTCCGGAATGCGCTGCGGATGCGCCTTGGCCCAGGCGCCGATGGCCCCCATGGTCACGTCTTCTTTCTTCAGCTCGCCTTGCTCCACCAGCCAGCGGCCGATGGGGCGGTAGGGGTAGCCGTTCTGGTCGCCATAGCCGATGCGCAATTGGCGCCCGCCTGCCAGTTGAATCCGCCCCGAACCCTGGATCTGCAGGAACTGCAGGTCCATCGGGTCAGTCAGCCATGCGATCGGCTTGGCGGTGGAGCCTTGGCCGTTGATCGTGCTGGCGTCGTCATACGGCTTGAGTACACGACCTTCCAGGCGGCCGCGCAGGCGCTTGCCCTTGAGTTCCGGGTAGATGCTTTCGAGGTTGACGATGATCAGGTCGTCCGGCACGCCGTACACCGGCACATGGGCGGTGGGGGTTTCGGTCAGGCTGCCGGGGTAGACGGGTTCGTAGTAGCCGGTGATCAGGCCGTTCGGTGTGTTGTCGGCCGAGCGCAGGCCGAATACGTCCAGGCGTTCCTTGAGAAAACCGCGAACCGCCGCGGCATCGCCTGGCACCGCCGTTGCCGCCGCGCAGGTCGCGCCCCACACCGGGTCAGCCTTGAGGCGTTGGCAGGCGCTGCGCCAGGACTCAAACCCGGCCAGCAGTTCGCTGTCGGACACCGCCGGCAGGGCTTCCCACGGTGCGTTCACATAGGTGGCCACCGCATGGGGTTTGATTGTTTCATCTTTGTGCGTGTCCTTGCCCGCATCGCAGCCGGCCAGCACCGCGATCATCGGTAGAGCCCACGCCAGACGGCGGCTCCAGGGTTTCAAAGCGATATTCATACAAGCAATTCCTGAAGCGATTGCCCGTGCGTCGACGCGTTTGGGCAACCCTTATCGTTAATAGGGCTATTGGTCTTTGCGGGTGGGGCGAGGATACTGGCCGCCGTTTCCCGTGACCTCGAAGCCACCATGACTTTTAAAAAACTGACTGTTGTACTGCTGGCCTGCCTGGCGCTGTCCGCCTGTGGCGGCGTTGATCCGAATTCGCCCCTGGGCCAGCGCAAAGCGATCTTCAAGCAAATGCTCAAGACCGGCGAAGACCTGGGTGGCATGTTGCGTGGGCGCATCCCGTTCGACGGCGCGAAGTTCGCCGAAGGCGCGGTCAAGCTCGATGCGTTGTCCCATGAGCCATGGAAGCATTTTCCGAGCGTGCGTGAGGAAGACCACACCAGCGCCAAGGACGACGTCTGGCAAAAACAGGCGCAATTCCAGCAAATGGCCCGCGACCTCGAAGCGGCCACCGGTGAATTGGTGATTGCAAGCCAGGTGCAGCCTTACAAGGCCAGTAACCTTTCGCCTGCAGTGCAGAAAGTCGAAGATGCCTGCAGCGCCTGTCATAAGCAGTTCCGGGACCACTGACCGGTTTACTGGTCGAGTTCTTCCACCGCATCCTGCAGTGCTTTGCGCGACTCGGCCAGTTTGTCCTTGCGTTTGTTGATCTTGTCCGCGTCGCCTTTTTTCATCGCCTTGTCGAGGTCGGCCTGACGGCGGCTGACGTCATGCTTGGCGTCGAGCACCTTGTTTTCGCGTTCCTTTTTCAACGCCGCGTCGTTGCAGTTGGCCGTGACTTCACTCAGGGCTTTCTCCAGGCCGGCTTGTTGTGCGCTGTCGCCATGGGCCTTGGCCTGTTCGATCTGGGTGCTGATGGCCTGGCGCTTGGCGGCGCAGCCGGTCAGCGGGGTTGCTTCTTCGGCTGCCAGCAGCGGCGTCGCCATGAAGCATGCGACGGTCAGCAGGGCAAAAGGGGCTAAAAATTTCATATGGAGCTCCAAAGTCGCAATCTGATGGCCGGGTCGGGTTCAAAACCCGTCTATTCCGGCCACGCGTAGTGTCTCAGCCAAAGCCTGTATCTGCGGGTCGCGAAAAAAAGCGCTGAGTTGCGCCGCGCGGCCCGGGCCGATGCCATCCAGGGCCAGCCAGGCTTGGGTGTCCTTGGCAACCAGCGCCCGCCAGCCGCCTTCCAGGTTATTGCGTGCCGCAGGCGGTACACCCAGGGCTTTGAGCCATTGAGCGAAAGGCCGTTGCCGCGCGCTTTGGATACTGTCGAGCACCCGCGCACGGCTGCGATCGCCGAAGCCCTCAATGTTAGCAAGCTCTGCCGCATCGAGGGTCAACCAATCGAGGAAGCCTGCGATTAGACCGGCCTGGATCAATACGTTCCACGTCTCCCGGCCCATATGCGGCAGGCCCAGGCCCTGGTTGCCGCTCAACCAGGTCAGGCGCGACAGCAACTGTTCTTCGCAGCCAGGGTCCAGTTGCCAGCAACTCAGGGCGTGAAAGTCCCGGGCGTTGGGGACTTGGATGTCCACTCGGGTCTCGTTGCGCAGGACCACCTCGTCCAGTCGCGGGATGACCTGGCCGGCGAGGCTGATGGCGACCTGGTCGCCGGGGCGGATATCCAGGGTTTTCCAGCGTTGCAGGGAGCCGGTGCTGACGCGGCTGATCTGCCGGTCGTCCAGACGCACCGGTTCGAGTTCCAGGATAGGGGTGATGCGCCCGGTGCGGCCGATGTTGAACTGCACCTTGCGTACCAGTGCGAGAGCCTTGGCGGCGGGGTATTTCCAGGCGACTGCCCAGTAAGGCGCACTGACCTGCCAGCGCTTGGCGGGTGCGCGCGTGGCCTGGTGCAGCACGACGCCATCACTGGCAAATGGCAGTGGATGGTTGTACCAGTAGGTGCGCCAGCGGGCGGCGCCGACGATGTCCTGGATGGGCCGGCTGTAGCGTTGGCTGTCGATGAAGCCCCAACCTGCCAGGGTGGCCAGGCGCTCGGTGAAGTCCGCCGGGCCATCGGGCCAGGCCCAGACAAACAGACCGATCCCGGCGGCCTCGGCGTCGCTCAACTGTCGACGGTTCATCAAACCGGCCACCTTGCTGCGCGCATTGAGCCCGCCCAGGCTTGATTGCACATGGTCGTCCAGACGCCAATAGAGCTCACCTTGCAGCACCAGGTCGATGGGCTCCGGCAGTTGCTGGACGATACCGGGGATTTTTTTTGCGCAGGCCGACCAGTCCTGGCCGAGCAAGCCGTCGCCCCGGCTGATCACTTGGTGCAGGCGCCCCTGGCGGTACACCAGGCTCACGGCGACACCGTCGACCTTGGGCTGGACCCACACATCTTGGCGAACCTGGAGCCATTCGCCGACGGCGTGTTCGTCGAGCAATTTGTCCAGGCCCGTATGGGCCACCGGGTGCGGCGAGGTGCCCCGTGAGCTGGCCAGAGGCTTGTCGGCCACCGCCGCCGGTTGCGGGAAACACCGTTGCCAGTGAGCCAGGCGCTGGCGGGCCTGGTCGTAGAGTTCGTCGCTGATGGGCGAATGGCCGAGCCGGTGGTAACTGTCGTCCCAGAGGCTGATTTGCCGAGCCAGCGGGCCGATTTGTGCCCGTGCGTCATCGGGGCACTCTTCAGCCCTGGCCAACCCGGTTAGAACACTGAGTAAAAGAACGATCAGCAAGCGCATCGGGAGCATCCTTGCTCGGTAAGGGGCGTTCAGCCTAAGGGATCTTCGCGCCCACAAAAAAGCCCCGACAGAGCGGGGCTTTTTACCGGGTGTTTCTGCTTACTTGAACAGACCACCCAGGGCTTTCACGGCATCGTTGTTTTCTGCCTTGGCCTGCTGCTTTTGCTGCTTGGCATCGACGTTGGCCTGGGACTCGGCGAGTTTGTTACAGCCTTTGTTGACCTGCTCCAGCGCGGCTTCGAAGGCCTTCACTTTCAACGCGTCGTTCTTGGCATTGGCCGCGTCGATCTTGGTTTGCAGGTCTTTGGCATGCTGCTGGCAGTCGCCGGAGTTGCCGCCACCGAGCTGGGAGCTCAGTGCGCCACTCAGTGCGCTCAGGTCGGCGGCGTTCACCGGCAGGGCAAACAGGCTGAGCAGCAGGGCGGCAGGGGCGAGCTTGGAAATATGCATGAAAACCTCAATGTCCGATTGCCTGCGCGCTGATGAGTCCCGGGCCGGCGCAGTGCAATATCCAGAATAAGGTGGAGGGCCCGAGAGGGCGCGGATTCTAGTGGGCCATTATTTAGCCTGCAAGGTTTGGATCCAAAAAATGTGAACACCGACGCGAATCGCCCGACAATAAAAAGCCCCGCCGGGCGAACCCGGCAGGGCTTTGGGTAGCGCAAGCGATTACAGGCCGGCAGCGATACGCAGGTCGTTGGCGCGGTCGGTTTTTTCCCAGGTGAAGGTGGTGAAGGTGTCGTCGCCGACCGTCTTCTGCGCCGGGGTACGGCCGAAGTGGCCGTAGGCCGCGGTTTCCTGGTACATCGGGTGCAGCAGGTCGAGCATGGTGGTGATCGCGTAAGGGCGCAGGTCGAAGATCTCGCGCACCAGTTTGACGATCTTGTCATCGCTGATCTTGCCGGTGCCGAAGGTGTTCAGCGAGATCGACGTAGGCTGGGCCACGCCGATGGCGTAGGACACCTGAATCTCGCAACGCTCGGCCAGGCCAGCGGCGACGATGTTCTTGGCCACGTAGCGGCCGGCGTAGGCCGCCGAACGGTCAACCTTGGATGGGTCTTTGCCGGAGAACGCGCCACCGCCGTGACGGGCCATGCCGCCATAGCTGTCGACGATGATCTTGCGCCCGGTCAGGCCGCAGTCGCCCACCGGGCCACCGATGATGAACTTGCCGGTCGGGTTGATGTGGAACTGGGTGTCCTTGTTCAGCAGTTCAGCCGGCAGCACGTGCTTGACGATCAGCTCCATCACGCCTTCGCGCAAGTCGGCGTAGGAAACGTCCGGGTTGTGCTGGGTCGACAGCACGACAGCATCGATACCGACCACTTTGCCGCCTTCATAACGGCACGTCACTTGGGACTTGGCGTCCGGACGCAGCCACGGCAGCAGGCCGGATTTACGGGCTTCGGCCTGGCGCTGCACCAGTTGGTGCGAGAAGGTGATCGGCGCTGGCATCAGCACGTCGGTTTCGTTGCTGGCGTAGCCGAACATCAGGCCCTGGTCGCCGGCGCCCTGGTCTTCTGGCTTGGCGCGGTCGACACCCTGGTTGATGTCCGGGGACTGCTTGCCGATGATGTTCATCACGCCGCAGGTCGCGCCGTCGAAGCCGACGTTGGAGCTGTTATAGCCGATGTTGGTGATCACCTCGCGGACGATATGCTCCAGGTCGACCCAGGCCGTGGTGGTGACTTCGCCGGCGATGATCGCCACGCCCGTTTTCACCAGAGTCTCGCACGCCACACGGGCGAACTTGTCTTCAGCAATGATGGCGTCCAGCACCGCATCAGAAATCTGGTCGGCGATTTTGTCCGGATGCCCTTCAGACACGGACTCGGAGGTGAAAAGGGAGTATTCGCTCATCTCGATGTTTTCCTGATATTTACCGATGGTGAGTGTCGCCAGCCGGTCGCTGAAAATGGCGGACCTGGATCTGGAAACCATTACGTAAACCTACATAGAGGCTTTCCCCGGGAACGAGTCCCGCAGCGGTGGCCCAACGGGCCAGATCGTCCTGTTCAAAACCCAACCAGAGATCACCGCAGGCCTCCCTGGCCCAATTCTGGTTGTGGCTGCATAAATCTGTAACCAGCAGGCTACCGCCGGGTTGCAGCAAATTCGCCATCTGCTTGAGGGCGTCGGCGGGGGCGGCGAAATGGTGCAGGACCATGTTCAGCACCACGCAATCGGCCCGCAGGCTGGTGTCATTCAGGGCATCGGCCAACTGCAGGCTGACGTTGCCCAAGGCCTCGCGCTCGCACAGTTGGCGTGCCAGTTCGAGCATCGCCGGGCTGTTGTCCAGCGCCGTGACCTGTTGAAAGCGGCGCGCCAGTTCCGGCAAAAAGCCGCCATCGCCAGGCCCGACTTCCAGGGCCGTCGCTTTATGACTGAAGCTCAGCTTGTCCAACAACGCCAGTACACTTTCGCGATATTGCGGCAAGCCGGCGATCAGGTCTTGCTGGGCGCGAAACTTCTCGGCGACCCGTGAGAAAAAGTCCTGGCTGGCCGCCGCGCGCTGCCCGTGAACCTGGCCGATGCGTGATTGCACGTCGCCGGGCAGGCTCAAGTTGTCCACTTCTTCCAGCAGCGCGCTGTGCAGCTTGCCGCCGAGCAACTCGGTGTGGGGCAGGGCGCGGCGGTAAAAAATCGCATTGCCTTCGCGGCGGGTGGCCACCAGGTCGGCCTGGGCCAGGACCTTCAAGTGATGGCTCATGCCCGATTGGCCGATGGCGAAAATCTGCGCCAGTTCCAGCACGCCGAAGGAATCGTTGGCCAGCACCCGCAAGACGTTCAGGCGCAACGGATCGCCAGCGGCCTTGCATAAGGCAGCCAGTTCATCACCATCGTCGGGACGCAGGGAGGGCACGGGTAAGTTCATAAGGCCAGCAGTCTAGTGACGGGTGGAAATCATCGCAAGGTCAATATCAAAAAGTTTTGATATTGGTCGATAAGTGGCGGTTATAAGCGAGCGCTATTCCCGTTAGACGAAGCGGCGGCAGGGTTCTGCAGGCGATTGCCGCGCAAACCACAGGAAAAACGCCCTCAAGTGACTATCTGTCATTGCCCGCAGGCGGTGGCTGAGGGAAAATGCCGGTCCTTTTTTCCGTTTCTTTTATTCAACCCTCAGGAGAACAGCGATGCCCAGCCGTCGTGAGCGTGCCAACGCCATTCGTGCCCTCAGCATGGATGCCGTGCAAAAAGCCAACAGCGGCCATCCCGGTGCCCCGATGGGCATGGCGGATATCGCCGAGGTACTCTGGCGTGACTACCTGAAACACAACCCGACCAACCCGTCTTTCGCCGACCGTGACCGCTTCGTGCTGTCCAACGGCCACGGCTCGATGCTGATCTACTCGCTGCTGCACCTGACCGGCTACGATCTGACCATCGACGATCTGAAAAACTTCCGCCAGTTGCACAGCCGTACCCCGGGTCACCCGGAATTCGGCTACACCCCAGGCGTCGAGACCACCACCGGTCCCCTGGGCCAAGGCCTGGCCAACGCCGTCGGTTTCGCCCTGGCTGAAAAAGTCCTGGGCGCGCAGTTCAACCGCCCCGGCCACCACATCGTCGACCACCACACCTACGTATTCCTGGGTGATGGCTGCATGATGGAAGGCATTTCCCACGAAGTCGCTTCTCTGGCCGGTACCTTGGGCCTGGGCAAGCTGATTGCCTTCTACGACGACAACGGCATCTCCATCGACGGCGAAGTCGAAGGCTGGTTCACCGACGACACCCCTAAGCGTTTCGAGGCCTATAACTGGCAGGTGATCCGCAACGTCGACGGCCACGACCCGGAAGAAATCAAGACCGCTATCGACACCGCCCGCAAGAGCGAGCAGCCGACCCTGATCTGCTGCAAGACCACCATCGGTTTCGGCTCGCCGAACAAGCAAGGCAAAGAAGACTGCCACGGCGCCCCGCTGGGTGACGCGGAAATCGCCCTGACCCGTGAAGCGCTGAAGTGGAACTACGGCCCGTTCGAAATCCCGGCCGACATCTACGCCGAATGGGACGCCAAGGAACAAGGCCTGGCCACCGAAGCCGAGTGGGACCAGCGTTTCGCCGCCTACTCCGCCGAATTCCCGGAGCTTGCCAATGAGCTGGTACGCCGCCTCGCCGGTGACCTGCCTGCCGACTTCGCGGAAAAAGCCTCGGCCTACATCGCCGAAGTCGCGGCCAAGGGCGAGACCATCGCCAGCCGTAAAGCCAGCCAGAACACCTTGAACGCCTTTGGCCCGCTGCTGCCTGAGTTCCTCGGCGGTTCGGCCGACCTGGCCGGTTCCAACCTGACCCTGTGGAAAGGTTGCAAAGGTGTCTCCGCCGAAGACGCCAGCGGTAACTACATGTACTACGGCGTGCGCGAATTCGGCATGAGCGCGATCATGAACGGCGTGTCCCTGCACGGCGGTCTGGTGCCTTACGGCGCGACCTTCCTGATGTTCATGGAATACGCGCGCAACGCAGTGCGTATGGCCGCGCTGATGAAGAAACGCGTGATCCACGTGTACACCCACGACTCCATCGGCCTGGGCGAAGACGGCCCGACCCACCAGCCGGTCGAGCAATTGACCAGCCTGCGCACCACGCCGAACCTGGATTGCTGGCGCCCAGCCGACGCGGTCGAATCCGCCGTGGCCTGGAAACACGCGATCGAGCGCAAGGACGGCCCTTCGGCGCTGATCTTCTCCCGTCAGAACCTGCAACATCAGGTTCGCACTGACGCGCAGATCGCTGACATCAGCCGTGGTGGCTACGTGCTCAAGGACTGCATCGGCGAGCCGGAGCTGATCCTGATCTCTACCGGTTCCGAAGTCGGCCTGACCGTTCAGGCCTACGACAAGCTGACTGCCCAGGGCCGCAACGTGCGCGTGGTGTCCATGCCTTGCACCAGCGTGTTCGAAGCCCAGGACGCCGACTACAAGCAATCGGTATTGCCGCTGCAGGTCAGCGCGCGTATCGCCATCGAAGCGGCTCACGCCGACTACTGGTACAAGTACGTGGGCCTGGAAGGCCGCGTGATCGGCATGACCACCTACGGTGAGTCGGCGCCGGCGCCAGCCTTGTTCGAAGAGTTCGGTTTCACCCTGGAAAACATCCTGGGTCAGGCTGAAGAGCTGCTGGAAGACTAAAAGCGCGAACGCGGTGGCCAACTGGCTGCTGCACACAGATGTGCGGTGGCGACTGCCCATCGCACCCACTGTAGGAGCGAGCTTGCTCGCGAAGAACGAGAGAGCGCCGCGTCAAACCAGAGACGCTGCGTTATCGTTGACGATCTTCGCGAGCAAGCTCGCTCCTACATTGGTTAGATGGTTTGTGTCGCCCACACTGCGAGAACCCCATGCCCCAACCGCGTCCTTACAAAGTTGCACTCAACGGCTACGGCCGTATTGGTCGTTGCGTCTTGCGTGCTCTGTTCGAGCGAGGGGCGGCGGCCGGGTTTGAGATTGTCGCGATCAACGATTTGGCCGACATGGCCAGCATCGAATACCTGACACGCTTTGACTCCACCCACGGCCGGTTCCCCGGCGAAGTGCGGGTGGAAGGCGATTGTCTGCATATCAAGGGCGACTGCGTGAAAGTGCTGCGCAGTGCCACCCCCGAGGGCATCGACTGGGCGGCGCTGGGCGTCGACCTGGTGTTGGAATGCTCCGGTGCCTATAACACCCGTGCCGACGGCCAGCGTTTTCTCGATGCCGGCGCGCCGCGTGTGCTGTTTTCCCAGCCGATGGCCAGCGAGGCGGATGTCGACGCCACCATCGTCTACGGCATCAACCAGGATTGCCTGACCGGCGCTGAACGGTTGGTGTCCAACGCTTCCTGCACCACCAATTGCAGCGTGCCGTTGTTGCGCCTGCTGGACCAGGCGATCGGCGTGGACTACGTGTCGATCACCACCATCCACTCGGCGATGAACGACCAGCCGGTGATCGACGCGTATCACCATGAAGACCTGCGCCGCACGCGTTCGGCGTTTCAGTCGGTGATTCCGGTGTCCACCGGTCTGGCGCGTGGCATCGAACGGCTGTTGCCGGAACTTGCCGGGCGAATTCAGGCCAAAGCCGTGCGGGTGCCGACGGTGAACGTTTCATGCCTGGACATCACCATGCAAACCGTCAGCGACACCGATGCGGTGGAGGTCAACCGGATTCTGCGCGACGCCGCCACCAGCGGCCCGCTCAAAGGTTTGCTGGCCTACACTGAGTTGCCCCACGCTAGTTGTGATTTCAACCATGACCCGCATTCGGCGATTGTCGATGCCAGCCAGACCCGCGTTTCCGGCCCGAGGCTGGTGAATATCCTGGCCTGGTTCGACAACGAATGGGGGTTTGCCAACCGAATGCTGGACGTCGCAGAACACTATCTGCAAACAGCCTCTCCAAAACTTTAGCCTCAGGAATTGCCACCCATGACCGTGTTGAAGATGACCGACCTCGATCTGCAAGGTAAACGCGTACTGATTCGCGAAGACCTCAACGTCCCAGTCAAGGACGGTGTTGTCACCAGCGATGCGCGAATCCTGGCCTCGCTGCCGACCATCAAGCTGGCCCTGGAAAAAGGTGCGGCCGTGATGGTCTGCTCCCACCTGGGTCGTCCGACCGAAGGTGAGTTCTCGGCCGAAAACAGCCTCAAGCCTGTGGCCGATTACCTGAGCAAGGCCCTGGGCCGCGACGTGCCGCTGGTGGCTGACTACCTCGGCGGCGTCGACGTGAAAGCCGGCGACGTCGTGCTGTTCGAAAACGTGCGCTTCAACAAGGGCGAGAAAAAGAACAGTGACGAACTGGCCCAGCAATACGCCGCCCTGTGCGACGTGTTCGTGATGGACGCCTTCGGCACCGCCCACCGCGCCGAAGGTTCGACCCACGGCGTGGCCAAGTTCGCCAAGGTCGCTGCCGCCGGCCCGTTGCTGGCTGCCGAGCTGGACGCGCTGGGCAAGGCCCTGAAGGCGCCGGCCCAACCAATGGCGGCCATCGTGGCCGGTTCCAAAGTCTCCACCAAGCTGGACGTACTCAACAGCCTGAGCCAGGTCTGCAACCAGTTGATCGTCGGCGGCGGCATTGCCAACACCTTCCTGGCCGCAGCCGGCCACCCGGTGGGCAAGTCGCTGTACGAGCCGGACCTGCTGGACACCGCTCGCGCCATCGCGGCCAAGGTCAGCGTGCCGCTGCCGGTGGACGTGGTCGTGGCCAAGGAATTTGCCGAAAGCGCTGAAGCCACCGTCAAACTCATCGATGACGTGGCCGCTGACGACATGATCCTGGACATCGGCCCGCAAACCGCAGCCAACTTCGCGCAATTGCTGAAAGCCTCCCGGACCATCCTGTGGAACGGCCCGGTCGGTGTGTTCGAGTTCGACCAGTTCGGCAACGGCACCAAAGTGCTGGCCAAGGCCATTGCCGAAAGCTCGGCATTCTCCATCGCCGGCGGCGGCGACACCCTGGCGGCCATCGATAAATATGGCGTTGCCGACCAGATCTCCTACATTTCCACCGGTGGCGGCGCGTTCCTCGAATTCGTCGAAGGCAAAGTCCTGCCGGCGGTTGAAGTCCTGGAAAGCCGAGCCAAAGGCTGAGGCAGATCAGGAAAAGGAGCATTCCCATGATCAAGTCGTTGGCACTGGTGATCGCAGCGGGCCTGTTGGCCGGCTGCGGCAGCACGCCGAGCGCGGCGCCGGCACCTGGAAAGGCGCTGCCGGCGCAGAAAAAAAGCTGCTACCAAGCCGATTGGCAAGCCGAGACCATGCCGGTGATCAACAAGCGCATGGGCAACGAACGGCTGGAGAAATACGACTCTGCGCCCAACGGTCAGGAACAGGGTTGCCCTTGAAGGGTCTGATCAACTAACCGACTGCAACGCAAGCCCAAGGCCTGCGTGCGAGGATTGGCAATGAAAGGCGTTTTCGCCCTGGTAGCACTGGCGTTATTGGCCGGTTGCAGCAGCATGAACATGTTCAACAAGGCAGAGCCTGCCGACAAATGGACGACCTGGACCTGCGACAGCAAGGCCGAGGTCAACTGGCGCTTTGCCAACCCGGCCCGCACCGAAGTGGATGTCCGCCTCGGCGGCTCGACCCAGGTTTACCGCCTCAAGCAGGACGTGGCGGCATCGGGTGTGCTCTACAGCAACGATCAGTTGGCGTTTCACACAAAAGGTGAGGAAGGCCTGGTTTACTGGGTGGCCACCGACGATTTGATCGGACGTGGCTGCAAGGCCCAGTAAAAGAACACGGTCTCAACATTAATGAGATCCCAATGTGGGAGGGGGCTTGCCCCCGATAGCGTTGGGTCAGCCACCCGCGATGTCGACAGGTAAATCGCCATCGCGGGCAAGCCCCCTCCCACATTGATCCGGTTCCAAAGTGATACAGGCAGTGAACCGGATAGTGAAAAAACGATTCAGCAGGCCAGGTATGCAAAGCCTGACCGGCAATAACTTGAATAGCAGCCGCCGCTACGGCAGGCTTGCACGATTAACGACCCTCGACCGGGAGAGACAACACAATGGCACTTATCAGCATGCGTCAAATGCTGGACCACGCAGCCGAGTTCGGCTACGGCGTCCCAGCCTTTAACGTCAACAACCTTGAGCAGATGCGCGCCATCATGGAAGCCGCTGACAAGACTGACTCCCCAGTGATCGTCCAGGCCTCGGCCGGTGCGCGTAAATACGCCGGTGCCCCGTTCCTGCGTCACCTGATCCTCGCCGCGATCGAAGAATTCCCGCACATCCCGGTGTGCATGCACCAGGATCACGGCACCAGCCCGGACGTGTGCCAGCGTTCCATCCAACTGGGCTTCAGCTCGGTGATGATGGACGGCTCCCTCGGCGAAGACGGCAAGACCCCGACCGACTACGAGTACAACGTGCGCGTCACCCAACAAACCGTGGCCATGGCTCACGCCTGCGGCGTATCGGTTGAAGGCGAGCTGGGCTGCCTGGGTTCCCTGGAAACCGGCATGGCTGGCGAAGAAGACGGCATCGGCGCCGAAGGCGTGCTGGATCACAGCCAGATGCTGACCGACCCGGAAGAAGCCGCCGACTTCGTCAAGAAGACCCAGGTCGACGCCCTGGCCATCGCCATCGGCACCAGCCACGGCGCCTACAAGTTCACCAAGCCGCCTACCGGCGACGTGCTGGCCATCGACCGCATCAAGGAAATCCACAAGCGCATCCCCAACACCCACCTGGTGATGCACGGTTCTTCCTCGGTGCCGCAAGAGTGGCTGGCGATCATCAACCAGTACGGCGGCGACATCAAAGAAACCTACGGCGTACCGGTTGAAGAAATCGTTGAAGGCATCAAGTACGGCGTGCGCAAGGTCAACATCGACACCGACCTGCGCCTGGCATCCACCGGCGCGATGCGTCGCCTGATGGCCACCAACCCGAGCGAATTCGACCCACGTAAATTCTTCGGCGCCACCGTGACTGCGATGCGCGATGTGTGTATCGCACGTTATGAAGCGTTTGGTACTGCGGGCAATGCTTCGAAGATCAAGCCGATCTCCCTGGAAGCGATGTACCAGCGTTACCTGAAAGGTGAGTTGAACGCTAAGGTGAACTGAGCCTCAAGCGTTTAAAAAGAAGCCCGCAGCGATGCGGGCTTTTTTGCGGCTGGAATTTGATCAGCTTGCAGGCGCGTAGGACCAGCACCGAGTCCTAAGGCTACACAGGGGAACGGCGTTTACCAGTGCTCGTAATGAGGCCAATCCGTTCACTCGTGATCAATATCCAACTTCGCAAACGTCACCTTCGCCCCTTCCTTGCTATCCCCGCTGTTGTCCTGCACATACGCCCCCGCCTTGAAATACAGCGGCTTGCTGCCCCAGGCCGCGCCAATGCGCTCGTTCCACTGCCCGTCGGCGGCTTCCACACTCAGCAACCCGGCTTTGTTGAGGTTGATCACGTAGGTAAAACTCTTCTCCAGCGGCACATTGGAGGCGACGATGATCACCCGGCTTTCATCGTCGTCCGGGCGCATGCGGACCTTGGCGACGATGTTGCCGGTCTGGGTTTTTTCCTTGAACTGGTATTCCACCTTGATCAAGGGTTTCTGGCTGTCGTAGGCGTGGATCTGGCCGATGACGATTTTCCCGGAGGAGGGCACCTGGTTGACGGCCAGCGTGGCGCGCAGATAATTGTCGGCTTCGGGGTAGGTCCAGTTGCGCAGGCGCCCGTCGGCGTAGGTTTCGCGCAGTTCGCTGCGGGGGTAAATGGCGTTCTCGGTACGTGTGCCGGTGACGGGTGTCCAGAATTGCACGTTGCTGCCTTCGGCCTGGAAATATTGGTCATTGAAGCCGCTCATCAGCTTCGGGGTGTCGATGGTCGCGGGAGGCGAGCCGACCGGAATGCTCAGGTTCCAGGTGGAAAGATCAATCATGGCGTAGGCCTTTTTACAGATAGGTATAGGCTTTGGCCCTTGGGCCAGACAGCATCTTTATAGGCGGTAGTCCGCCGCTTGTTAATGAATGCCTGGCAAGTTATTGGCGCCAAGGGAATGTCAAAAAGCCATGTTCCCCATGAACCGCGGGCTGCAGGGGTTGACCGTTAGTCGGCTTAGCAGTCTTTGGTGCGATGATGGCACCCGCTTCACTTCTGATTTTTGGGAACCAAGGCTAGAGTGAGACCTCAGTGCTTGCCCGGGTTTTCTGTCAGAACTGACCGGTGCGGCACCTTAAGGAAGAGACGTAGCATGGAATGCGCTCCACACCAAGGCGATGGCGGTTCGGTTCTTCTGGTGGTCGATGACTACCCGGAAAATCTGATTAGCATGCGCGCCCTTTTGCAACGTGATGACTGGCAGGTGGTGACCGCCGGTTCCGGCCTGGAGGCTCTGGAACTGTTGCTCCAGCACGAGGTAGACCTGGTGCTGCTCGACGTGATGATGCCCGGCATGGACGGTTTTGAAGTCGCCCGCCTGATGCGCGGCAGCCAGCGCACGCGCATGACGCCGATCATCTTTCTCAGCGCGAATGCGCAATCGCCGGCCGCCGTGCTGGAAGGTTATGCCAGCGGCGCCATCGATTACCTGTTTAAACCCTTCGACCCGCATATCCTCAAACCCAAGGTCCAGGCGTTGCTGGAGCAGCAGCGCACCCGTCGGGCGTTGCAGCGCCTGAGCCATGACCTGGAGTCCGCCCGCGCCTTCAATGCCTCGGTGCTGGACAACGCCGCCGAAGGCATCCTCGTGGTGAGTGATGCGGGCGTGATCGAGTACGCCAACCCGGCGATTTCGCGCCTGCTCAATGCCACGCACGATGAGCTCAAGGGCAAGGATTTTTTGAGTTTCCTGCAAAAACCCCATGTGCCTGCCTGGCTGGAATCGCAGATGTACGCCGGTTTCCGTCAAGGCCAAACCTGGCGTTTGCATGATGCGATCTTGCGTACCGGCCGCGGTCAGCAGGTGCCGGTGGCGCTCTCTTGTGCGCCGTTGCCCGCCGAGCAGAAGGCCATGGTGGTGACCGTGCTGGACATGTCCGAGGTCTGCCACCTGCATCAGCAACTGGAGTTCCAGGCGGTGACCGACCCGCTGACCGGGTTGTTGAACCGCCGTGGCTTTTACCAGGCCGTGGAAAACTCCCTGCTGCGCAGCGATCGCACCGAGCAGTCGCTGGTCTTGTTGTACCTGGACCTCGACGGCTTCAAACGGGTCAACGACTCGCTGGGGCATGACGCGGGTGATCGGGTGCTGCGCTGGGTTTCGGAACAGTTGCAGAGCTGCCTGCGTTCCTACGACATTCTCGGACGCATGGGCGGGGATGAATTCACGGCGTTGTTGGAGCTGGAGTTCCCCGAACAGGCGGCGAAGATTGCGGAAAAACTGATCGAGCGGGTGTCTGTTTGCCAACAGGTTGATGGCTTGGAGGTGATGCTCGGGGTCAGCATCGGCATCGCGACTTTTCCGGATTGCGGCTCGGACTTGGGCGGCCTGTTGCGTGCGGCTGACATCGCCATGTATGAGGCCAAGCGTGCGGGGCGTCAGCAATATCGCTATTACGATCAGGAAATGAACGGTCGCGCCCGCTCGCGGCTGATGCTCGAGGACAGCGTGCGCAACGCCATCCAGAACAAGGATTTCACCCTGGTGTACCAACCCCAGGTGTCTCTGGAGGACGGCCATCTGCGCGGCGTCGAGGCGTTGTTGCGCTGGCAGCACCCGAGTGTCGGCGATGTACCGCCGGGGCTGTTTTTGCCGCTGCTGGAAGAGGCGCGGCTGATCAGCCAGTTGAGTGCCTGGATCTACCACCAGGTCGCCGCCCAGCGTCAGGTGTGGCAAGCCATGTTCGAGGATGAACTGGTGTTGAGCGTGAGCCTGAGCAGCAGCCAGTTCAACATGCCCAACCTGGCGAGCCAACTGCAGCAGGTACTCGACCGACATGGGTTGCAGGGGCGCCAGTTGGAGGTGGAAATCGGCGAGGACAGCCTGATGCATAACCTCGAAGCGTCCGCCAAGCAGTTCAAGTTACTGCGCGCGGTCGGGGTACGCATCGCCCTGGATGATTTTGGTTCCGGCCACTGTTCCCTGGCCCATCTGCGCGACCTGCCATTCGACACGCTCAAGCTGGACCGCCAATTGGTCGCGGGCCTGCCGGGCTCGGCGCGGGATGCGGCGATGGCCCGCAGCATTATCGAGTTGTGCGGGCATTTCGGCGTGCTGGTAGTCGCCGAGGGCGTAGAGACGCTGGAGCAAGCCCAGTGGCTCAAGGCCAATGGTTGCCCGTTTGTCCAGGGGCCATGGGCGGCCCCACCGTTGATGGCCGGGGCGGTGGTCGACTGGTTGCGCGCCCGTTCCTGCTGAATTCGCTACACTGGCGCCCATTCGAACCCTGTTGCAGACCTCAATGACCGCGCTGAAATACCTCCAGGCCTATCCCGCTGCCCTTCAGGAGCAAGTGCGCCAACTGATCGCCAAGGACCAGTTGGGCGCCTACCTGGAGCAGCGTTACCCCGAACGTCACGCCGTGCAGAGCGACAAGGCCCTGTATGCCTACGCGCTGGCCTTGAAACAGGAGCACCTGCGCAACGCGCCGGCTATCGACAAAGTGCTGTTCGATAACCGCCTCGACCTGACCCACCGTGCCCTCGGCCTGCACACCACGATTTCGCGGGTGCAGGGCGGCAATCTGAAGTCCAAGAAAGAAATCCGGATCGCCGCGCTGTTCAAGGAGGCCGCCCCGGAATTTCTGCGCATGATCGTGGTACACGAACTGGCGCACTTCAAGGAATCGGACCACAACAAAGCGTTCTACAAACTCTGTGAGTACATGATGCCGGGCTACCATCAGGTGGAATTCGACCTGCGCGTGTACCTCACGTATCGCGACCTGCAGGGCAAACCCTGACTTTCCAAGGCGGTTGACCATGGATGTGAGCAAGACCAAGAGCAGCTTCTACCGTCGCCTGTACGTGGCGTATCTGATCGACAGCCAGCAGGCCAGCAGCGTGCCGGCGCTGACCGAGGTGACGGGCATGCCCCGGCGCACCGCGCAGGACACGATTGCGGCATTGGCGGATCTGGATATCGTCTGCGAGTTCGAGCAGGAAGACGGCGCGCGCAATCATGCGGGGTGCTATCGGATTCGCGACTGGGGCGCGATCGATCGGCGGTGGATCGAGGCGAATCTGGCGTCGATCAAACAGGTCTTGGGTTATCCCTGAGGCTTGGCGGTCGCTGGGCTGACGCGATGGGGCCATCAGGCGCGCCGCATGCCGATGTGCGGAATGTCGTCCTCAAGGTATTCCTCACCCGCCACCAAAAAACCATACCGCGCGTAATACCCCTGCAAATGCGCCTGGGCTGAGAGAAAGATCGGCGTCTCTGGCCAGATATCGTCAATCTGCTTGAGCGTTTCTTCCATCAGCAGATGCCCCAGCCCGGTGCCGCGTGCCATCGGTGCCACGATCACCCGGCCGATCACCACATCCCCGGCCTGGGTCTCCGGGTCCAGCAGACGCAGGTAGGCCACCAGGTCGTCGCCTTTCCAGGCCATCAGATGGTGGGTATCGCCTTGCAGGTCCTGCCCGTCGATGTCCTGGTAGACGCACTTTTGCTCGACAACGAAGACCTCGCTGCGCAGGCGCAGAATGGCGTACAGCTGCTCCTTGCCCAGGTCGTTGTGATGTTTGCAGACCCATTCGACTGTCATGGTGTGATTCTCTTGGAAGTGTCTGTCCCGGATAGTAAGCGCGGCGGGCACTTCTGTCTAAATCGGTTGTTTGGAACAGTGACGTCAATCTGCCATCATTGTATGCATTCAGCGGCGGGTTCTTTGTGTAATCTGAGCTACTGTTACATCCTCAGGTACCGCCTGAGCCAGGGCCACCGCCTGCCTGCCAAGGACTTTAAGCATGCCGCGATTTTCTCGTGCCGTTGCTTTGATTGGAATGTTGTTGCTGGCCCAGCCGGCGTTCGCACAGCGTCTGCGCCTGGTGGCGGATGCCTGGCCACCCTTTACCGATGCCACCTTGATCAATGGCGGGCTGGCTACCGATATTGTCAGCACAGCCTTGGCCCGCGCCGGTTATGCCAGTGATTTCGAGCAGGTGCCCTGGGCTCGCGCGTTGATGGGCGTCGGCGATGGGCGCTACGACGTGGTGGTCAACGCCTGGTATGACGAGGCCCGCACGCGCCTGGGGCAGTTTTCTGCTGAATACCTGATCAACCGCCTGGTTTTTATCAAGCGTCGCGACGATCCCATCGAGTTCCAGAACCTTGAGCAACTGCACGACTATCCCATCGCCGTGGTGCGGGGCTATGCGTATTCCGCGGCGTTCGACCAGGACACGCAGTTACAGAAAGTCCCGGTACACAACTTCGCCATGGCGGTGCGGATGCTCGTTGCGCGCCGGGTACGCCTGACGGTGGAGGACGAATTCGTTGCCCGTTATTACCTGGCGCAGGAGTCGGCGCGGGTGCGCAATGCGGTGGAGTTTTTGCCGCAGCCGTTGAGTGAAAACAGCCTGCATATTCTGGTCAGCCTGAAGAACCCCGAGCATGAGCAGATCGTTGCCGGTTTTGACCGCGAGATTGCCAAGATGAAGGCCGACGGCAGTTATGCGCGGTTGATGAAGCAGCACGGTATGTAGTGGCCTACGCCGCGCTGGTGTCTTTGATCAGGTGGGCCGCCAGGGTGCGCAACGGCCCCAACTGCCGGCAAATCAACGCCAGTTGCGTCTGCACCAGACGTTGCCCCTCATCGATCTCATCCGGCATCTGTTCCAGCTCCGCAGCCAAGGCTTCCTCGGCATCGCTCTGAATCGAGATCGGCTGTTTATTGGCCAGCCCCGTGGCGATTTCGTCGATGCTCGCCGCCAGGGTTTTCCCCGCGCCGTCGATCAAGTGCTCGCGCACGTCGGCCGGCAGTTGGGTTTCGCGGTGCGCGCCGAGCCCCGACAGGTAGCTGAGCAAGGTGTGGGACAGCACCAGGAAGCGGAAGCCCACGTCGGCCTCCTTACGGAACTGCCCCGGCTCCATCAGCATATTCGCCAGGGTGGTGGACAGCGCCGCGTCGGCGTTGTGCGCGTTGCGTCGGGCCAGGCGGTAAGCCAGGTCGTCGCTTTTGCCGGCGGCGTATTGCTGCATGATTTGGCGCAGGTAGATGCTGTTGCAGGTCAGGGTATTGGCCAGCACTTTGTTCAGGCGCCGGCCTTGCCAGTCCGGCAGGAACAGGAACACGGTCAGGCCGGCAATCACGCTGCCGATCAAGGTGTCGAACAGGCGTGGCAGGAACAGCCCGTAGCCATCGCCCACCTGGTTGAAGCAGAACAGCACCATCAGGGTGATCGCCGCGGTGGCCAGGGTGTAGCGGGTGGTGCGGTTGATAAAGAACACCAGGCCCGCCGCGATGGCGAACATCGACTGCACCAGGGCGCTGGGGAACAGGTCGAACAGCGCCCAGGCCACGGTGAGCCCGATGGCCGTGCCGATGATCCGCTGGCCGAGCTTGCGCCGGGTGGCGCCGTAGTTGGGCTGGCAGACGAACAGGGTGGTGAGGATGATCCAGTAGCCCTGGGAAGCGTGGATCGCATGCAGGGTGCCATAGCCGATGGTCAACGCCAGGGCCAGGCGCAAGGCGTGGCGGAACAGCAGCGAAGTCGGCGTGAGCTGGGTGCGCAGGCGCGTCCACATTTCCTTGAGGTTGCGTGGGGCGCGGTCAAGCAGGTTGCTGTCGCTGGCGTCGGCCAGGGCGTCCGGGTTGCTCGCGTCGCCCAGCAGGCGGTCGAGGGTCGACAGGTTGGCCGCCAGCGCACGCAAGGAACGCAGCAGGCCGCGCCAGGCCGGGTTGCTCTGGATGCGCAGGTGTTCCATGGAGGCGTTCAGGTCGCCCAAGGCTTCGGCGAAGCTGGCGTCATAGATGAACGGCTGGCGCAGTTGGATCGATTCGGCCAGGGCCTCGCAGGCCTTGCCTTGCTGGCGCAGCAGGCGCTGGCAGCGGAACAGCACATCGCTGTGGAAGAAGGCCTCGGCCAGGGCGTTGTAGGGATAGTGCGACGAGCTGGCGCGTTCGTGGATGTCCTGGGCCAGGAAATACAGCTTGAGGTAACGACTGACCTTGGAGCCCGGCCGGCCATTGCCGACGCGGTGCAGGATGATTTCCTTCGCCGCATTCAGCGCGGCCACCACCCGGCCGTTTTGCTGAGCCAGCTCCAAGCGGCGCGCTTCCACGTCCAACTGGCGGATCGGCTCGAACAGCGACGATTTGAGCTTGAGGTAATGCCCCAACTCGCGAAACAACCGCGCCAGGCTCTGCTGCACCGGCTGGTTGGAAAACAGCACCTGCCACAGCACCGACAGCGCACCGTACCAGGCGGCGCCGGCCACCAGCAGCAGCGGTTCGTGCCAGAAATCCGTGACGGCACCGCCGCGCTGGTCCACGCCGATCATGGTGTAGACCGACAGGATCAAGGTGGCCGACGCAATCGCGCCATAACGCTCACCGAGGGCGCCGAGCATGGTCAGGCCGAAACTCGCCAGGGCCAGGGCGACCGCGAAGGCCCAGGGGTAGGGGAACAACAGCTCCACCGACAGCGCGGCAATGCTGAAACACACCAGCGTCACCGCCAGGGCGTTGAGGCGGCCTTGCCAACTGTCGTCGGTCTCGGCCAGGGCACTGGCGATAATCCCCAGGAACAGCGGGATCAGCAGTGTCATTTCATCCTGATACCAGCACAGCGTCATGCTGCCGGTGAGGGCGATGAATACCCGAACGCTGTAACTGAATTTATCCAGTGCCCATAGGCGCCGCATGGACTGCTTGAACGAGGTCGATGACATGAAGGCTGGAGTCTTCCGGGACGATGCCGCTAAATTGAGCTATCAAGGACGCTGCGGCAAGGGTGGTGATCACATCACTGCACAAAATTTCTCCCGGGCACACTGAAAATCAAAATGTGGGAGGGGGCTTGCCCCACCTCCCACATTTTTACCGCGTTGTGTCAGACGTATTGCGCGGCGGCGTAGCCCGACGCCCAGGCCCACTGGAAGTTGAAGCCGCCGAGGTGGCCGGTCACATCCAGCACTTCGCCGATGAAGTACAAGCCCGGGCTTTTCAGCGATTCCATGGTCTTGGACGACACCTCCCGCGTATCCACGCCGCCCAGCGTCACTTCGGCGGTGCGATAACCTTCGGTGCCTGCCGGTACCAATTGCCAGCTCGCCAGTTTTTGCGCGATGTCGGCCAGTTCGGCGTGGGTGTACTGCTTCATCGGCTTGGACACGAACCAGGTTTCTGCCAGCAGGTTGGCCATCTTCTTGGTGAAGATTTCACCCAGCAGGGTTTTCAGCTCGCTGTTGGGGCGCTCGGCTTGTTGCTGTTGCAGCCAGGCGTGGGCGTCGTGGTCGGGCAGCAGGTTGATCTCGACCGTGTCGCCGGACTCCCAATAGGAGGAAATCTGCAGAATCGCCGGCCCGCTCAGGCCGCGATGGGTAAACAGGAGGTTCTCGCGAAAGCTCTGGCCGTTGCAGCTGACCAGGCAATCGACCGACGTGCCGGATAACTCGCCGCACAGCTCCTTGAGCTGGTCGGTGATGGTGAACGGCACCAGCCCGGCGCGGGTCGGCAGCAGTTCGTGGCCGAATTGCCTGGCCACCTGGTAACCGAAGCCGGTCGCGCCGAGGGTCGGGATCGACAGGCCGCCGGTGGCGATCACCAGGGATTCGCAGCGCAGCTCGCCCAGGGTGGTCTGCAACTGGTAGCCGCTTTCGAGCTTGGCGATGGTTTCGATCGAGGTGTCCAGGTGCAGGCTCACGCCGGTCTGGATGCACTCGTCGAGCAGCATGCCGAGGATGTCGCTGGATTTGTTATCGCAGAACAACTGGCCGAGCTTCTTCTCGTGGTACGGCACGCCGTGCTTGGCCACCAGGCCGATGAAGTCCCATTGGGTGTAGCGGGCCAGGGCGGACTTGCAGAAGTGCGCGTTGTGCGAGAGGAAGTTCGCCGGTTCGGTGTACATATTGGTGAAGTTGCAGCGACCGCCGCCGGACATCAGGATCTTCTTGCCGGCCTTGTTCGCGTGGTCGATCAGCATCACCTTGCGCCCACGTCCGGCGGCGGTCAGAGCACACATCAAGCCTGCGGCGCCGGCGCCAATGATCACAACTTCGGTCGAGCGCACAACGGTGTCCTCATCTATGAATCAGTACGATCCCTGTAGGAGCGAGCTTGCTCGCGAAAACCCCATAGACGACACGGGCTACCTGATAGCGCTGTGTGATCGTTGAGGTTTTTCGCGAGCAAGCTCGCTCCTACAAGGGTGGTGGGTTTTTTACAGGATCCGCACGCGCAGCGAGCGGCCTTTGATCTTGCCGTCGTTCAGGCGCTGCAACGCCTGCTTGGCGACGCTGCGTTCCACGGCCACAAACGCCTGGAAATCGAAGATCGCGATCTTGCCGACCTGGGCCCCCGGAATGCCGGCTTCACCGGTCAGTGCGCCGAGGATATCGCCCGGACGGACCTTGTCTTTACGGCCGGCGGCGATGCACAGGGTGCTCATCTGCGGCAGCAGCGGGCCACCGCTCTGTGGCTTGAGGTTGTCCAGTTGGTCCCAGTTCAGCGGCGACTTCTGCAGTTGCTCGATGGCCTGGGCGCGGTGCGCTTCGGACGGCGCCACCAGGCTGATGGCGATCCCGGTCTCACCGGCACGGCCGGTGCGGCCGACGCGGTGGATGTGGATTTCCGAGTCGCGGGCCAGTTCGACGTTGATCACCATGTCCAGCGAATCGATGTCCAGGCCGCGGGCGGCGACGTCGGTGGCGACCAGTACCGAGGTGCTGCGGTTGGCGAACATCGCCAGCACCTGGTCGCGGTCACGCTGTTCCAGGTCGCCATGCAGGCCGACGGCGGAGATGCCTTTGGAGGTCAGGTGGTCGACGGTTTCCTGCACTTGCTGCTTGGTGAAGCAGAACGCCACGCACGAGGCCGGGCGGAAATGCGCGAGGACTTTGGTGACGGCCTCCATGCGTTCTTCCGGCGAGATCTCGTAGAAACGCTGCTCGATCTGCTCATCGGAGTGAAACGCTTCGGCCTTCACTTGCTGCGGCGCGCGCATGAATTTCGAGGCCAACTGCTTGATGCTCACCGGGTAGGTGGCCGAGAACAGCAGGGTCTGGCGGCGGGCCGGGGTCTTGCTGATGATGTCTTCGATGGCGTCGTAGAAACCCATGTCGAGCATGCGGTCGGCTTCGTCGAGGATCAGCGTGTTCAAGCCGTCGAGCACCAGCGAACCCTTGCGCAGGTGTTGCTGGATGCGGCCCGGGGTGCCGACGATGACGTGGGCGCCATGTTCCAGGGAGGCGATCTGCGGGCCGAGGGACACGCCGCCGCACAGGGTCAGCACCTTGATGTTGTCTTCGGCGCGGGCCAGGCGACGGATTTCCTTGGCCACCTGGTCGGCCAGCTCGCGGGTCGGGCACATCACCAGGGCCTGGCAGCCGAAGTAGCGCGGGTTGATCGGGTTCAGCAGGCCGATGCCGAACGCAGCCGTCTTGCCGCTGCCGGTCTTGGCCTGGGCAATCAGGTCCAGCCCCTTGAGGATCACCGGCAAGCTCTGCGCCTGGATCTGCGTCATCTCGGCATAACCCAGCGAGTCGAGGTTAGCCAGCATGGCGGCGGAGAGCGGCAACGTATTAAAAGCGGTGGCGATGGTGGTCACGGGACTGGCTCTGCAAAAACAAAATGTCGCGCAGTGTAGCAGTCCCGTGGGATTTTCCCTGCAAGTTCTCGACGAGACGCCTGCTAGTGTTCGATGTCGTGTTCGCGGCTGCCGATGCGTTTGCCGTCTTTTGGCGACAGTTGCAGGAAGATCGCCGCCGCCAGCATTGCCATGATGCCCACGGTGAGGAAGGTCAGTTGGAAGGCGCCGAGTACCGTGCTCACACCGTCGTTGCCCGATTCGGCGGTAAACCCGCCGAGCAGCGCACCGGCGCAGGCTACGCCGAGGCTCAGGGACAGTTGTGCCACCACCGACAGCAAGCTGTTGCCGCTGCTGGCCTGGGCATCGTCGAGGTCGATCAGGGTAACGGTGTTCATCGCGGTGAACTGCAAGGAGTTGATCGCCCCGAGTATCGCCAGCATGCCCAGCAGCAGCGGGTAGGGCGTCTGTTCGCTGACCAGGCCCATGCTCGCCAGCATCAGGCCCAAGGCCAGGGTGTTACCGGTCAGCACCACGCGGTAGCCCAGGCGTTCGATCAACGGCCGTGCAACCGACTTGGCCAGCATCGCCGCCGCCGCCAGGGGCAGCATGCTCATCCCGGCCTGGGACGGTGAATAGCCCAAGGCCACCTGCAACAGCAACGGCACCAGAAACGGCAAGGCGCCGCTGCCCAGGCGTGCGAACAGGTTGCCCAGGATGCCCACCGCAAAGGTACGGGTCTTGAACAGCGCCGGCGCAAACAGCGGGTTATCGATATGCCCGGCGCGCAGCCAATAGGCCGCCAGGCAGGCCAGCCCGCCGAACAGCAGCAACATCACCCGCAGGTGCGGCAGGTGCAATTCGCCCAGGCCTTCCATGGCGATGGTGATCAACACCATCGCCGCGCCGAACAGCAGGAAGCCGATGCCGTCGAACCGCGTGCGCTCGCTGCCGCGCAGGTCGGGGATCAGTTTCCACACGGCGTAGCAGCCGATCATGCCCACCGGCAGGTTGATCAGGAAGATCCAGTGCCAGGTCAGGTATTGCACCATCCAGCCGCCCATGGTCGGGCCGAGCAACGGACCGAGCAGGCCTGGGATGGTGATGAAGCCCATGATCCGCACCAGCTCGGAGCGCGGATAAGCGCGCAGCACCACCAGCCGGCCGACCGGCAGCATCAGCGCACCGCCCAGGCCCTGGACCACCCGCGCGCCGACGAGCATGGTCAAGCTGCTGGACAGCGCGCACAGCAGCGAGCCGATGCTGAACAGCATGATCGCGCCAAAGAAGATTTTCTTGGTGCCGAAGCGGTCGGCGATCCAGCCCGACGCTGGGATCAGCAAGGCGACGGTGAGCATGTAGGCGATCACCACCCCTTGCATGCGCAGCGGGTTTTCCGCGAGGTCCCGGGCCATCGCCGGCAGTGCCGTGTTGAGAATCGTCCCATCCAGCGATTGCATGAAGAAGGCAATCGCGACCACCCAGGGGAGCCAGCGGGCGGTCTTGGCATCGAGAGGGGCGCGATTTGGCATGGGATCCCTTTTGTTAGGAGGCTATGTGTCGGCGATTATGCGCCATTCGTCGCTCCTTTTCCCACTGAAGGTTCGTCTACATCCGACAACATCGCGTGCTCGCCCACCAGGAAGTCCAGCAGCGCGCGATGTACCGCCCGCGCCGCTTCGCGGGACTCCAGGTCGAGCAGATGCCCGGTATGTTCGGCGACGGCAAAGCTGCTGCGGCCTACGTAGTGCTGGAACAGTCGGGCCTCGGCGGCCGGGGTGTATTCGTCCAGCGTGCCGTTGAGGAAATGCACCGGTGTTTCGATCCGGCTGAGCTGTGGCAGGTAGTTGCCATCGCCCAGCGCCAGCACCTGGTGGATATGAAAGCGCGCCTGGCGGTATTCGGTGGTGGCCATGTTCGACAGGTGCCGATGGTTATTGCGCTTGAGTCGCGGCGACAGGTATTTGCCCACGGTGTCGTTGAGCAAGTGGCCGACGGCGGATTTGTCGTCGGCTTCGATCAGCACGCGCACCCGCTCCACATAGTCGAGCATCGCCTGGTTGAGGTTCGGCGCCAGCGCCATCACCACCGAGCTTTCGATGGAGGGCGGGTTGTGTGCCAGGGTCAGCAGCGTGGAGATGCCGCCCCACGAGGCCGACACCAGGTGGTTGACCTGGAAGCGCTCCACCAGCGCCCGCAGGATTTGCACTTCGTCGTCCTTGGTCACCAGGTCCAGGTCGGTGTTGTGCTCGCGTGAATAGCCGGAGAACGGTAAATCGAACAGCAGCACATTGAAATGCTCGGCCAGGCATTTACTGGTGCGGGCGAAGGAGCGCGTGGTGGATAGCGCGCCATTGACCATCAGCACGGTTTTCTTTTGCGGATGGTGACCTAGTTGCTCAACATGAACGTTGTAGTGCTTGAACAGCTTTTCTATGACAAAACTTCCATGGTTCATGTCAATGCTCCAGCTTGCCTTTTCCCGGGCGAGGTCATGCATCACGTGCGGGCACGTGGGTTAGGTGGCGGGGTGCCACTAACCGTTATAACGGGGTTTTTTACAGGCGACAACCGGCCTTGGGCGGGCGGTGAGAGAGGTCTGATTTAGCTGTAGGACATGTCGAAACAAGGCGTCTGAAATCAACACAAAACAATGTGGGAGGGAGCCCCCTCCCACAAGCAGACTACTGTCGGTCAGAGGGTCAGGGTCAGGCGCTTGACCAATGCCCCCGGCAACAGATTGGACGCGGTGTTGCGCTGGCTGTAGGTACTGGCCGACAGCAACAGTTCGCGCTCTGCGGTCAGCGCTTCGAGTTGTGAGCCGAGCAGGCTGTAGACGCTGTCATCGAAGCGCATGGTGCTGACCGGCGCCTTGATCTCGCCGTCTTCCACCCAGAACGTGGCGAACCGCGTCATGCCGGTCAGGCGCGCTGCCGGCAGGTCGGAGTAGTTCAGGTACCACAGGTTGCTGATGTACAGCCCGGTGCCCAATTGCTTGAGGATATCGGCCTGGGCCAGGCTGCCCGCCGCCATCTGCAACGCGCTGGGGGACTCGTCGCTGCTGGCGCCGTTGGTGCTGAGGCCGTATTCGGCGGCGCTGCGCGAATTGACCAGTTGGCCGGCGCCCTGGCCGGCGTTGATCAGCGTGACGTCACTGCACGGGTAGCCTTCGCTGGAGAACGCCGGGCTCAGCGAGCCGCTGATGTGCTCATCCACCGTCACCAGCGTGCTCAACGCCTGCTCGCCGGCATACAGCCGCTGTAGCGAGCTGCTTTTGCTGGCGATGGCCTGGGCGGAAAAACCGCCCCAGGTGATGATGCTGATGATTTCTTCCAGGGCTGCCGGCGCCAGGTAGGCGCGGTACTCGCCGGGCGCCAGCTTGTGCAGTGGCCGTCCGAGGAATTTCAGCTGTTCGCGAGCCTGCTGGAAGCGGCGGGCGAACTCGGCGCTGTTCCATTCATTGCCGGCGTAACTGGCTTTGACCGCTTCGCCGTTGGCGTGGAACAGGCTGAAGTCGAAGTTGAAACTATTGGCCTGATGCCAGCCGAACGCGCCGTCCGAACTGGCGAAGCCACGGCTGATCGGGCCAGCGGCGTAGAAACCGACCAGATCGACGCCGTGTGCCGCCTGGCTGATGTCTCCCAGCACCTGGCCCAGCTCGGGCAGCGGCCGGGCCTGTTCGTTTTGGCTCTGCCACGCGTTGTGGTTCAGCAACAGGTACGGATCGTGCGGCAGCAATGGCAAGGTTTCGCGCAGCTGTTGCAGGCCAGCGGCGAGGCGCTGGCGGTCCAGCGCCGGCTCGCCGCCGAGGGTGATGCCGAGGTCGGCGTGGCGGCCATCGTTGATCAGTTTGAGGGTCAGGCTGGCCTGTTGCACCTGCCCGGCCTGACGCACCTTGGCGTGGTTGAAACGCACGAATTCGGAAGATTCCGCGGCGTAGCCCAGGTGAAATTGTTCTTTGTCGGTGAGGGCCTGCTTGAGCCACTCCACCAATGCCTTGAAGTTGTTCATCAGGCGTCTCCCCCAAATACGTCGACATGGCTGAATACACAGGCGGGCGAGGCATGGCCGACGCGGATCACCTGGTTGGGCTCGCCTTTGCCGCAGTTCGGCGTGCCCAACACCTGGAAGGTGCTGGCGTCGCCCACGGCGCTGAGCTTGCGCCAGAACTGCGCGGAAATGGCGCGGTAGTTGGGGTTTTTCACCACGCCTTTGAGTTCGCCGTTTTCGATCAACTGGCCCCATTCGCAACCGAATTGGAATTTATTGCGCGCGTCGTCAATGGACCACGAACGGTTGGTCGACATCAGGATGCCGTGTTCGATGCCGCCGATCAGTTGCGCCAGGTTCTGGTCGCCGGCCTCGATGTTCAGGTTGGCCATGCGGTCGATCGGCGGGCGGTTCCAGCTGCTGGCGCGGCTGTTGGCGACGCCGCTCATGCCCGCGCGAAATTGCGACAACGCCCCGCCCAGCGGTTTGAGCAGCAGCCCCTCGCGGATCAGGAATTGTTTGCTGGCCGGGGTGCCGTCGTCGTCGTGGCCGTAGCTGGCCAGTTGTTCGGGGATGTCCGGGTCGAAGGTCACGTTGAGCAGCTTGGAGCCGTATTGCAGGTGGCCGAAGTCGCTGGCCTTCACAAAACTGGTGCCGGCGTAATTGCGCTCGTCACCGAGGATGCGGTCGAGTTCCAGGGGATGGCCGATTGATTCGTGGATCTGCAGGATCATCTGGTCGGGCATCAACAGCAGGTCGCGCGGGCCCTGCGGCGTGTTTGGCGCCAGCAGCAGTTGCAGGGCTTCGTCGGCGATGCGCGGCGCGGCGCCGACCAGGCCGAAGCGCTCGATCACATCAAACCCGCCTTGCTGGCCGAAGTTACTGCCGCCGAGGGTGCGCGACTGGCTGTCGTTGCCGTCGTAGGCCGTGACGTTGACGCCAGGGAACACAAAACGCTGGGCCTGGCGCAGTTCCGCGCCGGCGCTGTTGAGGTAGATCTGTTCGACGTGGCTCAGGCCGAGGCTGACTTCCCAGTTCACCAGGCGCTCGTCCCGGGGCACGGCTGCGGATTCAGCGCCGAGCAATTGGTAGCAGTCGCTCAAGGAGGGGAAGGCTTGCTCAAGGTGGGGCGACAGGTAATCGGCGACGTCGCTGGACACGTGTTGCTCGCGCAGGTCGAGCAGGGCGTGGGGTTTTATCAGGCGTGCTTGCTGTTCGGCACGCTCGAGCGCGGCTTGCAGGCCGGGCAGGGAAATATCGTGGGTCGCGGCGTAGGTTTCGACACCGTTGACGCGCACGGTGAGCATGGCGCCTTCGTCGTGGTTCAGGTGCGGCGGTGCGGCGACGTTCTTGCGCACCGACAGGTAGTGGCCGGATTCGCGCACATAACGCAGGGAGAAAAACTCGGCGGTGGTGCGCAGGGCACTGAAATGCTTTTTGAGTGTGGCGTGGTGTTCGAACATGGGGCCTTCCTTGTGGGCGGCTCAGCGCGGGCAGACGAACAGAGTAGGCCTGGGCTGGGGAGCGGATCAAGGAGAGTGTAGGCGTAAGGTTTGCGGTGTTGGGTCGGGCCCTATCGGGGGCAAGCCCCTCCCACACTTCGATTTGTGAATACATTCAAAATGTGGGAGGGGGCTTGCCCCCGATAGGGCGATACGGTCTTCCAGTTACTGCGCAGTCGGCCCCACTTCACGCATCGGCTTGCCCCGCACCGGCGCATCGCCTGCCACGTAGTAGTCTGCGGTGCTGCGCGGTAGTGGCTTGCGGCCACGGATCTTGTCGGCGATTTTCTCGGCGATCATGATCGTCGGCGCGTTCAGGTTGCCGGTGGTGATGATCGGCATGATCGACGCATCGACCACCCGCAGGCCCTGCATGCCATGCACGCGGCCTTCGCCATCCACCACGGCCATCTCGTCGTTGCCCATCTTGCACGAGCAGGATGGGTGGAACGCGGTCTCGGCGTGTTCGCGGATGAACTGGTCGAGTTGCTCGTCGGTTTGCACCTCGATGCCCGGGCTGATTTCGCGGCCACGGAACGGGTCGAGCGCCGGCTGCTGCATGATTTCGCGGGTCAGGCGGATGCCATCGCGAAATTCCTGCCAGTCCTGCTCGGTGGCCATGTAGTTGAAGAGAATGCTCGGGTAGTCCCGTGGGTTCTTCGACTTCAATTGCACGCGGCCACGGCTCGGCGAACGCATGGAGCCCATGTGCGCCTGGAAACCATGCTCTTTCACGCCGTTGCTGCCGTTGTAGTTAATCGCCACCGGCAGGAAGTGATACTGGATGTTCGGCCAATCGAAGTCTTCCCGGGTACGGATAAAACCGCCCGCTTCGAACTGGTTGCTGGCGCCGATGCCGGTGCCGTTGAACAGCCACTCGGCACCGATGGCCGGTTGGTTGTACCAGAGCAGCGACGGGTACAGCGACACCGGTTGGGTGCAGGCATATTGCAGGTACAGCTCAAGGTGGTCCTGCAGGTTTTCGCCGACGCCGGGCAGGTCGTGGACCACCGGGATGTCGAGGCTTTCGAGCAGTTTGGCCGGGCCGACGCCGGAGCGTTGCAGCAGTTGCGGCGAGGCGATGGCGCCGCTGCACACCAGCACTTCTTTACGCGCACGGGCTTCGACGCGTTCTTCGGCGGCGCCGATCAGGTAACGCACGCCGACCGCACGCTTGCCTTCGAACAAGACTTTGTCGGTCAAGGCATGGGTGACGATGGTCAGGGTGGAACGCTTTTTAGCCGTGTCCAGATAACCGCGCGCAGTGCTGGCGCGCCGTCCGTTTGGCGTGACGGTACGGTCCATCGGGCCGAAGCCTTCCTGCTGGTAGCCGTTCAAGTCTTCGGTGCGCGGGTAACCGGCCTGTACGCCGGCTTCGACCATGGCGTGGAACAGCGGGTTGTTGCCGGCCTTGGGCGTGGTCACGCTGACCGGGCCGTCGCCGCCGTGGTAGTCGTTGGGGCCGATGTCGCGGGTTTCGGCTTTACGGAAATACGGCAGGCAGTCGAGGTAGGTCCAGTCTTCCAGGCCGGGCAGTTTCGACCAGTTGTCGTAGTCCATGGCGTTGCCACGGATGTAGCACATGCCGTTGATCAGCGAGGAACCGCCCAGGCCCTTGCCGCGCCCGCATTCCATGCGACGGCCATCCATGTGCGGCTCTGGATCGGTCTCGTAGGCCCAGTTGTAGCGACGACCCTGCAGCGGGAACGCCAGGGCGGCGGGCATCTGGGTGCGGAAGTCGAGACGGTAATCCGGGCCGCCGGCTTCCAGCAGCAGGACGGTGACGCCTTCGTCTTCGGTCAGACGGGTCGCCAGGGTGTTACCGGCGGAGCCGGCACCCACAATGATGTAGTCGTATTCTTGGGACATTGAATGCACCCTCTTTGAAGTGTGGTCAGGTCGGGCCTCATCGGGGGCAAGCCCCCTCCCACCTTTGAAGGTATTCACAATTCAAATGTGGGAGGGGGCTTGCCCCCGATAGCGGCCTCACAGGCAACGCAAGGCCCAGGCTTAGAACACCGAGGCGTAATCGCCCAACTCGACCTGTACCGATTTGATGCGGGTGAAGTTGTTCAGCGAGCTGATCCCGTTCTCACGGCCCACGCCCGACTGTTTGTAGCCACCGACCGGCATTTTCGCGTCGGACTCGCCCCAGGCATTGATCCAGCAGATGCCCGCTTCCAGTTGATGAATCACGCGGTGGGCGCGGTTCAGGTCCTTGGTCACCAGGCCGGCGGCGAGGCCGAAGTCGGTGTCGTTGGCGCGGCGGATCACTTCTTCTTCAGTCTCGTAGGTGAGGATGCTCATCACCGGGCCGAAGATTTCTTCACGGACGATGGTCATTTCGTCGGTGCAGTCGGTGAACACGGTCGGGGCAACAAAGGCGCCTTTGGCGAAGTCGCCGTCGGTCAGGCGGTCGCCGCCGCACAGCACGCGAGCACCTTCGGCCTTGCCCTTGGCGATGTAGCCGAGCACGCTTTCCATGTGGGCGAAGCTGACCAGCGGGCCGAAGTTGGTGTTGTCGTCCTGCGGGTCGCCGATGCGGATGCGCGCAACACGTTCGGCGATCTTGGCTTCGAACGCGGCTTGCAGGTGCTTGGGCACGAACACGCGAGTACCGTTGGTGCAGACCTGACCGGAGCTGTAGAAGTTGGCCATCATCGCGATGTCGGCGGCGCGGTCCAGGTCGGCGTCTTCGAACACGATCAGCGGCGATTTGCCGCCCAGTTCCATGGTCACTTCCTTGAGCGAAGAGCTGGAGGCGCTGGCCATGACTTTCTTGCCGGTGTCGGTGCCGCCGGTGAACGAGACTTTCTCGATGCGCGGGTGCTCGGTCAGCCAGGTGCCGACTTCGCGGCCGCTGCCGGTCAACACGTTGAACACACCGGCCGGAACGCCGGCTTCGGTGTAGATCTCCGCCAGTTTCAGGGTGGTCAGCGAGGTGACTTCGCTGGGTTTGAAGATCATCGCGTTACCGGCGGCCAGGGCCGGTGCGGATTTCCACAGGGCGATCTGGATCGGGTAGTTCCACGCGCCGATACCGGCGACCACACCCAGCGGCTCGCGGCGGGTGTAGACGAACGAGGTGTCGCGCAGCGGGATCTGCTCGCCTTCGATGGCTGGCACCAGGCCCGCGTAATATTCCAGCACGTCGGCGCCGGTGACGATGTCGACGTACTTGGTTTCGGAGAAGGATTTACCGGTGTCCAGGGTTTCCAGGGCGGCCAGTTCGTCATTGCGCTCGCGCAGGATGTCGACGGCACGACGCAGGATGCGCGAACGCTCCATGGCGGTCATGGCGGCCCAGATTTTCTGGCCTTTTTCAGCGCTGACCACGGCACGTTCAACGTCATCGAACGTTGCGCGTTGCACTTGGGCGAGAACTTCACCGTTAGCCGGGTTGATGGCTTCGAAGGTGGCATCGCTGCCAGCGTCGCTGTAGCCGCCGTCAATGTAGAGTTTTTGCAGGTCGAAACGGGCCATAAAGTCCTCGCAAGTGCATAAGTGGTTGGCGTTAACCACTGAGGGGTGGCCAATAAGAGTCTGGCAACACCGATCAGTGGAGGTTCAGGGGTTGAGCGGTTATGTGTGCTCTAACTCACCTGCTTGGCCAATTGGAAATCCATGTATTCGTAAGCGATCCGTTGCGCCTGCGCCGTGTCGAACTCATCTCCCGACAGGGCGCCGCGCAACCACAAACCGTCGATCAAGGCCGCCAGGCCTCGGGCTGCGCTGCGTGCATCCGGCAGCGGCAACACGCGGCGGAACTGGCAGCACAGGTTGGAATACAGGCGGTGATCGTTGATCCGCTGCAACCTGTGCAAAGACGGGTGGTGCATGCTGGTCGCCCAGAAGGCCAACCAGGTTTTCATTGCCGGGCCGTTGACCTGGCTGGCGTCGAAGTTGCCGCCGATGATCACTTGGAGGTGCGCCCGTGGCGTGTCCTCCGTCAACGCTTGTCGCCGTTCGTGGACGTTCTCGATCAGCACATTCATCAAGTACCGCATCGTGGCCGCGATCAGGCCGTTCTTGTCCTTGAAGTAGTGACTGATGATGCCGTTCGAAACGCCGGCCAAACGGGCGATCAGCGCAATGCTGGCATCTCCCATTCCGACTTGATCGATGGCCGTCAGCGTGGCTTCGATCAGTTGTTGGCGGCGTATGGGTTGCATACCGACCTTGGGCATGGAGTACCTCTCCTCAGGCCTGCCGGCGGGCGATGACGTCCGTCGACTCGATGGCCAGTCTATTTTGTTTTGATTGAACGTTCAATCAACAAAGAATAAGCTCTGCGACAAATGGTCGCTGCCTGCCGGTATTTCCTACAGGTAGGTGGCGACATCTGACACCTGTGAAAACCCTTGAAACAGGCCATTTCAGAGCCTGAACACCGCTTCGGCGGGCTCAAGAATTTTCGGGGTGTCTTTATAACACCCGTCCGTCGACTGCCGAAAAATCGATGAGCACGGGATCACCGCTGCCTTGTGTTTCTCTCTCGCACTGCCTGGAGCATCTGCGCCATGAGTTCTGCCTCTCTAATAAAAACCCCACCGGAAAAGGTGCGGGTCAACGGTTGGGTGTTCTACACCTCCACCGCACTGATTCTGTTGCTGACCGCCATTTTGATCGTCGCCCCGCAAGAGGCCGGCCGGATGCTCGGCGTGGCGCAGGCGTGGTTATCGAAAAGCTTCGGCTGGTACTACATGCTGGTGATCGCCGCCTACCTGGTGTTCGTGGTCGGCCTGGCGTTTTCGTCCTACGGCAAGCTGAAGCTGGGCAGCAAGGACGACACCCCGGACTTCAGCTACGGCGCCTGGGCCGGCATGCTGTTTTCGTCGGGTATCGGCATCTCGTTGCTGTATTTCGGCGCATCGGAGCCGTTGGACCATTACTTCAACCCGCCCGAAGGCGCGGCCGCCAGCAACGGCGCGGCGCGCCAGGCGCTGCAATTGACCTTCCTGCACTGGGGCCTGCACGGCTGGGCGATCTATGCGCTGGTCGGCCTGGCCGTGGCGTACTTCGCGTACCGCCATAACCAGCCACTGGCCCTGCGCTCGGCGTTGTACCCGCTGGTGGGCGAGCGTTGGGTCAAAGGCGCGGCCGGCCATGCGGTGGACGGGTTCGGCATGTTCGTGACCCTGCTGGGCCTGGTGACCAACCTCGGTATCGGCGCGATGCAGGTGTCGTCCGGCCTGGAAAACCTGTTTGGCATGCAGCACAGCAACACCAACCTGCTGATCGTGATCATCGTGATGAGCACTGTGGCGACCATTGCCGCCGTGTCGGGGGTGGAGAACGGCATTCGTCGCCTGTCCAACCTCAACATCGTGTTGTTCAGCGGTTTGCTGATCTTCGTGCTGTTGTTCGGCCCGACCCTGCACCTGCTCAACGGCCTGGTGCAGAACACCGGTGACTACCTCAACGGCATCCTCCTGAAAACCTTCGACCTGTATGTGTACGAAGGCGACGCCGACAAGACCGAACGCTGGATGGGCCTGTGGACCCTGTTCTACTGGGCCTGGTGGATTTCCTGGGCGCCGTTCGTGGGCATGTTCGTCGCACGGATTTCCCGGGGTCGCACGGTGCGTGAACTGGTGGCCGGCGTGCTGCTGATCCCGCTGGGCTTCACCCTGGCGTGGTTGTCGATCTTCGGTAACTCGGCGCTGGACCTGGTGTTGAACCAGGGCGCGGTGGCGTTGGGCAAGACGGCGCTGGAACAACCGTCGATGGCCATCTACCAATTGCTGGAGCATTACCCGGCGTCGAAAATCGTCATCGGCGTGTCGATCTTTGTCGGCTTCGTGCTGTTCCTGACCCCGGCGGACTCCGGCGCGGTGATGATGGCCAACCTGTCCTGCAAAGGCGGCAACGTGGACGAAGACGCGCCGCACTGGCTGCGGATCTTCTGGTCGGCGGTGATCACCCTGGTGACTATCGGCTTGCTGTTTGCGGGTAACTTCGAAGCCATGCAAACCATGGTGGTGCTGGCGGGGCTGCCGTTCTCGGTGGTGCTGATTGTCTTTATGTTCGGTTTGCACAAGGCGATGCGCCAGGACATGGCGACGGAACTGGAGCAGGCGCAATTGGCCGAGCGTGGCCGTCGTGGTTTCAGCGAGCGCTTGACCGCCCTGGACCTGCAACCGAGCCAGGCCACGGTGCAGCGCTTTATGGACAAGCACGTCACGCCGGCGCTGGAAGACGCGACGAAGGCGTTGCGCGACCAGGGGCTGGATGTGCAGACCCTGTTGGGCAAATCCAAGCGTTGCATCGGCGTGCGTATCGAGATGGAAGAGGGCAACCCGTTTGTCTACGAAGTGAGCCTGGACGGCTACGCGGTGGCGTCGGACGAACTGCCCGAGGCGGAGCGCGCCCGTTACTACCGGGCCGAGGTGTACCTGCACAACGGGCCTCAGGAGTACGACCTGATGGGCTTCGCCCAGGAACAGATCACCCGGGACGTGCTCGATCAGTTTGAAAGCCATCGGCAGCTCCTTGGCCGTGTCTATAGCTGATGGTTGAAGCCTGGTGGTGTCCCCACTGACACCACTGGGGCAAAAAATGTGGGAGGGGGCTTGCCCCCGATTGCAGTGTGTCAGTCAGCTCATCTGTTACTGATACACCGCTATCGGGGGCAAGCCCCCTCCCACATTTTGACCCTGTTTCTCCAATGGGTTTTGCGGTGTTTGTTAGCCCAGGTTCTTGCCCAGCAGGGCATGGTAGAGCTCGCTGTCCCCCAGGATCCCCACCACCTGGTTGTTGTCGTGCAATACCAACTTGTTGCCCGTCTGGTAGCGGATCTGCAGCGCATCGCGCATGCCGATATTCGAGTCCACCAGTGTCGGCAGGCGGCCCAGGCCTTCCACGGGTTGCCCCGGTGCCCAGTTCTGCAGGTTCATCACCGCGCCATTCTGGCGTGCGCCCCGGATGGTGTTGCCTTCGGCCAGGTCGAGCCACGAGTCGCCGCCCGGATCGAGGCACACCGAGCCGTTGATGCGTTTGCAGTTGTCCAGCGTCCGCATCAGGCTGCGCCCGCACAGCACGTTCAGCGGGTTGGTATGTGCGACGAAGGTACGCACATAATCGTCCGCCGGGTTCAGCACGATTTCTTCCGGCACGCTGTACTGGATGATCTTGCCGTCTTTCATGATCGCGATGCGGCTGCCGAGCTTGAGGGCTTCGTCGAGGTCGTGGCTGACGAACACGATGGTCTTGCTCAGCTTGCTTTGCAGCTCCAGCAACTCGTCCTGCAGGCCTTGGCGGATCAGCGGGTCGAGGGCGGAGAAGGGTTCGTCCATCAGCAGGATGTCGGCGTCCATCGCCAGCGCCCGCGCCAGGCCGACGCGCTGCTGCATGCCGCCGGAGAGTTCGTCCGGCTTCTTGTTACGCCATTGGCTCAGGCCCACCAGTTCGAGCTTTTCGTCCACCAGCTTGCGCCGGTCTTTCTCCGGGCGGCCCTGCATTTCGAGGCCGAAGCTGATGTTCTCGCGCACGGTCAGCCAGGGCATCAGGGCGAACTTCTGGAACACCATGGCGATGCGTTTGGTACGCATCATTTTCAGCTCGGCCGGGGTGCAGGAGGCGATGTCGATCTGGCGCCCTTCATGCTCGACGAACAACTGGCCACGGCTGACGGTGTTGAGGCCGTTGATGCAGCGCAGCAGGCTCGACTTGCCGGAGCCCGACAGGCCCATCAGCACACAGATCTCGCCTTTTTCCACATCCAGGCTGGCTTTTTCAACGCCGACGATCTGGCCGGTCTTTTTCAGGATCTCGTTACGGCTCATGCCCTGGTCCAGCAGCTTGAGCGCTTCGCGTGGGTCTTTGGAGAAGATCACGTCGACATTGTCGAATCGGATAATGCTCATGCATCACCCCCTACTTTGGCGTCGGGTTGTTTGCAGATGCGGTCGAGCATGATGGCCAGCAGCACGATCGCCAGGCCGGCTTCAAAGCCCAGGGCGATGTCGGCGGTGTTCAGTGCGTTGACCACCGGCTTGCCGAGGCCGTCGGCACCCACCAGGGCGGCGATCACCACCATCGACAGCGACAGCATGATGCATTGGGTAATGCCGGCAGCAATGCTCGGCATGGCGTGGGGCAGTTCAATGCGCGAGAGCAATTGACGGCGCGAGCAGCCGAAGGCCTTGCCGGCGTCCATCAACTCTTGCGGTACATCACGGATACCCAGGTAGGTCAGGCGGATCGGCGCGGCAATCGCGAACACCACCGTGGAAATCAACCCGGGCACCACACCCAGCCCGAAGAGGGTCAGGGTAGGGATGAGGTAGACGAAGGTCGGTACGGTCTGCATCAGATCGAGCACCGGCCGCATCAGGGTGTAGAACATCGGTTTGTGCGCGGCAACAATGCCCAGCGGCACGCCGATGACCACGCAGACCAGGGTGGCGAACAGCACCTGCGCGAGGGTCTCCATGGTTTCCTGCCAGTACCCCAGGTTGAGGATCAGCAGGAAGGAGGCGATGACAAAAACAGTCAGGCCCCATTTACGTTGAATGAAGTGAGCCAGCAGCGCAATCAGACCGATCAATGCCAGCGGATTGAACCAGGTCAGCGCGAACGTCACGCCGTGGATCATCGTTTCCAGGGTCGATGCGATTGCGTCGAAGTAGTTGGCACCGTGTTGGGTCAACCATTCGACGAAGGCAGCGATGTACTGGCCTAGTGGGATTTTCTGTTCAGTCAGCATGGTAGTGAATGTCCACATGCGAAGGGGAAAACATCCCGGGCCAGCGCACCAGCCCGGGGTCAGCAGGGATTACTTGGCGAGGTAAGCTTTGACGGCCTCCAGACCTGGTTTGCCATCGACGGTGGTGACACCGGCAAGCCAGGTATCGAGCACTTGCGGGTTCTTCTTCAGCCAGGCCTTGGCCGCGGCGTCGGGTTTCATCTTATCGTCCAGGACGTTACCCATCAGGGTGCTTTCCATGTTCAGGGTGAACGACAGGTTTTTCAGCAACTGACCGACGTTGCTGCATTCCTGGGTGTAGCCCTTGCGCACGTTGGTGTAGATGGTGGCCTGGCCGTAGTTGGGGCCGAACGAGTCGTCACCCCCGGTCAGGTATTTCATCTTGAAGCGGGTGTTCATCGGGTGCGGTTCCCAGCCGAGGAACACGATGGCCTTGCCGCGCTTGGTGGCGCGTTCGACCTGCGACAGCATCCCGGCTTCGCTGGACTCGACGACTTTGAAACCGGCCGACTTCAAGCCGAACGCGTCCTTGTCGATCAGGGTTTGAATGGTGCGGTTGCCGTCGTTGCCGGGTTCGATGCCGTAGATTTTGCCTTCCAGCTCATCCTTGAATTTGGCGATATCGGCGAAGTCTTTCAGGCCTTTGTCATACAGCGCCTCGGGAACGGCCAGGGTGTACTTGGCGTTTTCCAGGTTGGCGCGCACGGTTTCCACGGTGCCGGCATCACGGTATGCCTTGATGTCGTTTTCCATGGTCGGCATCCAGTTGCCGAGGAAGATGTCCATGTTCTTGCCGTCGGCCAGGGACTTGTAGGTCACCGGCACCGAAATCATCGTGGTGCGCGGTTTGTAGCCGAGGCCCTTGAGGATTTCGCTGGTGGTCGCGGTCGTGACGGTGATGTCGGTCCAGCCGACATCGGAGAAGTTGACGGTCTGACATTGTGCCGGTTCTGCAGCGTGCGCCAGGACTGGCAGACTCAGCATGGCGGCCAACAACAACGAGGGTGAACCTTTCATGGGGCTAGACTCCTGTGTGCTTTCTGGCGGCATTCGCCGCGCTTTATAAGTGTTGCGGTTGGAACGTGCTTTGAGGCGGCGGCACGGTGCCTTGCCAACGAGTCGAGACTGATCATGTACCAGTGAAAATCTGACGCCTACAGGGGGCGTCGTATCCAGTACAGGCAGGGTCGCATCCAGTGTCGGTGACGTCGTTTACAGATTTTTCCTAAGGTAAAACCGCTGTTTTTACCCATCTGCACCGCTAAAAACGCCCAAAACAGGCCCTTGCTCGTGAGCGACGCTGATGAGCATGGTTGCGTCGGTGTGAGACGCCGTGATGGCGGATAAAAGCCTGATGATGCCGCCATCTGGGCGATCTGAGCGTAGCACCTCGTTCAAGCCTGGCCTGTGCTTATCGAGGAGTTCCACGGCAATGGCTATCAGTGTTTTCGACCTGTTCAAGATCGGCATCGGGCCTTCGAGTTCTCACACCGTCGGCCCCATGCGCGCCGCAGCGTTGTTCGTTCAACGGTTGCGTGAACGTGAATGGTTGGAACAGGTACGACGCGTCGAAGTTCAGCTCTACGGCTCATTGTCGGCCACCGGCATCGGCCACGGCAGCGACACCGCAACCATCATGGGCCTGATGGGCGAGTGGCCGGACGCAATCGATCCGGCGCAGATCGGCCTGCGTATCCATACCCTGCGCGAGACCGACACGCTGCTGCTGGACGGGCGTTTACCGGTGCCTTTCGTGTGGGCGCGGGACATGCGCCTGCTCGACGAAAACCTACCGTTCCACCCCAATGCCATGACCCTGGTGGTGTTCGGTGCTGACGGCGAGTTGCACCGCGACACCTACTACTCCGTCGGCGGCGGCTTTGTGGTGGATGAAGCCCAGGCGCAAAGCGGCGTGGCGGATATGGACCGCAGTGCATTGCCCTATGAATTCTCCAGCGCGGTGGAGCTGCTGCAACTGTGCAAGAGCCACAACCTGCGCGTCGCCGAGCTGATGCTGGCCAACGAAAAAGTCTGGCGCTCCGAGGATGAAATCCGCAGCGGCCTGATGACGCTCTGGCGCGCCATGCAAGCGTGCGTCGAGCAGGGCCTCAAGCACGAAGGCATCCTGCCCGGCGGCCTGAATGTGCGCCGTCGTGCCGCCAAGTTGCACCGCAGTTTACTGGAGTTGAGCAAGCCCAACGTGATCGGCTCGACCTTGAGCGCGATGGAGTGGGTCAACCTGTTCGCCCTCGCGGTCAACGAAGAAAACGCCGCCGGCGGGCGCATGGTCACCGCGCCGACCAATGGCGCGGCGGGGATCATCCCGGCGGTGCTGCACTACTTTATGAAGTTCAGCGACGACGTCACCGAAGCCAACGTGGTCGACTACCTGCTCAGCGCGGCGGCGGTGGGCATTCTGTGCAAGAAGAACGCCTCGATCTCCGGCGCCGAAGTCGGCTGCCAGGGCGAGGTCGGCTCAGCCTGCGCCATGGCGGCGGCGGGGTTGGCGGAGATCCTCGGCGCCACCCCGGAGCAACTGTGCAACGCTGCCGAAATCGGCCTGGAACACAACCTCGGCCTGACCTGCGACCCGGTGGGCGGCCTGGTACAAGTGCCGTGTATCGAGCGCAACGCGATTGCCGCGGTGAAGGCGATCAACGCCGCGCAGATGGCCCTGCGCGGCGACGGCCAGCACTTTATCTCCCTCGACCGGGTGATCCGCACCATGCGCGATACCGGGGCGGACATGCATGACAAGTACAAAGAGACGTCGCGGGGTGGGTTGGCGGTCAGTGCGGTTGAGTGTTGAGACCGCGTCGCCGCTATCGGGGGCAAGCCCCCTCCCACAGGGGAACGCATTTCAGATGTGGGAGGGGCGGTGCGACGATTCGACTTGCCCCCGATAGCGCCAGTCCAAACAACCCTGCTCATAAAGTGAACACCAAAACCAAAAGCGCCACCTTTTAGCGCGTCGCAAACAGATAAGTAGCCCCCAAACGATTTCCCCTCAGACCACCCGTCACCCGTGCCTGCGGTGACAGACGCTTGCTTCGCCCTCAAAGCGCCTACCCACAAGTGCTACCGATCTGCTCACAGCCCTTGAACGGGGCCGCTTGCGCCGCCGATTCGGGGCATATTCCGCACTTCGTACAGGGGCTTGTCTAGACACATCAAGAGGTCGTTTTCAGGAGTTATTGAATGGCCATTCAAATTTAGGCATGGCAATTGCTCTATCAACTCAACGCCTCTCTCTGCATCAGAGACGAGCGCAATAACAAGAGCCTCGCCTGAGGCCATCACCCGCTTTGTGTGAGGAGATACCGCGATGACGTCGTTCAACTCCGGGGCCCAACCCCAGAACCGTGCGCCTCAATCCATCGGCTTTCTGCTGCTGGACAATTTCACGCTGATTTCCCTGGCTTCGGCAGTGGAACCGCTGCGCATGGCCAACCAGTTGTCCGGGCGCGAGTTGTATCGCTGGACAACCCTGAGTGTCGACGGCAACCAGGTGTGGGCCAGCGACGGTCTGCAAATCACCCCCGATGCCGCCATGCACAAAGCCCCGGCCCTGGACACCGTCATCGTGTGCGGCGGCGTGGGTATCCAGCGCACCGTCACCCGTGAACATGTGTCGTGGCTGCAAAGCCAGGCGCGCCAGTCCCGTCGCCTCGGCGCGGTGTGTACCGGCAGTTGGGCCCTGGCCTGCGCCGGGCTGCTCGATGGCTTCGATTGCAGCGTGCACTGGGAATGCCTGGCGTCTATGCAGGAAGCCTTCCCGCGCGTGTCGATGAGCACCCGCCTGTTCACCCTCGACCGCAACCGCTTCACCAGCTCCGGCGGCACCGCGCCGCTGGACATGATGCTGCACCTGATCAGCCGCGACCACGGCCGTGAACTGTCGGCGGCGATCTCCGAGATGTTCGTGTACGAGCGCATCCGCAACGAACAGGATCACCAGCGTGTGCCGCTCAAGCACATGCTCGGCACCAACCAGCCGAAGTTGCAGGAAATCGTTGCGCTGATGGAAGCCAACCTCGAAGAACCGATCGACCTGGATGAGCTGGCGGTGTACGTCGCCGTGTCGCGGCGCCAGCTGGAGCGGCTGTTCCAGAAATACCTGCACTGCTCGCCGTCGCGCTACTACCTCAAGCTGCGCCTGATTCGCGCACGGCAGTTGCTCAAGCAAACGCCGATGTCGATCATCGAAGTGGCGTCGGTGTGCGGGTTCGTGTCCACGCCGCACTTCTCCAAGTGCTACCGCGAATACTTCGGTATTCCGCCACGGGATGAGCGCGTCGGTTCCAACACCACCCAGCAGGTGGCGATGATGCCGATTCCGCCGGCGTTGGTGTTGTCCCCGTTGTCGGGGCCGATGTCGGCGTTGAGCCAGGCGCGCAATGAGTCGACGTTTGCCAGTGTGAGGCTCTAGACCGAGTCGCCTGCATCGGGGGCAAGCCCCCTCCCACACTCGAATTGTGAATACAGTCAAATGTGGGAGGGGGCTTGCCCCCGATAGCGGTCTGTCAGACGCCGGAGTTCTGTTTGAACTGCATCAGCGCCGGCAATAACTGCTTATCGATCGCCTGCCGCACCGCCGGCAGAATCGTCGCACTGCCGCTGTACATCTGCTCGACCATGCCCTTGAGCGCCTTGGCCCGCGCTTCGCTCAAACCGCGTACCGCACATTCACAGGCCTGCTCGGCGCTGGCGCCGCTGGATACCTCGAAACCGAGCGAGCGCAGTTTGCTCAGCAGGTCATCCTGGTCAATCAAATCCGCATGCATCATGACGTTTATCCTGGTGAAGGGAGCGGGGGGATCGATTTGGATTCTGGTAGCCGACCAGGCGGTCGGCAAGGGCAGAATGCATGAATGGCTCGGATGGCTATGAACAGGTCGTTTTCGGGCCATTTGGCGCGGGCAGGCCAATGACGCGGCCGAGGAGGGCGGGAGTGGGCAGGTCGACTTGCGTGGCGCGGATGGCCGCGAGGCGTTCCAGTGTCGCCTCGGTGAACGGCGTCGAGCGCGGCCCGGCGAGGTCGACGTGCAGCAGCATCTGTTCGTTGCCCGCCAGTTCCTTGTCGTCGCTCACCAGGTGCAGGCTGTGATAGAGGTGCAGGCGCTTGGCATCGTGGGCGATCAGTTGGGTACGCACCTCCACGTCGGCGCCGAGTTTCACTTCGTGCAGGTAGTTCAGGTGCAGCTCCAGGGTGAACAGCGAATGGCCGCTGGCGGCGCGGTTTTCGCTGTCCAGGCCGAGGGTGTCCATCAACGCGTCGGTGGCGTAGCTGAAGATCAGCAGGTAGAACGCGTCGCGCAGGTGGCCGTTGTAGTCGACCCAGTCGGGGTGGACCTGGGTGGTGTAGGTGGTCAGTGCCGGCATGCTGGGGGGTTCCTTATTCGGCGAAGGTCATGCCGTGCTTGGCTTTAGTGGTCTTCACCGCTTCCAGCACCGCCAACAGACAATCATCACGGTAGCGCTCCAGCGCCGAAATGCTGTGGTTACCCAACTGCTCGCGGGTGCCGTCGACCACATCGTCGATCAACTTGTCGGTCAGCTCCGGCGCCGGCAGGTGGGTCCACGGCAACTGCAACGCCGGGCCGAACTGTGCCATGAAGTGCCGCATCCCGGCATCGCCGCCGGCCAGGGTGTAGGTCAGGAACGTGCCCATGAACGACCAGCGCAAGCCGGCGCCAAAACGGATTGCGTCGTCGATCTCGCCGGTAGTGGCAACGCCATCGTTGACCAGGTGCAGCGCCTCACGCCACAGGGCTTCGAGCAGGCGGTCGGCGATAAAACCGGGGACTTCCTTGCGCACATGCAACGGGCGCATGCCGAGGGATTCATACACCTGGATCGCCGCCTGGATCGCCTCGGGCGCGGTGTGTTTGCCGCCCACCACTTCCACCAGCGGCAGCAGGTACACCGGGTTGAACGGGTGACCGACGACGCAGCGTTCAGGGTGGGTCGAGCCTTCATAGAATTCGCTGGGCAACAGGCCCGAGGTACTGGAGCCGACCAACGCATTCGGCTTGGCGGCCGCGCTGATCTTGCTGTGCAGCTCCAGTTTCAGCTCCAGGCGTTCCGGGGCGCTTTCCTGGATGAAGTCGGCGTCTTTCACGCACGCCTCGATCGTGGCGACAAAACGCAGGCGGTCCTGCGATGCGCCGGGAGCCAGGCCTTGTTTCTCCAGGGCGCCCCAGGCATTGGCGACGCGTTGGCGCAGCGCGGCTTCGGCACCGGGCGCCGGGTCCCAGGCCACCACATCGAGGCCGTGGGCCAGGGCGCGGGACACCCAACCGCTGCCGATCACACCGCTGCCGAGGGCGGCGAAGGTTTTGATATCTGTAATAAAACGCATGGCGACATTCCTGAATAAGGTGATGTTCCCCTGTGGGAGGGGGCTTGCCCCCGATAGCGGTGTACCAGTCGATGCATTCGCTGCTGATACACCGCTATCGGGGGCAAGCCCCCTCCCACAGGTTTTGATCCGGTTTGGGCAGGGGGGTTAGCTGCGTTTTTTGAGTCCCATTTTCAGGCGCCCTTCGGCCGGGGTCATGACCCGCGCGCCCAGGCGGCTGAGGATTTCACTGGCGCGTTCCACCAGTTGACCGTTGGTGGCCAGCACGCCTTTGTCCAGCCACAGGTTGTCTTCCAGCCCGACCCGCACGTTGCCGCCGAGCAGCACCGCCTGCGCCGCCATCGGCATTTGCATGCGGCCGATGCCGAAGCCGGCCCACACCGCGTCGGCGGGCAGGTTGTCGACCATGGCTTTCATGGTGGTGGTGTCGGCCGGCGCGCCCCACGGGATGCCCAGGCACAGTTGGAACAGCGGGTCGTCGAGCAGGCCTTCCTTGATCATCTGCTTGGCGAACCACAGGTGGCCGGTGTCGAAGATTTCCAGCTCGGCTTTTACGCCCAGTGCCTGGATACGTTTGGCGCCGGCCCGCAGTTGCGCCGGGGTGGACACGTAAATGGTGTCGCCATCGCCGAAGTTCAGCGTGCCGCAGTCGAGCGTGCAGATTTCCGGCAACAGCGCTTCCACATGGGCCAGGCGGGTCAGCGGGCCGACCAGGTCGGTGTTGGGGCCGAATGCCATGGGCGTCTCGCCGCCGCCGATCTCCAGGTCGCCGCCCATGCCGGCGGTGAGGTTGACGATGATGTCGATGTCGGCCTCACGGATACGCTCCATCACTTCGCGGTACAAGGCGACGTCGCGGCTGAACTTGCCGGTCTCGGGGTTGCGCACATGGCAGTGAACGACAGTGGCGCCGGCCTTGGCGGCTTCCACGGCGGCGGCAGCGATTTGTTTGGGGGTGACCGGTACATGGGGGCTTCTGGCGCTCGTGTCGCCAGCACCGGTGAGTGCGCAGGTGATGATGACGTCGTGGTTCATGGGGCAGGTTCCTTACAGGCGTGATTTCAAGGCGTAGCGAGGCCGTTCGCGGTCAGGCACGACCGCGAAACGGTGCGTCGAATACCGTTATTTGCTGGTCAGTTGCAGGTTGGCGGCGGCGGGTTTGCCGTCGAAGGTGGTCACGCCTTCGAGCCAGCGCGCCTGGTCTTGCGGGTGATCCTTGAGCCACTGCTTGGCGGACTCGAAGGCGTCCTTGTGTTCCAGCAACGGCTGCATCATTCGGCTCTCGTCGGCGGCGGTGAAGGTCAGGTTGGTCAGCAGCTTGTGGACGTTGGGGCACTGCTCGGCGTAGGTCGGCGAGGTGACGCTCCACACGGTGGCCATGCCTTCGTTCGGGCCCAGGGCGTCTTCGCTGCCGGTGAGGTAGGTCATCGCGATGTTGACGTTCATCGGGTGCGGCGCCCAGCCGAAGAACACCACGGCTTCCTTGCGACGCACCGCGCGGTCGACGGCGGCGAGCATGCCCGCTTCGCTGGACTCCACCAGCTGGAATTTGCCCAGGCCGAACTGGTTCTTGGCGATCATCGCCTTGATCTGGGTGTTGGCGCCCGAGCCCGGCTCGATGCCGTAGAGCTTGCCGCCCAGTTCTTTCTCGAACCTGGCGATGTCGGCGAAGGTTTTCAGGCCTTTGTCGGCCAGATAAGTCGGCACCGCCAGGGTCGCGCGCGCGTCTTCCAGGCTCGGTTTATCGAGGACCTTGACCTGCTTGGCGTCGACGAACGGGGCGATGGTCTGGGTCATCAGCGGGTTCCAGTAGCCGAGGAACAAGTCCAGGCGCTGGTCGCGGATGCCGGCGAAGATGATTTGCTGGGACGCGCTGGTCTGTTTGGTCTTGTAGCCGAGGCCATCGAGCAACACTTGGGTCATGGCGCTGGTGGCGATCACGTCGGTCCAGTTCACCACGCCCATACGCACGTTCTGGCAGGATGGCGCGTCGGCCGCGAAGACGCTGGTACTCAAGATGGCGCTGGCGCTGAAGGCGAGCACGCAGCGGCTGATCAGTCGGTTCATGGTGGTTCCCTCGGCAGGTCGTTATTGTGGGGGCCGGCGTCTTTGTGCGCCGTGGGGTCACGTTACGCAGCTTGAGGGGCGACAAAACGCACGGCGGCGACCCGCTCTTGCACTGCAGCGACCTGTGCTCTTGAATGGGCCGTTGAACTGGCGTATCACAGTGACCACGCTGCCGGTCCTACGAGAGCGCACCATGTCCCAGGATTTCTACTTTCTGCTGATGCCAGGGTTCTCGGCCATCGGCTTTATCTCCGCGCTCGAACCGCTGCGCGTGGCCAACCGCTTTCGTGGCGAGTTGTACCGCTGGCATGTGTTGAGCGCCGACGGCGGCGCGGTGCTGGCGAGCAATGGCATGTCGGTCAACGCCGACGCGGCGCTGGAGCCGCTGAAAAAAGGCGCGACGCTGATGGTGGTCGCCGGTTTCGAACCGCTTGAATTCGCCACCCCGGCCCTCGAACATTGGCTGCGCCGCCTCGACCATGACGGTGTGACCCTCGGCGCCATCGACACCGGAGCCTGCATCCTGGCCGAGGCCGGGCTGCTCGACGGCCACCGCCTGACCCTGCACTGGGAAGCCATCGACGCCTTCAAGGAAGCCTATCCGCACCTGAGCGTGACCCAGGAACTGTTCGAGATCGACCGCCGCCGCATTACCTGCGCCGGCGGTACCGCTTCCATCGACCTGATGCTCGACCTGATCGCCCAGGCCCATGGCCCCGACCTGGCGATCCAGGTCTCCGAGCAATTCGTGCTCGGGCGCATCCGCCCGCGCAAAGACCACCAGCGCATGCAGATCGCCACGCGCTACGGCATCAACAACAAGAAGTTGGTGCAGGTGATCGGCGAGATGGAACAACACACCGAACCGCCGCTGAGCACCCTGGCCCTGGCCGAGGCGATCAAAGTCACGCGGCGTCAGTTGGAGCGGCTGTTTCGCCTGCATCTGAACGACACGCCGAGCAACTTCTACCTCGGCCTGCGCCTGGAAAAAGCGCGGCAGTTGTTGCGCCAGAGCGACATGAGCGTGCTGGAGGTGAGCCTTGCCTGCGGCTTTGAGTCGCCGTCGTATTTCACCCGCAGCTATCGGGCGCGATTTGCCAAGTGTCCGCGGGAGGATCGGCGACGGGAGGTGGTTTGATCGGCGATTATAGTCAATTATACTCACGACTATAATTTATAGTTAGTTCAATAATTGAGTATAAAAGCATGTCCAAGCCCAGCGGTTTTGTGTTCCGCCGCCCCACCCTGGCAAGCAGTATTGCCGATGGCCTGGTGGGCGTGGGTATCCAGGATTTCACCTCTGGCCTGTTTCTCGCGGCGCCGCGTCGTACCGGCAAAAGTACTTTTCTGCGCGAAGACCTTCTCCCCGAGTGCCAGGCTCGGGGTTGGCTGACGGTGTATGTGGACCTGTGGGCCGACAAGGAGAAAGATCCCGCCGAGCTGATTTCCAGCGCCATTGCCGGTGCGTTGGTGCCTTTCGAAAAGGGCATCCGCAAACTGGCGAAGAACATCGGCATCGAAAAACTCAGCTTCCTGCGCACCTTGTCCTGGGACTTCACCAAGCCTCAACTGCCCGTGGGCGCGACCCTTACGCAAGCACTGGAATTACTTCACCGCGCCGCCGAGAAAACCGTGGTGCTGGTGATTGATGAAGCCCAGCACGCGCTCACCACCGAAGCGGGCATCAACGCCATGTTCGCCCTCAAGGCCGCACGCGACCAGCTCAACCAGGGCCGCGAAGGCGAGGGCAGTGGCTTACACCTGGTGTTCACCGGCTCCAACCGCGACAAGCTCGCTCATTTGGTGCTGGGCAAAAGCCAGCCGTTCTTCGGCTCCAGCATCACGCCGTTTCCGTTGCTGGGTAAGGCGTTCACTCAGGCTTACACCGCGCATCTCAACGCGCACCTGGCCAAGACCAACCAATTCAACGCGGCGGATATCGACGAAGCATTTGAGTTGGTAGGCCGGCGCCCCGAGATGCTGCGCACCATCATCGGTGAAGTGGCCCTGGAGTTGGGCGAGGCAAGCAACCTGGGCCAGTTGCTGCACAGCCGCGCGGAAGTGCTGCGCGCTGGCGTCTGGAACGAATTCGAAAGCGCCTGGAACGCCCTCACCCTTGCGCAACGTGCCGTGCTGCAAGTGATGGTGGAGCGTTCGCAACACAATCAACCCTTCGCCCCGTTCACCGACAGCACCCTCATTGCGGTCAGCAAGGCGCTGGAGGAGATGGGCAGCGACGTGGTGCCCGGCACTCAGACCATCCAGGCGTGTATCGATGCCCTGCGTGACAAGGAACTGGTATGGAAGTCCAGCCGCGGCGGTTATGCCCTGGAAGACAAGTCCTTCGGCGACTGGCTGCTGCACAAGCACCGTACACCCGGCTAAACACACCACAAAGCCAATGTGGGAGGGGGCTTGCCCCCGATGACGGTGGATCAGCGGCACCTGAGTGGCTGACACACCGCCATCGGGGGCAAGCCCCCTCCCACAGTGAATTGTCGGTGTGCTTATTGCTTTATCAGGGCCGAACACGCCGCCTTGAAGGCTTCCTGCTGGTACTACACCCCTTCACCTGTAAGCGACAAAGATCAAATGTGGGAGGGGGCTTGCCCCCGATGACGGTGGGTCAGCGGTACCTGAGTGGCTGACACACCGCCATCGGGGGCAAGCCCCCTCCCACAGTAAATTGTCGGTGTGCTTATTGCTGTATCAGGGCCGAACACGCTGCCTTGAAGGCTTCATGCTGGTACTACACCCCTTCACCTGTAAGCGACCAAGATCAAATGTGGGAGGGGGCTTGCCCCCGATGACGGTGGATCAGCGGCATCTGAGTGGCTGACACACCGCCATCGGGGGCAAGCCCCCTCCCACAGTAAATTGTCGGTGTGCCTATTGCTTTATCAGGGCCGAACACGCCGCCTTGAAGGCTTCATGTTGGTACTTGTTCAGCGTCGCCGGCAGATCGAAATTGTGCTTCTTGTTCTGCGCATTGATGGTCTGCGGCGACAGCAGCGTCACTTCAACCCCCTCCAGCAGTTGAAACACCCCTTCAATCTTGAACGTGGTCGGGCCGCCGGCGAATTCGCCTTTTTTGCTGCGCTTTTTGATGGCGATGCGTTCGATGGCGTTGTCCCGCACGAACGCCTTCACCTGGGCGGCGAAGGCTTTGACGTTGGCCGCTTCATCGTCGTCTTCGAGGGCGATTTTCTTGGTGGCCAGGGCGACGTGGGTCAGCGTCTGATTGTTCAGGGAGGCAACGGCGATGATGGCTTCGCTGCCTTTGATTTCGATGCCGCAGAGAGTCATTGGGTCGCCTTGGGGCAAAAAAGAGAGGCCGCAATAGTATCAGGGTCGAGGGCTGAGACGGCCGCCGTCCACCCGTCGGGAACGTGCTTGACCTGTTATTTTTGACAGTAGACCGCCGCGTGCCCGGTCTCATAGATTCCCTGAAGGAGCCTGCCGAGGGTTCCGGCCTGTTCCATGGCTATTCCGACAAGGGAGTTATGCAATGAATATTCGCAAGGAAATTCGCGCACTGACCGCAACGGAACAACTGGAGTTTATCAACACGTTATTGGCGATGAAGCGTTCCGGTGTCTACGACAAGTATGTTCATTGGCATCACGCCGTCATGAAGGCCACGGTCTACCCGAACGAACCCCAAGATCCCAACTACCGTAACGGTGCTCACCGGGGGCCGGCATTTCTGCCGTGGCACCGTGAAATGTTGATGCAGTTCGAGGCGGATCTACAAGCGATCAACGTCGGCGTGACGTTGCCTTATTGGGACTGGACGCAGGATGCGGCCGCCCCTGAACAATCGCCGGTCTGGCGCCAGGGTTTCCTGGGAGGTGATGGCGACCCAGCCGATCAGTTTCGCGTGCAGGATGGGGTCTTTGCCCACAAATACGGGAACTGGCCCGTGCCGTCCTATGACGAAGAGGGTTTGCCCGGGCCAGGCCTCAAACGCCAGTTCGGGCAAGTGATCAGCTCACTGCCAACCGAGGACGACCTGCGAGTGGCGATGAACGAAAGCCTGTATGACGAACCCAATTACAACTCGAGCCCTTTCATCCGCGGTTTCAGAAACCGCCTGGAAGGCTGGATCACCCAGCGCGGCGATCCTGCTGTCAAAACCTCCGGTTCGCAGCTGCATAACCGTGTGCATTTGTGGATTGGCGGCAATATGTTGCCCATGACCTCACCGGATGACCCGGTGTTCTTCCTGCATCACTGTTTCATCGACAAGATCTGGGCGGACTGGCAGGCGCAGAAGCGCCTGGATGAGCCGGACCTGGCCCCGCACTATTGCCCCATGCAGGACGGTCCGCCGGGCCACAACTATGATGATGTGATTAATCCCTGGACCCGCCGGATCAGTGAGGTGATGGATATCGCCGCGCTGGGCTACAGCTATGCGCCCAGCCGCCCATTGACGAAAAGCCCGTTCAAGTCGCCCTTCATGGCCTGACGCCTGTGAAGCGTTCCTGCGTTCAATGCGCGGGGATGCTTCACTCCTGGCCGATCGACTCCAAAAACTCCGACCGCTCATCACTCATCCGCGCCAGGCAATCGTTCAGTTCGATCGCATAGGGCTTGGTGCCGGTCGCCGCCGGGAAGGTGTCCACCGCGCAATCGGCGTCACGTAATTTTTCCCACTTCTGCTGGGCATCCTTCAGACGAGCGGTAATGTCTGCCAGCTGTGACTTGTTGCTGCCATAGGTCGAACCCATGCGCTCCAGCAACCCTTGATAGTTATCCTTGAGCAATTGCTCGGCGGTGGTTTTGTTGTAGGTGGCGCATTCCAGGGTTTGCTTGTCGTTTTCGATGCCGTCGCACGGCGTGCTGTCGGTGTCTTCGGCCGCGTGGACGCCGGTTGCGATGAGTGCCAAAGCCAGGAAAATCGATTTCATTGCGCCGTCTCATATCGGTTGATGCGGGAATTCTGGCCCAAGCGTAAGACAAAGAACAGCCGCCAGACAGACCTGTCTTAGCGACCTTCGTCGCGGATTGACGCTTTCGGCAATTCCCCTGTCGTTTTTGCACCCGGTCCGCTCGGCCCCTCGGCATATGCTGGCCCCAAAGCGCCGGCAGACGATTCGGCGCACGAATCGCCAATAAGGGGACGCCTGATGAGCCCAGCGCAATTACACGCCGACAGCATCGTTATCGACGGGCTGATCATTGCCAAGTGGAACCGCGAGCTGTTCGAGGACATGCGCAAAGGCGGCCTGACCGCCGCCAACTGCACCGTGTCGGTGTGGGAAGGGTTCCAGGCGACGATCAATAACATCGTCGCCAGCCAGACCCTGATCCGCGAGAACAGCGACCTGGTGATCCCGGTGAAAACCACCGCCGACATCCGCAAGGCCAAGGAACAGGGCAAGACCGGCATCATCTTCGGCTTCCAGAACGCCCACGCGTTTGAAGACCAGCTCGGCTACGTCGAGATCTTCAAGCAGCTCGGCGTCGGTGTGGTGCAGATGTGCTACAACACCCAGAACCTGGTCGGCACCGGTTGCTACGAACGCGACGGCGGGCTGTCGGGCTTCGGTCGCGAGATCGTCGGCGAGATGAACCGCGTCGGCATCATGTGCGACCTGTCCCACGTCGGCTCCAAGACCAGCGAAGAAGTCATCCTCGAATCGAAAAAACCGGTGTGCTACTCCCACTGCCTGCCCTCCGGGCTCAAGGAACACCCGCGCAACAAGTCCGATGAAGAGCTGAAGTTCATCGCCGACCACGGCGGCTTTGTCGGCGTGACCATGTTCGCGCCGTTCCTGGCCAAGGGTATCGATTCGACCATCGACGACTACGCCGAAGCCATCGAGTACACCATGAACATCGTCGGCGAAGACGCCATCGGCATCGGCACCGACTTCACCCAGGGTCATGGCCAGGATTTCTTCGAAATGCTGACCCATGACAAGGGCTACGCCCGCCGTCTGACCAGCTTCGGCAAGATCATCAACCCGCTGGGCATCCGCACCGTGGGCGAGTTCCCCAACCTCACCGAGACCCTGCTCAAGCGCGGCCACAGCGAACGCGTGGTGCGCAAGATCATGGGCGAGAACTGGGTCAACGTCTTGAAGGACGTGTGGGGCGAATAAGCCAAACACCCACGGGCAACACCACTACGAATTTTCTGGAGTTAAGTTTCCATGGCCAAGATCGCCCCGCAATTGCCTATCGAAGTCGACAGCGAAACCGGTGTCTGGACCTCCGACGCCCTGCCGATGCTGTACGTACCGCGTCATTTCTTCGTCAACAATCACATGGGCATCGAAGAGGTACTCGGTGCCGAGGCCTACGCCGCGATCCTCTACAAGGCCGGCTACAAATCCGCCTGGCACTGGTGTGAAAAAGAAGCCGAATGCCATGGCCTTGAAGGCGTGGCGGTGTTCGAGCACTACATGAAGCGCCTGTCGCAACGCGGCTGGGGCCTGTTCAAGATCCAGGACATCGACCTCGACAAAGGCACCGCCAGCGTCAAGCTCGAACACTCGGCGTTCGTCTACGTGTACGGCAAGGTCGGGCGCAAGGTCGACTACATGTTCACCGGCTGGTTTGCCGGGGCCATGGACCAGATCCTGCAAGCGCGCGGCAGCACTATTCGCACCGTGGCCGAACAAGTCTACGGCGGCTCCGAAGAGGGCCATGACGACGGCCTGTTCACCGTCAAGCCGTTGTAAGTCGAGGAACCCTGCCATGGCTTTCGAAGCAATGTTCGCGCCGATCCAGATCGGCAAACTGACCATCCGCAACCGCGTGCTCAGTACCGCCCACGCCGAGGTGTATGCCACCGACGGCGGCATGACCACCGACCGCTATGTGAAGTACTACGAAGAGAAAGCCAAGGGCGGGATCGGCCTGGCCATCTGCGGCGGGTCTTCCAGCGTGGCGATCGACAGCCCGCAAGGCTGGTGGAAATCGGTGAACCTGGCCGACGACCGGATCATCCCGCACTTCCAGAACCTGGCCGATGCCATGCACAAGCATGGCGCCAAGATCATGATCCAGATTACCCACATGGGCCGCCGCTCGCGCTGGGACGGCGAGCATTGGCCGACCCTGCTGTCGCCCTCGGGCATCCGCGAGCCGGTACACCGTGCGACCTGCAAGACCATCGAGCCGGAAGAGATCTGGCGCGTGATCGGCAACTACGCCAGCGCGGCAGCGCGGGCGAAAGCCGGTGGCCTGGATGGCGTGGAGCTGTCGGCGGTGCATCAGCACATGATCGACCAGTTCTGGAGCCCGCGGGTCAACAAGCGCACCGACGAATGGGGCGGCAGCTTTGAAAACCGCATGCGTTTCGGCCTGGAAGTGCTCAAGGCGGTGCGGGCTGAAGTCGGCCCGGATTTCTGCGTCGGCATCCGCCTGTGCGGCGATGAGTTCCACCCGGACGGCTTGTCCCACGAGGACATGAAGCAGATCGCCAAGTATTACGACGACACCGGCATGCTCGATTTTATCGGTGTGGTCGGCTCAGGTTGCGATACCCACAACACCCTGGCCAACGTCATCCCGAACATGAGTTATCCACCGGAGCCGTTCCTGCATCTGGCGGCCGGGATCAAGGAAGTGGTCAAGGCCCCGGTGCTGCACGCGCAGAACATCAAGGACCCGAACCAGGCCACGCGCATCCTCGAAGGCGGCTATGTGGACATGGTCGGCATGACCCGCGCCCACATCGCCGACCCGCACCTGATCGCCAAGATCAAGATGGGCCAGATCGACCAGATCAAACAGTGCGTCGGCGCCAACTATTGCATCGACCGCCAGTACCAGGGCCTGGATGTGCTGTGCATTCAGAACGCCGCGACCTCCCGCGAATACATGGGCGTGCCGCACATCATCGAAAAATCCACCGGGCCCAAGCGCAAGGTGGTGGTGGTCGGCGCCGGGCCAGCGGGGATGGAGGCTGCGCGCGTCGCCGCCGAGCGTGGCCACGACGTGACCCTGTTCGAGAAAAAAGCCTTTATCGGCGGGCAAATCACTACCGCCTCCAAAGCCCCGCAGCGCGACCAGATCGCCGGGATCACCCGTTGGTTCCAGTTGGAATTGGCGCGGTTGAACGTCGACCTGCGCCTGGGCGTGGCGGCGGACGCGGCGGCCATCCTCGACCTGCGCCCGGATGTGGTGGTGCTGGCGGTGGGCGGGCATCCGTTCCTGGAGCAGAACGAACACTGGGGCGCGGCCGAAGGCCTTGTGGTCAGCAGTTGGGACGTGCTCGACGGCAAAGTCGCGCCGGGCAAGAACGTGCTGGTCTACGACACCATCTGCGAATTCACCGGCATGTCGGTGGCCGATTTCCTCGCGGACAAGGGCAGCCAGGTCGAGATCGTCACCGACGACATCAAGCCCGGCGTGGCCATCGGCGGTACGTCGTTCCCGACCTACTACCGCAGCATGTACCCCAAGGAAGTGATCATGACCGGCGACATGATGCTGGAAAAGGTCTACCGCGAAGGCGACAAGCTGGTGGCGGTGCTGGAGAACGAATACACCGGCGCCAAAGAGGAGCGGGTGGTCGATCAGGTGGTGGTGGAAAACGGCGTGCGTCCCGATGAGGAGATCTACTACGCCCTCAAGCCCGGCTCGCGCAACAAGGGGCAGATGGACATCGAAGCGCTGTTCGCGATCAAGCCGCAACCGTGCCTGAGCGAAGCGGGCGAGGGCTACTTGCTGTTCCGTATCGGTGACTGTGTGGCGCAGCGCAATACCCACGCCGCGATCTATGACGCCCTGCGCTTGTGCAAGGATTTCTGACCCGACACCGAACCAATGTGTACTCGGTCTGAAAATGTGGGAGGGGGGCTTGCCCCCGATGGCGGTGGGTCAGCTACAGCTGTATCAACTGACAGTCCGCCATCGGGAGCAAGCTCCCTCCCACATTCAGACCCGGTTTCACAGTAGATCCGTGTGGTCTGTGGGAGCTTCACCATGTTGAATACTCTTCTTCCGATTCTGCTGTTCGCGGCGCTGGGCCTTGCTGTTCTGGGCGCACTGCGGCGGGCAGCCATGTGGCGCCGTGGGCGGGCGTCGAAGGTCGACTTGATCAAAGGCCTGCTGGCCATGCCCAAGCGCTACATGGTCGACCTGCACCACGTGGTCGCCCGCGACAAATACATCGCCAACACCCACGTCGCTACGGCGCTGGGTTTTGTGCTGTCGGCGCTGCTGGCGGTCCTGGTGCATGGTTTCGGCCTGCATAACCGCATCCTCGGCGTTGCCTTGCTGCTGGCGTCGGTACTGATGTTTGTCGGCGCCACGTTTGTCTATCTGCGCCGGCGCAATCCGCCGTCGCGCCTGTCGAAAGGCCCGTGGATGCGCCTGCCGAAAAGCCTGATGGCGTTTTCTGTGAGCTTCTTCCTGGTGACGCTGCCGGTGGCCGGGGTGCTGCCCGCCGACTTCGGCGGCTGGTTGCTGGCCGCGTTGTTGAGCGTGGGTGTGCTGTGGGGCGTGTCGGAAATGTTCTTCGGCATGACCTGGGGCGGGCCGATGAAGCACGCCTTCGCCGGTGCCTTGCACCTGGCCTGGCACCGCCGCGCCGAGCGCTTCGGCGGGGGCCGTTCCACCGGTTTGAAACCGTTGGACCTGAACGATAAAAGCGCGCCCCTGGGCGTGGAAAAACCCAAGGACTTCACCTGGAACCAACTGCTCGGCTTCGACGCCTGCGTGCAGTGCGGCAAATGCGAAGCGGCGTGCCCGGCGTTCGCCGCCGGCCAGCCGCTGAACCCGAAAAAGCTGATTCAGGACATGGTGGTCGGCCTGGCCGGCGGCACCGATGCCAAGTTCGCCGGCAGCGCTTATCCTGGAAAACCGATCGGTGAACACCGCGGCAACCCGCACCAACCGATCGTCAACGGCCTGGTGGACGCCGACACGTTGTGGTCCTGCACCACCTGCCGCGCCTGTGTGGAAGAGTGCCCGATGATGATCGAGCACGTGGACGCCATCGTCGACATGCGCCGCCACCTCACCCTGGAAAAAGGCGCCACGCCGAACAAGGGCGCCGAAGTCCTCGAAAACCTGATCGCCACCGACAACCCCGGCGGCTTCGCACCGGGCGGCCGGCTGAACTGGGCGGCGGATCTGAACCTGCCGTTGCTCAGCGAAAAAGGTCGCTGCGAGGTGCTGTTCTGGGTCGGCGACGCTGCCTTCGACATGCGCAACCAGCGCACCCTGCGCGCCTTCGTCAAAGTGCTGAAAGCGGCCAAGGTCGACTTTGCCGTGCTCGGCCTGGAAGAGCGCGACAGCGGCGACGTCGCCCGCCGTTTGGGCGATGAAGCGACCTTCCAACTGCTGGCCACGCGCAATATCCAGACCTTGGCCAAGTACAACTTCACGCGCATCGTCACCTGCGACCCGCACAGTTTCCATGTGCTGAAAAACGAATACGGCGCCTTCAACGGTGACTATGTCGTACAGCACCACAGCACCTTCATGGCCGAGCTGATCGGCGACGGCGCGCTGAACCTGGGCCAGCACAAAGGCAGCAGCGTGACCTATCACGACCCGTGCTACCTGGGCCGCTACAACGGCGAATACGAGGCGCCGCGCCAGGTGCTGCGCGCGTTGGGGATCGAGGTCAAGGAGATGCAACGCTCGGGCTACCGCTCACGCTGCTGCGGTGGCGGTGGCGGCGCACCGATCACCGACATTCCGGGCAAGCAACGCATCCCCGATATGCGGATGGACGACATCCGCACAACCGGCGCCGAACTGGTGGCCGTGGGCTGCCCGCAATGCACTGCGATGCTCGAAGGCGTGGTCGAACCGCGTCCACTGATCAAGGACATCGCCGAGTTGGTGGCCGATGCCTTGCTCGACGAGCCGGCGCCGGCCAAAGCCCCGATCACGCGTGAACCCGCGGAGGTACACTGATGAGCGACATTATCCGCCGCGACCCACGCGCCGAATGGATCGCCCGTAACCGCCTGCACCCGCTGCATGCGGCGATGCAGCCGGTGCAACACAGTTGGATGGGGCCCAACGGCGTCATCCGCAAGAACGTCCATGGTGTCGGTTTTATCGGCCCCAACGGCATCAAGCGCATCGACCGCAGCGGTGCCCAGCAGGGCGGGGCGGCCAAGCGCACGGCGGCGGTGGCGGTGCAGTTGCCGCTGCATCAGGTGGCGGCGCCCGCGTTCTACATCAACGTGGTGCCGGACATGGTCGGCGGCCGCCTGAGCAGCCACGACCGTGACCTGCTCGGCCTGGCCCGGCAACTCGCCGGCAGCGACGGTGCGGTGCTGGCCGTGGTGTTTGGCGAACACAAGGAAAACACATTTGCCACGGCCGGCGTCGACCGCCTGCTGGTGCTCGAAGGTCATGCCTTCGACGGTTATTCACCGGAGCAACGCGTGCAGGGCCTGCGGGCTGTGGATAACCAGTTCAACCCGCGTCATTGGTTGCTGCCGGACAGTCGCAGCGGTGGCGGCGAACTCGGTCGGCGTTTTGCCGCCAGCCTCAACGAGCGCCCGGCCACGCGGGTCTGGCAGATCAAGGGCGAGCAGTGCATCGGCCGTGCCGGTGCCGGTCAGCAAGACGTGGCCCGGCCGCTGCCGCGCCTGATCCTGGCCGCCGCCGAATGCGCCGATCCGGTCAGCGACACTCGGCATGAAGTGCTGCCCGTGGAGTTATCCACAGCCCTGGCGCGCAGCCTGCCGCGTATCGAAGACCTCGGCGCGGTGGCGGTGGACCCGGCGGCGATTCCGATGGCTGAAGCCGAGTTTATTTTCTCCGGCGGCAACGGCGTGAAGGACTGGGCGCTGTTCCACCAGACCGCCGCCGCCCTGGGCGCCACCGAAGGCGCCTCGCGCGTCGCGGTGGACGATGGCTTCATGGCCCGCGATCGCCAGGTCGGCGCCAGCGGCACCTGGGTCACGGCGCGGGTGTATGTGGCCGTCGGTATCTCCGGGGCGATCCAGCACCTGCAAGGCATCGGCGCCTGCGACAAGGTGGTGGCGATCAACCTCGACCCCGGCTGCGACATGATCAAGCGTGCCGACCTGTCGGTGATCGGCGACAGCGCCGCGATTCTGCAAGCCTTGATCGCCGCGGTCGAGGCCTACCGCCACGGCGCCAAGCGCGATGCGGCTTAAGCAAAGGATAAGGGCATGAACACGCAGGTAATCAGTCTGGTCTCCATCGGCGCCCACCCCACCTCCGGGCGCCCGCGCCGCGCCGAGCAGGATGCGCGCGCGGTCGAGTTGGGCCTGCAAATGGCTGGGGATAAGTTGCAGGTGCTGCATGCCGGCGACATCGCCGAACCCACGCTACGCAGCTACCTGGGCATGGGGCTGGCGCAGTTGCATGTGCTCGAACAACCGCCTGGCGCCGATGCCTTGCCGGTGCTCAGTGAGTATCTGCGCGACGCCGGTGCCCAGGTGGTGCTCACCGGTAGCCAGGCCGAAACCGGCGAAGGTTCGGGGATGTTGCCGTTCCTGCTCGCCGAACACCTCGGCTGGCCGCTGATTGTCGGGCTGGCGCAGGTGGAGTCCATCGAGAGCGGCGTGGCCCTGGTGCTGCAAGCCTTGCCCCGTGGGCAGCGGCGGCGCTTGAAGGTGCGCCTGCCGTTTCTGGCCACGGTGGATAACGCCGCACCCAAGCCTCGGCAGAGCGCCTATGGCCCGGCGCAACGCGGCGAACTGGCGGCCCACGAGGTCGAGGTTGAAGCGGACGAGTTATTCACAGGCGCCGTGCTGCAACCGGCCAAGCCACGACCCAAGCGGCTCAAGGTGATCAAGGCCAAGAGCGGCGCGGACCGGATGAAGGCGGCCACGGCCAAGGCCAGTGGCGGCGGCGGGCAGGTACTCAAGGGCCTCAGCCCTGAAGCGGGTGCTGAAGCGATTCTCAAGTTGTTGCTTGAGGAAGGTGTGGTTCGCTGAGTCGCAACGGGGAGAGTGGCTTACCCACAATCCCTGTTGACCCGTCTGTGGATAACCTGTTCGCGGTTGTCCACACCCCCTGTAAATCAAGCCCTGCAGCCCTCCGTACAAAAAACGACCAGGCTAACCCTCGGTTTTTCCTTGGGTTTCTGTGTGATTACAGCGATTACCCCGCGCAGAGTTTCCCCCAAAGTCTGTTGGCGCTTCTGTGGATAAGATGTTCGCTTACCGCTGCAGCCCTTATAAATAAAGGCTTACGCTAGGTTGATCGAAATTTGATCAATTGCGCGCATTTGCCCGCTGAAACGCGTGGATAGCCCGGTTTATGAAGGTTTGAAGGGGTTTTCCACAGCCGCGTCAAAGTTGCCCCCAAAGTCTGTTGGTGCTTCTGTGGATAAGGTGTTCGCGTACCGCTACAGGGCACGGTTCATATGGCTTACACGGAGTTGTTCAAAAATTGATCAGTGGCGCTTTAAAACGGCCAAGTCGAATAAGTCACGGATTTTCTTGATTTAATTTCGACGGGCAGGCGCACTTGCGCACAATTGCTGTGGGTGGCTCTGTGGATAAGTTGTTGGGCAAAGGCTGGAGGGCAGGCGGCGAGAGGGGTTCAGTGTGCTTGAACAAATTTTGATCAGTGCGCAACCCAATGTGGGAGCGAGCAAGCCCGCTCCCACAGGGATGGTTACTGGGCGGCCACGCCTTTGAGGTAGGGCGCCGGCGCCGCGCCGAGGTTGCTCAGCATGCGCTCGCTGTACCAGTCGATGAAGTTCACCACGCCGAACTCATAGGTCTTGGAGTAGGGGCCCGGCTGGTAGGCGGTGGAGTTGATCCCGCGCTGGTTTTCTTCGGCCAGGCGACGGTCCTGGTCGTTGGTGGCGTCCCATACCTGGCGCATGCGCTCCACGTCGTAGTCCACGCCTTCGACCGCGTCCTTGTGGACCAGCCACTTGGTGGTGACCATGGTTTCCTGGGCGCTGATCGGCCACACGGTGAACACGATCACGTGGTCGCCCATGCAGTGGTTCCACGAGTGCGGCAGGTGCAGGATACGCATCGAGCCCAGGTCCGGGTTCTTGATGCGGCCCATCAACTTCTTGCAGCCCTGTTTGCCGTCCAGGGTCATCGACACGGTGCCTTTGAGCAGCGGCATACGCACGATGCGGTTGCGCAGGCCGAAGCTGGCGTGGGCGTAAGGGATTTTTTCGGCTTCCCAGGCCGCGGCGCTGGCGGCCACGTGGTCCTTGAAGGCCTGGTCGGCGCGCGGGTCGGTGACGTCGTCCCACTCGAGCAGGGTTTTCAACAGCTCGGGGTGCGAGGCGTTGCAGTGGTAGCACTCGCGGTTGTTTTCCAGCACCAGTTTCCAGTTGGCCTTTTCCATCAAGGTGGTTTGCACCGCCACCTTGGTGTTTTCCATGTCGTAGGGTTCCATGTAGTGGTTCAGGGTCGACAGGAAGTCATCGATGGCCGGCGGGTTCTGCGCCAGGCTGATGAAGATGTAGCCGCCGGCGGTCTTCACGTTGATCGGCTTGAGGCCGTACTGCTTCATGTCGAAGTCGGCGCCCATCTCGGTGCCGGCGAACAGCAGGCGGCCGTCCAGTTCGTAGGTCCACTGGTGGTACGGGCAGACCAGCTTGGCGACCTTGCCTTTGTCGCTGGTACACAAGCGCGAACCGCGGTGGCGGCAGACGTTGTGGAACGCATGCACCACGCCATCGGCGCCACGGATCACGATGATCGGGTTCTTGCCCACTTGCAGGGTCAGGAAGTTGCCCTTGGTGGGGATCTCGCAGGTCATGCCGGCGATCAACCATTCTTTCTGGAAGATCTCCTGCATATCGATATCAAACAACCGCTCATCAGAGTAGAACGGCTGTGGCAGCGAGAACGTGCGTTCGCGCTCTTGCAGCATCTGCGCGGTGGCCTTGCGTGCGGGTTCCAGCGGATCGCCCAAGCTTAAGGTTGCGGTGACGTCCATCGTGTGTGTCCTCATGGCCATTCTGTGTGGCCGGCGAAAGTGGCTACGGTTAGTGCAGTGCAAGGCGTAAAGAAAGTGTCGTTGTTGGCAGCGAGTGTGCGGCCGCCGTTGCGGTGAACCTTATCCATGGGCGACATGGCCCAATCTGTTCCCGACGCGCAACCCCCTGTCGTTGGGGGCTGGTCGCGATAAGTATGTGAATGTCGCAGATAGGTAAATGGGTGGTTCTCGCGTTACGCAGAATCGCCACCATAAGGCCGAGCCTCGGCGGTGGAGAACAGCATGTCCAGTAACTTCCTGAATCCGGTAACCACCCAGACCTGGGCCAATGGTCGGCACATTGTCCGTTGCGTCAAAGTCATCCAGGAAACCTGGGACGTTCGCACCTTCTGCTTCATGGCCGACCAGCCGATCCTGTTCTTTTTCAAGCCGGGGCAGTTCGTCACCCTGGAGCTGGAAATCGACGGCCAGCCGATCATGCGTTCCTACACCATCTCCAGCTCGCCGTCGGTGCCTTACAGCTTCTCGGTGACGATCAAGCGCGTGCCGGGCGGCAAGGTCTCCAACTGGCTGCACGACACCCTGCACGAGGGCCAGGAGCTGGCGGTCCACGGGCCGGTCGGGCTGTTCAATGCCATCGACTTCCCAAGCCCGAAGGTGCTGTACCTCAGCGGCGGCGTCGGGATTACCCCGGTGATGTCCATGGCGCGCTGGTTCTACGACACCAACGCCAACGTCGACATGACGTTTATCCACAGCGCGCGCTCGCCCAAAGACATCATCTACCACCGCGAACTGGAGCACATGGCCTCGCGGATCGACAACTTCAGCCTGCACCTGATCTGCGAGAAGCACGGCCTGGGCGAGCCCTGGGCCGGGTATCGCGGTTACCTGAACCACAAGATGCTCGAATTGATGGTGCCGGACTTCCTGGAGCGCGAAGTGTTCTGCTGCGGCCCCACGCCGTACATGACCGCAGTGAAGCGCCTGCTGGAAGCCGCCGGTTTCGACATGACGCGTTATCACGAAGAGTCCTTCGGCGCGACGCCAGCGGAAGCCCGCGCCGATGCGGTGGAACAGGCCGAACAAGCCGCCGATGCGCCGGAAATCGACCTGGCGGACCTGCATCAGGTCGAGTTCATCACCTCGGGCAAGAGCATCCGCGTGGCGCCGGGCGAAACCGTCCACGCCGCTGCGGCCAAGCTCGGCCTGCTGATTCCCAAGGCCTGCGGCATGGGGATTTGCGGCACATGCAAGGTGCTCAAGCTGGGCGGCGAGGTCGAGATGGACCACAACGGCGGGATTACCGAGGAAGACGAAGCCGAGGGCTACATCCTGTCGTGCTGCAGCGTGCCGAAGGGCGACGTGCGGATTGAGTTCTGACGCTCAGTACAGCCCAGGCCGACGATCCCGGTGAACGTGGTTGTGCTCGCTGATTGACTTGTTCCTGGCCTGCGCCAAGGGCAAGTCAGCCACCAATTGTTGTTCCGTCGGGTGGGCGCTTGCTCCGGCCAGCGGGTAGCCATCGGCGTCGACGATGACCGAGCCGCCCACCCAGTTGACGCCACGTTCTTCGCCATGGCGGTCGCACGCCGCGATGAACATGCGGTTGACCGCCGCATTGGCCTGGACTCGCACGATCTCTGCCGGCCGCTCACCCACGGGGCGCGGGCCGTCCGGCCAGTTCACCGGGGTGCAGAGCAAGTCGGCTTGCGCCAGCGCGGCCAGGCGTACCCACTCGGGCAGCTCCAGGTCGTAGCAGATCATCATGCCGATCCGCCCGACGGCGGTGTCGACCACCGGTGGCGGCGCATCACCGGCGGTGAAGATCAGCTTTTCACGGTCCCACAGATGCGCCTTGCGATACACCGTCAGCCTACCGTCGGGCTCAATCAACGCGGCGCTGTTGGCAACTCGGCCGGCACTCAGACGCTCGCAGAAGCCGGCGACGACGATCAAGCCCAACTCGATAGCCAGGGCTTTCCACAGACACAGCGTCGGGCCGTCGAGCGGTTCCGACACCGCTCTGGCTTCTGCCAGGTCATTGAACGCGTAGCCGCTTTGCATGAGTTCGGGCAGCACCACCACATGGGCGCCCAGGGCGGCGGCGCTGCGGATCGCCGTTTCACTCAGACGACGGTTGTAGTCGGTGTCGCCCAGGTGCGGTTCCAGTTGATGACAGACAACGCGTACCGGTGTCATGACTCTTCGCCTTCAAACAGGCGGTCGCTGGCTTCAATTGCGCGTTGCTCGGCGGTCAGGTCACGAGTACATGACAGCAGGCAGTAGGCGATTGCAGAAACTGCCAGGCCGACCACGAATGCAATATCGGCCCCGTCCAAAGCCGTCGCGATGGGCCCTTGGTAAAACCCCAGGGAGATGAACGGTGTCATCGCCCCCAGGCCCAGGAAATAGGAAATAAGCCCGGCACCCGACCAGCGGCCGTAGATACCGTTCGGGTTGAAGATGTCACTGATTGCGTATTGCCCCTTGCGTACAACATAGAAGTCCGCGAGGTTGACGGCGGTCCAGGGCACGAGGAAATACAACATCAGCAAGACGAAGGTATTGAAACTCTCCAGGTAGCTCTGCGGGATACTCAAGGCGATGGCGAAAATCGCGCCGCCCACCAGGCTGATTCCCACGATGCGCCCTTTGATGCCCGGTTTGATCGACACGAAGCCGTCAATCGCGCTGATACCGGTCAGCATGGCGCCGTAGCAGTTGACGGCCATGATGCCAACCAGTGCGGGCACTGCGATCAATACGGTAAAGGTGCCAAACCCCGGAAGCAGTTGGTTGCCCACAGCCTGCACACTGCCGATGGCGTCGGGTGAGGGCAGCGCCGAGGCGAGAAAGGCCCCCAGCGACATCAGCCACAGCGCCGAGCCGGCGGCGCCCAGGTACGTCCAGGCGATGACTTTGCGCGACGGCGTGTCATGGCGCAGGTAGCGCGAGTAATCCGAGACGTAGACGGCGTAGCTGATCTGGTAACCCGCGGCGGCTGAAAGCTGGATCAGAAAAGCCGGCCAGGAAAAATGGGCGTTGGCCACCGCCATGTCGGCCTGCAGGTTCATCACGGCAGCAACCGTGAGGACCGCGAACACACTGATCATCACGTAGGTCAGCCAGCGTTGCACGGTGTGCAGGAGGTCGTGGCCGATCACGGCAATCACCACGGCCAGGAGGATCATCAAGGCGTACCACGGTGCGCGGTTGCCGGGCAGCACGGTATTGATGGCGTCGGTCGCCAGAATCACGTTGAACACGTTAAAGCCGATGTACACGAACACCACCGCGATAAAGGGCACGATTGCCCCGCGCAGGCCGAACTGTGCCCGCGACTGGATCATCTGCGGCAAACCCATGCGCGGCCCCTGGTTGGCGTGGAATGCCATGGCGAACGTGCCCAGGCACACGCCGATGACAATCGCCAGGATCGCGTACACCAGGCTCAGCCCCAACGCTGCGCCGGTAAACCCGGTGACCAGGGTGGTCAGTACGAAGTTACCGGTGAACCAGAACGGTGCCTGATGCCAGACCTTGCCGTGGCGCTCATTACGCGGCACGTAGTCAATGGAGCGGGTTTCGATTTTCAGTGTGGTGGATGGCGGAGCAGCCGAACGGTTGGGGGGCGTGTTCATAGGCATCACGGTCTGTTTTTATTAAGTGAGACTATGAAGAGTCTTGTAACTAAAAAGATTATTGAATCGGCATTTGCAAATAATCACTTCACGAATTTCTGAACTGATTGCCTGAAGCCTTCTGAAGCAAGGCTTGTATTACGCATTGGCTTTTTATTTCCAAGTGATATAGAGCCATTTCCTACAATTATCTACGCTGAGCAGCACATACGTCGTATTCGCCCTTCGCATTGAAGCAGTAGGTGGACGTCCTGATTACATACCAAGGACGATTGCCATGTCTGCTATCCCCTCCCGCAGTAAAGGCGCAGCGCGCTTGCTTGCCAACGATGTCACTGCACTTGTTCCAGACTTTCCTTTTCATTACGCCCGGTTTCTCGATACGGCCGCCCGGAACGGCACGCCGTTGGCGCAGGTATCCCGCCAGGCCTATGGCAAGCAGGTCTTGATCGTCGGCGCCGGCGTCGCTGGAATGGTCGCGGCCTATGAGGCCATGCGCATGGGGTTGCACCCGGTGGTAGTAGAGGCCAGTGGCCGCATCGGTGGGCGCCTGTATTCCTATGTGGCGGGTGATCCGCAAGATCCGGATAACAGTGTTATCTGCGAAATGGGTGCCATGCGCTTTCCTGTTTCAGGCAAGGCGTTGATGCACTATTTCGACAAAGTTGGCATGCGGGCCAACTCGACGGATTTTCCCAATCCGGGGTCGCCTTTTACCCCCAGCACGGTCGTCGACTACCAGCAAAAACAGGTTTATTACGAAGGCGATAATCTGCCGGTTGATTACGCCGAGATCGAGCGCAAGCTATTCGAAGTATTTCTTGAGCAGGACCCGATCAAGTTCACTGAGATGGAAGCGGCAATGTCCGAGGGCAGCCTTGATCAGGCCCGGATCAAAGCCTTGTGGAACGCGATCCTTGATGCGGGTTGGGACAACCTCAGTTTTTTTGCCGCGATGGTCGAGCAGGCGGGTTGGAGTCGCGAAGATATCGATCTGTTCGGCCAGATCGGCTTCGGCACTGGCGGCTGGAATACCGATTACCCGAACTGCTTCCTGGAGGTGTTACGGGTGCTGTATACCGGGTTGGATACCAACCACAAGCTGATGTATGACGGCTCCAGCGAGCTGCCAAACCGGCTGTGGACGCGTGCCCCGGATACCTTCGGCGACGCCATGGTCCATTGGCCTGCGGGCACCACCGTCCAAGGCCTGACTACCCAGGTCATCGCTCAGCCTTTGAAACAGGAAGTGCGGCAGATCCTACGTCGGCCGGATGGCCAGTTCGACGTGTGGGTGTTTGATCACAATCTGGGAAGCGACCGCCAATACACCTTTCCTGCCGTGGTCTATACCCCGCACAAACGGGTCCTCGACAAATTCCGTTATATGGATGGCGCTGCCCGCTTCAACGCGATGAATGACCTGTTATCCGGCAAGGAATGGGAAGCGGTGATGTACACCCATTACATGCAGTCGGCAAAAATCTTCGCGCAAACCAAACGACCGTTCTGGACCGATATGGAGGCTGATTCGCAGTACAGGATGAGTGTGACGTTGTCGGATCGAATCACCCGCGGCACCTACCTGCTGGACTATAGCGAGAGCCAGGGGCCTCACAACGGCAGTGGCCTGTTTTTGTCTTACACCTGGAATGATGACGCCCTCAAATTCCTGGGTGATCGCAGTGCGCCGCTGCCGTCCCACGTGCAGTTATGCACAACCCTGCTGGACAGCGTGTATGCCCCTCATCAGTTGAATCTGGCCGCTGAGTTCGGCATGACCAACCCGTTTGTTGAAATCAACTGGGAAGAGCAGCCGTTTTTCCTGTGCGCGTTCAAAATGAACCTGCCGGGACAGTACGAGTACCAGCGCTTGTTGTTTTCTCAGTTCATGAACGGTGTGTCGAGCGCGAACCCCGACGGCTTCATTCTTGCGGGTGACGATGTTTCGTGGACGGGAGGCTGGGCGGAAGGGGCGGTGACGACGGCCTTGAACGCGGTAAATAAACTGGCGGTGAAATTCAACGGCGGGACCCTTCTCACCAACCGTGGCCCTATTGATGAATGGCAAGCGCTTCAGCCGAAGGCCTTGTGAGCATACGTGTGTGAGCGAGATGCGCGAGCGGTAGGCGCTGGGCGTTAAATCATGAGCCTGCAAGTTGCTGCAGGCCCGCGTCGCAGGTCATGAGTCTGCGACGCGGGCCGTCGTTTCACGCGCCCATCACTTCGCGAATATCCGCCGCCAGCTCGCGCACGCGTTCTTCCTCGGTGTCCCACGCACACATGAAGCGCGCGCCGCCTTTGCCGATGAAGGTGTAGAAGCGCCAGCCCTTGGCCGTCAGCGCGGCGATCGCCGGTTCCGAGAGTTGCAGGAACACGCCGTTGGCCTGCACCGGGAACATCAATTCCACGCCGGGAATATCCGCCACCAGGCTGCTCAACAACTGCGCGCAGTGGTTGGCGTGGCGCGCGTGTTTGAGCCAGGCGTCGTTTTCCAGCAGGCCCACCCACGGCGCAGAGAGGAAGCGCATCTTCGACGCGAGCTGGCCGGCCTGTTTGCAGCGGTAGTCGAAGTCTTCGGCCAGTGCGCGGTTGAAGAACAGAATCGCTTCGCCCACGGCCATGCCGTTTTTCGTGCCGCCGAAGCACAACACATCCACCCCGGCTTTCCAGGTCAGGTCGGCCGGCGAACAGCCGAGGAACGCGCAGGCGTTGGCGAAGCGCGCGCCGTCCATGTGCAGGTTCAGGCCGAGCTCTTTGCAGGTGGCGCTGATGGCGCGGATTTCGTCCGGGGTGTACACGCTGCCGACTTCAGTGGCCTGGGTCAGCGTCACCACGCGGGGTTTGGGGTAATGGATGTCCTGGCGCTTGAGGGCGATCTCGCGGATCGATTCCGGGGTCAGCTTGCCGTTTTCGGTGCGCGCGGTGAGCAGCTTGGAACCGTTGGAGAAAAACTCCGGGGCGCCGCATTCGTCGGTCTCGACGTGGGCGGTTTCCGAGCAGATCACGCTATGGTAGCTCTGGCACAGCGACGACAGCGCCAGGGAGTTGGCGGCGGTGCCGTTGAAGGCGAAGAACACTTCGCAGTCGGTCTCGAACAGGTTGCGGAAACCGTCGGCGGCGCGGTGGGTCCATTCGTCATCGCCATAGGCGCGCTGATGGCCGTGGTTGGCTTGTTCCATGGCAGCCCAGGCTTCCGGGCAGATGCCGGAATAGTTATCGCTGGCGAATTGTTGGCTCTTGTCGGTCATGGCCCATTCCTGTGGTCGATGTTGGTGCACACTTTAACCAAGATTGGTTGGGGTGCACACGCACTGTAAATGCAAAGTCACTGGGGAATTATGCACGCTACTGAAACGATTCCTGTCGGACGTGTCCGCGATGGCGCCTTGGATTTGCTCAAGTGGCTGGCGCTGCTGAGCATGGTGCTGGACCACTTGCGTTATGTCGGGTTGAGCCTGGATGGCCTGTATGTGCCGGGGCGCCTGGCGTTCCCGTGGTTTTGCCTGGCGATTGCGGCGAATGTGCATCGGGTGCGAGACGCGCCAGTGAGCGGCCGCTGGCGTTACCTGGGCTGGTTGCTGTTGTTCAGCCTGATCAGTGAAGTGCCGTACCGGCTGTTCATCGAAGATGCCGATACGTTGAATGTGTTGCCCACCTTGGCGTTGGGCTTGCTGGTTGCCCGAGGATGGCAGCAGAAGGCGCTGGTTGATCGAGGATTGGCGCTGATTGCCCTGGCGATAGGCGCTGTGTTTTCCACGCAGTTGATGTTCGGTTTCTTCGGTGTATTGCTGCCGTGGGCGATGGTGTTGGTGTTTCGTCGGCGATGGTATTTCAGCGTATTTCCGGGATTGCTGTGCGTGGCTGCCAATCAATGGCAGATTCTGCTCGATAGCGGCACGCCGGTGGCGCGGATGGGGTTGGCGGCATGCCTGATCGCGCCATTGGCCGGCCTGGTCCTGTTGCGACATGTCAAAAACGCCACGCCGCCGGCAATGCGGCGCTGGGCCTATGCCCTCTATCCTGTGCATTTCCTGCTGCTGCTACTCGTCCGTCAAATCATCGCCTAATCAGTGTGGGAGGGGCGGTGCGACGGTTCGACTTGCCCCCGATAGCGGTGTGTCAGCCACGGCATGTGCAAGCTGATCCACCGCTATCGGGGGCAAGTCGAACCGTCGCACCGCCCCTCCCACATTTGTTCTGCGTTGTTCCAGCAATGTCGTAAACGCACCTTTGCGTGGCGTCCGTAGGCATTTGACCTGCCGGCGCCAGCCCTACCATCGCATCAAAGGGCCCTGCACGGGCCTTAACAATACGAAAGGCTGGGAGAGACGCGATGTTCAGCAAACAAGACCAGATCCAGGGTTATGACGATGCACTGCTCGCGGCGATGAATGCCGAGGAGCAGCGGCAGGAAGATCATATCGAGCTGATCGCGTCGGAGAACTACACCAGCAAGCGCGTGATGCAAGCCCAGGGCAGCGGCCTGACCAACAAGTACGCCGAAGGCTACCCGGGCAAGCGCTACTACGGTGGTTGCGAGCATGTGGACAAGGTCGAAGCCCTGGCCATCGAGCGCGCCAATCAGTTGTTCGGCGCCGACTACGCCAACGTGCAGCCGCATTCCGGCTCATCCGCCAACAGCGCGGTGTACCTGGCGCTGTTGAACGCCGGTGACACCATCCTCGGCATGAGCCTGGCCCACGGCGGCCACCTGACCCACGGCGCCAAAGTGTCGTCCTCGGGCAAGCTGTACAACGCGGTGCAATACGGCATCAACACCGACACCGGGCTGATCGACTACGACGAAGTCGAACGCCTGGCCGTGGAGCACCAGCCGAAGATGGTGGTGGCCGGTTTCTCCGCCTACTCCAAGACCCTGGATTTCCCACGCTTTCGTCAGATCGCCGACAAGGTCGGTGCGCTGCTGTTCGTCGACATGGCCCACGTCGCCGGCCTGGTGGCCGCCGGTCTGTACCCGAACCCGCTGCCTTACGCCGACGTGGTCACCACCACCACCCACAAGACCCTGCGCGGTCCGCGTGGCGGCCTGATTCTGGCGCGTGCCAACGAAACGATCGAAAAGAAACTCAACGCCGCTGTATTCCCTGGCGCCCAGGGCGGCCCGCTGATGCACGTCATCGCCGGCAAGGCGGTGTGCTTCAAGGAAGCCCAGGAGCCTGGCTTCAAGGCCTATCAGCAGCAAGTGATCGACAACGCCCAGGCCATGGCCGGCGTGTTTATCAAACGCGGCTACGATGTAGTGTCCGGCGGCACCGATAACCATCTGTTCCTGGTCAGCCTGATTCGCCAGGGCCTCACCGGTAAAGACGCGGACGCCGCCCTCGGTCGCGCCCACATCACCGTCAACAAGAACGCCGTGCCGAATGACCCGCAGTCGCCGTTCGTGACGTCGGGCCTGCGTATCGGCACGCCGGCGGTGACCACGCGCGGTTTCAAGGTGCCGCAATGCATCGAGCTGGCCGGCTGGATCTGCGACATCCTCGACAACCTCGGCGACGCCGATGTCGAGGCCGACGTGGCCAAGCGCGTGTCGGCTCTGTGCGCTGATTTCCCGGTTTATCGCTGAGCGCGGTTTTGGAGTAATGACTATGCAACGCTACTCGGGCTTCGGCCTCTTCAAGCACTCACTCAGCCACCACGAAAACTGGCAGAAGATGTGGCGCACGCCGACCCCTAAAAAGGTGTACGACGTGGTCATCGTCGGCGGTGGCGGGCATGGTCTGGCGACCGCCTATTACCTGGCCAAGGAGCACGGCATCACCAATGTGGCCGTGGTCGAAAAGGGCTGGCTGGGCGGCGGTAACACCGCGCGCAACACCACCATCGTGCGTTCCAACTACCTGTGGGACGAGTCGGCGCACCTGTACGAACACGCGATGAAACTGTGGGAAGGGCTGTCCCAGGACCTGAACTACAACGTGATGTTCTCCCAGCGCGGCGTCTACAACCTGTGCCACACCCTGCAAGACATCCGCGATTCCGAACGTCGCGTCAGCGCCAACCGCCTCAACGGCGTGGACGGCGAACTGCTCAATGCCAAACAGGTCGCGGACGAGATTCCGTACCTGGATTGCTCGAAGAACACCCGCTACCCGGTGATGGGCGCCACCGTGCAACGACGCGGCGGCGTGGCCCGTCACGATGCCGTGGCCTGGGGCTTTGCCCGCGCCGCCGACGCCCTCGGAGTGGATTTGATCCAGCAGACCGAAGTGATCGGTTTCCGCAAGGAAAACGGCGTGTGCATCGGCGTCGAAACCAACAAGGGTTTTATCGGCGCCAAGCGCGTCGGTGTAGTCACGGCCGGTAACTCCGGGCACATGGCTTCGCTCGCCGGTTTCCGCCTGCCGATCGAATCGCACCCGCTGCAAGCACTGGTGTCGGAGCCGATCAAGCCGATTATCGACAGCGTGATCATGTCCAACGCCGTACACGGTTACATCAGCCAGTCCGACAAGGGCGACCTGGTGATCGGCGCCGGTATCGACGGCTACAACGGCTACGGCCAGCGCGGTTCGTACCCGGTGATCGAACACACCATCCAGGCCATCGTCGAGATGTTCCCGGTGCTCTCGCGCGTGCGTATGAACCGCCAGTGGGGCGGCATCGTCGACACCACGCCGGACGCCTGCCCGATCATCTCCAAGACCCCGGTGCCGAACATGTTCTTCAACTGCGGTTGGGGCACGGGCGGTTTCAAGGCCACTCCCGGTTCAGGCAACGTGTTTGCCGCGAGCCTGGCCAAGGGTGAAATGCACCCGCTGGCCGCACCTTTCTCCATCGACCGTTTCCACAACGGTGCGTTGATCGACGAACACGGCGCTGCGGCCGTCGCCCACTAACAGGAGAAACTCCCTATGTTGCATATCTTCTGTCCTCACTGTGGCGAACTGCGCTCCGAAGAGGAATTCCATGCCTCCGGCCAAGCGCACATCCCACGCCCGCTGGACCCCAACGCCTGCACCGATGAAGAGTGGGGCGACTACATGTTCTTCCGCGACAACCCCCGGGGCCTGCACCACGAGCTGTGGATTCACGCCGCCGGTTGCCGTCAGTACTTCAACGCGACCCGCGACACGCTGACCTACGAAATTCTTGAAACCTACAAAATCGGCACCAAGCCGCAATTCACCGCCAAGGCTGCTGGAGCGAAGGTATGAGCCAGATCAATCGCCTGTCCAACGGTGGCCGGATCGACCGTAACAAAGTCCTGACCTTCAGCTTCAACGGCCAGACCTACAAAGGCTTCGAAGGCGACACCCTGGCCGCCGCGCTGCTGGCCAACGGCGTCGACATCATCGGCCGCAGCTTCAAGTACTCGCGCCCACGCGGCATCTTTGCTGCCGGTGCCGAAGAGCCGAACGCGGTGCTGCAGATCGGCGCCACCGAAGCCACCCAGATTCCCAACGTGCGCGCCACGCAACAGGCGTTGTACCAGGGCCTCGTCGCCACCAGCACCAACGGCTGGCCGAGCGTGAACAACGACGTGATGGGCATTCTCGGCAAAGTCGGCGGCAAGCTGATGCCACCGGGTTTCTACTACAAAACCTTCATGTACCCGCAGTCGTTCTGGATGACCTACGAGAAGTACATCCGCAAGGCTGCGGGTTTAGGCCGCTCGCCGACCGAGAACGACCCGGACACCTACGACAACTTCAACCGGCATTGCGACGTGCTGGTGGTCGGTGCCGGCCCGGCCGGTCTGGCCGCTGCACTGGCCGCTGCGCGCAGTGGCGCCCGCGTGATCATCGCCGATGAGCAGGAAGAGTTCGGCGGCTCGTTGCTCGATTCGCGCGAAAGCCTCGACGGCAAGCCGGCCACCGAGTGGGTCGCCAGCGTCATCGCCGAACTCAAAGCCCTGCCGGACGTGGTGCTGCTGCCCCGCGCCACCGTCAACGGTTACCACGACCATAACTTCCTGACCATTCACGAGCGTCTCACCGATCACCTCGGCGACCGTGCGCCGATCGGCCAGGTGCGCCAGCGTATCCACCGTGTGCGTGCCAAGCGCGTGGTGCTGGCGACCGGTGCGTGCGAGCGTCCGCTGGTGTACGGCAACAACGACGTGCCGGGCAATATGCTCGCCGGTGCAGTCTCGACTTACGTGCGCCGTTACGGCGTGGCGCCGGGCAAGAAACTGGTGCTGTCGACCAACAACGACCACGCCTACCGCGTCGCCCTGGACTGGTTGGAAGCCGGCCTGAAAGTGGTGGCCGTGGCCGATGCCCGCCATAACCCACGCGGCGCGCTGGTGGAAGAAGCCCGCGCCAAAGGCATTCGTATCCTCACCGGCAGCGCCGTGATCGAAGCCCGTGGCAGCAAGCATGTGAGCGGCGCCCGTGTTGCCGCCATCGATGTCAAAGCGCATACCGTCACCAGCCCCGGCGAGTGGCTGGACTGCGACCTGGTGGCCAGCTCCGGCGGCTACAGCCCGGTGGTCCACCTGGCCTCGCACCTGGGCGGCAAGCCGACCTGGCGCGAAGACATCCTCGGTTTTGTACCGGGTGAAGCACCGCAAAAGCGCGTGTGCGTTGGCGGTATCAACGGCGTCTACGGCCTGGGCGATTCCCTGGCGGACGGTTTTGAAGGGGGCGTGCGCGCCGCCAGCGAAGCCGGTTTTAGCCCGGTGGAAGGCACGCTGCCCAAAGCCTTGAACCGCTTGGAAGAGCCGACGCTGGCGTTGTTCCAGGTGCCTCACGAGAAAGCCACTGCACGGGCGCCCAAGCAATTCGTCGACCTGCAGAACGACGTCACTGCGGCCGCCATCGAACTGGCGACCCGCGAAGGTTTCGAGTCGGTGGAACACGTCAAGCGCTATACCGCGCTGGGCTTCGGCACCGACCAGGGCAAGCTGGGTAACGTCAACGGCCTGGCCATTGCGGCGCGTTCGCTGAACGTGACCATCCCGCAGATGGGCACCACCATGTTCCGCCCCAACTACACGCCGGTGACCTTCGGCGCGGTTGCGGGGCGGCACTGTGGGCACATCTTCGAACCCGTTCGCTACACCGCGCTGCACGCCTGGCATGTGAAGAATGGCGCCGAGTTTGAAGACGTCGGCCAGTGGAAACGCCCGTGGTACTTCCCGCGCAACGGTGAAGACCTGCACGCGGCGGTCAAGCGCGAATGCCTGGCGGTGCGCGACAGCGTCGGCCTGCTGGATGCGTCGACCCTCGGCAAGATCGACATCCAGGGCCCGGATGCCCGCGAGTTCCTCAACCGCATCTACAGCAACGCCTGGACCAAGCTCGACGTGGGCAAGGCGCGCTACGGCCTGATGTGCAAAGAAGACGGCATGGTCTTCGACGACGGCGTGACCGCTTGCCTGGCCGACAACCACTTCCTGATGACCACCACCACCGGCGGCGCGGCCCGTGTGCTGCAATGGCTGGAAATCTACCAACAGACCGAATGGCCGGACCTCAAGGTCTACTTCACCTCGGTCACCGACCACTGGGCGACCATGACCCTGTCGGGCCCCAACAGCCGCAAGCTGCTGGCCGAAGTCACCGACATCGACCTGGACAAGGACGGCTTCCCGTTCATGACCTGGAAAGAAGGCCTGGTCGGCGGCGTACCGGCGCGGGTGTTCCGCATCTCGTTCACCGGCGAGCTGTCGTATGAAGTCAACGTGCAGGCCGACTACGCCATGGGCGTGCTGGAGCAAATCGTCGAGGCCGGCAAAAAGTACAACCTGACCCCGTATGGCACCGAAACCATGCACGTCCTGCGGGCCGAGAAGGGCTTCATCATCGTCGGCCAGGACACCGACGGCTCGATGACCCCGGACGACCTGAACATGGGCTGGTGCGTCGGCCGTACCAAGCCGTTCTCGTGGATCGGCTGGCGCGGGATGAACCGCGAAGACTGCGTGCGCGAAGATCGCAAGCAATTGGTCGGCCTCAAACCGATCGATCCCGCGGTGTGGCTGCCGGAAGGCGCGCAACTGGTGTTCGACGCCAAGCAGACGATCCCGATGAAGATGGTCGGCCACGTCACCTCCAGCTACGCGCATAACTCCCTCGGTTATTCGTTTGCGCTGGCGGTGGTCAAGGGCGGCTTGAAGCGCATCGGCGAGCGGGTGTTTTCGCCGCAAGCGGATGGCAGCGTGATCGAGGCGGAGATTGTGTCCTCGGTGTTCTTTGATCCGAAAGGCGACCGCCAGAACATCTGATAGACCGAGGCGCGCCATCGGGAGACAGGGGAATGCATTCCAAATGTGGGAGGGGGCTTGCCCCCGATGACGCCAGTAGCCACACAACAGAATTCAGCAAAGGTGCTCTATGACAGCAGCCAACGTATACCAACAACGCCCCACCACCGGGGCCAAGGCCGAGTCGTCGCTGCACCATGCCGACCTCGCCAGCCTGATCGGCAAGGGCCGCAAGAATGCCGGCGTGACCGTGCGTGAAAAGAAACTGCTCGGCCACCTGACTATTCGCGGCGACGGCCATGACGCCGCCTTCGCCGCTGGCGTCCACAAGGCCCTGGGCATCGAACTGCCCGGCGCGCTGACGGTGATCGTCAACGGCGACACCAGCCTGCAATGGCTCGGCCCGGACGAGTGGCTGCTGGTGGTGCCGAGCGGTGAAGAATTCGCCGCCGAACAAAACCTGCGTGCCGCCCTGGGCGATCTGCATATCCAGATCGTCAATGTCAGCGGCGGCCAACAGATCCTCGAACTGCGCGGCCCGAACGTGCGCGACGTGCTGATGAAGTCCACCAGCTACGACGTACACCCCAACAACTTCCCGGTGGGCAAGGCGGTGGGCACGGTGTTCGCCAAGTCGCAATTGGTGATCCGCCATACCGCCGAAGACACCTGGGAGCTGGTGATTCGTCGCAGCTTCTCGGATTACTGGTGGTTGTGGTTGCAGGATGCCTCGGCCGAATTCGGCCTGAGCGTTCAAGCCTGATATGACCCCCACCCCCCTCACCCGCCACCCTGTAGGAGCGAGCTTGCTCGCGAAAACCTCAAGGGCACCGCGGTCATCCAGGATGCCCGCGTTATCGTTGACGATTTTCGCGAGCAAGCTCGCTCCTACAGGGGTGGGTGAGGCCGGGCTTTGCTTGAGGAGTGACCTGTCATGAGCCGCGCACCCGATACATGGATTTTGACCGCCGACTGCCCCAGCGTGCTCGGCACGGTGGACGCGGTCACCCGCTACCTGTTCGAGCAGGGTTGCTACGTCACCGAGCACCACTCGTTCGATGACCGGCTGTCAGGGCGCTTTTTTATCCGCGTGGAGTTTCGTCAGCCGGAGGGTTTCGATGAGCAAGCGTTCCGCGATGGCCTGGCCGCGCGCGGGGAAGCCTTTGGCATGGTCTTCGAACTGACGGCGCCGAACTATCGGCCCAAAGTGGTGATCATGGTGTCCAAGGCCGATCACTGCCTGAACGACTTGCTGTACCGCCAGCGTATCGGCCAACTGTCGATGGACGTGGTCGCGGTGGTGTCCAACCACCCCGATCTGAAACCGTTGGCCGACTGGCACCAGATTCCCTACTACCACTTCGCCCTCGACCCCAACGACAAACCGTCCCAGGAACGTCAGGTGTGGCAAGTGATTGAAGACACCGGCGCGGAACTGGTGATCCTTGCGCGCTACATGCAAGTGCTGTCGCCGGAGCTGTGCCGCAAGCTGGATGGCAAGGCGATCAATATCCACCACTCGTTGTTGCCGGGGTTCAAGGGCGCCAAGCCGTATCACCAGGCGTACAACAAGGGTGTGAAGCTGGTCGGCGCGACGGCGCACTACATCAACAACGACCTGGATGAAGGCCCGATCATCGCCCAGGGTGTGGAGGTGGTGGATCACAGCCACTACCCTGAGGATCTGATTGCCAAGGGGCGCGATATCGAAGGGCTGACCCTGGCCCGGGCGGTGGGGTATCACATTGAACGGCGGGTGTTTTTGAATGCCAATAGAACGGTGGTGCTCTGACTGACGCCATCGGGGGCAAGCCCCCTCCCACAGTTGAATGTGTTCACAAATCAAAATGTGGGAGGGGGCTTGCCCCCGATGAGGCCCTAACAAACAACACAAGAAACAGCATCTGTACCCGAGCACTCAACGCGCTGCCCACCCACGGGCAACGCGCTTTCATAAAAACAACAGCGAGGTGAAAGCATGTCTGGTAATCGTGGTGTCGTGTATCTCGGCAACGGCAAGGTCGAAGTACAGAAAATCGACTATCCCAAAATGCAGGACCCCCGTGGCAGGAAGATTGAGCACGGCGTCATCCTGCGTGTGGTCTCCACCAACATCTGCGGCTCCGACCAGCACATGGTGCGCGGCCGCACCACTGCCCAGACCGGCCTGGTGCTCGGTCACGAGATCACCGGTGAAGTGATCGAGAAGGGCAGCGACGTCGAGAACCTGAAAATCGGCGACCTGGTGTCCGTGCCCTTCAACGTTGCCTGCGGCCGCTGCCGCTCCTGCAAAGAGCAACACACCGGCGTGTGCCTCACCGTCAACCCGGCCCGTGCCGGTGGCGCCTACGGCTATGTCGACATGGGCGACTGGACCGGCGGCCAGGCCGAATACGTGCTGGTGCCTTACGCCGACTTCAACCTGTTGAAACTGCCGGACCGCGACAAGGCCATGGAGAAAATCCGCGACCTGACCTGCCTCTCCGACATCCTGCCCACCGGCTACCACGGCGCCGTCACCGCCGGCGTTGGCCCTGGCAGCACCGTCTACATCGCCGGTGCCGGCCCGGTCGGCCTGGCCGCTGCCGCCTCCGCACGCCTGCTGGGCGCGGCGGTGGTGATCATCGGCGACGTCAACTCCATCCGCCTGGCTCACGCCAAGGCGCAAGGGTTTGAAGTGGTCGACCTGTCCACCGACACGCCGCTGCACGAACAGATCGCTGCCTTGCTCGGTGAGCCGGAAGTGGACTGCGCCGTCGACTGCGTGGGCTTCGAAGCACGCGGCCACGGGCATGACGGCGTCAAGCACGAAGCCCCGGCCACGGTGCTCAACTCACTGATGGGCGTGGTGCGCGTGGCGGGCAAGATCGGTATCCCCGGCCTGTACGTCACCGAAGACCCTGGCGCCGTCGACGCCGCCGCGAAGATGGGCAGCCTGAGCATCCGTTTTGGTCTGGGCTGGGCCAAATCCCACAGCTTCCACACCGGGCAAACGCCGGTGATGAAGTACAACCGCCAGTTGATGCAGGCGATCATGTGGGACCGCATTCACATTGCCGACATCGTCGGGGTCGAAGTCATCAGCTTGGATGACGCGCCGCGTGGGTATGGCGAGTTTGATGCGGGCGTGCCGAAGAAGTTTGTGATTGATCCGCATAAGTTGTTCAGCGCGGCGTAAACGCTAGAGCAAACAACAAGGGCGCCTCGACGGGCGCCCTTATCAATTAGAGTGGGGCCGAGAGTCGAAGGTTAGCGGTCGATTTTATAGTTTCTGGCTTGCCCTCTTCATTTTCCGTCTGTACTTCAAGTGTTTTTCCACCATAGTTGCAGAATAGCTTTCCGTTAGCCTCCTGAACCCTGACCACGTTTTGCCATTGCCATTGCCATTGCCATTGCCATTGCCATTGGCGGTGTACGAACGGGGTTGATTGGATGCCGGAGCAGCAGGGCACTGCGAAATCCGCGGTGCCCGTGGCTTAGCGAATCGCCAGCGCGCCTTGATACACCGTCGGCCCGGTCGGCTGCTTGCTCACCGATCCACCCTTGGTTTCCGAGCTCACCATCAAGCCCACCGGTTTGCTGATGGATTCCTGCTGGCGTGGATTCAAGCCGATGATGCCTTTGCCATCTTCCGGCAACAGGCCGAGGGATACCGGCGTGCCGTCCTCGGGGATGGCCCACAGTTCCAGGCTCTGATCTGGGGCAGGGGCCGTGGAGGCAATCGGCTGCACTTCCAGGTAGTCCTTGTGGGCCATGATCTGCGCTGCCGGCTGCTGGGTGGTGGTCACCAGGGTGGCGGCGGATTTGACGCTGTCCTGGGTGTAGAGCGCGCCGCCGATACCGGCGGCCACTACAGCGCAGGCGCCGATGAACAGGCGCGGGCGGCTCCAGAATGAAGGCTTGTGATCAATCACTTGGGGGTGGATCGTCGTCATAAGTCTCTTCCTGACAAATTTTGTAGTCAGTTCATGGACCGGCTTATCGCAGTTGGGTTCCGGAGCGGGTTTGGAACAAGTGACGAAAAGGCCAGTCAAACGCCTGCTTTCACCCCTACATCCAGAGGTTGTTTCGATGAAGATTTCACGCGGTTTCGCCCTTTCCTGCCTGATGACCCTGGCAGCCGGCCCGGTATTCGCCGCCGGGTTCAGCCTTGGCGATGCGGCCAATGCGATTTCCGGTATGCAGGGCGGCAACAACAAAGCCGCTGCCGTTGCGCCGTCGTCCGAAACGGCCGGTTTGCTGAGTGCCCTGACCTCACAATTGAATGTCACCCCCGAGCAAGCCGTCGGCGGCACCGGCGCCATGCTGGGCCTGGCCAGGAACCAACTGAGCAGCAGCGACTATTCGCAACTGGGGAAAAGCGTGCCGGGTCTCGATCAACTGTCGGGCAGCAATGCGTTGGGCAGCCTCGGCGCCTTGAGCGGGATGCTCGGCCAGAGCGGTGGCAGCAAGACCAGCGGCCTCGACGGCCTGCTGGGTAACGTGAAGAACACCAGCGACCTGAACACCGCGTTCAGCGCGCTGGGCATGGACAGCGGCATGATCGGCCAATTCGCCCCGGTGATCCTGCAATACCTGGGCGGCCAGGGTGCCAACAGTTCGCTGCTGGGCAAACTGGGCCAGGCTTGGGGCACCGGCAGCTAAGGCCGTGGTCCTTCAAAGCGGGTTCGCCCCCGCTTTGAAGTGGCCGGCAGGTTGCGGGGAACAGCGTTACGGTTGGTACTCAAAAGTACATTGGGAGGCGTCGATCGATACAGCGCCGCCTTGATTCCCGCAGCTGGTTTTGTTCCATGCTGTACCGGTCGCGGCCTTCGGGTTGTTAAACCGCAGGCCCAATTGAACATAGGGTTTGGAAACGTTGTTCACCGGCTCTGCGTTTTCTCTTTGTGTTGTACCGCCATAACTGCAGAGTATTTTCCCGTGGATCATTTCGGCACTGACTAACATCAGGTTGTATTTAGGTTCGAGGTAGGTCTCGCTTGTGGCCGTGGACTGGCCCTCCCACATCTGGCCACCGGGCCCGGGGGCTTCGTATTTGAAGCCTTGGTTGAAGTCCGGAGGAAGGTCCGGGTCGGTATACGGCGTAGCTTTTATTGAACTGACTGCAGGGCACGTGGCCATTTCTGCATGGGCAATGTTCGCTGCTGTCAGTAACGCCATGCCGGCGAAGAGGACTTTGATGGTCATGATCAGGGCACTCGACTGAGATGGAGTCCTTAGCCTAATCAGCCGCCCAAGGCGGGCGGAACTGTTAACTCTGACAGTTTTTTATGCGTTTTCAGACGATGCCCTATCGCGGGTTCGCTGCAGGGCAAGCGGGGCCAGGCGTGGGGCGCGGGTAGCCAAGGATTGAGTCAGCCCCTCGTTTGGCAATGCTGCGCAACAACTCCCTAGGAACTGTGTGGGATGTTTCACCACCTACGGGGACTGCTCCAGGAAAACCAACCCTCCTGGGGTGGATTCTTCAATCCGGTCAGGTAGGAGTCTTCCATGAACATCGTCAACACCTACAACGCTCTCGCTAGCGCTTCGTATCACGCCGCGACCCACAAGCCCGCTGCCGCAGAGCAAGGAAAAGCGCCCCACGACGCCAGCCAGGAGCAGGCTGATACCGTGAGCAGTCACGACACCATCGAGATAGCGCACGGGTGGCGTACCGGTGACGATTCGGCCACGTGGCCTAAGCGTCCGTAACGGTTACTTTGCCCATAAGGCCCCAGCGGTTTCGCCTCGCAGTTCCTGAATCCGCTGATCTTTCTCCATCCAGAGCCGGTTCACCCAGTTCTGTACGACCTGGCGAAACGCCGGGTCGTTTTCGTAGTCGCCCTGCCACAGCGCCGGGTCCAGCTCACGGGTGCGGATATCGATGATCACCTTCGGTACCGCCCCGCTGATCAGATCCCAGAACCCCGGCGTCTTCGCTTGCGGATAGACCACGGTCACGTCGAGCACGGCATCCAGTTGTTCGCCCAGTGCCGCCAACACAAACGCCACGCCGCCGGCCTTGGGCCTGAGCAGGTGGGCAAACGGTGAGCCTTGCTGGGCACGCTTGGCCTCGCTGAACCGGGTGCCTTCCAGGTAGTTGACCACCGTCACCGGCTGGCGCTTGAACAGCTCGCAGGCCTGGCGGGTGATCTTCAAGTCCTGGCCCGCCAGTTCCGGGTGCTTGGCTAGGAACGCCTTGGTGTAGCGCTTCATGAACGGATAATCCAGCGCCCACCAGGCCAGGCCCAGGAAGGGCACCCAGACCAGTTCTTTCTTCAGGAAGAACTTGAAGAACGGCGTGCGGCGGTTGAGGGCCTGGATCAGCGCGGGGATATCGACCCAGGATTGGTGGTTACTGATCACCAGGTACGAGGTGTCGCCGCGCAGGTCGTCTGCGCCGCGGATGTCCCATTGGGTCGGGATGCACAGCGCGAAGATCAGTTTGTCGATTTCGGCCCAGGTCTCGGCGATCCACATCACGGCCCATGACGCGTAATCGCGATAGCGACCGGGGGCCACCAGCTTGAGCAGGGCAAACACCGTCAGCGGCCCGATCAGGACCAGGGTGTTGAGCAGGAGCAGCAGCGAGACGAAACAGCCGGTGAGCAGGCGGCGCATAAGTAACTCTTGGAATCCTGTGGGCGGGACATAATAAGAGAGCGGCGTCTAGAGGCCAAATCGCAAATCGCCCGACGAATGTTTCACAATATGCCGGGTATGGTTGCAGAACTAACTAAGTGCTGCCTTTGCGGTCTAGAATTCGCCTACTTCTTTCCGAGGAAATCACTTCGTGAAACTGCTCCTTGCCTCGCTCGCCCTGGCGGCCTTGCCCGTCATGGCCGCCGAACCGACCGTTTACGGTCGCTACGAATACATCCAACTGCCGGAGATCGGCGAAACCTTCAAGGCCAAGATGGACACCGGCGCGCTGACCGCCTCGCTGTCGGCCCGTGACATCGAGACCTTCACCCGTGACGGCGACGATTGGGTGCGCTTCCGCGTCGGCGGCAAGGACGCCGGCAACAAAGTCTACGAACACAAGGTGGCGCGCATCAGCAAGATCAAGAGCCGCGCCGACGAAGACGAGGACAAGGAAGAAGCCACCGTGGCCACGCGCCCGGTGATCGACCTGGAAATGTGCCTGGGCAACGTCAAGCGCACCGTCGAGGTCAACCTCACCGACCGCAGCAGCTTCAACTACCCGCTGCTGATCGGCGCCAAGGCCCTGCGTGAGTTCGGCGCCGCGGTGAACCCGGCGCGTCGCTACACCGCCGACAAGCCGGACTGCTGACGGACCGCCATGCCGCATATCCTGATTGTCGAAGACGAAGCGGCGATAGCCGACACACTGGTTTTCGCCCTGCAAGGCGAGGGCTTTACCACCACCTGGCTGAGCCTCGGCCAGGAAGCGCTGGCCCACCAGCGCCAGACCCCGGCCGACCTGATCATCCTCGACATCGGCCTGCCCGACATCAGCGGCTTTGAAACCTGCAAGCAACTGCGGCGCTTCAGCGAAGTGCCGGTGATGTTTCTCAGTGCCCGCGATAGCGAGATCGACCGCGTGGTCGGGCTGGAGATCGGCGCCGACGATTATGTGGTCAAGCCGTTCAGCCCACGGGAAGTGGCGGCGCGGGTCAGGGCGATCCTCAAGCGCGTCGGCCCTGGCGTCGCTCCGGCGTTGTTCCAGGTCGACCTGGAGCGCATGCAGATCACCTACCGTGGCCTGGCACTGAGCCTGACCCGCCATGAGTTCCGCTTGCTGCAAAGCCTGCTGGAACAACCCGAGCGTGTGTTCAGCCGCGAACAACTGCTGGACGCGGTCGGCGTGCCGGCCGATGCCGGCTATGAGCGCAATATCGACAGCCATATCAAAAGCCTGCGCAGCAAATTACGCAGCGTGGCGGCGCAGGCCGAACCGATCCAGACCCATCGCGGCCTCGGCTACAGCTACAGCCCGAGCCACAGCTGATGCGCCTGGGGCTGCGGTTTTTCCTGGTCTACGCGCTGTTTATCGGCTTCACCGGTTACTTCGTGCTGAACACCGTGATGAAGGAAATCCGCCCCGGCGTGCGCCAGTCCACCGAAGAAACCCTGGTGGACACCGCCAACCTGCTGGCCGAAATCCTGCGCAACGACGTCAAGAACGGCACCCTCGCCCAAAGCCACTGGCCGGAGCTGCTCAAGGCCTACGGCACCCGTCAGCCGGGCGCGACCATCTGGGGCCTGCCGAAAAACCAGGTCAACCACCGCATCTACGTGACCGACGCCAACGGCATGGTGTTGCTCGACTCCAGCGGCGAAGCCGTGGGCCAGGACTACTCCAAATGGAACGACGTGTACCTGACCCTGCGCGGCGAGTACGGCGCGCGTTCCACCCGCAGCGCGCCGGATGATCCGGCCTCGTCGGTGATGCACGTGGGCGCGCCGATTCGCGACAACGGGCAGATCATCGGCGTGGTCACGGTGGCCAAGCCGAACAGTTCGCTGCAGCCTTATGTCGATCGCACCGAGCACCGGTTGCTGTGGTACGGCGCCGGCTTGGTGATCCTCGGCCTACTGCTCGGCGCGCTGTTGTCGTGGTGGTTGAGCGTGGCACTGCGCCGGCTTACCGCGTATGCCGAGGCGGTCAGCGAGGGGCGGCGCGCCGAATTGCCGCATTACCGTGGCGGCGAGCTGAAGCAGTTGTCCACCGCTGTGGAGCACATGCGGACACAGCTGGAGGGCAAGGCTTATGTGGAGCATTACGTCCACACCCTGACCCACGAATTGAAGAGCCCGCTGGCGGCGATTCGCGGCGCGGCCGAGCTGTTGCAGGGCGACATGAGCCGCGAGCAGCAACAGCGCTTTGTCGGCAACATCGACAGCGAAAGTACCCGCCTGCAGCAGTTGATCGAGCGCTTGCTGAACCTGGCCCAGGTCGAGCAACGCCAGGGCCTGGAGGCGCAAGCCAGCCTGCCGCTGGCCGCGCTGGTGGACGATGTGCTCAAGGCCCAATGCGCGCGCATCGAAGGTGCCGGCTTGCGCATCGAACAAACGATCGGCGCTGAGGTGAAGGTCTTCGGCGAACCGTTCCTGCTGCGCCAGGCCCTGGGCAACCTGCTCGACAACGCCCTGGACTTCACGCCGGCGGGCGGGGTGTTGCGGTTCAGCGCACAGACCCGGCACAACGCTGTGCAGGTCAGCCTGTTCAACCAGGCCGCGCCGATTCCCGACTACGCCTTGCCGCGCCTGAGCGAGCGTTTCTACTCGCTGCCGCGTCCGGCCAGCGGGCGCAAAAGCACCGGCCTGGGCCTCAACTTTGTCGAGGAAGTGATGAAGCTGCATGGCGGCACGTTGCAGATCGGCAACGTACACGGTGGCGTGCAAGTGGTGCTGCATCTCCACACAGTCTCCACACTGCCCACATAAATTTCCCACATGCGCGGCTCACGCTTTCCCCATCAAAACAGGGAGAGCCCCATGAACCGCAGCCTGCTTTTCAAACTTGGCGCGATTGCGCTATTGATCCTGCTATTGCTGATTCCATTGCTGATGATCAACGGCCTCATCGCCGACCGCCAATACACTCGCGACAGTGTCCTGATGGATATCGCCCGTAGCTCCAGCTACAGCCAGCGCCTCACCGGCCCGGTGATGGTGGTGCCGTACCGCAAGACTGTCCGCGAGTGGAAGCTCAATGAAAAACTCAACAAGCGCTACGAGGAAACCCGTGAAGTGCGCGGTCGTCTGTATTTCCTGCCGGAGCGTTTTGAGCTCGACGGGCGGGTGCAGACCGAACTGCGCGCGCGTGGCATCTACCAGGCCCGGCTGTTCCACGCCGACAACCGCATCAGCGGACGCTTCGTCTTGCCGGAGCAATGGGGCATCAAGGAAAATTTCGCCGATTACCGCTTTGAGCCGGCGTTTCTGGCGGTGGGTATCAGCGATATTCGCGGTATCGAAAACGCACTGAAGCTGGAGCTGGGCAGCCAGCGCCTGGAGTTTGCGCCAGGCACCCACGTCGAGTGGCTGGGCGAGGGGGTGCATGTGGCGCTGCCGGAGCAGGACAGCAAAACCCCGGCCGCGCTGGACTTCGCCTTCGACCTGCGCCTGCAAGGCACCGAGCAACTGCAAGTGGTGCCGGTGGGCAAGACCAGCCAGGTCACACTGGCCTCCAACTGGCCGCACCCGAGCTTCATCGGCAACTTCCTGCCGGCGCAACGGGAAGTCACCGACAAGGGCTTCAGCGCCAACTGGCAGACCTCATTCTTCTCCACCAACCTCGAAGAAGCCCTGCGCGGCTGCCTGGACGAACGCGGCTGTGACGACTTCAACAACCGCAGCTTCGGGGTGAACTTCATCGACCCGGTGGACCAGTACCTCAAGAGCGACCGCGCGATCAAATATGCGCTGCTGTTCATCGCCCTGACCTTTGCCGGTTTCTTCCTGTTCGAAGTGCTCAAGGGCTTGGCGGTGCATCCGATCCAGTACGCCCTGGTGGGGTTCGCCCTGGCGTTTTTCTACCTGTTGTTGCTGTCGTTGTCCGAGCACCTGGGCTTTGCCTTGGCGTACCTGATCTCGGCCAGTGCCTGTGTGTTGTTGATTGGTTTCTACGTGTGCCATGTGCTGCGCAGCGTCGCCCACGGCCTGGGGTTTTCGGCCGGGCTGGCGGCGTTGTATGGCTTGTTGTACGGGCTGTTGAGTGCCGAGGACTACGCGCTGCTGATGGGCTCGCTGTTGCTGTTCGGCCTGCTGGGGACGGTGATGGTGCTGACACGCAAACTGGATTGGTACGGCGTGGGCAAACGCAAGGCGGCCGAGCCTTTGGCATTTGATCTGGAGGCCGTGCAATGATCGGGTTGCGTGAGGACCAGCGGGAGCGAGCGCAGTTGGTGGCGAGGATTGTGGCGTTGTTTCCTGCGCCACCTATGCGCAGGGTCAAACCGGCGGCTGTGTCTCAAGCATCGAAGGGCGCTGGCTGACTTCGGCGTACCAGGCGGCAAGCTGGGGGTTGGCGTCGCGCCAGTGCAGGTCCGGGTGGCGGAAATCCAGGTAACCCAAGGCGCAGGCCACGCTGATCGCGGCGATATCGAAGTGGCTGGCCAGTTCGGCAATCGCATCCGCTTCCAGCTCCGCCAGGGTGCGCCGGATCTTGTGGCGCTGTTCGTCGAGCCACGGCGCCCAGTGTTTTTCCGGCGGGCGCAGGGCGCTCTCGTAACGCACCAGCACGGCGGCATCCATGATGGCGTCGGCCATCGAGGCCAGGGTCAGGCGACGCCAGCGGGCCGAGCCGTCACGCGGGATCAGCGGGTTGCCGACGTGCTGGTGGTCGAGGTAATCGAGGATCACCCGGCTGTCGTGCAACACCGTGCCATCGGCCAGGCGCAAGGCCGGGATCTTGCCCACCGGGTTTTCGTTGACCAGTTGCACGTCCGGGTTGACCGGTGTCGGCATGCAGAGCTGCAGGGCCACACGGTGCTGCTGGCCGGTTTCGGCCAGCAGCACGCGGACTTTGCGCACGAACGGCGAAGCGGGGTTGTGGAACAAGGTCATGCTGGGAGCGGACATAGGCATTCCTCTGGATGGGATGGGCAGTCGCTAGCCTAGTGGGTTGCGCGGTGGCTGGCGAGGGGGATTCCTGTGGTTCTTGAGGGCCTCATCGGGGGCAAGCCCCCTCCCACAGGGGAATGCATTCCAAATGTGGGAGGGGGCTTGCCCCCGATGGCGTCCTCAACCACGCCGCCTGAACAACGCCCAAGTCCCAATGTCCGCAGGAATACCCAACCCTACCCAACTCAGCGCATCCCACAGCCCATCCCTCTGGATGGGATGGGCAGTCGCTAGCCTAGTGGGTTGCGCCGTGGCTGGCGAGGGGGATTCCTGTGGTTCTTGAGGGCCTCATCGGGGGCAAGCCCCCTCCCACAGGGGAATGCATTCCAAATGTGCGAGGGGGCTTGCCCCCGATGGCGTCCTCAGCCACGCCGCCTGAACAACGCCCAAGTCCCAACGACCGCAGGAATACCCAACCCGACCCAACTCAGCGCATCCCACAGCCCATCCCTCTGGATGGGATGGGCAGTCGCTAGCCTAGTGGGTTGCGCGGTGGCTGGCGAGGGGGATTCCTGTGGTTCTTGAGGGCCTCATCGGGGGCAAGCCCCCTCCCACAGGGGAATGCATTCCAAATGTGGGAGGGGGCTTGCCCCCGATGGCGTCCTCAGCCACGCCGCCTGAACAACGCCCAAGTCCCAATGACCGCAGGAATACCCAACCCGACCCAACTCAGCGCATCCCACAGCCCATCCCTCTGGATGGGATGGGCAGTCGCTAGCCTAGTGGGTTGCGCGGTGGCTGGCGAGGGGGGCTGTGGTTCTTGAGGGCCTCATCGGGGGCAAGCCCCCTCCCACAGGGGAGTGCATTCCAATGTGGGAGGGGGCTTGCCCCCGATGGCGTCCTCAGCCACGCCGCCTGAACAACGCCCAAGTCCCAACGACCGCAGGAATACCCAACCCGACCCAACTCAGCGCATCCCACAGCCCATCCCCCAGCAACGCGGCAAACAAACCGACGGCGCTGAGCAGGCCGATCCCCAGCGGAATGCCGAACACCTTCCAGAAACTCGATTGACGCGGCCTCATGCCTTGCCCGCCTTGCGCCGAACCCACCACAGGTACACACCGCTGCCGAGCACGACGATGGTCAGCCCATCCAGCAGCGCCCAGAGGATTTTCATCGGCATGCCGCCGTAGTCGCCGAAGTGCAGCGGCTGCGACATGCCCATGGCGTCCATGTACCACGGCCGCTCGGCGATCGCGGTGACGGCCAGGCTGCTGGCGTCGATCAGCACCGGCGTGAGCAGGTGCGAGGTCAGGTGGGTGCTGCCCTTCATGAACACCGCGTAATGGTGCTCACTGGAAAAGCGCGTGCCGGGGAAGGCGATGAAGTCCGGCTGCATGCCGGGCGCGGCTGCGGCGGCGATCGTGAGCAGATCGTTGGCCGGTGCGCGCAGGGTCAGCGGCGGGGCGTGCTGGTACGGTTCGATCATTGCGCTGAGGCTGTCGTTGCGCCAGGCGGCGATGATCAGGTCGGCGCAGGCGCTGATCACGCCGGTCACGCCGACCACCAGCGCCCAGGTCAGGGTGACCACGCCGATCAGGTTGTGCAGGTCGAGCCAACGCAGGCGGGTGGATTTGTCCTGGCGCACGGTGGCGAACGTCAAGCGGCGCATGAACGGCAGGTAAAGCAGCGTGCCCGAGACAATCGCCAGCACAAACAACAGGCCCATGAACGCCAGCAGCCACTTGCCCGGCAGGCCGGCGAACATATCCACATGCAGGCGCAGCAGGAACAGCGTCAAGCCGCCGTTGGCCGACGGCATCTCCACGGTTGCGCCGGTGCGCGCGTCGAGCATGAACGTGTGCGACGCATTGGGTTCGGTGCCAGCGGTGGCGGCCATGATCGCGATCACGCCGTGCGGGTCGTCTTCGTCCCACGCCAGGTATTGCATGACTTCGCCAGGGCGATGCGCCTGGGCTTTGGCCACCAGTTGCTCGAGGTTCAGCTGTGGTGTGTCGGCGGGCATCTGCTGCAGCTCGGGTTCGTTGCCCAGCAGGTGATCGAGCTCGTGGTGGAAAATCAACGGCAGGCCGGTAAGGGCGAGCAACAGCAGGAACAAGGTGCAGATCAGGCTGGTCCAGGTGTGGATAAAGGACCAGCGGCGGATGGTTCGGCTTTTCATTTGTTGGCCTTCAGACACACCCAAGCCGCCCCTGCGGACGGCCGGGAGGTCAACTCAGTCGTTTACCACTGGTAGGTGGCGCTGGCGACCACACTGCGCTGGTCGCCGAAGTAGCAGTAGGAACCGTCACAGGTGGAGAGGTAGTCCTTGTCGAACAGGTTGGTCGCGTTCAGTTTCAGCGAGGCGCCTTTGAGACTGTTGTCCAGGCGGCCGAGGTCGTAATGCACGGCGGCGTCGAACACCGTGTAGGCGTTGGCCTTGCCCGTCCAGGTATTGCCCTGGTCGCCATAGGTATTGCCGGTGTAGCGGGCCCCGGCGCCAATGCCGAAACCGTCGAGCATGCCGCTGTGCCAGGTGTAGTCCGTCCACAGGGAGGCTTGCTGGTTCGGCATCAGCTGCAGGCGGTTGCCCTTGTATTGGCCTTTTTGCACTTCGGACTTGGCCAGGGTGTAGGCGGCTATCAGCTTGAGGTTTTCACTCACGTCAGACACGGCTTCGAGTTCCAGGCCCTTGACCTTCACTTCGCCGGTCTGGTCGGTCACCGATTCGCCCCCGGCGCCGAAGCTCGTGACCAGCACGTTTTTCTGGGTCAGGTCGTAAACCGCTGCGCTGAGCAATGTGTTGGAGCCGGGAGGCTGATACTTGACCCCCAGTTCCCATTGCTTGCCCTGCGTGGGCTTGTACGATTTGACCGGGTCGACGCTGGCATTGCTCGCCGGCTGGAAGGACTCGGCGTAGGACAGGTACGGCACGAAGCCCGAATCGAAGACATAGCTCAGCGCCGCGTTGCCACTGAAGTTCCGGCTGCGGTCGGTGTTGGTCGCGTCGTCCTTGTTGAAGTACGTGGTGCCCTGATGCACCCAGTCTTCACGCCCGCCGAGGGTCAGGCGCCATTTGTCGAGGGCCATCTGGTCTTGCACGTAGAGGCCGGTCTGTATGGTTTTCTGGTTGTAGTCGTAGTACGCGTCGGAGCGCGGCGGGCGGACGATCGTCTGGCCGTAGGTCGGGTTGAAGATATTGGTCGTCCCGGCGCTGCCGAAAATCGACAGATACGAAGTGTCGGTGCGTTGATGATCGAGACCCAGCAACAGCGTGTGCGTGATGTCAGCCGTGTTGAAGTCAGCCTGGAAATGGTTGTCGACCGCGAATTGGCCGATGTTTTCGTCAACGTTGGTCGACGAACGACCGATGTTGCCCGCAGCGTCGGCAGGGCCGTAGATCAGTGAGCCCACGGTCAGTTGCTGGAACGCCAGCTCCGACTTGGTGTAGCGCAGGTTCTGGCGGAACTGCCATGTATCGTTGAAGCGATGCTCGAACGCATAGCCCAGCGCGTAGTAGGTGCGGTCGTAAAATTCATAGTCCGGATCGCCCAGGTTCTTGTGGTGGGAGACCTCGCCCAGCGGCGATTTGATCTTGGTGCCCTGGATCGGCAGGAACTGGCTGGTGGTGCCGGTATCGTCGCGGGTGAACTGCGAGAGCAGGGTCAGCTTGGTGTCGGTGTCGATGTTCCAAGTCAGGCTGGGGGCGATGTTGTAGCGCTTGTTGTCGATATGGTCGACCTGGGTGCCAGCATCCCGGACCACGCCGCTGACGCCATAGAGGAACTGGCCTTCATCATCGATCTTGCCGGTGCTGGCGAAATTGATCTGGCGATAGTTGTCACTGCCGTATTGCACTTGAATGGCATGGCTCGACTCCGCGCTGGGGCGCCGGCTGACCATGTCCAGCAGGCCGCCCGGCGGGGTCTGGCCATAGACCGAGGAGGCTGGGCCACGCAGCAGGGCGAGGCGATCCAGGTTCCAGGTTTCGGCCTTGGGGTTGGCGTACACACCGCGTGGCAACGGCAGGCCGTCGAGGAATTGGGTCGGTTCGAAGCCGCGAACGCGCATCCAGTCGTAGCGGGTGTCGCTGCCGTAGCTGGCGGACACAATGCCGGGCATGTATTTGACGGCGTCATCCAGGTTCTGCACGTTGCGGTCCTGCATCTGCTCGCGGGTGGCGACGGAGATCGAGCGCGGTGCTTCGACCAGCGCGGTATCGGTCTTGGTGCCGGCGGCGGTGCGCGTCGCCAGGTAGCCCTGCACCGGGCCCCAGGCGCTTTCAGTGTTGCCCTGGGCAACGATGCTGGTTTGCGGCAACGCCACGACCCCGTCCGCAATCGCCACCAGCGTGTAAGTCCCCGCGCTGCTCTGCTCCACCTGCAAGCCGCTGCCGCGCAGTGCCTCGCGCAGTGCGCCCGGGGCGTCGAACTGGCCCTGGACCGGCGCCGAGGTTTTGCCCGCGGCCAGTGCCGGGCTGAGGGTCAGCGCGAGGCCGGCCTGGCTGGCGATCTGGTTCAGGGTGGCGGCCAATGGCGCGGCGGGCAGGTTGTAGGCGCGCACGCTGGACGCTTGCTCGGCGGCGATCAGCACGCTGCTGGTCAGCGGGGTGCTGAGGGCAATGGCCACGGCTAACAGGCTGGGGCGCAACAAGGTGTCTAGCGTGCGGGACATGGGGCGGCTCCTGAATGGAAGTAATTCGCAATTACCCCTGTGCCGAGCGAGATTTGAAAAGTGATAGGGCTTGGGGAAAATAATTGTTGCCTGGGGCTATTCGGTGTTCTTGAGGGCCTCATCGCGGGCAAGCCCGCTCCCACATTCGACCGCGTTCAGCCAGATGTAACGCGATCAAAGGTGGGAGCGGGCTTGCTCGCGATAGCAATATCCCAGACACCGCCGGACCTAGGGTCTACCCTTCACCGTCACCCACCACGGCGTGCGCTGTTCGATCCGCACCGGCAGCGTCGGCAGCAGTGCGTTGAGCGCCAGGGTGGTGTCGTGCAGCGGGAAGCTGCCGGTGATGCGCAGGTCGGCCACGGCGTTATCCACACCCAGGTAGCCGCGGCGATAACGGCTCAGTTCCTCGACCACATCGCCCAGGCGGGCGTTGTCCACCACCAGCATGCCGCGGGTCCAGGCGTCGGTGGCGGGGGTGACGGCGAGCAGCGGGCCGAGGCTGTCGCTGCGCATCAGCACTTGCTGGCCGGCCTTGAAGATCTGTTCCTGATGCAGCGCCTCGGGTTGTGCGGCCACCGCCGATTGCAGCACGCTCAGGCGCGTGGCGGCGTCCTCGCGCTTGACGATAAACCGCGTGCCCAGTGCGCGCAGGCTGCCGTCGCGGGTCTGCACATAGAACGGGCGCGCATCGTTGTGGCCGGTTTCGACGAGGATTTCGCCTTCCTGCAACACGATCAGCCGGCGTTTTTCATCGAAGCGCACATCGATGGCGCTGTGGGTGTTGAGGTTGATCTGCGTGCCGTCCGCCAGTGTCAGCGTGCGTTGTTCGCCGGTGGCGGTGCGTTGATCGGCCAGCCAATAGTGGAGCGGTACATAACGTTCCCCGGCAAACAAGGCCAGGCCGCAGACCAGTGCGATACTCGCCAGGCCGCTGCCGAGTTTGCGCACGCGCTGGCGAATGCCCTCGCGTGACTGCAACAACGCCGCCCGCGCCGGGCCCGAGGCCACGCTGAAGCGCTGGTCGAGCAGGCCCAGTTGGCGCCAGGCGCGGGCATGTTCTGCATCGCTGGCCAGCCATTTGGCGAACTCCTCCTGTTCCACGGCGCTGCCGTCCCCTGAGTCGAGGGACAGCTGCCAGGCAATCGCCGCATCCAGCACCCGAGCTGACACCGGTTTGCAACTGATCGCACTCACAGCGGCTCGCCATACAACGCGATGTAGCACTGACGGATGCCCTGGGCCAGGTACTGGCGCACGCGCGGCACCGACACGCCGAGGCGCCGGGCGATGTCGGCGTGGCCCAGGCCGTCGATGCGGTTGTAGAGGAACGCGGCGCGGGCCTTGCTCGACAGCGTGCCGAGCAGGCGGTCGATGGCCTTGAGGTCTTCGAGGATCAGTTGCTGGTCTTCCGGTGACGGCTGTTCGTTTTGCGGGATCAGCATCAATTCGCTGAGGTAGGCCTGTTCCAGGGCGGCGCGGCGGAAGTAGTCGAACAGCAAGCCTTTGGCGATCGCCACCAGGAAGGCGCGGGGCTCGCGGGGTTCGCGCAACCCGTCGCGGCCGAGCAAGCGCATGAAGGTGTCCTGGCTCAGGTCTTCGGCGCGGCTCGGGCAGGCCACATTGCGCCGCAGCCAGGCCAGCAGCCAGCCGCGATGGTCGCGATACAACGCACCGACAAGCTCACTGTGTGGGGTCTGGACCGACGACAAGGCATCACCGAATAAACAAGTTTAAACTAACGAGAATTATTCGCGATTGTGTCAGAGGCGTGCAGCGGGCGCAATTGGCGTCTGTCCGGCGGTGCTATTAAAACGATGGCGCCTGCTTGCGCCGTTTCCATTGGCTCAAACGTGCTTGCAGGGCGCGCGGTGTGTCGATGTGCTGCTGGCGCGCGCGGCTGAGCAGGATCAGCATCAGCTCCGCAGTGGCCAGGGCGTCGGCGCTGGCGTGATGGCGTTCGCCCACCTGCAGGTGGAAGTGGTCGATCCAGTCGTCCAGCCCGGCTTCGCGCAGCAGCGCCTCGGGGTACAGCAGCGGGGCGATGTCGGCCACGTCGAGGAAGGTATGGGCCAGGCGATAACCCAGGCTGTCCTTGAGCGCCCGGGCCAGCATGTGTTGATCGAACCGCGCATGGAAGGCCAGCAACGGGCTGTCGCCGACGAACTCCATGAAATCCAGCAACGCGTCCACCGGGTCACTGCCGGCGGCGATCGCGCTGGGGCCGAGACCGTGGATCAGCACGCTGGGGCTGAGTTTTGTTTCGGCGCGTTGCAGGGTGCGCTCGAACATCTGGGAAAAATCCACCGCGCCGTCCTCGATCACCACCGCACCGATGGACAACACCTGATCGCGGTTGAGGTTCAGGCCGCTGGTTTCCAGGTCCAGCACCACCCAGCGCTGGCTGCGCAATGCCGCGTCGCCCAGCGCGACCGGCTGGGGTAACTGCGCCAGGCGCTGCTGTTGTGTTGCGTCGAGATGGGGTTTGGCCGTGCGCAACCAACCAAATAAGTTCACAGCTGATACCGCACGGTCAGGCTGCTTTGCAGGCGCTGGGCCTGGCGCAGGGATTCGCGCAGGATGCGCCGGTCCAGATGGTTGAGGCTGTCGGGGTCGACGCGGTTGGAATACGGCTGGTTTTCCCGCATCTGCAATTGGTGCTGCTGCATGCGGGTTTGCTGGATAAAGTGGTACGCCTCTTCATAGGCGGCGCCATCCAGCGGCTCGATCACTTCCTTGACCACCAACTGGCGCAGGCGCTCCAGGGTGTTGATGGCGTGGACGTCGTTGGCCAGGGCCAGCAGGCGCGCGCCGTCGACAAAGGGCGTCAGGCCTTGCACCTTGAGGTCGAGGGTGGCTTTTTCGCCGCCTTTGCGCGTCAGCACGAAATCGCGGAAGCGCCCCACCGGCGGGCGCTGGCGCAAGGCGTTCTCCGCCAGCATGCGCTGGAACAGGCGGTTATCTGCGACCTGGTCGAGAATGCCCTGGCGCAGTTGTTCACAGCCCTGTTCATCGCCCCACACCACCCGCAGGTCGAAATAGATGGTCGACCCCAGCAGGTTCTCCGGTGTGGCTTCGCGGATGAACGCCGCAAACCGTCGCGCCCATTCGGCCCGCGACAGGCACAGCTCGGGGTTGCCGGCCATGATGTTGCCTTTGCACAAGGTGAAGCCGCACTGCGCCAGGCTCTGGTTGATCTGCTGCGCGAGGGGCAGCAGGCGCGCGCGGATCTCAGCCGCTTCGGCGGCGTTCTTGGCGTCGAACAGGATGCCGTTGTCCTGGTCGGTGTAGAGCGTCTGCTCGCGCCGGCCTTCGCTGCCGAAACACAGCCAGGTGAACGGCACGCCGGGGTCGCCTTTGTCGGCGAGGGTCAGCTCGATGACTCGGCACACGGTGTGATCGTTGAGCAGGGTAATGATGTGGGTGATCTGGGTCGACGACGCGCCATGGGCCAGCATGCGCTCCACCAACTGGCCGATCTCGCCGCGTATCGCCACCAGGTTTTCCACCTTGGGTGCGTTGCGGATGGTACGGGCCAGGTGGACCAGGTCCACGCGTTGCAGGGAAAACAGGTCGCGCTCGGACACCACGCCGCACAGACGCTGGTCTTTGACCAGGCACACGTGGGCGATATGCCGTTCGGTCATTGCGATGGCGGCGTCGAAGGCGCTGTGGTCCGGGGTGAGGAAGAACGGCGCATGGGTCATGTGCGCGTCGATCGGCAGGGTGAAGTCGCTGGTGCCGTCGGCCACCACCTGGCGCAGATCGCGCAGGGTGAAGATCCCCAGGGGCGCCTTGTGCTCATCCACGATCACAATGCTGCCGACCTGTTGCTCGTGCATCAGCGTCACCGCTTCGCGCAACGGCGTAGCCGGGCTGCACGTCACCGGGTGGCGCATGGCCAGCTCGCCGAGGCGGGTGTTCAAGGAGTATTGGGTGCCGAGGGTTTCCACGGCTTTTTGCTGCACTTGCTGGTTGACCTGATCGAGCAGGCTGCTGACGCCGCGCAAGGCGAAATCGCGGAACTCGCTGGACAGCGCGAACAGCTTGATAAACGCCGGCTTGTTCAGTTGCAGGCAGAAGGTGTCTTCGGCGGCCTTGTGCTCGGTGCGCGTCGCACGTTCGCCCAGCAGTGCCGCAAGGGGGAAGCACTCGCCGGTGGCAATCTCAAAGGTGGGCTCGGCCGAATCAGGCCGTTCGCCGATGACCCGGCCCTGCTTGACGATGTAAAAGTGCTCCACCGGCCCGGCCGACGGCTTGAGGATGCTTTCGCCGGGGCCATAAAAGCGCAATTGGCACTGCTCTACCAGGAACGCGAGGTGCGCGTTTTCCATTTGGTTGAACGGCGGGAAGCGTTGCAGGAACTGCAAGGTGCCGTGGATGTTCTGCAACACCGCAGTTTTTCCCGCCTGGGCGAATGCATCAGCTTTACTCATAACAATGACCGCGATGTTTTTGTCGTTATCGTCCTGCATGGTCGACTCCTGCACGGCGGGTGCCCATTGGACGTAAGTCTAGGTCGATGAAAACGGCGCATAACTAGGGAAAAACCTTACATGACGATCGTCCAAACCCCGTAGAACGCCCACTAGGCAAACTTTCCGACGAAGTGCACATTGTTCGCCCTTCCGCAGATGTCTGACGAGTGTGCTGGGAGATTGATGAGAGCTAGCTGAGAACCGTATGTCCGACCACGATATTTTGAGTGATGCCGAGCGCGAAGCGCTGAGCGCTGTGATGCTGAAGCCTGATTTACCGCCACAACGCGTGTTGATCGTCGACGACGACAAGGATGCGCGCGAACTGCTGGCGGAAATCCTGGGCCTGGACGGGATTCGCTGCATGACCGCCGAGAGTAGTGAGGCAGCCTTGAAACTCTTGAAGTCGAGCCGCTCCATTGGGTTGCTGATCACCGACCTGCGCATGGCGCCGAGCAACGGCCTCCAGTTGATTCGCGAAGTGCGCGAATCCGAGCGCGCGGCGTTGCCGATCATCGTTGTGTCCGGGAACGCCGGAGCGCTGGATGTGATCGATGCGATGCATTTGAGCGTGGTGGACTTTCTGCTCAAGCCGATTGATAGCGTGAAGTTGGCGAAGATGGTCAAGCGCGAGTTGGGGATGAGTTCCTGATTTTTGCGGTGTATGTAATGGCCTCATCGGGGGCAAGCCCCCTCCCACAGTTGACCGCGTACATCCTGTGGGAGGGGGCTTGCCCCCGATGAGGCCATTCCGGACACCACAAGCCTCAAAGAAAAAGCCCTGATCGCAAGACCAGGGCTTTTTCATTTACAGGCCGTTTTTAGCCTTGAACTCCCGACGCCTGCGATGCAACACCGGCTCGGTATAACCATTAGGCTGTTTGGTGCCTTCAATCACCAACTCCACCGCCGCCTGGAACGCGATATTGCTATCGAAGTCCGGCGCCAGCGGGCGGTACAACGCATCCCCGGCATTCTGACGGTCTACCACCGGCGCCATGCGCTTGAGGCTTTCCATCACCTGATCCTGAGTGACCACGCCGTGGCGCAGCCAGTTGGCGATGTGCTGGCTGGAAATGCGCAGGGTGGCGCGGTCTTCCATCAGGCCGATGTCGTTGATGTCCGGCACTTTCGAGCAGCCGACGCCCTGGTCGATCCAGCGCACCACATAACCGAGGATGCCCTGGGCGTTGTTGTCCAGCTCGTTGCGGATTTCTTCGTCCGACCAGTTAGGGTTGTTCGCCAGCGGGATGGTCAGGATATCGTCCAGCGACGCGCGCTCGCGCTTGGCCAGTTCGGCCTGGCGCGCGAACACATCGACCTTGTGGTAGTGCAACGCGTGCAACGCAGCCGCCGTCGGCGACGGCACCCAGGCGGTGTTGGCGCCGGCCAGCGGGTGGGCGATTTTCTGTTCGAGCATCGCCGCCATCAGGTCGGGCATGGCCCACATGCCTTTACCGATCTGCGCACGGCCTTGCAGGCCGGTAGCCAGGCCGATATCGACGTTCCAGTTTTCGTAGGCGCCGATCCATTTTTCCGTCTTCATCGCGGCCTTGCGCACCATCGCGCCGGCTTCCATGGAGGTGTGGATTTCATCGCCGGTGCGGTCGAGGAAGCCGGTGTTGATAAACACCACGCGCTCGCTGGCGGCCTTGATGCAGGCCTTGAGGTTGACCGTGGTACGGCGCTCCTCGTCCATGATCCCAACCTTGAGGGTGTTGCGCGGCAGGTTCAGCACGTCTTCGATGCGGCCGAACAGCTCGTTGGTGAACGCCGCTTCTTCCGGGCCGTGCATCTTCGGTTTCACGATGTACACGGAACCGGTGCGGCTGTTCTTGCGGCTGCTGTTGCCGTTGAGGCTGTGGATCGCCGCCAGGCTGGTGAGCAGGCCGTCGAGAATGCCTTCCGGTACTTCGTTGCCGTTTTTGTCGAGGATCGCGTCGATGGTCATCAAGTGGCCAACGTTGCGCACGAACAGCAGCGAGCGACCGTGCAGCGTCACGTCCTGGCCATTCACGCCGGTGTAGACGCGGTCGGCGTTCATGGTGCGGGTGAAGGTCTTGCCGCCTTTGGCCACTTCTTCGGCCAGGTCGCCTTTCATCAGGCCGAGCCAGTTGCGGTAGATCACCACTTTGTCGTCGGCATCGACGGCGGCGACGGAGTCTTCGCAGTCCATGATGGTGGTCAGCGCGGCTTCCATCAGCACGTCTTTGACGCCGGCCGCGTCGGTCTGGCCGACCGGGGTGCTGGCATCGATCTGGATTTCGAAATGCAGGCCGTTGTGTTTGAGCAGGATCGCAATCGGCTGGGCGCTGTCGCCCTGGAAACCGATCAACTGGGCATCGTCGCGCAGGCCGCTGTTGCTGCCGCCTTTGAGGCTGACCACGAGTTTGCCGTCAACGATCTTGTAGCCAGTGGAATCGACGTGGCTGCCGGCGCTGAGCGGCGCGGCTTCGTCGAGGAAGGCGCGGGCGAAGGCGATGACCTTGTCGCCGCGCACCTTGTTGTAGCCCTGGCCCTTTTCGGCGCCGTCGGCTTCGCTGATGGCGTCGGTGCCATACAGCGCGTCATACAGCGAGCCCCAGCGCGCATTGGAGGCGTTGAGGGCGAAACGGGCGTTCATCACCGGCACAACCAGCTGGGGGCCGGCCATGCGGGCGATTTCGTCATCGACGTTTTGGGTCGAGGCCTGGAAGTCTGCGGCTTCTGGCAGCAGGTATCCGATATCTTGCAGGAAGGCTTTGTAGGCCACCGGGTCATGCGCCTGGCCGGCGTGAGTCTGGTGCCAGGTGTCGATCCGCGCTTGGAAATCGTCGCGTTTGGCGAGTAGGGCTTTGTTCTTCGGTGCCAGGTCGTGGATGACCTTGTCGGCACCGGCCCAGAACTGGTCGGCAGTGATGCCGGTACCGGGAATGGCTTCGTTGTTCACGAAGTCGAACAGGACTTTGGCGACCTGCAGGCCACCGACTTGAACGTGTTCAGTCATTGCTTGCCTCACTCTGCGGAGCTTATGCGCTTTTCAGCTTTTCAATTTACCAATGAAGCCTCTGGCCATTTAAACCGCGGGCACGCTGCGCCGGTACATGCCTGTGAAGGCGGCTGGGCAGGCTGTGTCGCGGAGCATAGTTGCCGTGGCAGACATCGACCCAACGTTATGTAGTGCGCGATTGCGCATACTACATGATGACTTGCGCTTGTGAAAATTAGACTAAATACGTCGTTTAGCGACCCACTTTGGTCGTATGGTCACAGTGGGGTCTTGGATGTTCTCAAGAAACAGATGGATTGTTCCAGATAAATATAAAAATGGTACACGATTTGTTTTCGGGGGCATCTGCGTCCACCTTGTAGATTGAATTCCAGAGGGCTTCGCCATGGACCATCTTGTACTCACTATCATTGCCGCCGACAAACCCGGCCTGGTTGAACGCATTGCGCAGAACATCGCGGCCCACGGCGGCAACTGGCTGGAGAGCCGCATGGCGCACATGGCCGGGCAGTTTGCCGGGATTCTGAGGGTCAGCGTTCCCGCCGAGAACCGTCAGGCCCTGGTGAATGCGCTGGAGGACTTATCCACACACGGCATTCGCGTGCTGGTGGGCGAGAGCGGCGCCGGGCAGGCGGCGGCGTCCAAACCGATCACCATGACGCTGGTGGGCAACGACCGGCCGGGGATCGTGCGTGAGATTACCGCGCTGTTGAGCAAGCAGGGGGTGAACCTCGAACGCTTGAGCACCGACGTGCGCCCGGCGCCGATGAGCGGCGACCCGCTGTTCCACGCCGATGCATCACTGGCGGTGCCGTCTGGCTTGGCGCTGGACACCCTGCAAGCGGCCCTGGAAACCCTGGCCGACGACTTGATGGTGGAGTTGGAACTGCGCCGCGAGGAATAACCACCCACAAGGTTATGCATGGAAATCTTGCATGGGCCTGTGGATAACCTGTAGAGACCCGGCGCCAGGCCACGCCGGCCGTGCTTCTCCGTCAGCTGAGCAAAAAACGAGCAGTTTCAAGGGCTTGTACACAAATGGCGGGGATCAGGTTGTGGATAACCTTGGGGTGGATCTCTGCAAGCCATGCGGGCCGTGGCTTGCAGAGGTTTGTACGTTATTTGATCAGCGTTTGCGCACGGTCAGCCAGGCGTCCAGGCTGTAGACCACCAGGCCGGCCCAGATAAACGCGAAGGCGATCAGCGTGCTGGTTGCCAGTTGTTCACCAAACAGCAGCACCGCTTCGAGCAGCACCAGGGTCGGCGCCACGTACTGCAAAAAGCCCAGGGCGGTGTAGGGCAAATGCCGTGCGGCGGCGTTGAAGCACACCAGTGGGATCAGCGTCACCGGGCCGGCGGCCACCAGCCACCAGGCTTCGGATGTACTCCAGAATGCCAGCTGCGCGCTGTGCGCCGACGGGTTGAACAGCAACCAGGCGACGGCGATCGGCACCAACATCCAGGTTTCCACCACCAGCCCCGGCAGTGCCTTGACCGGCGCCTGCTTGCGGATCAGGCCATAGAAACCGAAGGTCAGCGCCAGCGCCAGCGACACCCACGGCAAACTGCCCACCTGCCACACCTGTTGCGCCACCCCCGCGGCGGCGAGACCGACGGCGAGCCATTGCAGGCGGCGCAGGCGTTCGCCGAGGAGCAGCATGCCGAGCAACACGTTCACCAGCGGGTTGATGTAGTAACCCAGGCTGGCTTCGAGCATGCGTCCGCTGTTCACCGACCACACATAGGTCAGCCAGTTAGCCGCAATCAACGCCCCGCTGAGCGCCAGGATCGCCAGGCGCCGCGGGTTATCGCGCAGTTCGCGGAACCAGCCGGGGTGTTTCCAGACCATCAGCAACAGCGTGCCGAACAGCGCCGACCAGAGCACGCGGTGTACGATGATTTCGGCGGCGGGGACACTGGCGATGGCTTTGAAATAGAGCGGGAACAGACCCCAGATGACATAGGCGCTCAGGCCCAGGATGTAGCCCTTGCGGGGGTTGGCGGCGTGCATTGCAGAATCCTTGCTTAGGCAGCTAACAAAGCGCGATTGTAAGGATATTTGTCCGCTCGTGGGGCCTGCAGTGCTTTATGTGGGAGGGGGCTTGCTCCCTCCCACAGGAAGCAACGCCGTCAGAACAGTTTCAGCGGTTCTTCGTTGAGCGCCGACAACTGTTCGCGCAACGCCAACACCTGATCACCCCAATACCGCTCGCTGCCGAACCACGGAAAGCTGTGGGGGAACGCCGGATCATCCCAGCGCCGCGCGAGCCAGGCGCTGTAGTGCATCAGGCGCAAGGCCCGCAGCGGTTCGATCAGCGCCAGTTCGCGCGGGTCGAAATCGTGGAATTCCTGGTAGCCGTCCATCAACTCCGACAGCTGGCCCAGACATTCCTGACGGTCGCCGGCGAGCATCATCCACAGGTCCTGTACGGCCGGGCCCATGCGGCAGTCATCGAGGTCGACGATGTGGAACATCTCGTCGCGGCACATCATGTTGCCGGGGTGGCAATCGCCGTGCATGCGGATGTTCTTGTGCGGCGTGGCCTTGTACACCTCTTCCACACGCTTGAGCAGGTCGCGGGCCACGGACTCGTAGGCCGGCAGCAGGCTTTTGGGAATGAAGTTGCCTTCGAGCAGGGTGGTCAGGGAGTCGTGGCCGAAGTTCTTCACGCCCAGGGCTTCGCGGTGTTCGAACGGGCGGGTCGCGCCGACCGCGTGCAAGCGCCCGAGCAACTGGCCAAGGCGATAGAGCTGGTCCAGATTGCCCGGCTCCGGCGCCCGGCCGCCACGGCGCGGGAACAGAGCGAAGCGGAAACCGGCGTGTTCGAACAGGCTTGAGCCGTTATGGATCATCGGCGCGACCACCGGCACATCGCACTCGGCCAGTTCGAAGGTGAAGCTGTGTTCTTCGAGGATCGCTTCGTTGCTCCAGCGCTGCGGTCGGTAGAACTTGGCGATCAGCGGCTCGGCGTCTTCGATGCCCACTTGATACACACGGTTTTCGTAGCTGTTGAGCGCCAATACGCGCGCATCGCTGAGGAAGCCGATACTTTCGACAGCATCGAGCACCAGGTCGGGGGTGAGTGTTTCAAACGGATGGGCCATGCGAACTCCTGCGCGCAGCAGGGCGCCGCGTCCGGCCGGGTATGGTAACGCACCGGGCTTGAGATAGGGGGCGGCTGTGCCATTGCTATCGGGGGTAAGCCCCCTCCCACAGTTGAAGGTATTCACAAATCAAAACGTGGCAGGAGGCTTGCCCCCTCCCACAGTTGAAGGTATTCACAAATCAACATGTGGCAGGGGGCTTGCCCCCTCTCACAGTTGAAGGTATTCACAAATCAAAATGTGGCAGGGGGCTTGCCCCCTCCCACAGTTGAAGGTATTCACAAATCAAAATGTGGCAGGAGGCTTGCCCCCTCTCACAGTTGAAGGTATTCACAAATCAAAATGTGGCAGGAGGCTTGCCCCCTCCCACAGTTGAAGGTATTCACAAATCAAAATGTGGCAGGGGGCTTGCCCCCTCTCACAGTTGAAGGTATTCACAAATCAACATGTGGGAGGGGGCTTGCCCCCGATAGCGGTCTGTCAGGCGCCCACGATCCCACCATCATCCCGCCGAATCGCCATCACCGACGAACGCGGTTTGCCATTGGGCAGATGCTCCGGCCACGTCGAACCACCGGTTTCGCCGGGATGCTGAATCCCCACGAACAAGGTCTTCTGATCCGGCGAGAAGCTGATCCCCGTCACCTCGCACGCCACCGGCCCGACCATGAAACGGCGGATTTCCCCGGTGTTGGGGTCGGCGCAGAGCATCTGGTTATTGCCCATGCCGGCGAAGTCGCCGCCGTTGCTGTAGTCACCGTCGGTCAGAATCCACAGGCGCCCGGCTTTGTCGAAACCCAGGCCATCGGGGCTGTTGAACATGTTCTGCGGGTTGATGTTCGACGAGCCGCCCTTCGGCGTACCGGCATGCACGCCGGGGTTGCCCGCGACCACAAACAGATCCCAGGTGAAATCGGCGGCGCCGTGGTTATCGGCGTTGGGCTTCCAGCGCAGGATCTGGCCGTAGACGTTTTTCTCGCGTGGGTTGGGCCCACCGACCGGCTGGCCGTCTTCGCCGCGCTTGGCGTTGTTGGTCAGGGTGCAATAGACCTGGCCGTCGGTGGGGCTGACCACGATCCATTCCGGGCGGTCCATGCGCGTGGCTTTCACCACACTGGCAGCCAGGCGTGCATGGATCAGCACTTCGGCCTGGCTGGCGAAACCGGTGCTGGCGTCGATGCCGTTCTTGCCATGGGTCAACTCGACCCACTGGCCGTTGCCCTTGGGGTGGTCGGCGTTGCCGTCGCCAGCGTCGAAGATCGCCACAAACAACGTGCCATGGTCGAGCAGGTCTTTGTTGGCCTTGGGGTTCTGGTGGTCGATCGGGTCGCGGCTGACGAACTTGTAGATGAATTCGCCGCGCTCGTCGTCGCCCATGTACACCACGGCGCGGCCGTCGCGGGTTTCCGCGAGGGCCGCGTTTTCATGCTTGAAGCGGCCAAGGGCGGTGCGTTTGACGGGGGTGGAGTGCGGGTCGAACGGGTCGATTTCCACCACCCAGCCATGGCGATTGAGTTCGTTGGGATTCTTGGCCATATCGAAACGCGGGTCGTGCAGGTGCCAGTTGATCTCCTTGCTCGCCGCCACCACGCCGTAGCGCTTTTGCCCGGCGTCGAAGGTTTGTTGTGGGTTGCTGCTGCCGAAGCAGTCGGTGAAGTTCTCTTCGCACGTCAGATAAGTGCCCCACGGCGTCTTGCCGTTGGCGCAGTTCTGGAAGGTGCCGAGGGCTTTTTTGCCGGATTTGTCGGCGCTGGTTTTCAGCCAGTCATGGCCGGCCGCCGGGCCGCTCAGGCGGATCGGCGAGTTGCCGTGGATGCGCCGGTTGTAGCGCGAGTCCTGGACGAACTGCCAGGTGTCGCCCTGGCGGCGCACTTCGATCACCGACACACCTTCGCTGGCCTGGGCCTTGCGCACGTCTTCGGCCGATTGCGGCGCGCCGCCGTGGGCGAAGAGGTAGCGGTAGTTGGTGTATTCGTTATTGATCGCCATCAGCGCGCGGTTGTCGTCGCCGGGGAAGGCGAACAGGCTCATGCCATCGTTGTTGTCACCGAACTGCTGCTCCTGGGCCTTGGCCGTGCCGTTGCCGGAAGGGTCGAACGCCGGGGCATTCTTGTGCAGCGGCTGGCCCCAACTGATCAGCACCGAGGCGCTGTAGCCGGGCGGCAGGGTGATGCTGTCGCTGGTGGCGGCGGCGATGCTGGCGAACCCCAGCAGCGGGCTGGCGTTGGCGGCATTCACGGCCAGCGCGCTGCGGGTCAGCAGGTTGCCGCCGAGGAACATCGCGGCTCCGCACAGGGCACCGGCGCCGATGAAGCGGCGGCGGGTGAGGCCGACCATCTGTTCGAGGTCGGTGGCTTGGTTTTCTTCTAATAGGCTCATGTCAGGCTCCCTGCGGTTTTTGCAGACACCATAAGGAGCGGGCATGACGAAATTGTTGCAGTTTGACGGCGGGCGCAGCAGGCCCGGCGCTTAGACGGGCGTGCCGAGCAATACATTGCTCGGCGCGAATTGCACCTGGATCGGCTGGCCTTCGGCGGCACCCAGGGCCTTGAGCGCGTGGGGCTGGGCCAGGGCGCAAAGTACCTGGCCGTTGGGCAGGGCGATTCGCACTTCGCTGGGGCCGTCCTCGGCGTCGAGAATGGCGTCGACGCTGCCGATCAGGCAATTGTGTCCAGGTGTTTCTGGGTGCTGGCTGGCACACACCTCCAGCCAGCCGGCCTTGATCAGGGCGACCACTTCGACACCGGCTTCCAGCTCCAGCCGTTGCGTGCTGTCGTGGGTGATCTGCGCGCTCAGGCTCAGGCCGCCGGCCAGTTGCAGGCGGATCAGATCATTGCGGCCGTGACGCTCGATGGCGACGACCTGGCCATGCAGTTGGTTGCGCGCACTGGTGCGCAGCATCAGGCGGCCCAGCAGGTTGAAGTCGCTGGCAGCTTCGTCCGAGCCGAGCACTTCGGCCTGTAACACTTGCAGGCGCTGATAGAGACGCAGCACGCGCTCGCCTTCGGCTGTCAGCCTGGCGCCGCCGCCGCCCTTGCCGCCGACGCTGCGTTCCACCAACGGGTTTTGCGCGAGGTTGTTCAGTTCGTCGATGGCGTCCCAGGCCGCTTTGTAGCTCAAGCCGGCGCTTTTCGCCGCGCGGGTGATCGAGCCCTGCTCGGCGATATGCGCGAGCAAAGCGATGCGCTGCGGGCGACGGATGATGTGTTGGCTGAGGGAGGTCGGCAGAGACATGGGGTTACGCTTCGATGAGATGAGCGGAACGTTGCGGGCAAGGCCGGCCGGAGTCAAGTCAGGCACCCGGTTTGGGCGTGCGCGCCAGGCAGTACACGTCGACCTGTCGCGCTCCGGCCTCCATCAACAGACGTGCCAGGCAGTGGGCGGTTGCGCCGGTGGTGAGCACGTCGTCGACCAGCGCAAAGTGGCGGTCGTGTACCGCCATGCCATGCGCCAGGGCGAAGGCGCCGCGCAGGTTGCGTTGGCGGCTCTTGGCGTCGAGCGCCTGTTGCGCGACGGTTTCACTGGGGCGTAACAACAGGTGTTCATTGTAGGCAATGTGCAGTTCGGCGCTGAGCCAGCGTGCCAGCATCAACGCCTGGTTATAACCGCGCTCGCGCAGGCGTTTGCGCGCCATGGGCACCGGCAGCAGGCAGTCGGGGCGCGGCAGTTCGGCGTTGTCGAAGCGGTGCTGCAGATGGCGTCCCAGCAAGCGCCCCAGCAGATGCCCGAGGGGCCAGCGCGCCTGATGCTTGAAGCGGCTGATCAGGCTATCGACGGGGAAGCTGTAGCGCCAGGCGGCAATGACCTGTTTAAAGGCCGGCGGGTGTTTCTGGCATTGGCCGCAGATCAGACCGTCCAGCGGCAGGGGCAGGGCGCAGACCTCGCACTGCTCCATCAGCCAGGGCAGCTCGGTTTCGCAGGCGTTGCACACACAATCGGCCGACTCAGTGGCTTCATCGCAGATTAAACAGTTCTGTACGTTTTTTGACCATATGTAAACTTGGTGTTTGTATCCAGGTTGACAGTGCATGAATCTTCCTTAAATATGCCGAGCATCCGTGTCGTGCCTGTGGGTATTGCCCTTCCCGCAGCGTTTGCCAAAGCATAATCAAGGAATCGCCCATGAGCGCCAGCACCACTGCCACCCTGCGTCACGATTGGTCCTTGGCCGAAGTCAAAGCACTGTTCGTGCAACCGTTCAATGACCTGTTGTTCCAGGCGCAGACCGTGCACCGCGCGCATTTCGATGCGAACCGTGTGCAGGTGTCGACCCTGCTGTCGATCAAGACCGGCGCCTGCCCGGAAGATTGCAAATATTGTCCGCAGTCGGGCCACTACAACACCGGCCTGGAAAAAGAAAAGCTGATGGAAGTGCAGAAGGTCCTCGAAGAGGCGGCCCGCGCCAAGGCCATCGGTTCGACCCGCTTCTGCATGGGCGCGGCGTGGAAACATCCGTCGGCCAAAGACATGCCCTACGTGCTGCAGATGGTCAAAGGCGTGAAGGCCATGGGCCTGGAAACCTGCATGACCCTCGGCCGTCTCGACCAGGACCAGACCGAAGCCCTGGCCCAGGCCGGCCTCGACTACTACAACCACAACCTCGACACGTCGCCGGAGTTCTACGGCTCGATCATCACCACCCGCACCTACGCCGAGCGCCTGCAAACCCTGGCCTACGTGCGTGATTCGGGGATGAAGATCTGCTCCGGCGGCATTCTCGGCATGGGCGAGTCCCTCGACGACCGCGCCAACCTGCTGATCCAGCTGGCCAACCTGCCGGAGCATCCGGAATCGGTGCCGATCAATATGCTGGTGAAGGTGGCCGGCACGCCGCTGGAAAACGCCGAGGAGATCGACCCGTTCGACTTTATCCGCATGCTGGCGGTGGCGCGCATCCTGATGCCGCAGTCCCATGTGCGCCTGTCGGCCGGCCGTGAGGCGATGAACGAGCAGATGCAGGCCCTGGCGTTCTTTGCTGGCGCCAACTCGATCTTCTACGGCGACAAACTGCTGACCACCGCCAACCCGCAGGCCGACAAGGACATGCAACTGTTCTCGCGCCTGGGCATCTTGCCGGAAGCGCGGGAAGAGCACGCCGACGAAGTCCACCAGGCGGCGATCGAGCAAGCGCTGGTGGAACAGAAAAGCAGCGAGCAGTTCTACAACGCCGCGGTTTAAAGCACCACGGCGATCCAAATGTGGGAGCTGGCTTGCCTGCGATAGCGGTCTTTCTGACACTTCGGTGGTGACAGTCCTGCCGCTATCGCAGGCAAGCCAGCTTCCACAGGGGATCGCGCCCTGTCTTACATTTCTCTGATCTGCCGAGGCCTGCATGTCTTTCGATCTCGCCGCGCGTCTCGCTGCCCGTCGTGCCGAACACCTTTACCGCCAACGCCCTCTGCTGGACAGCCCGCAAGGCCCGGAAGTGGTGGTGGACGGTCAACCGCTACTGGCGTTCTGCAGTAACGATTACCTGGGCCTGGCCAATCACCCGCAGGTGATCGAGGCCTGGCGTGCCGGTGCGTCCCGTTGGGGCGTGGGCGGTGGCGCTTCGCACCTGGTGGTCGGGCATGCCACGCCGCACCATGCGCTGGAAGAAGCCCTGGCCGACTTCACCGGACGCCCGCGTGCGTTGTTGTTTACCACCGGTTACATGGCCAACCTCGGCGCGGTCACGGCGCTGGTGGGGCAGGGCGATACGGTGCTGGAAGACCGCCTCAACCATGCTTCATTGCTGGATGCCGGCCTGCTGTCCGGGGCGCGCTTCAATCGCTACCTGCACAACGACGCCGCCAGCCTGGCCAAGCGCCTGGAGAAAGCCACCGGCAATACCCTGGTGGTCACCGATGGCGTGTTCAGCATGGACGGCAACCTCGCCGACTTGCCGGCGCTGGCCCGTGAAGCGCGGGCCAAAGGCGCCTGGTTGATGGTGGACGACGCCCATGGTTTCGGCCCGTTGGGCGCGAACGGCGGCGGTATCGTCGAACATTTCGGCCTGAGCCAGGCGGATGTGCCGGTGCTGGTCGGCACCCTGGGCAAAGCGTTCGGCACTGCGGGCGCCTTTGTGGCGGGCAGTGAGGAGTTGATCGAAAGCCTGATCCAGTTCGCCCGGCCCTACATCTACACCACCAGCCAACCCCCGGCCCTGGCCTGCGCCACCCTGAAAAGCCTGGAGCTGCTGCGCACCGAGCATTGGCGGCGCGAGCACCTCAACGGTCTGATCCGCCAGTTCCGCCACGGCGCCGAGCAGATCGGCCTGACGCTGATGGACAGCTTCACGCCGATTCAGCCGATCCTGATCGGCGACAGTGCCAAGGCCATGGCGTTGTCGCGGATGTTGCGCGAGCGCGGCCTGATGGTCACCGCGATCCGCCCACCCACCGTGCCCGCCGGCAGCGCCCGTTTGCGCGTGACGCTGACCGCGGCCCACAGCGCGGCGCAGGTGCAGCTATTGTTAAACGCATTGGAAGCGTGTTTCCGCTTGTCCGGTACGACGGAGCCCGACCATGCGTGATCGCTTGATCCTGCTGCCCGGCTGGGGCCTCGGCGTGTCGCCGCTGGAGCCGTTGGCCGCCGCCCTGCACGGCCTGAACGAGCACCTGCGCGTACAGGTCGAGCCGTTGCCGGCGTTGGCCTCCAGCGACCTGGATGAATGGCTCGACGAACTCGACGCGAGCCTGCCGGACAACGCCTGGCTCGGTGGTTGGTCGTTGGGCGGCATGCTCGCTTCCGAGCTGGCCGCGCGGCGCGGTGAGCGTTGTTGTGGGTTGCTGACCCTGGCGAGCAACCCGTGTTTCGTCGCCCGTGATAGTTGGCCGAACGCGATGCCCGGCGCAACCTTCGAGGCGTTCCTCGCCGGTTGCCACGCCGACGTCCCGGTCACCCTCAAGCGCTTCGGCCTGTTGTGCGCCAAAGGCGCCGCGGACCCTCGCGGCTTGGCGCGTCTGCTGACCAGCGCGGCACCACAGACGCCGTGGGACGTGTTGATGAGCGGCCTCGAGCTGCTTGCCCAACTGGATACCCGCGACGCCTTGGTGGCCTTCCGCGGCCCGCAATTGCACCTGTTCGCGGGCCTGGATGAATTGGTGCCCGCCGAAGCCGCCAGCGACCTGCTGAGCCTGCTGCCCGATGTCGAAATCGGCCTGATTGAACAGGCCGGCCACGCTTTTCTCCTGGAGGACCCCCACGGTGTAGCGGGGGCCATCCAGGCTTTTTTGCACGAGTGCGTTGATGACTGATTTAGCCCATGCCTGCCTGCCAGGCGCGTTGCCGGACAAGCGCCAGGTGGCGGCCTCCTTTTCCCGTGCCGCCGCCAGTTACGACAGCGTGGCCGAGTTGCAGCGCGCGGTGGGGCATGAATTGCTGACCCGTCTGCCGCCGGCCTGCAGTGTGCAGCGCTGGTTGGACATGGGCTGCGGCACCGGCTATTTCAGCCGCGTGCTGGGCGAACGGCTGCCGGCCGGCCAAGGCGTGGCGCTGGATATTGCCCAAGGCATGCTCGACCATGCGCGGCCGTTGGGCGGCGCGCAGCATTTCATCGCCGGTGACGCCGAGCGCCTGCCGTTGCAGGCGGCCAGCTGCGGGTTGATCTTCTCCAGCCTGGCGGTGCAATGGTGCGCGGATTTCGCGGCGGTGCTCAGCGAAGCCCATCGCGTGCTGCAGCCGGGCGGCGTGCTGGCGTTCGCCAGCTTGTGCGTGGGCACATTGGACGAGTTGCGCGAAAGCTGGCGGGCGGTGGACGGGCGGGTCCACGTCAACCGCTTCCGCAGTTTCGAAGCCTATCAACAGCTGTGCGCGGCCAGTGGCTTCAAGGTGCGGAGCCTGGAGCGGCGTGCTCATGTGTTGCATTACCCGGATGTGCGCAGCCTGACCCACGAATTGAAAGCGCTTGGCGCGCACAATCTCAACCCGGGGCGGCCGGGAGGGTTGACGGGCCGCGCGCGGATTGTTGCACTGATCGACGCCTACGAGCAGTTCCGCCAGGCCCAGGGCCTGCCGGCCACCTACCAAGTGGTGTACGCCGTACTGGAGAAGCCTCTATGAACGCCGCTTATTTCATCACCGGCACCGATACCGATGTCGGCAAGACCACCATCGCCGCCGGCCTGCTGCATGCCGCGCGCCTGGCCGGCAAAAGCACCGCCGCCGGCAAGCCGGTGGCTTCCGGTTGCCAGGTCACCGCCAAAGGCTTGCGCAACGCCGATGCGCTGGCACTGCTGGCCGAGTGTTCGTTGCCGTTGAGTTATGCCGAGGTCAACCCGGTGGCGTTCGAGCCGGCCATCGCGCCGCACCTGGCCGCGCGCGAGGCGGGCGTTGCGCTGACGGTGCAATCGCTGCTCAAACCCATGCAACAGATCCTGGCGCGAAAAGCGGATTTCACCCTGATCGAAGGCGCAGGCGGCTGGCGCGTGCCGTTGGCCGACCAGGACAACCTGTCCGACCTGGCCATGGCGCTGCAATTGCCGGTGATCCTGGTGGTGGGCGTGCGCCTGGGGTGCATCAGCCATGCCCTGCTCACCGCCGAAGCGATCGCGCGCGATGGCCTGCCGCTGGCCGGTTGGGTGGCGAATATCATCGAGCCGAAGACCTCTCGTCTGGAAGAAAACCTCGCCACCCTGGCCGAACGCTTGCCCGCGCCGTGCCTGGGCCGGGTGCCCAAACTCAAGCACGCCAGCAGCGCCGCGGTGGCCGAGTACCTGCACTTGGACTTGCTTGACTGATTTTGGCTATCGATAAGGCATTATGCCATTAGTGTTTTTGACGGGCCTTTTGCCCGGATGTCTGTTTCAATTCAACTTCACGATTCTCTCAGCAGGTCCACGCCATGGAAATCTCTGGCAGCAGCGCGTTTTATTCAGGCCTGAGCACCATTCAGGCCGGGCAGAGCCGCGTCGACCAGGCCGCCGGCAGGATTGCCAGCGCCGCCACTACCCAGCCGTCGGACGCCCAGAGCGACCTGCTGCAGGCCAATGACCGCGCCCAGCCGACCAACTCGGCGAGCAATATGGTCGAAATGGCCCAAGGCAAGTTTCAGGTGGAGCTGGGCGCGAAAGTCGCCAAGGCTTCCGATGAAATGCTCGGCACGTTGATCGACACCTTCGCCTGACCCCCTGAAGCAACGCGGTGTGCCAGGCACACCGCTCGCGCCTGCACCTTCGCCTTTTTCCCGATAACCCTTGTGGCGCCTCGCCGCAGGCATCGTCGTGCGCGCTCTTGAGCGGTGTCATGACAAACGGCAGCGGGACGACGCTTGACATCCCCAGGTGGTAAACGTATGTTTCAAACACCTGTTTGACCGCCATAACAAATCCCACGCGGTTGTTCATCCCAGACACATCAGCAGAGGTTTATCGCTATGCCTGACTACAAGGCCCCCTTGCGTGATATTCGCTTCGTTCGTGACGAACTGCTCGGCTATGAAGCGCATTATCAAAGCCTGCCGGCTTGCCAGGACGCTACTCCGGACATGGTTGACGCCATTCTCGAAGAAGGCGCCAAGTTTTGTGAGCAAGTACTGGCACCGTTGAACCGCGTGGGTGACATCGAAGGGTGTACCTGGAGCGAGTCAGGCGTTAAGACCCCTACTGGTTTCAAAGAAGCCTACCAACAGTTTGTCGAAGGCGGCTGGCCGAGCCTGGCCCACGACGTGGAGCACGGTGGCCAAGGCCTGCCGGAATCCCTGGGCCTGGCGGTCAGCGAAATGGTCGGCGAAGCCAACTGGTCGTGGGGCATGTACCCAGGCCTGTCCCATGGCGCGATGAACACCATCTCCGAGCACGGCACCCCCGAGCAACAAGACGCCTACCTGACCAAGCTGGTGTCGGGCGAATGGACCGGCACCATGTGCCTGACCGAGCCTCACTGCGGCACCGACCTGGGCATGCTGCGCACCAAGGCCGAGCCTCAGGCCGACGGCACCTACAAAGTCTCCGGCACCAAGATCTTCATCTCGGCCGGCGAACACGACATGGCCGACAACATCGTCCATATCGTCCTGGCCCGCCTGCCGGACGCACCGGCCGGTACCAAAGGCATCTCGCTGTTCATCGTGCCCAAATTCCTGCCGAACGCCGATGGCTCGATCGGTGCGCGCAACGCGGTGACCTGCGGTTCCCTGGAACACAAGATGGGCATCCACGGTAACGCCACCTGCGTGATGAACTTCGACGCAGCCACCGGTTTTCTGATCGGCCCGGCGAACAAAGGCCTGAACTGCATGTTCACCTTTATGAACACCGCTCGCCTGGGCACCGCGCTGCAAGGCCTGGCCCACGCCGAGATCGGCTTCCAGGGCGGCCTGAAATACGCTCGCGATCGCCTGCAAATGCGTTCCCTGACCGGCCCGAAAGCGCCGGACAAAGCAGCCGACCCGATCATCGTCCACCCTGACGTGCGCCGCATGCTGCTGACCATGAAAGCCTTCGCCGAAGGTAACCGTGCGATGGTGTACTTCACCGCCAAGCAAGTGGACATCGTCAAGTACGGCACCGACGACGAAGCCAAGAAACAGGCCGATGGCCTGCTGGCCTTCATGACCCCGATCGCCAAGGCGTTCATGACCGAAGTCGGCTTCGAGTCCGCCAACCACGGCGTGCAGATCTACGGCGGTCACGGCTTCATCGCCGAGTGGGGCATGGAGCAGAACGTGCGCGACAGCCGCATTTCGATGCTGTACGAAGGCACCACCGGCATCCAGGCGCTGGACCTGCTCGGCCGTAAAGTGCTGATGACTCAAGGCGAAGCGCTGAAGGGCTTCACCAAGATCGTCCACAAGTTCTGCCAGGCCAACGAAGGCAACGAAGCGGTCAAAGAGTTCGTGACACCGCTGGCCGCGCTGAACAAAGAGTGGGGCGAGTTGACCATGAAGGTCGGCATGGCGGCGATGAAAGACCGTGAAGAAGTCGGTGCCGCGTCGGTGGACTACCTGATGTACTCCGGTTACGCCTGCCTGGCTTACTTCTGGGCCGACATGGCACGCCTGGCGGCCGAAAAACTGGCCGCCGGCACCAGCGAAGCGGCGTTCTACACCGCCAAGCTGCAGACCGCGCGCTTCTACTTCCAGCGCATCCTGCCGCGTACCCGTACTCACGTGGCCACCATGCTGTCGGGCGCCAATAACCTGATGGACATGAAAGAAGAGGACTTCGGCCTGGCTTACTAAGCCTCACCGAGCCCACTTGAAAAACCGTCGCTCCTGTTGGGGGCGACGGTTTTTTTTTGCCGATAAAAAACGCAGCGGGGCGCTCAGGGATTGCGATTGGCTGCCGTTACAGTGATGGCAATGTGATACAGGCCGGGCAGGGTATGTTTAACTGTCTGGAGTAAGGCACAGTGCCATCATTCCTGGCGGGTCGGAGTTTTACCCTTGTCACGCGCGTCCGCTTTACGTTTCAGTCATTTCCTCCCTTCATTGCTGCTGTTACTGGCCGGGCTCTCGGCTGCGTATGTCAAGGACCTCAACGTCTTCTTCACCTCGCTGTTCAACGTGTTGCCGACCCTGGTGCTGTTGCTTGGCGGTTCGTATTGCGCGGTCTATCGTCGCCAGCGTGAACTGTTCCTGATGATCACGGTGTACATCGCCTACTTCCTGCTCGACACCCAGACCGACTACTACCGCGACAACGGCCGCGTGCGCGAAGACGCCGCGGTGGTGTTCCACTTGTGCTGCCTGTTGCTGCCGCTGCTGTTCGGCCTCTATGGGCTGTGGCAGGAAAAAACCCACTTGTTCCGTGATTTTGTCGCGCGCTGTGCGGTGCTGCTGGCGGTCGGCAGCGTCGCGTTGGCGCTGGAGCAAAGTTATCCCCAGGCGCTGCTGAACTGGCTGGCGGAAATTCGCTGGCCGGCGCTGCATGGCGCCTGGATGAGCCTGATCCAGCTGTCGTACCCGATGTTCCTGATCGGTTTCCTGACCCTGGTGGCGCAATACTGGTACCAGCCGCGCCCGCTGCACGCGGCGCAGATGGTGGGGCTGGTGGGATTGTTCTGGATGTTGCCGCAGACGTTTATCCTGCCGTTCACCCTGAACATCATGTGCAGCCAGGTGATGCTGATGATTGCGGCCGCGGTGGCCCACGAGGCCTATCAGATGGCGTTTCGTGACGAGTTGACCGGCCTGCCGGGGCGTCGCGCACTCAATGAGCGCATGCAGCGACTGGGGCGCAACTATGTGCTGGCGATGAGCGACGTCGATCACTTCAAGCGCTTCAACGACACCCATGGCCACGATGTCGGCGACCAGGTGCTGCGCCTGGTCGCCAGCAAGCTGTCGAAGGTCAATGGCGGCGGACGCGCCTACCGTTATGGCGGTGAAGAGTTCGCCGTGGTGTTTGCCGGCAAGACCCTGGATGAATGCATGCCGCACCTGGAAGAAATCCGCGAGATCATCGCCAACTACGACATCAAGCTGCGCAACCCGGACCGCCCGCAGGATGACCTGCAAGGTCGCCAGCGGCGCGCGGGCAGCGGTGCGTCGAGTGTCTCGGTGACCGTCAGCATCGGCGTGGCCGAGCGCCAGGCCGAGCATCGCACCTCCGAAGAGGTGCTCAAATCCGCCGACCAGGCGCTGTATGCCGCCAAGGGCGCGGGGCGTAACTGCGTGATTGCGGCCGGGCAAACCCGCCGTGGCGCGGTACGCACGCAGAGTGCTGCCGGTTGAGTGATGGTGCTGTATTCAGCGGCGCTACAGTGATTGTCCGGGGCGGTGGCCGGCAGTAGGTTGAAACCATCTGCTGCCGGAGACATCGCCATGCCTGAGTACAAAGCTCCCCTGCGCGACATGCGCTTTCTGATCGACAACGTGTTTGATTTCCACGCTCACTACGCCGCCCTTGGCGCGACGGACGCCAGCCCGGACATGGTCAGCGCGATCCTCGAAGAAGGTGCGAAATTCTGCGAGAACGTGCTCGCGCCGCTCAACCGCAGCGGCGATGAAGAAGGCTGCCATTTCGACAAAGGCGTGGTGACCACGCCCAAGGGCTTCAAGGAAGCCTTCGCTCAGTATGTGCAAGGCGGCTGGCACGGCGTGGCAGCCGACCCGGCCTACGGCGGTCAAGGCCTGCCGCAATCCCTGGGGCTGGTGCTCAGCGAAATGATCGGCTCCAGCAACACCTCCTGGGGCATGTACCCGGGGCTGACCCACGGTGCGATGTCGGCGATCCACGCCCACGGCAGCGCCGAACAGAAAGCCACCTACCTGAGCAAACTCACCGCTGGCGAATGGACCGGCACCATGTGCCTGACCGAAGCCCACTGCGGCACCGACCTGGGCCTGATCAAGACCCGCGCCGTGCCCCAGGCGGATGGCAGCTATGCGGTCAGCGGCAGCAAGATCTTCATCTCTGCCGGTGAGCACGACCTGAGCGCCAACATCATCCACCTGGTGCTGGCCAAGCTGCCGGACGCCCCGGCCGGCACCAAAGGCATCTCACTGTTTATCGTGCCCAAGTTCCATGCCGATTCGGGCGAGCGCAACGCGGTGCATTGCGGCTCCATCGAGCACAAGATGGGGATCAAGGCCTCGGCCACCTGCGTGCTGAACTTCGATGGGGCCAAAGGCTTTTTGATCGGCGAGGCGAACAAAGGCCTCAACTGCATGTTCACCATGATGAACCACGCGCGGCTCGGCACCGGGATGCAAGGGCTGTGCAACGGCGAAGCGAGCTTCCAGGGCGCGATCAGGTACGCCAACGACCGCCTGCAAATGCGCGCGCTGACCGGCGCCAAGGCCCCGGAAAAAGCCGCCGACCCGATCATCGTCCATCCCGACGTGCGGCGCATGCTGCTGACCATGAAGGCGTTCAACGAAGGCAACCGGGCGCTCACCTATTTCACCGCGCAACTGCTCGACACCGCGCACTTGAGCGCCGACGCCGGCCAGCGCCAGGAGGCCGAAGACCTGTTGGCATTCCTCACGCCGATCTGCAAAGCCTTCATGACCGACACCGGGCTGGAAGTGACCAACCACGGCATGCAGGTGTTCGGCGGCCATGGTTTTATTCGCGAGTGGGGCATGGAGCAATTGGTGCGCGATTGCCGCATTGCGTCGATCTACGAAGGCACCAACGGCATCCAGGCGCTCGACTTGCTGGGGCGCAAGGTGTTGGGCAGCCAGGGCAAGCTGCTGCGCGGTTTTACCCGGATTGTGCATAAGTTCTGTGAGGCGAATGCCGAGCATGCGCAGCTCAAGGCGTATGTGGCGCAGCTCGATCAACTGAACCGGCAATGGGGCGAGCTGACGACCGAGGTCGGCATGGCCGCGATGAAAAACCCTGACGAAGTGGGCGCCGCCGCGGTGGACTACTTGATGTACAGCGGTTACATCGTCCTCGCCTATTTGTGGCTGCGCATGGCGATCGCGGCGCAGACCCACGACGATGCCGACTTCGCCAAGGCCAAGCTGGCCACCTGCGACTTTTACTTCAAGCGCCTGCTGCCGCGCACCGCCACCCATCGGGCTGCTGTGCAAGCGGGCAGCGAGTGCCTGATGAGTCTGCCTGCGGAGGCATTCGGCGGCTGATGACTTAAAAATACCAATCAGTCAAAAGTGGACCCTATGTGTCTGAAAAGTTGTTCGGGTACACTCGGCGCCTGTAAAACCGACCCTATCGAATTACTTTTCACGTTCTCACGAGGTTTGCCATGGCTGATTACAAAGCGCCGTTGCGTGATATGCGCTTCGTCCTCAACGAAGTTTTTGAGGTCGCCACACTTTGGGCCCAATTGCCGGCATTGGCAGACACTGTCGACGCCGAAACCGTTGAGGCAATCCTCGAAGAAGCCGGTAAAGTCACCGCCAAATCCATCGCCCCGCTCAGCCGCAGCGGCGATGAACAGGGCTGCCGCTGGGCCGACACCGTTGTCAGCACCCCGGACGGCTTTCCACAGGCCTACACCACCTACGCCGAAGGCGGCTGGGTGGGCGTAGGCGGCGATCCGGCGTTTGGCGGCATGGGCATGCCCAAGGCGGTGTCGGCGCAAGTCGAAGAGATGATCAACTCGTCGAGCCTGGCGTTTGGCCTGTACCCGATGCTGACTTCTGGCGCCTGCGTGTCGATCAACACCCACGCCAATGAAGCACTCAAGGCCACTTACCTGCCGAATATGTACTCCGGCAAGTGGGCCGGTTCCATGTGCCTGACCGAGGCGCATGCCGGCACCGATCTGGGCATTATCCGCACCAAGGCCGAGCCTCAGGCGGACGGTTCCTACACCATCAGCGGCACCAAGATCTTCATCACCGGCGGCGAACACGACCTCACCGAGAACATCATCCACCTGGTCCTGGCCAAACTGCCGGATGCGCCTGCGGGGCCGAAGGGCATTTCGCTGTTCCTGGTGCCGAAGTTCATGGTCAATGCCGACGGCAGCCTGGGCGCGCGTAACCCGGTGAGCTGCGGCTCCATCGAACACAAGATGGGGATTCAAGCGTCGGCGACCTGTGTGATGAACTTCGACCAAGCCGTGGGTTACCTGGTGGGCGAGCCTAACCGGGGCCTGGCGGCAATGTTCACCATGATGAACTACGAGCGTCTGGGCGTAGGCATCCAGGGCCTGGCGTCCGGTGAGCGGTCCTACCAGAACGCGATTGAATATGCGCGCGACCGCCTGCAGAGCCGTGCGCCGACCGGTGCCCAGGCCAAGGACAAAGTCGCCGACCCGATCATCGTCCACCCCGACGTGCGTCGCATGCTGTTGACCATGAAGGCGTCGAACGAAGGCGGCCGTGCATTCTCCACATATGTGGCGATGCAGCTGGATATCGCCAAGTTCAGCGAAGACGCCGCCGCCCGCGAGCGCGCGGATAACCTGGTGGCCTTGCTGACCCCGGTGGCCAAGGCATTCCTCAGCGATCTGGGCCTGGAAACCACGGTGCTCGGCCAACAAATCTTTGGCGGCCACGGTTACATCCGCGAGTGGGGTCAGGAGCAATTGGTGCGTGATGTACGCATTACCCAGATCTACGAAGGCACCAACGGCATTCAGGCCCTGGACCTGATGGGACGCAAGATTGTCGGCAGCGGCGGCGCGTTCTACACCCTGTTCGCCGACGAGATCCGCCAGTTCACCGCCACCGCAGGCGCGGAGCTGGCCGAGTTCACCGCGCCGCTCAATGCCGCGGTGGATAGCCTGGATGAGTTGACGGCCTGGGTGCTGGACCGTGCCAAGAGCAACCCGAATGAAATCGGTGCGGCCTCGGTGGAGTATTTGCATGCATTCGGTTACATGGCCTACGCCTACATGTGGGCAAGGATGGCCAAGGCGGCGCTGGGCAAAGAAGCCGAGGAAGGTTTCTACGCCAGCAAGCTGGGCACCGCACGTTTCTACTTTGCCCGTCTGCTGCCGCGTATTCAGTCGTTGAGCGCGTCGGTAAAAGCCGGTAGCGAATCGCTGTTCTTGCTGGATGAGGCCCTGTTCTAAGGGTGTAGAGGCTTTGTAAGCATTCTCTTACATGACGTGCTGCTAATCGTCCTCTATCGCCAAATTGGATCCACGGATAATCTACTTCACATGGACGTCGCGCAGGAAGCGCAAAGCAACAACACGGACACGTAGGATTCTGCCAGGATGGCGGAGTGAAATGGATGTCAGGGAAACAGTCTGCAAAGCCCCGCTTCGGCGGGGTTTTCTTTTGCCCGCGAAAAAGTCAGCCCGGCACCTGCGGAGCGTTCATCACGTCCTCCAGCAAGGTGCGCAGCAGCGCCAACGTCGCTTGCTGGCGTTGCACATCGCGGCACACCAACCCGACTTTCAGCGGCACCCTCGGTTCACTCAAGGGTTTCCACAGCAGCGCCTGGCTGTTGTGTTGGTCCTGGGAACGTCCCGGCAGTACCGTGGCCAGTTTGGTATGCGGCAGGCTGTCGAGAATCCCCACCATGGTATTCAACTCCGCCTGCACCTGCGGGCGCCGCCCGAGGTTGGATAGCTGACCCTGCCAGATCTGCCGGATCTGAAACTCCTCCCCGAGCAGCAACATCGGCAACTCGGCCGCTTGTGTCAGGGAGACTTTCTTGAATTCACGCAGGGGGTGATCCTCCGGGATGACCACCTTCAGCTCATCTTCATACAGCAGCACGCCGTGCAACCCCGGCTGGCGGGGCGGCAGGTAACTGATGCCGATGTCCAGCGAACCATTGAGCAGGCGCCGTTCAATCTCCAGCCCGGTCAGTTCGTAGATTTGCACCACCAGGTGCGGCTGGGCCTTGCGCACACGCTCCAGCATCTGCGGCACCAGGCTGGTGTGTACGGTTTGCAACACACCGATGGCCAAGGTGCGCAATGCCTGGCCCTTGAAGTTGCGCAACGCCTCCACGGCTTGCTGCATGCCATCGATCAACGGCAGGGCGTGGTTGTATAACGTATGGGCCGCGAGGGTCGGCAGCAGGCGCTTGCTGCTGCGTTCGAACAGGCTCACATCGAGGTTTTGTTCGAGCTGGCGGATCTGCTGTGACAGGGCCGGTTGGGAGATCGACAGACGCTCAGCGGCACGGCCTACGTGGCCTTCCTCATACACCGCGACGAAATAACGCAGTTGCTTAAAATCCATAAGTAATTCTTATCGAAAAAGCTGGAAAATCGAAATGGCCGTTGGCCCCCAAGACGCCTAGTCTAGCGCCTATCCACAAGGCTTACAGGGCCAGATCGGGCGATGATTAGCGTTTATGTTGATGGTGTTTGCATAGGCAAGTCAAAAAACCTCCAGGTAGGTTTTGCGGGGTACACCGACCACGGCATGGTTGCCATGGGAGGAAAAGTGTGAACCTGTTCAATTTGCGCCGCTCGGCGGCCAGTCTGGATGACCTGATCCTGGATGCTTGTGGCGAAGATTTTCCCAGTGGATGCCTGATGCCTACCGTAGCGCGCCCCCCGCAGGTCTTTGTGCGCGGCCAGGGTTCCTGGTTGTGGGACAGCGATGATCGCGCCTATCTGGACTTCAGCCAGGGCTGCGCGGCCAACAGCCTCGGCCACAGCCCGCAGGTATTGATCCGGGCCCTGGCCGATCAGGCCCAGGCGCTGATCAATCCCGGTAACGGTTTGCATAACCGTCCCCAACTCAACCTCGTCGACCGCCTGTGCCACCGCACCGGCAGCGACCAGGCGTATTTGCTCAACAGCGGCGCGGAAGCCTGCGAAGCGGCGATCAAACTGGCGCGCAAGTGGGGCCAGCTGTATCGCGGCGGTGCTTATCGCATCATCAGCGCCAGCAACGGTTGCCATGGGCGCAGCTTCGCGGCGATGTCGGCCTCGGCGAGCAGCCGTGAAAACCGCTTTGAACCGCAATTGCCGGGCTTCAGTCACGTCCCGCTCAACGACCTGGCGGCGCTGCACGCGGCCGTTGACGCGCAAACCGTTGCCATCATGCTCGAGCCGATCCAGAGCGAAGCCGGCGTCATCCCGGCGACCGAGCATTACCTCAAGGGTGTCGAGCGGCTGTGCCGCGAGCTGGGCATTCTGCTGATCCTCGACGAAGTGCAAACCGGTATCGGCCGTTGCGGCACCTTGCTCGCCGAAGAGTACTACGGTGTACGCGCCGACATCATTGCGCTCGGCAAAGGCCTGGGCGGTGGTGTACCGCTGGCGGCACTGCTGGCGCGTGGCAAGGCTTGTTGCTTTGAAGTCGGTGAGCTGGAAGGCACCCATCATGGCAATGCGCTGATGGCCTGCGCCGGGGGGGCGGTGCTCGATGCTGTGCTGGGGCATGGTTTCTTCGAGCATGTGCGTGAGTCTGGTTGTTACCTCGGCGAAGGTCTGGCTCGCCTGGCTTATCGCTATGGCCATGGTCAACTGCGCGGCCAGGGCCTGATGTGGGGCCTGACGTTATCGGATGATTCTGCGGATGCCGTAGTAAAAGCGGCTCTGGACGAAGGACTGATCCTCAACGCCCCGCAACCCAACTGCCTGCGCTTCACCCCGGCCCTGACGGTGAGCAAAAGCAACATCGACGAAATGCTCCTGCGCCTGGGGCACGCCTTTTCCCGGGTACGCACCGCACAACTGCAATGCCGCAAGGGCATCGCCGTCTGACCCCTTATTCCTGAACCGTCTCGCGGTATACGCGGCGCCCCCAGCTTGTTTTTTTTGGCTGGGGGCGTTTTTTTTTGTGCAGCGAACGACGGTCGCGGTGCCAGATCCTACTGAACCCTCACGAACGTCCAAGGTCGATTAGCTACACGGCTCACACGAGCCGATTTTCAGGAGCTGAACCCATGGACATCATTCGTATCATCATCGCCATTCTGTTGCCGCCACTGGGTGTGTTCCTGCAAGTGGGTTTCGCCGGCGCGTTCTGGCTGAATATTCTGCTGACCTTGTGCGGTTACTTCCCAGGCATCATTCACGCGGTGTACATCATCGCCAAGCGCTGAGGCCCTCAGCTTTTTGCGATGAGTCGTGAGTTGCGCTCGTTGCGAAAGGCTAGTTGCTCGATGGTCTGGGTGGCGTATTCGGCCTCTTCCCGTGCTTGAAGGATGATGCCGTGGTGCTCGGACTTGCTGCACACCGGGTCGGCATTGCTTGCATCCCCGGTCAGCATGAACGCCTGGCAGCGGCAGCCGCCGAAGTCCTTTTCCTTTTCATCGCATGAACGGCACGGCTCGGGCATCCAGTCGTAGCCGCGAAAGCGGTTGAAACCGAAAGAGTCGTACCAGATGTGCTGCATGCTGTGGTCGCGCACGTTGGGAAACTGCACCGGCATCTGTCGGGCGCCGTGGCAGGGCAGGGCGGTACCGTCCGGAGTTACGGTCAGAAAGATGCTGCCCCAGCCGTTCATGCAGGCTTTCGGGCGTTCTTCGTAGTAATCCGGGGTGACGAAAATCAGCTTGCACGGGTGCCCTTCGGCTTCGAGCTTGGCGCGGTATTCGTTGGTGATGCGTTCGGCGCGCACCAACTGTTCCTGGGTCGGCAACAACCCCACACGATTGAGCTGCGCCCAGCCATAGAACTGGCAGGTGGCGAGTTCGACAAAATCCGCTTCCAGCGCAATGCACAGCTCGATGATGCGGTCGATCTTGTCGATATTGTGCCGATGGGTGACGAAGTTCAGCACCATCGGATAGCCATGGGCCTTCACTGCGCGGGCCATTTCCAGCTTTTGCGCGAAGGCCTTTTTCGAGCCGGCCAGCAGGTTGTTCACCTGTTCGTCGCTGGCCTGGAAGCTGATCTGGATGTGGTCCAGGCCAGCCTTCTTGAAGTCGCTGATCTTCTGCTCGGTCAGGCCGATGCCGGAGGTGATCAGGTTGGTGTAGAAGCCCAGCTTGCGCGCTTCGGCGATCAGTTCGGCGAGGTCCTGGCGCACCAGCGGTTCACCGCCGGAAAAGCCCAACTGCGCGGCGCCCATCTCACGGGCTTCGCGAAATACCTTGAACCACTGCTCGGTGCTCAGCTCCTTGCCCTGCTCGGCGAAATCCAGCGGGTTGGAGCAATACGGGCACTGCAGCGGGCAGCGATAGGTCAGCTCGGCGAGCAGCCACAAGGGCAGGCCGATGGCTGGTTTTTCAGGCAAGGGTGATCCAGTGCTCGGCACGGGCGACCTCCATGAATTGCTCTACGTCATTGCCCAGCTCAGGCACACCGGGAAATTGTTTATCCAGCTCACCGATGATCGTGGCGACGTCGCGCTCGCCGTCGATCAGTCCACCGATCAAGGCGGCACTTTCATTGAGCTTGATCATGCCCTCGGGGTAGAGCAGTACATGGCCTTTTTGCGCGGGCTCGTACTGGTAGCGATAACCCTGGCGCCAGGTCGGTTTCTTGCTGCGATCAAAGCTCATAGGGCGATCCCTTTATGCCAGACCCGCTGTGTGGTCACGCTGTGATAGGGCGGGCGTTTCAATTCGTAGGCCATGCTCATGGCATCGAGCATGCTCCACAGGATGTCCAGTTTGAACTGCAGAATTTCCAGCATACGCTCCTGGCCTTCGCGGGTGGTGTAGTGCTGCAGGGTGATCGCCAGGCCATGTTCGACATCGCGGCGGGCCTGGCCCAGGCGGGTGCGGAAATACTCATAGCCGGTGGGGTCGATCCACGGGTAATGCTGCGGCCAGCTGTCGAGGCGCGATTGGTGGATCTGCGGCGCGAACAGTTCGGTCAGCGAGCTGCTGGCGGCTTCCTGCCAGCAGGCGCGGCGGGCGAAGTTGACGTAGGCGTCCACCGCAAAGCGCACGCCGGGCAACACCAGCTCCTGGGAGCGCAGTTGGTCCGGGTCGAGGCCGACGGCCTGGCCCAGGCGCAGCCAGGCTTCGATGCCGCCGTCTTCGCCGGGGGCGCCGTCGTGGTCGAGCAGGCGCTGAATCCACTCGCGGCGGATTTCACGGTCCGGGCAATTGGCCAGGATCGCGGCGTCCTTCAGCGGGATGTTCACTTGATAGTAGAAGCGGTTGGCGACCCAGCCCTGGATCTGCTCGCGGGTGGCGCGGCCTTCATACATCGCCACGTGGTACGGGTGATGGATATGGTAGAAGGCGCCCTTGGCCCGCAGGGCTTTTTCAAATGCATCGGTGCTCATCGGTATATCAGTCATATGGGTCTCCTGTGGGAGCGAGCTTGCTCGCGAAGGTCGTTAACGGTGACGCGTGCACCCTGAATATCTGCGGTGTTCTTGCGTTTTTCGCGAGCAAGCTCGCTCCTACAGTTCAATGCTCATGCCGTCGTAAGCCACTTCGACATTGCGCCGCACCAGCTCGGCCCGCTCGGGAGAATCTTCATCGAGGATCGGGTTGGTGTTGTTGATGTGGATAAGTACCTTGCGCTGCTTCGGCAGGTGTTCCAGCACTTCGAGCATGCCACCGGGGCCGTTCTGCGCCAGGTGGCCCATCTCGCGGCCGGTGCGGGTGCCGACGCCACGGCGCTGCATTTCATCATCGTCCCACATCGTGCCGTCCACCAGCAGGCAGTCGCTGCCAGCCATGATTTCCAGCAATGGCGCGTCCACCTTGCCCAGCCCTGGGGCGTAGAACAGTTTGCCGCCGGTGCGCAGGTCTTCGACGATCAGGCCGATATTGTCGCCGGGGTGCGGGTCGAAGCGGTGCGGCGAATACGGTGGTGCGGCACTGCGCAGCGGCAGCGGGGTGAAACGCAGGTTGGGGCAGGCCGGGATGGTGAAGCTGGCGTCCAGCTCGATGCGGTTCCAGGCCAGGCCGCCATTCCAATGGGTGAGCATGGTGAACAGCGGGAAACCGCTGCTGAGGTCTTCATGGACCATGTCGGTACACCACACCTGGTGCGGGCAGCCTTCGCGCAGGCTCAGCAGGCCAGTGGTGTGGTCGATCTGGCTGTCCATCAGGATGATCGCGCTGATGCCGGTGTCGCGCAGGGCGCGGCCGGGTTGCATCGGCGCGAAGCCCTGCAGTTGTGCGCGGATATCCGGCGAGGCATTGCACAGTACCCAGTTCACGCCATCGTCGGAAATCGCGATGGATGACTGGGTACGCGCCTGCGCTCGCAGGCTGCCATCACGAAAGCCTGCGCAGTTCGCGCAATTGCAGTTCCACTGCGGGAAGCCGCCGCCGGCGGCGGAACCTAGAATCTGGACAAACATGGCCGCTCCATCAAACAAAGCTGAAAACAAAAACGCCCCGGACGAGCCGAGGCGTTGTCTTACCCAGCCAATCAGCGGCTGGCGAAGTACATAGTCACTTCGAAACCGATGCGCAGATCAGTGTAAGCAGGTTTGGACCAAGTCATATTCTTACTCCTACGAAGGGATGGGACGTTTACTACCAAGTAATACATATAGTCCACCTCCAGTCGGAGATGTTCAGATGTGTGCCTATGAATATTACGCATTTTTTTCCAAGTTAGCGCTGTCTTGGTGGAAAAAGCCTATTGCGGCAGCGGCAACGATCAGTCTGCCGATTGCCAGTCACCGCCGCTGCGCGGGCCGTTGGCGATGCAGCGCCAGCCGCCCGCGGCGTCCTGCACCTGTTGGGCGGCGCGCTGCAGATCCGCGTGCGTCAGGGCTTGGATCTGGTGTTGAAGCAGCGTCAGATAATCCGCTGGATGGCCGGCCAGGCGCGCCTGCCACAACAGTTCGGCGGCCTGGGCGAGGGGCAGCGCCTGCGCCGTGAACTGTTGCGCCAGCGCTGGGTGGCCGAGGTCGTCGCTGGCGTCGATCAATGCCGGCAATTGCGTGAGGAAGGTGCGCAGGTGCTGCATGATGCCCTCAAGGGAAACGCTGGGCGACTGCACGCCAAACAGCAGGCCGGTTTGCCCATTGATCTGTCGGATACCGCTGAACACCGCGTAGCCGATTTGCAGCTCTACCCGCAGGCGTTGGTAGAACGGCCCTTGGAGCAGGTGCGCGAGCAGGCGCCATGCGGCTTCATCTGCCAGGGAGCGCGTCGGCGTCGGGCAGAACAGCAGCAAGGCCGCATCGAGGGCATCGGTGTGGACCTCATGCCATAGACGCTGGCCGTTGAGGCTGGGGCATTCGGATTCAAGAATTGCCGGTTGCCCGGGCAAGCGGGTGGCGGCGGATCTGAGCGCCGCTTCGCAGTGGGCGGGCAGCCCAATGCCCAGGCCTTCCCAGCGTGCGTGGGTCCACGACAGCGAGGGCGCAGGCGGGTTTGGTCGAACGCCGGCACAGCACGCCGGCAGCGCCTTGAGCAATTGCCGGATGGCAATCGGCGGTGTGCCGGCAGGGGCGTGTTGCCGATCCTCCTCAAGCAGGTTCAGGCTGCGCGCGAGTTCATCGAGTATCGCCGGCATGGGTTGGTGAAGACCGACCATCTTCACCAGCCAGTCATTGCCGATCGCGTCGAAGGATAAGTCGACGCCGGCCTGGTGGGCATTTTCGCGCAACGGTGCCAGGGTGTTTTCCAGCGTCGATGGGCGCGCGCAATCCAGCCGCCAGCGCAGGTAGAGCGCGCCTTCCTCATGGGCATCGGCCAACGCCGGGCTGAACGACAACGCCGACAGCTCTCGCCGCCCTCGGGAACGGTCCTGGGCAAAGGTGCGCAGGCCCCGGTGGGCGCTGGTCTGGCCGCGAATCAGGCCGGCGCGTTCGTCCTTCACGGGTGGGCGCAGGAACGGGTTGTTGGGCGGCAGTTGCCACGCATGTCGGCAGGCTTGCAGCGGCAGGGCGTCGAGCAGGGTCTTGAGGGCGGCAACGTGCTGCTCCGACAACGGCGCTTCGAGTTCTTCGCTGTCATGCCGCGCCAACGCGAGGGCGCCTTGGACCTGCTGTTGGCGTGCGTTGAGCAGGGCGAATTCCTCGCGCAGAGATGTCCAGTCGCTGTGTGCGAAAAAGCTCAGCCAGTCGTACAACAACGCTTCGATCTGTGTCGCCGCGTCGCTTTGAGTTCCGAGGGTAAAGTCGAGATCCAGCAGCGCTTGTCCGGCGAAATGGTAGAGCACGGAGGCCTGCACAGTGCTCGCCAATTGCCGCGCTTGCAGTTCCGCGCGCAACCCGCCGGGCGCCGAGGCGTTGAGCCAGAAACAGAGGAAATCCAAGGCTTCCCTGGGGGCGTCGACGCTGATGACGTGATGCAGATGGCCGTCGGCGCTGTGTTGGAAATGCTGTGTATGAGCGGGCATCAGTGCTGGCGGGGCCGCCTGCGGGTGTCGCGGGCCGGCGCGCAGTTGCTCACTGAAGCGCTGCGCCAGGCGTTCCAGTTGTGCCAGCGGTTGTGGGCCGGCCAGACTCAAGGTCATTTGCCCCGACTGATAGAAGTGCTGGTGGAAATCCCGCAATGCTTGCTGAAACGCCTGACGTTCCACCGGCAGGCTGTCGCGATTGCCCGCATGGAAGCCGCGCAGCGGATGATCGGCCGCCAGGCCCTCCAGCAGCGCGACCTGTTGTTGCGCGTTGGCGTCCTGGGACCAGGCGATGAACTCCGCGTGCAGCACTTCGCGCTCGCGCAGTTGATCGTCCAGCGCCAGGCGCGGATGGGTCAGCAGATCGGCCAGGCGTTCGAGCCCATCGGCAAAGGTCGACAACGGCAGTTCAACGAAGAAATCCGTGGTGCGTTCGCGGGTGCTGGCATTGACCTGGCCACCGTGGCGCTGCACGTAGGTCATCAGCCCTTCATCGCTCGGAAAACGCTCAGTGCCAAGAAACAACAGATGTTCCAGAAAGTGCGCCAGGCCGGGCCACGCCAACGGCACGTCATGGCTGCCGGCCGCCACCCGCAAAACAGCGGCGCAACGCTTTAAACGCGGGGCGTGGCGCAGGGAAACCCGCAGGCCGTTGGCCAGGGTCAGGTGAAGGTGATGGGGCTGGGCCGGCGCAGGCATGGGCACTTCCGATACGAGGGAAGTGCCTATGCTAGCAAACCCTCCAGATCAGGGCTTGTGCAGCGTGCCGTACAGTTCGGGGCGGCGGTCTTGCAGGTAGTCATTGGCGGCGCGGGCATCGAGAATCGATTGGTGTTCCAGCGTGCCGACGATCAAGGCTTCATCCAGGCTGGCCTGGGCGATTCGCTGCCCATCCGGCGCGGCGATGCTGCTTTGCCCGCAATACTGAATCTCGCCTTCGTGCCCGCAGTAATTGGCGTAGGCCACGTAGCACCGGTTCTCGAAAGCCCGCGCCCGCACGGTGACGTCGGCGACAAAGTCGAACGGCACCATATTCGCGGTGGGCACCACGATCAGGTCGGCGCCGGCCAGGGCCAGGCGCCGCGTGTTTTCCGGGAACTCCAGGTCGTAACAGATCAGCACGCCCAGTTTCCAGCCGTTGAGTTCCACCAGCGGAAAATCATCGCCGCCGGCACTGAACATCGAATGATCGAGGTCGCCGAACAGGTGCGTCTTGCGGTAGTTGCACAGGCGCTGGCCGTGGGCATCGATCAACTGCACGGCGTTATAGATCTGCCCGTTCGCGGCGCGCTCCGGGTAGCCGTACAGGATTGCCAGCCCGGCACTTCGCGCCAGTTCGGCAATCGTTCGCGCCGACTCGCCATCCTGCGCCTCGGCCAATGCGCCGACAGCTTCGGCACCGATGTTGTAGCCGGTGAGGAACATCTCCGGCAGCACCAGCAGGTCGGCGCCGGATGCCTCATGCGCGAGTCGGTGCAGGCGCTCGAGGTTGCCGGCCACATCCAGTGGCAGCGGTGGGCATTGGTACAGGGCGACACGCATGGCTTGGCTCCTTAATCGGCCAGGGCAATTGGCCCGATTTCATCGAACACGTCACCCGGCCCCGGGTTCTCTGGGTGAGTGTGGCCGCCGAAGTGGGTCATGATGCCCCACACCGCGTTCAATGAGGTTTGCACCGCGCCTTCGACCCAGGCCGGTGTCCAGGATACGTCATCGCCGGCGATAAAAATCCCACGTTGCTCGGCGGGCATATCCTTCTGCATGAAGTGCGCGTACATCCGCTGGTTGTAGCGATAGTGACCGGGCAACGCACCTTTGAAGGCCCCGAGGAAATGCGGGTCGGCTTCCCAGGACACGGTGATCGGGTCGCCGATGATGCGCGCCTTGATGTCGACTTTCGGGTAGATCTTGTTCAGTGCGTCGAGGGCCAGCTTCACGCGTTTATCGATGGGTTGCGGGAGCATTTTCAGCGCATCGCTCATCCATGAGTACGACAGGCAGATCACGCCCGGCTTGTCGTCGCCGTTGTCGAACAGGTAAGTGCCACGGGTCAGGCGATCGGTGAGGGTCATGCTCATCAGGTCGCGGCCGGTTTGCGGGTCTTTGTCTTTCCAGAACGGGCGGTCGACCATCACGAAGGTCTTCGACGATTGCATGTAGCGGGTGCGGTCCAGGGCCATCCACATCTTTTGCGAGAACAGGGTTTCGTCGCATTCGATCTGGGTGGTCAGCAGCCAGCTTTGGCAGGTGGTCAGCACGGCGGCGTATTCGCGGGTATCGCCGTAGTTGTCGGTCACGGCGAAACGGCCGCCGGGCGCGTGGGCAATGCGCTTGACCCCGGCCCGTGGCGCGCCGCTGTGCAGCGAACTCAGGCTGGTGCCCGCCGGCCAGTGGGCGCAGCGCTCCGGCACATGGCGCCAGATACCCATGGGCACCTGCGCCACGCCGCCGACCACCAGGTGTTGATGGTCGTCGCAGTTGGTCATCACCACGCGGAAGATTTCCAGCATGGAGTTGGGGAAGTCCGAATCCCAGCCACCGGTGCCGAAGCCGACCTGGCCAAACACCTCGCGGTGATGGAAGGACAGCTTGGCAAAGGCCTTGGAGGTGGCGACGAAGTCGTAGAAGGTGCGGTCGTCCCACAGCGGCACGAGTTTGTTCCACAGCGCCTTGAGGCGCGGCACGTCGCGGTCGCGGATGGCTTGCTGGATATCGCCGAACTGCGAGCCGGCTTCCAGGGCGTCGGCCCACGCGTCAGCCACTTCCTGGAACAGTGCAGGCAAGTCGGACAGTTTTTGTGCGTAGTGGGTCTGGCCTTCCAGGTCGATGACCGTGCTGCCGGAAGCCGGCGTCAGCGGGTTGGGGAAGGGTTTGGTGTCCAGGCCGAGCTTGTCGACATAGTGGTAGAACGCGGTGGACGACACAGGGAAACGCATGCCGCCCAACTCGGCGATGATCCCTTCGGCGCCTTCAAACGCCTGGGAGCGCAAACGGCCGCCCATCTTCGAGGCCTCGTACACCACGGGCTTGAGGCCCAGCTTCATCAGTTCGTAGGCGGCCACCAGGCCGGCGATCCCGGCGCCGACGATCGCCACTTCGGCGCCGTGGTTGGCGGCCGGAATACTGCCCAGGCCGGCGGGGTGTTCGATCCAGTCATCAAACGCAAAGGGGAAATCCGGGCCGAAGATGGTGATCGGTTTTTTACCGTCGGCGGGGTGGCGATTGGTCTTGCTGATGCTGCTGGACGGAATGCTCATGGCTGACCTTACTAGCGGCTCGCGGGACGTACCCGCTGAGTATAGGAAAAGATGGCAGCCAGTTTAGGGAGCGTAGCGTTCGTTAATAAGACGCAAAGTGTCGTCGAATTGAATTGTTTTCAGTCAAAGTGACGAGGTTGGCGGTCAGATTGGTTGTCTGCGATCGAGTTTGTTGCTGAGGATGATCGACGTGGTGGTTTTTTCCACGCCGTCGACGCTGCCGATCTGGTCCAGCAATTGATCGAGCTGTTCTGGCGAATCGGTGCGCAGCCATGCCACGTAATCGAACTCGCCGCTCACCGCGCACAGTTGCTGAACCTGGGCCATGGCGCTGAGCTTGCGCAGCACGTCCTTGCCCGAGCGCGCCTGCACGGTGATGCCGACATACGCCTGCAGCCCGCCATCCACCACACGCTGGCCGAGGCGCACGCCATAACCGGTAATCACCTGGGTTTTCTCCAGACGAGCCAGGCGCGACGTCACCGTGGTGCGCGCAATGCCGAGTTGCCGTGCCAGCATGGCGACGCTTTCACGGGCATTGATCTGCAATGCGGAGATCAGTTGGCGGTCGATTTCATCGAGGACAGGCAAGGGCAGCTCCGGTGCGGACGGATAGGGGGCATATGTTACAGGCTTGCGGCGTCTTTTCATCGCCGGGAGCAAGGCTAAACTCAGAGCACTTCACGACCCACAAAGGTTTGACCTGATGACACTGGCACCTTTTCACTTGGCTATTCCGGTATTTGACCTGGCGGCTGCCCGGCATTTCTACGCTGAGGTATTCGGCCTACAAGAGGGCCGCTCCAGCGACCACTGGGTCGACTTCAACTTCTTCGGCCATCAACTGGTGATTCATGAACACCCCAAAACAGCCTCCCAGGCTGCGGCGCACACCAACGCAGTCGACGGCCACGACGTCCCCGTGCCGCATTTCGGCGTGGTATTGAGCTGGGACGACTGGCATGCGCTGGCGGCGCGCTTGCAGGCACGGCAGACCGCGTTCGTGCTGGAACCGCACATTCGCTTCAAAGGCCAGGTGGGGGAGCAGGCGACACTGTTTTTGTTTGACCCCTGCGGTAACGCGTTGGAGTTCAAGGCGTTCCGGGATATCGGGCAGTTGTTTGCGACGTGAGCCTGAGGGCGAGGGCGCTGGCTAAAACGGCAGCGACAGACACACAAAAGCCGCGCAATGCGCGGCTTTGGAGTTGGTGGGCCCACACGGACTTGAACCGTGGACCAAAGGATTATGAGTCCTCTGCTCTGACCAACTGAGCTATAGGCCCTTAACAGGTCGCGGATTATAGCGATGGTTTCTCCGCTGTGCTATCCGAAAAATCCTGAACCCTCATACGAAGAAACGTCGCGGCAAAAAGCTCCGGGGGCAGGGGCAGGCTGACGATGTAGCCTTGCATCTGTTCGCAGCCCTCGGCGGCGAGGAAGGTTTGTTGTGCGGGGGTTTCTACGCCTTCGGCGATGATGGTGAATTGCATGCTGTGGCCCAGGGCAATGATGGCGCGCACGATCGCCACGTCGTGGGGGTCGTCGGGCAGGCCGCGGATGAAGGATTGGTCGATTTTCAGGAAGTCCAGGGGCAGGCGCTTGAGGTAGCTGAGGGATGAATAGCCGGTGCCGAAATCATCGATTGCCAGTTGTACGCCCAGGCGTTTGAGTTGGTGCAGCACGTCCAGCGCTTCTTCGGCCTGGCTCATGATGAAGTTTTCGGTGATCTCCAGTTGCAGGCAGCCGGGTTCGAGGCGGTAATCGCGCAGTAGCTGTTCGATGCGTGACAGCAGGTTGGGCTGGCGCAGTTGTGCGCCGGCGAGGTTGACTGACAGCGGGCCGAAGTGATCGAACACGGTTTGCCAGGCGTGCATTTGTTGGCAGGCCTGTTCCAGGACCCAATCGCCGATCTGCAGGATCATGCCGTTCTCTTCGGCCAGGGCGATGAAGTGTTCGGGCGGTACGTCGCCGAAGGTCGGGTGGTGCCAGCGGATCAGCGCTTCGGCGCCGATCAGTTGCTGGGTCTCCAGGCTCCGTTTGGGTTGGTAATACAGGCTCAGCTCATCGCGTTCGATGGCCCGGCGCAGTTCATGTTCCAGCGCCACGCGTTCTTTGGCCTGGGCGGTCAGGTCGCGGGTGTAGCCTTCGACGCGGTTGCGGCCCTTGGCCTTGGAGCGGTACATCGCGGCGTCGGCGTTTTTGACCAGGGTGGCGACGTCCATGCCGTCCTGGGGGTACAGGCTGGTGCCGATGCTGGCGCTGATAAAAAACTCGTGCTCACCCGCCTGGAACGGCGGGGTGAAGCAGGCCAGCAGTTTATTGGCCAGGTGCTGGGCGTCGCTGGCTTGCTGCAGACCGGGCAGGAGGATGATGAATTCGTCGCCGCCCAGGCGGGCGACGGTGTCGATGTCGCGCAGTTGCTCCTTGAGGCGCACGGCGATGTTCTGGAGCAGCAGGTCGCCGATCGGGTGGCCGAGGCTGTCGTTGATATGTTTGAAGCGATCCAGGTCGAGGAACAGCACGGCGCCCTGGTGGCCGCTCTCCTGTTGATTGTTGAGCGCGGCCTGTAGCCGGTTTTCAAACAGGGTGCGGTTGGGCAGGCCGGTCAGCGGGTCGTGATGGGCCTGGTAGTCGAGGCGGGCCTGGGCATGTTTGAGGCTGGAGATGTCGGCAAACACCGCGACGAAGTGCGTGATCGCCTGGTCGCGGTTGCGCACGGCGCTGATGGTCAGCCAACTGGGGTAGACCTCGCCATTCTTGCGACGGTTGGAGATCTCGCCCTGCCAATGCCCGTGAGTGGTCAACTGGTGCCACATCGCGGCATAGAATGCGCTGTCATGCAGGCCGGAGGCGAGCAGGCGCGGGGTGTGGCCGAGGGCTTCGGCTTCGCTGTAGCCGGTGATCTCGCTGAAGGCGCGGTTCACGGCGCTGATGTTTTGCCGGGTGTCGGTGATCAACACGCCTTCGGCGGTGCTTTCGAAGACGGTAGCGGCCTGTTGCAGTTTTTCCTGCATCTGTTGGCGCTCGGTAATGTCCCGAGCGATGGTCAGCATGCAGTCGTCATCGCCGATGGGCAGCGGACGGCTGGACAACTCGCAGAGCCGGATCTGTCCGTCGCTGCGGCGGATATGGCAGATGAAATCGCGGACAAACCCGTCGCGTTGCAGCAGCTCCAGCATGTGTTTGCGTTCGTTGAGGTCGACCCAGATGCCCAGGTCCAGGGTCGACTGGTCGAGGGAACTCACGCTGGCGATGCCGGTAATGCGGCTGAACCCTTCGTTGACCTCGATCAGTTGGCCATCGCTCTGACGGCTCAAAAGCAAACCGTCGGGCGAGGCATGGAAGGCCTTGGCGAATTTCTCTTCGGAGGTTTGCAGCTGTTGCTGGGTTTCCTTGAGCTGGGTGATGTCTCGCACCACAACTACCAGGGCTTCGGTCGTGTCGAGTTGGAACGGTTCGGCGGAAATCAGCCCGGTAAAGGCTTGGCCGTTGCTGCGCAGAAAGCGCATTTCCAGGTTGCGGATGCTGGTGGTCTGCAGCCGTTGCAGCAGGTCCGGGCCGATGCCCGGGATACCCCAGATATTCAGCGAAGTAGCGGTTTTACCGATCACGTCTTCGGCCTTCAGGCCCACCTGGTCCTCAAACGCTTTGTTGACCTCCAACAGGCAGCCGTCGGACATTCGTGCGATCACCAGAATGTCTGGGCACTGTTGGAACACCGAGGCAAATTTTTGCTCGGACAATTGCAGCGCCTCTTCCGTGTGCTTGGCGTCACTGATGTCGATCATCAAGCCACGGAGTACCGGTTCATGGCCGTGTTCGATCAGGCTGACAATATCGCGTACCCACAGGCAACGGCCGTCGGCGGTGATCACCCGGTAATCGACGCTGTGATCACGGCTGGCGCGGGTTTCGCGGTAGCAATAGGCTTCGGTGCGCGTCAGGTCGGCGGGGTGAATGATGCTGCGCCAGAAGCCTGGAATCAGCCAATGGGCGCGGGGGTAACCGAGCAGTTCTTCGGCATGCGGCGACACGTAACTGTAGGTGAAATCGCTAATGCTGGCTTCCCAGGCAATGGCGGACAAGCTCTCCACCAGGCCGCGATAGTGATATTCGCTGCTGCGCAGTTCCTGCTCGAGGGCGACGCGGCGGGAAATTTCCGAACTGAGCCGACGATTGATCCGAATCACGACGACCAATACGCTGCTCAGCAGCAGTACCGTGGGCAGGCCATACGTCAGCAGATCCGTCCAGAACGTGTGGTGATCGGTGAGGCTGCCGACCCAGTGTCGCTGGATCGCTTGCGTTTCGTCCGGGCTGAGGTCGGCGAGGACCTTGTCCAGAATCCCTACCAGCATTTTGTTTTCACGAGGCACGCCCATCGCCAGTTGGTAGCGGTAGGGGGTTTCACCGCTGACGTACAAGCCATCGAGCTTGAGTTGGCGCAGGCTCCATACGCTCGAAGCCAGGTCGCCGACTACTGCGTCCACTTCATCGGTGGCCAGCGCCTGCAGGGTCGAGCTGACATTCGGCAAGGCCACCAGGTTGAGGTCGGGGTGGTGGGTGCGCAGCAACTCATGGGGCGCGTAGTTCTCCACCACGGCAATCTTCAACCCATAGAGGTCCTTCAGGTTGTGCGGTTGCGCACCGCCTTCATGGGCGAGGATGACGATGGGGAAGTCCAGGTAAGGCCGCGTGAACGCCATGTAGGCCTGGCGCTCGGGGGTGGACATGATGCCCGGCAGCAGGTCGAGCTGGTTGTTGCGGGCCTGTTCGAGGACGGCGCTCCAGTTCACCGGCTCGATCAGCTTGATCCGGACGCCCAGGCGGTCTTGGATCAGGCGCACGTAATCCGCCGCCAAGCCTTGGTAGCGTCCGTTCTCGTCGCGGTATTCGAAGGGCGGCCAGGAGGCATCCACCCCCAGGCGCAGCTCCTGATGGTCCGCCAACCAGCCACGCTCATCCTCCGTGAGAGTCAAGGCGCCAGCCGTTGCGGTCCAGGTCAGCAGCGACAGCAAAAGCACGGTCGGCAATCTGGGCATAACGGTCTCGTTATGGCACGGGGAATGTTTCGAGTGTAGACGGGCATTGCGGGGGAGGGAGGGCGCGGCGGTGAATCTATAAAAAGTAATCGGTAGAAAGCAAAACCCCCGGCCTGGGCCGGGGGTTCTGGGATCACTCGTCGAGGAAGGAGCGCAGATGCTCGCTTCGCGTCGGGTGACGCAACTTGCGCAGCGCCTTGGCTTCGATCTGACGAATCCGCTCGCGGGTCACGTCAAACTGTTTACCGACTTCCTCAAGGGTGTGGTCGGTATTCATGTCGATGCCGAAACGCATGCGCAGTACCTTGGCTTCACGGGCAGTGAGGCCGGACAGTACGTCGCGGGTCGCTTCTTTAAGGCTCTCAACGGTGGCTACATCGATTGGCGACTGCATGGTCGAGTCTTCGATGAAGTCGCCCAGATGGGAGTCTTCGTCATCACCGATCGGGGTTTCCATGGAGATCGGCTCTTTAGCGATCTTCAATACCTTGCGGATTTTATCCTCAGGCATTTCCATGCGTTCGCCCAGCTCTTCCGGGGTCGGTTCGCGACCCATTTCCTGCAACATCTGCCGGGAAATACGGTTGAGCTTGTTGATCGTCTCGATCATGTGCACCGGAATACGGATGGTGCGGGCCTGGTCGGCGATCGAGCGAGTGATCGCCTGACGGATCCACCAGGTGGCATAAGTCGAGAACTTGTAGCCGCGACGGTATTCGAACTTGTCCACCGCCTTCATCAAGCCGATGTTGCCTTCCTGGATCAGATCGAGGAATTGCAGGCCACGGTTGGTGTACTTCTTGGCAATGGAGATCACCAGACGCAAGTTCGCTTCAACCATCTCTTTCTTCGCGCGGCGGGCCTTGGCCTCACCGATCGACATGCGACGGTTGATGTCCTTGATCTCGGCAATCGTCAGACCGGTTTCGGTCTGAAGTGCGGTCAGCTTCTGCTGGCAACGAATGATATCGGGCTGCAGGCGACCAATGGCTTCGGCGTATTTCGCCTTGCCCTTGGCCAGAGCGTCGGTCCAGCTTTCGTCAACTTCGTTGCCCGGGAACTGGCGCAGGAAGTCGGTACGCGGCATGCGCGCATCACGCACACAGAGCTGCATGATCGCCCGCTCTTGTGCGCGCAGACGCTCAAGGGCGCTGCGAACACGCTCGACCAGGCCTTCGAATTGCTTCGGCACCAGCTTGATCGGCATGAACAGCTCAGCCAGCGCCACCAGCTCGGCAATTGCCAGCTTGTTGGAGCGACCGTGCTTTTTCAGGGCCTTGCGGGTGATTTCCATTTGATCGGAAACCGCACCGAAACGCTGGGCAGCGATGATCGGGTCTGGACCGCTTTCGACTTCATCTTCGTCGTCGGTGCTGGCTTCGGCATCGTCGTCTTCGGCATCGTCGTCCGCTTTCACGGCTTTCGGGTCGACAGGCGGCGGCACTTCGGCAGCAGGTGGCGCAATGCCGTCGTCCGGGTCGATATAACCGCTCAGGACGTCGGACAGGCGGCCACCTTCGGTGGTGACGCGAGTGTACTCGGAGAGAATGTGGTCAACCGTGCCAGGGAAGTGCGCAATTGCGCCCATCACTTCACGGATACCCTCTTCAATACGCTTGGCGATTTCGATTTCGCCTTCGCGTGTCAGCAACTCGACGGTACCCATTTCACGCATATACATGCGTACAGGGTCAGTCGTGCGACCGATGTCGGTCTCCACCGCGGCCAACGCGGCAGCGGCTTCTTCAGCGGCTGCCTCGTCGGTATCGGCGTCGGCCAACATAAGGGCGTCCGCATCCGGAGCACTCTCGTGTACGGGGATCCCCATGTCGTTGATCATGCGGATGATGTCTTCCACCTGCTCTGGATCTGAAATATCCTCAGGCAGGTGATCGTTGACCTCTGCGTAAGTCAGATACTTCTGCTCACGACCCAGGGTGATCAACTCTTTGATACGAGACTGCTGTTGCGCTTTTCCGGACATAACACCCTATCCACTGAAGGTCTTGGCGGGCAAAAAACAAGCCGAGGATTATACCCGAGCTATGACCTCACGCGCCAGCTGAGGTCGGGTTTGATGCGGAAACATTCTGTTTTAAGAGGTCACGCATCTGTTTTGCTATCTGAATTTGCTCTTCAGCCGATAATCCCGGCTGCCTCGCTCTCTTGATGAGTTCATCGAGGGTCTGCGTGTGCTGACCCGCGGATAACCTAGTAATGGTGTCTAAAAACTGTTGTTCAAGGTTATCGCCGTCAATTAGCCACTCCTTTTCTGCGAGTGCTTTCAACAACCGCCCTTGTTCGGTGCCATGCCAGCGAGCCATCAGCTGAATGGAGTTTAGCTTAGGATTTTTCTGCACCGCCTCGATCAGCGCGATCAGTACCTGGGCATAGGTATTGCTCTCGTTGGCAAAGTGCTCGGCACTCTCGACCTTGCCCGCCAATTGCGGATGGTGGATGAGCGTGCGCAGGGCAATCAGCGTCGGCGCCTCTACGGCCACCGGGGTGCGCGGGGCGTAGGCCTCGTCGCGGTCACCACGCTTGCCGTTTTTGTTCCAGGGCTTCTTGTCCCATTTCTTGCCGCCGGCGCCGGGCTTTTTCGGTGTCCACTCCTGCTGGGGCGTGTAGGCCTCCTGCGGTTGGTGGAAGTCGGAATAGTCCGGCATGGCGTCGTAATCCATGCCTGGGTCGTAGGCCGGCGGCGCATCTTGCGGTGCGCTGTGGACCAGCTGGCTGACCGCTTCGCCGCTCAGTCCGGTGATTTCCAGCAGGCGGTGACGCATCAGGGTGCGCAGGTTCGCGCCCGGCACTTTGTCGATCAGCGGCGCCGCGAGGGTGGCCATGTGCGCCTTGCCTTCGAGGGAGCGCGGGTCGGCTTCTTCGGTCAGTTGCTGGAAGAAATAGTCCGCCAGCGGCTGCGCATGCTGGTTGATGCGCGCGCGGAAGGCGTCGGTGCCTTCGGAGCGGACCAGGGTGTCCGGGTCTTCGCCTTCGGGCAGGAACAAGAAGCGTGCGCGGCGCCCGTCCTGCAGGCACGGCAGCGTGGCTTCGAGGGCGCGCCAGGCAGCGTTGCGGCCGGCCTGGTCGCCGTCGAAGCAGAACAGCACGCTGGGCACTACGCGGAACAGGCGCTTCAAGTGTTCTTCGCTGGTGGCGGTGCCCAGGGTCGCCACGGCATTGCGCAGGCCTTGCTGGGCGAGGGCGATCACGTCCATATAGCCTTCAACCACGATGATTTCGTCGAGGTTGCGGTTGTTCTTGCGCGCTTCGAACAGGCCATAGAGTTCCTGGCCCTTGTGAAACACTGCGGTTTCCGGCGAGTTGAGGTACTTGGGCTTGTCGTCCCCGAGCACCCGGCCGCCGAAGGCGATGATCCGGCCACGGCTGTCGCGGATCGGGAACATCACGCGGTCGCGGAAGCGGTCGTAGCGCTTGCCGGTCTCGGCGTTTTCCACCAGCAGGCCGGCGTCGATCATGGCTTTTTGCTGGAGGGTGTCGCTGCTCAGGTGTTTGTACAGGTTGTCCCAGCCCGGCGGGGCGAAGCCCAGGCCGAAGTCGCGGGCGATTTCGCCGGTGAGGCCGCGCCCCTTGAGGTAGTCGACGGCGGCCTTGCGCTGCGGATGGCTCTTGAGCGCCTGGCGATAAAAGTCGGCGGCGGCGGTCAGCAGCGGGTACAGCGGCGAATCGGTGGGTTGCCGCGGTTTGTGCGGGCGGCCGCTTTCTTCGCGGGGGATTTCCATGCCGGCGGCTTTGGCCAGTTCCTCGACGGCCTGGGGGAAGTCCAGGTTGTCGTGGTCCATGATAAAGCCGAGGGCGTTGCCGCCCGCGCCGCAGCCGAAGCAGTAGTAGAACTGCTTGTCGGGGCTGACGCTGAACGACGGGGTCTTTTCCTTGTGGAACGGGCAGCAGGCGGTGTAGTTCTTGCCCGCCTTCTTCATTTGCAGGCGCGAGCTGACCACATCGACGATGTCGGTGCGGTTCAGAAGGTCGTCAATAAAGCTCTGGGGAATCAGCCCGGCCATGGCGTTCTCGTCATCACTGCGTGGAAATGAGGGCCCGTGAAGTGCTCAAGCGCACGTATCGTATGGCTCGACCATCAATCGTCTGCTTGGGCTGTCAGGAAGTGTATCTGCCGAACATCCACTGACGTTAATTTCTACTCAGTCTGTTCGGCGAAGAAATGTTGCCCCGGCGTCCGGTCTTGGCCAATGGCGGGCCTCGGAAGCGCATCGATGGGCACAGCCGACACAGTCGATCGTCTGCTTGAAGAAATAAGTGTGCTCGTCAGTAGCCTTGTTAGACTCGTCAGAAGAGACGCGCACCGCTGGCAGAAGAGCCAGTCCTGACGTGTGAAGCAGTGTCTCGGTCGCATGGGCGGCGTCGACGGTGAAGCATCAAGCGATATCCGCAAATGCCAACAGCCCGGCTTAGGGCCGGGCTTGGCAGAAGCTTGCTACGAACGTCTGTGTATTAGTACAGACGAACGGCGCGGCGCTGCTCGCGCTGAACTTTCTTGGCGTGACGCTTAACAGCGGCTGCTGCTTTACGCTTACGCTCAGAAGTTGGCTTCTCGTAAAATTCGCGGCTACGAACTTCAGCCAGAACACCGGCTTTTTCGCAGGAGCGCTTGAAACGACGCAGAGCTACGTCGAAGGGTTCGTTCTCTTTTACTTTGACGGCTGGCATCCAGAGCTACCTTCTTTCATTACCGGGAATCAACGTTCTCGTCGCAAAAAATTCGCGGCTGAGGTCGTCGGTTTTTAAGGGTTGCGGATGTTAACCCCTCATTGCCAGGAATGCAAAGCCTCTGATCGAAAACCGCTAGTCGGGAGGGGGAGTGGCGACTATTATGCGCGCCTTCGAATTCAGCCTCTACAAGGCGCAAACCCATGCTAGTACTGGGACTTGAAACCTCCTGCGACGAAACCGGTGTCGCACTTTACGACAGTGAACGCGGGCTTTTGGCCGATGCGCTGTTCAGTCAGATCGACTTGCATCGCGCCTATGGCGGCGTGGTGCCGGAGCTTGCCAGCCGTGATCACGTCAAACGCATGCTGCCGTTGATTCGGCAGGTGCTGGACGAGGCCGGCTGCGTGCCGACCGAGATCGATGCGATCGCCTACACCGCCGGCCCCGGATTGGTCGGAGCCCTGCTGGTTGGGGCTTCTTGCGCCCAAGCGCTGGCATTTGCCTGGGACATTCCGGCCCTCGGCGTACACCATATGGAAGGCCATTTACTGGCGCCGATGCTGGAAAAAACACCGCCGCAGTTCCCGTTCGTCGCTTTGTTGGTTTCGGGTGGCCATACGCAGCTGGTTCAGGTCGATGGGATCGGTCAATACACGCTATTGGGCGAGTCCCTGGACGATGCCGCCGGTGAGGCGTTCGACAAGACCGCGAAGATGATGGGCCTCAATTATCCCGGCGGTCCGGAAATCGCGCGCCTGGCCGAAAAAGGCGTCGCCGGTCGCTATACCTTCCCGCGTCCGATGTGTGATCGCCCGGGGCTGATGTTCAGCTTCAGCGGTTTGAAGACCTCTGCCCTGAATACCTGGCAGCACAGCGTCAGCGCCGGGGACGACAGTGAGCAAGCCCGTTGCGACATCGCGCTGGCGTTCCAGCAGGCGGTGGTGGAGACTTTGACCATCAAGTGCAAGCGCGCCCTGAAACAGGCGGGCATGCAGCGCCTGGTGATCGCAGGCGGCGTCAGCGCCAACAAGGCCTTGCGCGCATCCCTGGAAAAAATGCTCGGCGACATGAAGGGTGATGTGTTCTATGCGCGCCCTGAATTCTGCACCGACAACGGCGCGATGATCGCTTATGCCGGTTGCCAGCGCCTGCAGGCCGGGCAGCACGAAAGCCTGGCGATCAGCGTGCAGGCACGCTGGCCGATGGAGCAGTTGTCACCGTTGTAGGCGCTCAAGGTGAGCGGAATTCATCGGCCGGATTTAAAAATGCCGTTCGCGCCCGGCAAACAGGTCGCGTAAATTGCCGCGATGGCGCCAGACGATCAGCAGGGTCAGCACACTCATCGGCAACAGCGCCGCCGGTTCCTGCCAGGCCAGCAACGGCAGGGTGAGCGGCGTGGCGATCAGCGCGGCCAGCGAGCTGGTGCGGGTCAGGTAGAAGGTCAGCAGCCAGGCGAGCATGGCCAGCAGCGCCGCCGGAGGGTAGATCCCCAGCAGCATGCCGGCCGCCGTGGCGACACCCTTGCCGCCGCGAAAACGAAAGTACAACGGAAACAGATGGCCGAGGACGGCGCACACGCCAACCCAGGCTTGCTGTTGCAGGTTAAGGCCGGCGAGGCTGGCGATCAGTACGGGCAACAGGCCCTTGCACACGTCGCCCAGCAGCGTCAGCACGGCGAGCTTCTTGCCGGCCAGGCGCAGCATGTTGGTGGCGCCGGCATTGCCTGAGCCACCCATTCGCGGGTCGGGATTTCCCGTCAGGCGGCTGAGCAAAATGGCGAAGGACAGCGAGCCGAGCAGGTAGGCGAAAATCGCCAGTGACCAAAACATGCTAACTATTCCGGGCGAGGACGCCCTGATTCTAACGGGGCATCGCGCCCTTGTCGTGCTGCGGAGAAGAGCTTGGACAGAGTGTTTATCGAAGGCCTGGAAGTCGACACCGTGATCGGGGCCTACGACTGGGAGCGCGGCATCAAGCAATGCTTGCGCCTGGACCTGAGTTTCGCCTGGGACAACCGCCCGGCCGCTGCGGGTGACGACCTCACCCTGGCACTGGATTACGCCAGTGTGTCCGCGCGTATCCAGGCCTTTGCCGAGCAGTCGCAGTACCAGTTGGTGGAAACCTTTGCCGAGCGTCTGGCCGAAGTGCTGATGAGCGAGTTCCAGATTCCCTGGCTGCACCTCAAGTTGACCAAGCCGGGGGCCGTGCCGGCCGCCAAGGGCGTGGGCGTGGAGATCGAGCGCGGATGTCGCTAACTCAGGTTTACCTTGGTCTTGGCAGCAATATCGAGCGCGAGCCCCATCTATGCGCGGGCCTGGATGCACTCGCGGGCTTCTTGATCGACATGCGCTGCTCGGCGGTGTTCGAGAGCCAGCCGGTGGGCATCAAGAGCGGGCTGTTCTTCAATCTGGTGGTGTCGGCCTATACCGACCTGTCGTTGATGGAGCTGGATCGCCGGCTGAAATCCATCGAGGCCGACAATGGCCGTTACGCGCCGGATCGCAAGGGCCTGCCGCTGGATATCGACGTGCTGCTGTATGGCGATCTGGTGGGCAACTTCGATGGCCTGATCCTGCCGCGTGCAGAAATCCTGAAAAACGCCTTCGTGCTGTGGCCGTTGTCGATGATGGCGCCGGATCGTGTGCACCCTGAAGTGGGCAAGACGCTGGCTGAGCTGTGGCGGGATGCACAGATCGATCAGGTGCTGGCGCCCGTCGGATTCGAATGGCGGGGCCAGCAACTGACGCCGAGCGCGCTGCTATAGGGCGTGCTGTTCCTTGTAGGCTTTCAAGGTCTTGAGCCGTTCGCGCTTCAGGGCCTCGCCCAGTTCGGGGCCCTTGAAACCCTTCTCCAGCAACGGCGCCACCGCGACCTCGCGCGCAGCCTTTGCGGCGCCGCGTAAATAATCCGCCTGTGGATAACTGCGTTGTTCCAAGCCCTTGCGGCCGCGGGCGTCCATTTCGCAGGCGACCACGAACTCTTCAAAGCGCTGCGGCCGCCGGTAAACGTCAAAACTCTGCAGCAATTCCAGTAATGTCGAGGCTTTAAGCTCCAGGGCACGATGGCCATGGGTGTGGTATTGGCCCACCAACAGCGCCAGTTCCTGGCAGTCCCTCGGCGCCTTGAAGCGTTCATTGACCGCCTTGATCAGCTTCAGGCCGCGCTGCTCATGGGCAATATGCTGTGGCAACTTATCCACAGGCGTCAGGCCTTTGCCGACGTCATGCAGCAGGCAGGCCCAGCGCACTGTCAGCGGCTGGTGATGCAAAGCGGCCTGTTCGAGCACGCTCAAGGTGTGAGCACCGCTGTCGATCTCGGGGTGATGGGCTGCGGGCTGCGGCACGCCGAACAGGGCATCGACTTCCGGCATCAAGGTGTTCAGTGCGGCGCAATCGCGCAGCACCTGGATGAATACCTGGGGCTGATCTTCCATCAGGGCACGGGAAATTTCCTTCCAGCTGCGCTCCGGCGTCAGGGCTTCGAGTTCACCGGATTCGCTGAGTTGACGCATCAGGTCCAGGGTTTGCGGCGCCACTGTAAAACCCAGGTGGGCGTAGCGCGCAGCAAAGCGCGCAACCCGCAATACGCGCAGGGGATCTTCGGCGAACGCCGGGGAAACGTGGCGTAAAATGCGGGCTTCAAGGTCGCGCTGGCCGTGATAGGGGTCGGTCAGCCTGCCGTCGTCGTCCTCTGCCATGGCGTTGATGGTCAGGTCGCGGCGGATCAGGTCTTCTTCCAGCGTGACGTCCGGGCTGGCGTGAAACACAAAGCCGCCATAGCCCCGGCCACTCTTGCGCTCGGTACGGGCGAGGGCGTACTCGTCGCCGTTTTTCGGGTCGAGGAATACCGGGAAGTCCGCGCCCACCGGTTTATAGCCCTTGGCGAGCATTTCCTCGGCCGTTGCGCCGACGACGACACGGTCGATATCGGTGACCTTGATGCCCAGAAGGCGGTCACGCACCGCGCCGCCGACTTTGTAGATTTTCATGAAAAAGCCTCCATTAGCCGCACAGGATAACGCCTGTGCCCGGCCAATGGAGGCTTTGCCGTTTCAGAGATGAACGACGGCCAGGTCCAGGCGGCCGTAGTCGTTATCGTTGTGATCGCTGCGTGGGGGGACGTGGTGGGTTTTCATCACCTGATCGCCCTGCAGGGTTTCCAGGTGGATGTCGAACCCCCACAGCCGATGCAGGTGCTTGAGTACTTCCTCGGTGGACTCGCCCAGGGGTTTGCGGTCGTGCTGCTGGTGACGCAGGGTCAGCGAGCGGTCGCCGCGCACGTCGATGCTGTAGATCTGCACGTTGGGCTCGCGGTTGCCCAGGTTGTACTGCGCCGCCAGGGTTTCGCGAATGGTGCGGTAGCCGGGCTCGTCGTGGATGGCCGGCACCACCAGGTCGTCCTTGAGGTCGTCATCGAGGATGCTGAACAGCTTGAGGTCGCGAATCACCTTGGGCGACAGGTACTGCAGGATGAAGCTCTCGTCCTTGAAGCTGCTCATGGCGAACTTGATGGTGGAAAGCCAGTCGGTGCCGGCGATTTCCGGGAACCAGTGGCGGTCTTCCTCAGTGGGGTTTTCGCACATGCGCCGGATGTCGCGATACATGGCAAAGCCCAGCGCATACGGGTTGATGCCGCTGTAGTACGGGCTGTCGAAGCCGGGTTGGAACACCACGCTGGTGTGGGAAGTGAGGAACTCCATCATGAAGCCGTCAGTGACCAAGCCTTCGTCGTACAGGTCGTTTATCAGGGTGTAGTGCCAGAACGTCGCCCAGCCTTCGTTCATCACCTGGGTCTGGCGCTGTGGGTAAAAGTACTGGGCGATCTTGCGCACGATACGCACGATTTCCCGTTGCCACGGCTCCAGCAGGGGCGCGTGCTTTTCCAGGAAATACAGGATGTTTTCCTGAGGTTCGGCGGGGAAGCGCGCATTGTCCTTGTCGCTGTTTTTATCGGCGCGTTTGGGAATGGTGCGCCACAGGTCGTTGATCTGCTTCTGCAGGTGTTCCTCGCGCTCCTTCTGGCGCAGGCGTTCTTCTTCGGCGGAAATCGGATACGGGCGTTTGTAGCGATCGACGCCGTAGTTCATCAGGGCATGGCAGGAGTCGAGCAAGTCTTCCACCGCATCGATGCCGTGGCGCTCCTCGCACTGCATGATGTACTGCTTGGCGAACACCAGATAATCGATGATCGAGCTGGCGTCGGTCCAGGTGCGAAACAGGTAGTTGCCCTTGAAGAAACTGTTATGCCCGTAGCAGGCATGAGCCACCACCAGCGCCTGCATGCAGATGGTGTTTTCTTCCATCAGGTAGGCGATGCAAGGGTCGGAGTTGATCACGATTTCGTAGGCCAGACCCATCTGGCCGCGGCTGTAGGACTTTTCGGTGCTGAGGAAGTGTTTGCCGTAGGACCAATGGTGGTAACCCAGGGGCATGCCTACCGAAGCGTAGGCATCCATCATCTGTTCGGCGGTGATCACTTCGATCTGGTTGGGATAGGTGTCCAGGGCATAACCGGCCGCGATGCGGCTGATTTCCCGGTCGTAGGCCTGGATCAGTTCAAAGGTCCACTCAGACCCCGTGGAAATGGGTTGGCGTTTATGCTCTTTGGCGGTCATGTCACTAACCTGCGCTGGAAGAGTTCACGGAAGACCGGATAGATATCGCCGGCCGAGACCAATTGCTGTTGGGCGAACGTGTCGGCGAAGGCTTCGCCGATGCGCTCGTATTCGAACCACAGCGCCTGGTGCTCACGGGGGGTGATCTCGACATAAGTGTAGTACTGCACGAATGGCATGATCTGGTTGATCAAGATGTCGCGGCAGATCGGCGAGTCGTCATTCCAGTTGTCGCCGTCGGAGGCCTGCGCCGCGTAGATGTTCCAGTCGTTGGCCGGGTAGCGCTCGGCCATGATTTCCTGCATCAGTTTCAACGCGCTGGAGACGATGGTGCCGCCGGTTTCCCGTGAATAGAAGAATTCCTCCTCATCGACTTCCCGGGCGCTGGTGTGGTGGCGGATGAACACCACATCGATCTTGTCGTAGTTGCGCTTGAGGAACAGGTACAGCAGGATGAAAAAGCGCTTGGCGATGTCTTTGGTGGCCTGGGTCATGGAGCCGGACACGTCCATCAGGCAGAACATCACCGCCTTGGAGCTTGGGTTGGGTTGTTTGACCAACAGGTTGTATTTCAAGTCGAAGGTGTCGAGGAACGGCACGCGGTGAATGCGCGCGCTGAGTTTCTCGATTTCTGTCTCGATTTCCTGGATATCGCCGAAGTTGTCCGGTTCTTCGCGTTTCAAGCGCGCCAACTCTTCCTTGGCCTCCTTCAATTTGGCGCGGCTGCTGCCGGACAGGGCGATGCGCCGGGCGTGTGCCGAACGCAGGGTGCGGATGATGTTGATCCGGGAAGGGTTGCCTTCGTTGCTGATCCCGGCGCGCACGGTCTTGAACGTGTCGGTGCCGGTCAGGTTGCGCTTGACCAGGTTGGGCAGTTCGAGGTCTTCGAACATGAATTCGAGGAATTCTTCCTGGGTGATCTGGAACACGAACTCATCCATGCCTTCGCCGGAGTTACCCGCCTTGCCGGGGCCTTTGCCGCCGCCACCGCCTTGGGGGCGCTGGATGTGTTCGCCGGTGGTGAACTCCTTGTTGCCCGGATGCACGACAGTCTGCTTGCCCCCCCGGCCGTGGTGCAGCACCGGTTCGTCGATGTCCCGTCCGGGAATGCTGATCTGTTCGCCATGCTCCATGTCGGTGATGGAACGGCGGCTTACGGCCTCTTCAACGGCCTTTTTGATGTGGTCACGGTAACGCCGCAGGAAACGTTGACGGTTTACCGTGCTCTTGTTCTTGCCATTGAGGCGTCGGTCGATCACATAGCTCATGGGGAGCCCTCCGGGCAGCTTCACGTTACAAGCTTCAAGCCGCGAGCTGGAAGCTTAGAGACAAGCGGTCGACTGCCAGGCCATGGGCCCGGCAGTACACGCCCGTCGCTGCCTTACTGCGATTTGCGCACCCGCAGATACCACTCGGAGAGCAAACGTACCTGTTTGTCGGTGTAGCCACGCTCGACCATCCGTGTAACGAAGTCGTTGTGTTTTTGCTGATCCTCCTTGCTGGCCTTGGCGTTGAAGCTGATGACCGGCAGCAGATCCTCGGTGTTGGAGAACATTTTCTTCTCGATGACCACCCGCAGCTTCTCGTAGCTGAGCCAAGTGGGGTTCTTGCCGTTGTTGTTGGCGCGGGCGCGCAGCACGAAGTTGACGATTTCGTTGCGGAAATCCTTCGGATTGCTGATGCCGGCGGGTTTTTCGATCTTTTCCAGTTCCTCGTTGAGGGCTACGCGGTTGAGGATTTCGCCGGTTTCCGGATCGCGGTATTCCTGGTCCTGAATCCAGAAGTCGGCATACAGCACGTAGCGGTCGAAGATGTTCTGGCCGTACTCGCTGTAGGATTCCAGGTACGCAGTCTGGATTTCCTTGCCGATGAACTCGATATAGCGCGGCGCCAGGTATTCCTTGAGGAAGCGCAGGTAGCGTTCGCGGGTTTCGGCCTGGAATTGTTCCTGTTCGATCTGCTGCTCCAGCACATAGAGCAAGTGGACCGGGTTGGCGGCGATCTCGTGAGGGTCGAAGTTAAACACCTTGGACAGGATCTTGAACGCGAAGCGCGTCGACAGGCCGTTCATGCCCTCATCCACGCCGGCGGTGTCGCGGTATTCCTGGATCGACTTGGCCTTCGGATCGGTGTCCTTGAGGTTTTCGCCGTCGTACACGCGCATCTTCGAATAGATATTCGAGTTCTCCGGCTCCTTGAGGCGCGATAGCACGGTGAATTGCGCGAGCATCTTCAAGGTGTCGGGCGCGCAATGGGCCTTGGCCAGGGAGCTGTTGAACAGCAGCTTGTCGTAGATCTTGATTTCATCGCTGACCCGCAGGCAGTACGGCACCTTGACGATGTAGATCCGGTCGATGAAGGCTTCGTTGTTCTTGTTGTTGCGGAAGGTGTGCCATTCCGATTCGTTGGAGTGGGCCAGCAGGATCCCGGTGAACGGAATCGCGCCGAGGCCTTCGGTACTGTTGTAGTTGCCTTCCTGGGTGGCGGTGAGCAGTGGGTGCAGGACCTTGATCGGAGCCTTGAACATCTCCACGAATTCCATCAGGCCCTGGTTGGCCCGGCACAGTGCGCCCGAGTAGCTGTAGGCGTCGGCGTCGTTTTGTGGGAATTCTTCCAGTTTGCGGATATCGACTTTGCCCACCAGCGCCGAGATGTCCTGGTTGTTCTCATCGCCCGGCTCGGTCTTGGCCACGCCGATCTGGTTGAGGATCGACGGGTAGAGTTTCACCACGCGGAACTGGCTGATGTCACCGCCGAACTCGGCCAGGCGCTTGGTGGCCCAGGGCGACATGATGGTGTTGAGGTAGCGCCGTGGGATGCCGAAGTCTTCTTCGAGGATCGCGCCATCTTCCGTGGCGTTGAACAGGCCCAGGGGCGACTCGAAGACCGGCGAACCCTTGATGGCGTAGAAGGGCACTTTCTCGATCAGTTGTTTGAGCTTTTCGGCCAGGGACGATTTACCGCCGCCAACCGGGCCGAGCAGGTAGAGGATTTGTTTCTTCTCTTCCAGGCCTTGGGCGGCGTGCCGGAAGTAGGAGACGATCTGGTCGATGCATTCTTCCATGCCGTGGAAGTCTTCAAAGGCCGGATAGCGGCGGATCACCTTGTTCGAGAAGATTCGCGACAGACGCGAATTGTTGGAGGTGTCCACCAACTGCGGCTCGCCAATCGCCAGTAACAAACGCTCGGCGGCAGACGCGTAGGTGCTGCGGTCACGCTTGCACAGGTCGAGATACTCTTGCAGTGTGAGTTCTTCCTGCTGCGTGGACTCGAAGCGTTGTTGGAAGTGGCTAAAAATACTCATGACGTCGTCACCTCGCTCGATACGTGGAGCCGACGCCGGATCAATCAGTCGATGCTGGCAGTCATTGACGAACGCCAATGGCCGTTTTCCCCCCAGAACACCCTGAAACGCTACCGATGACCCGCACGCCGGTGTACCGGCTCTCCCCTGATTCGGATGGCCTGCGCTTAAGGATAGTTCGGAATCCGCTAGGTAAAGGAGGGATACGCAATTAGTTTGGGTGCGCCGTTCGTCAGAAACGGCGCAAGCCCAAGCGTCACGCGGGGTGGCGGGGTGTGAAAAAAATTATTGCGAATCGCCGGAGGCAATTTCTGCAGGATAGGTCGTACGCCACAGCTCAAAGCCACCGTCCAGACTGTAGACGTCGGAGAAGCCCTGGCTGATCAGATAGGCGGCCGCGCTCTGGCTGGAATTGCCGTGATAGCAGGCCACGATCACCGGCGCGTCGAGGTCGGCGGCGCGGATGAAATCGGCGATGTTGTGGTTATCCAGGTGCCGGGCGCCTTTGATGTGGTTCAGGGCGTAGGTCTGCGGATCACGAATATCCACCACCACCGCGCCTTGTTCGCGCAGGGCCTGGGCTTGTTCGGGTGGGATACGTTTGAATTCGCTCATGGCGGGCTCCTTGGGTTTGGCTGCAAGCGGCGTCTAGCGCTTCGCGGCAACCGACGGGGTCACGGGAAGAGGGGAAGGGCACTGGCAGCTCAGGCGCTCGCCGGTGTCGATGTTCATCAGGGTCATGGCGCCGCCCCACACGCAGCCGGTGTCGAGGGCGAACACGCCGGGTTCATCGCATTTGCCTTCGAGGGCCGCCCAGTGACCGAAGATGATCTTCGTGTCGCGGGTCTTGCGTTCCTTGTGGGCGAACCACGGTTTGTAGCCGGGCAGCGCGGTGTCGGCGCCTTCCTTGCTCTTGAGGTCCAGTTTGCCGTCGGCGGTGCAGAAGCGCATGCGTGTGAAATAGTTGGTGATCACGCGCAGGCGGGCGACGCCCGTCAGGTCGTTGTCCCATTTCACCGGTTCATTGCCGTACATGCCGTCGAGATAGGCGACGTACAGGTTGTCATCGGCCAGGGCGCTTTCGACTTCGGCGGCGCACTTGAGGGCTTTTTTCAGCGTCCACTGCGGTGGAATGCCGGCATGGACCAGCACCATGTCGCGCTGTTCGTCGTAGTGCATGATCTTTTGCCGGCGCAGCCAGTCCAGCAAGTCGGTGCGATCCGGGGCCTCGAGGATTTCCCGCAGGGTATCGGCCTTTTTCAGGCGCTCGATGTTACTGCCGGCCGCGAGCAGGTGCAGGTCGTGGTTGCCCAGTACGCACACCAGGGAATCGCGCAGGCCATATAGATAGCGCAGGGTCTCCAGGGATTCGGGGCCACGATTGACCAGGTCGCCTACCAGCCACAGGCGATCGTTCGCTGGGTCGAAGGCCACGCGTTCGAGCAGGCACTTGAGGGGTTGCAGGCAGCCTTGCAGGTCGCCGACCGCATAGGTTGCCATCAGTGCAAGGCTCCGGGCACGGCCAGGCGAAATGGCTTGATGATCGCGTCGAACAGTTTGCCGTCAGTGGCTTTCATCTGATACGAACCTTGCATGGTGCCGACCTTGGACGTCATCACCGTGCCGCTGCTGTAGGTATGGCTGGCGCCGATATCGATCAGCGGTTGCTGGCCGACCACGCCGGCACCCCGCACCTCCTCCACTTGACCGTCACCGTCGGTGATCACCCAGTGGCGTGACAGCAGCTTGGCCGGCACCAGCCCGTTGTTTTTCACCGTGATGGTGTAGGCAAAGGCGAAACGGTTGTGTTCAGGTTGCGATTGGTCCGCCAGGAAGCGGGTAACGACGCTGACGTCGATCTGGTAGCGAGGATCGGACATGCAAGAGGCCTTAAAAGCAAAAGCGGAGGACAGCAGATGCGGATCAGTCTAGGCCAAGAGGCGGGCACTAGGCCAGACATGCTGTCGGGCCTGGTGCAGGGCGGGCTTCAGTCCGCGACGGGCGGCGGCTGGATCGCAAGCTGGTCGGCCAGGCGCACGAATGCGGCCAGGTCCAGTTGTTCCGGGCGCAGGCTGCCGTCGACGCCAGCGGCTTCGATCTCGGCGTTGCTCAACAGCGCTTTGAGCGTATTGCGCAGGGTCTTGCGGCGCTGGTTGAAGGCTTCGCGCACGACGCGCTCCAACAGTTTGTGATCCTTGGCCGGGTGCGGCAGCACGGCGTGAGGAACCAGGCGCACGATGGCCGAATCGACCTTCGGCGGCGGGTTGAACGCGCCCGGGCCAACATTGAACAGATGTTCGACGCGGCAGTGGTACTGAACCATGATCGACAGGCGGCCCCAATCGCCGCCGCCAGGGCCGGCGGCTAGGCGCTCAACCACTTCTTTCTGCAGCATGAAGTGCATGTCGCGGATGATCCCTGCGTTGTTCAGCAGGTGGAAGATCAGCGGCGTGGAGATGTTGTACGGCAGGTTACCCACCACCCGCAGGCTGTTGGGCGCGGCATTGAGGCTGGTGAAGTCGAACTTCAGCGCATCGCCCTGGTGCAGGATGAAGTTGGACTTGCCGCCAAACTGCTGATTGAGGATCGGGATCAGGTCTTTATCGAGCTCAACCACATCCAGTTGCGCGCCGCTGCCCAGCAGGCCTTGGGTCAGTGCGCCCTGGCCCGGGCCGATTTCCAGCAGACGGTCTTCGGGCTTGGCATGGATGGAGCGCAGGATGCGGTCGATCACGCCAGCGTCGTGCAGGAAGTTTTGCCCGAAGCGCTTGCGCGCCCGGTGTTGGTAATGCTCGGTCATATACGGGTCTCGGCCATCTGATAGGCGGTTTCCAGGGCCACGCGCAGGCTGCCGGTATCGATCTTGCCGCTGCCCGCCAGGTCCAGGGCGGTGCCATGGTCGACGGAAGTGCGGATGATCGGCAGGCCCAGCGTCACGTTGACTGCGGCGCCGAAGCCTTTGTATTTCAGCACGGGCAGCCCCTGGTCATGGTACATCGCCAGCACTGCGTCGCAGTGCTCCAGATATTTGGGGGTAAACAGAGTGTCCGCGGGCAATGGGCCACGCAGGTCCATGCCGTCTTGGCGCAGACGCTCCAGGGTGGGTTCGATGATGTCGATTTCTTCATGGCCCAGATGGCCGCCCTCGCCGGCGTGGGGGTTGAGCCCGCAGACCAGGATGCGCGGTTGGGCGATGCCGAATTTCTGTTGCAGGTCGGCATGCAGGATGCGCGTGACGCGCTCCAGGCGTTCGACGGTGATGGCATCGGCCACGTCGCGCAACGGCAAATGCGTGGTCACCAGGGCGACGCGCAGGCCATGTGTGGCCAGCATCATCACGACTTGGGGGGTGTGGGTCAGTTCGGCGAGGAATTCGGTATGGCCGGAAAAGGCGATGCCGGATTCGTTGATCACACCCTTGTGTACGGGGGCGGTGATCATGCCGGCGAAGTCGCCGTCGATACACCCTTGCCCTGCACGGGTCAGGGTTTGCAGCACAAAGGCCGCATTGGCCTTGTCCAGTTGCCCGGCGACCACCTTGGCCTGCAGCGGGGTATCCCATACATACAGGCTGCCCGCAGGAGCCGGCAGGTCGGGCCAGTTACCCGGCGCAACGTCCAGCAGCTTGACGGCCACGCCCAGTTGCGCGGCCCGCTCAAGGAGCAGGTCGCGGCTGGTAATGGCGATCAGGGGGTGTGGCTGGGGCTGCGAGGCGAGCAGCAGGCACAGGTCTGGACCAATGCCGGCCGGCTCGCCGGGTGTCACCGCGAAACGCTGGGGTTTCACTGGTTTGCCTGGTTGGTGCCTGTTTGCTCGGCGCCTGGCAGTTTGTTTTCTACGTAGGCTTCGTCACGGATCTGACGCAGCCAGGTTTGCAGCTCTTCATCGTACTTGCGGTTGCGCAGGACGGTCAGGGCTTGCTGTTCGCGGGCCTGGCTGGTGTTGTCGGTGGCGCGGCGGCCAAGGACTTCCAGTACATGCCAGCCATATTGCGTCTTGAACGGTTTGGACAGTACGCCTTGCGGGGTCTTGGCCATCACTTCCTGGAACTCTGGCACCAATGCTTTCGGGTCGATCCAGTTGAGGTCGCCACCGTTGAGGGCGGAACCTGGGTCTTCCGAGAAGCTTTTGGCCAGGGTGGCAAAGTCTTCGCCGCTTTCGATGCGGTCATAGATCTTCTGGGCCAGTTCCTTGGTTTGCGCTTCGGTGCGGATTTCGCTTGGTTTAACCAGGATGTGACGAACGTGGACTTCGTCTTTCAGCGAGGTCTCGCCGCCGCGACGTTCCAGCAACTTGAGGATGATGAAGCCGCCTGGGGTGCGGGCTGGCTGGGTAATGCCTCCCACTTCCATGGCACTCAGCTCACGGTCGAACGGCGGTGGCAATTGAGCGGCTTTACGCCAGCCCATATCGCCGCCTTCCAGTGCGTTGTCGCTGCCGGATTGGGCGATTGCCATCTGGGCGAAGTCGGCACCGGCCTTCAGGCGATCATAGATAGCCTGGGTTTTGGCGGCGGCTGCATTGAGCTGCTCAGAGTTGGCGCTGTCCGGGGTCGGGATCAGGATGTTGGCCAGGTGCAGTTCTTCGGAGAGCTGCATCTTGCCCAGGTCCGATGCGAGGAAGTTCTTCACTTCCTGCTCGGATACCTGAACCCGCTCGGCCACACGGCGCTGACGCACACGGCTGATGATCATTTCGCGGCGGATCTGGTCACGCGCGTCCTCATAGGACAGGCCGTCGTGGGCCAGGGCGGCGCGGAACTGATCGATGCTCATGTTGTTGCGTTGCGCGATCGTGCCAACAGCCTGGTTCAGTTCTTCGTCCGAAATACGGATGCCGGAACGATCGCCGATCTGCAATTGCAGGTTTTCGACGATCAGGCGCTCCAGCACCTGTTGGTCCAGGACGCTGGTCGGCGGCACACCACCGCCACGCTTGGCGATGGTTTGCTGAACTTCCTTGACCCGTTGGTCCAGTTGGCTCTGCATGATCACGTCGTTATCGACGATGGCCACGACCTTATCCAGCTGTTGAACCGCGGCATGCGCCGATGCGGTACCCAGGAACAGCGCGCCCAGCACGAGCGGGCGCAGACAATCAGAAAGCTTGATCTTCACGTTCACGATAACCTTGAATGCCTTTGTCGAGGAAGCTCTCTACCTTGGCGCCGGTCAGGCCGCCGAGTCCTTTGAGGACGATCTGGAAGAAGAGCCCGTGGTCACCCTTTTCGTTAAGCGGGGCGATCTGGCTGTATTCGTCGTTGGAAACCCAGTAACGGTTGATGACGCGCAGTTTCCAGCAGCAGTTGTCGTACTCGAAACCACCGAAGGCTTCCAGGGTACGGTTGCGGGCGTAGTCGTACTGCCAGCGGGTGATCATGTTCCACTGGGGAACAATCGGCCACATCATCGAGAAGTCGTGTTGTTGGATTTTGTAGTAATCCTTCACGAAGTTTGGTTGGCCTTCCGTGCCGTAGTCGCCACCAAACTGCCATTTGCCGGTCAACTGGTTGTAGACCACTTGGTCGTTGCGATAGCGATAACCGAGGTTGACGATCTTGTTCGGGTTGTCTTCCGGCTGGTAGTGGAACATCGCGCTGCCGGAACGTGGGGCGTGGCTTTCCGTGTCCCAGTTGTAATCGGCAGTGGCGCGCCAGTCGCGGTTGAAGCGGAACTCGTAGTCCAGCGCGATCGGCGAAACGTCGCTCTGGGCGTCGGCGCGGTCGGCCGCCAGGATGCCGGGCAGTTGAACCTCGCGGTCCTTGAAGTACAGGGCCTGGCCGACGCTGACGCGTTGGCGTTCGAAGCCGTTTTCTTCGATCCAGCGGCTGGTGACACCCAGGGACAGCTTATTCTCATCGCCGATCCGGTCCGAACCGACGAAGCGGTTGTCACGGAACAGCGAGGCATAGCTGAACGAGTATTCGCCGCTGTCAAAAACCGGGATGTCGCTCTGGTCTTTATTCGGAACATAAAGGTAGAACGCGCGCGGCTCGAGGGTTTGGCGATAGTCTTTGCCGAACCAGTTGGTGTTGCGGTCGAAGTACAGGCCGCTGTCGATGCTGGCGACTGGGACTGCACGGTCTTGCGAGCTTTTGAAAACACCGCCGGCGTATTTTGTGCCGTTTGTAACTGCATTTGCTTGCGCAGTCACGATGTCGTTTTTGCCTTGGCTGTCAAGGTCAAGGTCGTACTTGGTATAGACGTACTTCAACTTCGGCGTAATAAAGCCGTAGGTCCAGTTCATCGGGTATTCGACGGCGGGGGCCGCGTTCAAGCGAGTACCGTTTGCACGGGTCAGGCCTGTGACGTAGGTGTCCAGACGACGTGATACGAGGCCATTTTCATCGGAAAACATACCCTTTTCCAGGCTACGCTCAAACCTAACTGCTTCGGTCTCGTAGGTAAAATTCAACCCGCCCGGATGGTAAGGCAGCGCACCGTTGAAAGTAATCTGCGGCAAGCGATCATACGGCGTGATCTGAGAGATCGTCGCCAACTGATAAGCCTGGACATTCAAGCGCGCTTGATAAGAGTCGCCACGATAGGTCAAGGCGCCCTGTTGGTTGAGCGCATCCCGACTCTGAACCCCCTCTTCATACGACTTCAAATCCTGGAAGTAGTAAGGATCACTGATCTTGGTGTAATCCACCTGAGTCGTCAGTCGCGAATCCAACCCGCCCTTATGCTGCCAATTGAGCATATAACGGGTTTTTTCGTAATCGGTCTGCTTGCTGCGTTCGTTGCTGTCGTCGTTCAGGTACGCGCCGCCGAACTGGCCTTCGCTGGATTTGGTGAGGTAGCGGAATTCGCCTTCCATCAACAAGCCGCGCTTGGTCATGTATTGCGGGTACAACGTGGCGTCGTAGTTCGGTGCCAGGTTGAAGTAGTACGGCGTCACCAGCGTAAAGCCAGTCTCGCTGCCGGTGCTGAAGCTCGGCGGCAGGAAGCCGGATTGACGACGGTTGTCGATCGGGAAATAGATGTAAGGGGTATACAGGATCGGGATGTTCTTGATCCGCAACGTCGCGTTGGTGGCCGTACCGAAACCGGTGGCCGGGTTCAACGTGATGTTGTTGCCCTTGAGCTGCCAGGCGTTGCTGTCTGGCTCGCAGGTGGTGTACGTACCGTCCTTGAGACGGATGATCGCGTTTTCGGCGCGCTTGGCGTACAGCGCGTTACCGCGGATGCGTGACTTGTGCATCACGTATTCGGCGTTGTCGATCTGTGCCGCGCCGGTATCGAGCTGGACCTGGGCGTGGTCGCCGACGATCAGGGCGCCGTTGTCGCGCAGGCGGACGTTGCCGTTCAGCTCGCCACGGTTCTCGGCCTGGTACAGGCTGGCTTCTTCAGACTCCAGCTGCATGCTGCCCTGGCGCATGACGACGTCACCGGCCAGGGTCGCGACCTGCTGTTCCTGCTCGTAACGCGAGGCCTTGGCGCCGATGAAGGTCGGCGCATCGCTCTGGTTCGTCTTGTCGTTCATGCCAGGACGAATCGGCTCGATGTACGCGCCGGAGCAATAAGGACCGGTTTCCGCCAGTTGGGCGGCGGTCAGCTTCTCGCGAGGCACCCAGTCCAAGTGGCTGTAGTCGGCGCTGCGCGAACGCAGGCCACGGCCCTTGGATTCGGTGACCAGCATGGTCTTCGGCTCGGCCTCGGTGCCGCCTTCAGCGTTGGCTTGCGCCGTGCCGTTGGCCGAGCTGACGGCTGCACCGTCGTGCACCGGGCGCGGTGGCAATGGGGCGGCGGCGGTTTTCGGCGCGCAATCCCAGGCACCCGAAGCAGAGACTGAGCAGTCATACTGTTCCGCGGCGACCACGAATGAGGTGGCGAAAGGTTGCATGGCCAGCAGACTGCCGGTTACCAGCAACGGAAATTTTCTACGAAACGCGGGGGATTTCAATGCCATCTTATTAGTCCGGGCTTCCTGCGTGCCATCTGCCCGCGGTGTGGGCCGCACGCCTCTCGATGGTCTGAAAAAGATGCGTGATAATAAAGCATGACCCGCTTGACGGCTAGCGCCGTCGGAGACCCTTGTAATGCCCGAGCAAGATCTACGTTTACAACAGCTGAAAGTCTGGCTGGATGAGCAGTTGCCGATCCTCTTCAACGCTCAGGATTGGGGCGCCGTACCCCCGGCCACATTGACCGCGGCCAGTAGCGACGCGAGTTTCAGGCGCTACTTCCGCTGGGAAGGCGGAGCGCATACTTTCGTGGTGATGGACGCTCCACCCCCCCAGGAAAACTGCAAACCTTTCGTCGATATCGCCGATTTACTGGCGAAATCGGCAATCAATGTGCCAAAAATTTATGCAGAAGATTTGCCGCGCGGCTTTCTTTTGCTCAACGACCTGGGCAGAAAAACCTACCTGGACGTGATTGACGAGCAAAATGCCGATCAATTGTTCGCCGATGCCATCGACGCCTTGCTGGCTTTCCAGCAGTTGCCGATGGACGCGCCGCTGCCCAGCTATGACGTCGCTTTACTGCGCCGCGAGCTGGAGCTCTTCCCTGAATGGTACGTGCGCCGACACCTGGGGATCGAATTCGACGCGCACCAGCAGGCGCTCTGGCAGCGTGTCAGCGAGCGCCTGATCGACAGCGCCCTGGCCCAGCCGAAAGTGCTGGTACACCGCGACTACATGCCGCGCAACCTGATGATCAGCGCACCGAACCCCGGCGTGCTGGATTTCCAGGACGCGGTCTACGGCCCGGTGACCTACGACATCACCTGCCTGTTCAAGGACGCGTTCCTCAGTTGGCCCCAGGCCCGCGTGCGCGAATGGCAGCGTGGTTATTGGCAGCGCGCCGCAGCTCTGGGCATCCCGGTGCAGGCGGATTTCGATGACTTCCTGCGCGCCAGCGACCTGATGGGCGTGCAGCGTCACCTCAAGGTGATCGGTATTTTCGCGCGTATCTGCCACCGCGACGGCAAGCCACGCTACCTGGCCGACGTGCCGCGCTTCTTTGCCTATATAGAAGCGGTACTGGCGGACCGTCCGGAGTTGGGCGAACTGGCTGAGCTGCTGGCCAGCCTGCGCCAACCCGCCGAGGCGAGCGTATGAAGGCGATGATCCTGGCGGCCGGCAAAGGCGAGCGGATGCGCCCGCTCACCTTGCACACGCCCAAGCCGCTGGTGCAGGCGGGCGGCAAGCGCCTGATCGAGTATCACCTGGAGGCGCTGGCCAGGGCCGGGTTCACCGATGTCGTGATCAACCATGCCTGGCTCGGCCAGCAGATTGAAAACTACCTGGGCGACGGTGCGCAGTTTGGCCTGCGCATCCGCTACTCCCCCGAGGGCGAACCGTTGGAAACCGGCGGCGGGATTTTCCAGGCGCTGCCGTTGCTGGGGGATGAACCCTTTCTGGTGGTCAATGGCGATATCTGGACCGATTACGACTTCGCCCAACTCCAGCGCCCGCTTCAGGGCCTGGCCCACTTGGTGATGGTCGATAACCCGGCGCATCACCCCTCGGGCGGGGATTTCCACCTGGATCATGGTGTGCTTCATGATGCGGCGCCCGGTGCCGATAACCTGACCTTCAGTGGCATATCTGTGCTCGACCCCAAGTTGTTTGCGGGTTGCAGCACCGGTGCCTTCAAGCTGGCGCCGCTGTTGCGCGCGGCCATGGCGCAAGGTCAAGTAACGGGAGAACACATGACGGGACGCTGGATCGATGTCGGCACGCTGGAGCGCCTGGCGCAAGTCGAAACCCTGCTGACAGCGGGGCGCTAAGATGTTGTGGCCTGGGACGCTGATCGGCGCCGGGGCTGGCTTTGCCATTGCCAGTATTCCGGGTGCCTTGTTGGGAGCCTTGCTCGGGCAGGCGCTGGATCGCCGCCTGCAACTGCACAGCTGGGCACAGTTGCGTGAGCGCCTGGGCGGACGTCCGGCGTTGCGCAATGACGAACTGTTGTTTGTGCTGCTGGGCCGCCTGGCCAAAAGCAATGGCCGCGTGGCGGACGGGCATATCCAGCAGGCACGCCAGGAAATGCGCGCGCTGGACATGACCGAACCGGCCCAGCGTCGGGCGATTGCGGCGTTCAACCGCGGTAAATCCGGCTCTGACCGGGTGCGCGCCTACCTGCGCGTCCTCAAGTCCCAGCCCCATGCGTCAGAAGGCGTGTTGCGCGCCTGTTGGCGCATGGCCTGGGCGGATGGCCGCGCGGATGATGCCGAGCGTGACCTGATCAACTTGTGGGGCAAGTGGTTGGGCTGGACGCCGCAACAGCTTCAGGCGCTGGCCGCCGATTACGCGCCGGAGCGCAAGCCGGTGGCCAGCCGTGGCGCCGCGTATCAGGAGGCGTTGCGGATTCTGGGGGTGACCAGCACCACCGAGCCCTCGGCGATCAAGCGCGCCTACCGCCGCCTGCTCAGCCGCCACCATCCAGACAAGATCGCCGGTAGCGGCGCCAGCCCCGCGCAAGTGCGTGAGGCCACCGAGCGAACCCGCGAACTGCATAACGCCTATACGTTGATTCGCGAGCGGCGGGATTTCCGCTAGTCATCCCATTTGGGTGCTGGCGGTCAGCTGTCTTTTGGCTCTGGGCTCAACCACCCGCGCACCCGCCGATACAACTGCTCCTGCTCGGCCGAACTGTTGCCGGGCAAGGTTTTGAGCGACACTTGCTTGTAGCCGCCATTCTTCAAGCGTTTGGCGGCTTGGGCGCGCTCCCGTGCGGTGTTCCGGTCCTGGGCGAGGTCCTGGTAGAAGACATCCGCCGTGGGGACTTTCAAGCCCGGGGCGAGTTGTTGCAGGTCCGGTTGGCGACCCACGGGGGCCTTGCCCGCCACCATCACCAGCTTCTGCACCTGGCTCGGTTGTTTCTCGCTCAAGTACCGCGCGGCCCACCAGGCGCCGCTGCCATGGCCAAGCAGCACCACGCTGCGGGCGCCTTGGGTCTGGGCGAAAGCGACGGCGGCATCGATGCGCTCGAAGATGCGCTTGGCATCGGTCTTGTCCTGTTCGTCCGCGCCCGGCACCACGGCCGGGTCGGTGCCTTCGGCTTCCGCGCTGGCGGCTTGCTCGATCGGTTTGGCGGCGGTGCTGCCGTCTTTGCTGCTGGTGTCGACGGCCGCGTTGGGCGCTTCGATCACCCGTGGTGGCAAGGTGTCCAGGTTCACGTCCGGCAGTGACAGACTGAGGGTGCCCCAGCCGGCATCCGGCAATTTACGCCGCAATGGTGCAATTGCTTGCGGCCAGTCAGCATTTTCACCCGCGCCAGGTACGATAATCACCACGCCTTCGGCTTCGGCGCTGTTGGCCGGTTTCCACAAGGCCAGGAATGAATCGCTGCCGGCCTGCAGCTGTTGCTGTTCTTCGCGTGGGATCTGGCGTTCGAGGGCGCTGGCTTCTTCCCGGCTCCGCTCCGGCAGGGGCTGGCGTTCGAGCGGTTTTTCCGCAACCGGCGCAGGCGCGTCGGCGGCCTGGGCAGAAAAGACGGCGGTAAAGAGGAGTGACAGGCACAATGCTGGCAGTGCCGAACGGTTTCGATAGGGCATCGTTAATTCCCGGCCAGAAGTGATTCCAGCAGCCTAATGGGTTGGTCAGTATTTGTCAGTGATGTGAGACGTGGATCATGGGTTTTCGCTGTCTGCTGGTTATCGGCTGTATGTGCTTTGCCTTGATGGCGGGGGCTGCGCCCGTGCCTGTCGCTGCACAAGCGCAGCTCTCTGTGCCGCAACGCGAATGGCTGGCGCAGCACCCGGAGTTGCGGGTGGGACTGGTCTTGCAGGCGCCGTATGCGCAATACGACCGGCGCCTGCAGCGTTTGTCGGGGGCCAATGTCGAGTTGATGCAATGGCTGGCCAAGGCCCTGAACATCGAGCTGACGTGGCGCAATTTCCCCACTCAGGAGCAACTGGAAGCCGCCCTGCGCGACGGCGAGGTGGACATCGCCCCCGGCCTGCAGCAAACCCCGGCCGGTTTGCGCCTGTGGTTGTTCACCGACCCGTACATGCGCGTGCCCCAGCGTATCGTCGGTGTGCGTGAGGGCGGCGGTGCGGTGGAATTGGAAAAACTCGACGAACATTCCCGCGTCGCCGTGCGTATGCCCAGCGCCGTGGCCGATTACCTGCGCAGCACCTATCCCGGTCTCAACCTGCAAGGCGTGCCCATGGAGCGCCAGGCCTTGCAGTTGCTGGTCAGTCAGCAGGCGCGTTACGCCGTGGTGGATGAGGCGCAACTGAGCCGCTTGTCGGGCGAGCCTGAGTTCTCCGGGCTGGCGGTGGTCGGCGATATCGGCCTGCCGCAATTGCTGCGGGTGGCGACCCGCCGCGACTGGCCGGAACTGTCCGGCATCATGGAAAGCGCGTTGCGCGCCATCCCCGCCCGCGATCTGGACCAGTTGCACAACCGCTGGCTGCAACCCAAATACCCGCGTCTGTCCGAGTCTCCCGGCCTGTGGCAAAACCTCAGCCTGCTGCTGGGGTTGCTGCTGCTCGCCAGCCTGGCGGTGGTGTTCTGGCAGCGTCGCCAGCAACGAGTGCTGGAACACAACCTGCTCGCCGCTCGCGAAGAAAGCGCCGCGCGCGCCGCCGGTGCCGAAGCGCTGCGCCTGACGCAGTTTTCCATCGATCAAAGTACCGTCGGCATCCTCTGGGTCAATTGGGACAGCCATGTGCGCTACGCCAACCTGGCGGCGGAAACCATGCTCGGTTATGGCCCCGGCGCGCTGATCGAGCGTCCGCTGGCCGATTTCGACCCGAGCCTGAGCATGGACCGTTGGCTGAACCTGTGGAAACGCGCGCGTGCCAGCGACGAGGGTCCGCAGCATTTCGCCGCCGACTGCCTGCGCGCAGACGGCAGCATCCTGCCGGCCGAAGTGTCGTTGAGCTTTTTGCGGTTTGCCGACGGCGAATACCTGGTGGTCTACCTCAATGACGTCACCGAGCGTCGCCGTTATGTGGCTGCGTTGCTGCAAAGCGAAGCGCAGTTGCGCGAACTGTCGGCGCACCTGGAAACCGTGCGTGAAGAAGAAAAGGCGCGCATCGCCCGCGAAGTACACGACGAACTCGGGCAAATGCTCACCGTACTCAAGCTGGAAACCTCCATGTGCGAGCTGGCCTATGCGCAACTGGACCCTGGCCTGAACGAGCGCTTGAACAGCATGAAACGCCTGATCGCCCAACTGTTTCAATTGGTGCGCGATGTGGCTACGGCGTTGCGCCCGCCAATTCTCGACGCCGGGATCGCCTCGGCCATCGAGTGGCAGGCGCGGCGCTTCGAAGCGCGCACGCAGATTCCCTGCCTGGTGCAAGTCCCGGATAACCTGCCGGCCTTGAGCGATGCCAAGGCCATCGGCCTGTTCCGTATCCTGCAGGAGGCGCTGACCAATGTGATGCGCCATGCCCAGGCGCATACTGTCGAGCTGACCCTGGCGGTGGAGGGCAAGCAACTGCGGCTGACCATCAGCGACGACGGCGTCGGTTTCATCGAGGCCAAGGGGCGCCCGGTGTCGTTCGGCCTGGTCGGCATGCGTGAGCGCGTGCTGATCATGGGCGGGCAGTTGAACCTGGACAGCCAGCCGGGGGAGGGCACCACCCTGAGTGTGACGGTGCCATTGGATGCATAACAATAAGAGGAAACCCCTGTGATCCGTGTACTGGTAGCCGAAGACCACACCATCGTGCGTGAAGGCATCAAGCAATTGATCGGCCTGGCCAAAGACTTGCTGGTGGTGGGCGAGGCGGGCAATGGCGAGCAGTTGCTGGAGACCTTGCGCCATGTGCCTTGCGAGGTGGTGTTGCTGGATATCTCGATGCCTGGCGTCAACGGCCTGGAAGCCATCGCGCGGATTCGTGCGCTGAGCAATCCGCCGGCGATCCTGGTGCTGTCGATGCACGATGAAGCGCAGATGGCCGCGCGGGCCTTGAAGGTAGGCGCGGCCGGTTATGCCACCAAGGACAGCGACCCGGCCCTGCTCTTGATGGCGATTCGCAAGGTCGCGGCTGGCGGGCGCTATATCGACCCGGACCTGGCCGATCGCATGGTCTTCGAGGTCGGCCTGACCGATTCGCGACCTTTGCATTCGCTGCTGTCGGAGCGCGAGTTCTCGGTGTTCGAACGCCTGGCCCAGGGCGCCAACGTCAACGACATCGCCCAGCAACTGGCGTTGAGCAGCAAGACCATCAGCACCCATAAGGCACGCCTGATGCAAAAGCTCAATATCACCTCCCTGGCCGAACTGGTGAAGTACGCCATGGAGCACAAGCTGCTCTGACGACATGCCTGTTTGCGACCTCCTTCAGAGCGCCATTTGCCCGTTCTCGGCGCTTGCAGGCTGGCGCTCATAGCGGCGCTGTTCTATCCCCGCCATCGCTGTAGGGCGTTCCCTACCCCCAACCTTCCATCCGGCTGATGTGATTCTCTCCTGGCCCCCGATTTCCGGGGCCCCGCCCCTGGACTACGCTTGTGCCACAGCAGTCCAAAATACAAAGGTGCGGGTATGAGCGAGGCGGATTCAAATGATGTGCTGGTCAGCTTTCGTGGCGTGCAGAAGAGCTACGACGGCGAGAACCTGATCGTCAAAGACCTCAACCTGGAGATTCGCAAGGGCGAGTTCCTCACCCTGCTAGGGCCGTCGGGTTCGGGTAAGACCACCAGCCTGATGATGCTGGCCGGCTTCGAAACGCCGACTGCCGGCGAAATCCAGCTGGCCGGGCGTGCCATCAACCACGTGCCGCCGCACAAGCGCGATATCGGCATGGTGTTCCAGAACTACGCGTTGTTCCCGCACATGACCGTGGCCGAGAACCTGGCGTTTCCCCTGTCGGTGCGAGGGTTGAGCAAGACCGATATCAGCGAGCGGGTCAAGCGCGTGCTGAGTATGGTCCAGCTCGACGCCTTCGCCCAACGCTACCCGGCGCAACTCTCCGGCGGCCAGCAACAGCGTGTGGCGTTGGCCCGGGCGCTGGTGTTCGAACCGCAGCTGGTGCTGATGGACGAACCCCTCGGCGCCCTCGACAAGCAATTGCGCGAACACATGCAGATGGAGATCAAGCACCTGCACCAACGCCTCGGCGTGACCGTGGTGTATGTGACCCACGACCAGGGCGAAGCCTTGACCATGTCCGACCGGGTGGCCGTGTTCCATCAGGGCGAGATCCAGCAGATCGCGGCGCCGCGTACCCTGTACGAAGAGCCGAAAAATACCTTCGTCGCCAACTTCATCGGCGAAAACAACCGCCTCAACGGTCGCCTGCACAGCCACACCGGCGACCGCTGCGTGGTGGAACTGGCGCGCGGCGAGAAAGTCGAGGCGCTGGCGGTGAACGTCGGCCAGGTTGGCGGCCCGGTGACCTTGTCGGTGCGGCCTGAGCGCGTCAGCCTCAATGGCTCCAGCGAACGTTGCGTGAACCGCTTCTCTGGGCGAGTAGCGGAATTTGTCTACCTGGGCGACCACGTGCGCGTGCGCCTGGAAGTCTGCGGCATGACTGATTTTTTTGTGAAACAACCGATCGCCGAGCTGGACCCGGCACTGGCGGTCGGCGACGTGGTACCGATTGGCTGGCAAGTCGAGCACGTTCGCGCACTCGACCCACTTCTAGAGGCGAAATAATCGCCCCCATGGCTTCACCAACCCTGCACGTGGAGAGAACAACAATGTTGAGATCCCTTAAGTATTCCGCACTGGCGATCGGCTTGATCGGCGCGACCCAGGCCATGGCCGGCCCGGATCTGACGGTCGTGTCCTTTGGTGGCGCGAACAAGGCCGCACAGGTCAAGGCTTTCTATGCACCGTGGGAAAGTGCAGGCAACGGCAAAATCGTCGCCGGCGAGTACAACGGTGAGATGGCCAAGATCAAAGCCATGGTCGACACCAAGAGCGTGTCCTGGGACCTGGTGGAAGTGGAGTCGCCGGAACTGTCCCGTGGTTGCGACGAAGACATGTTCGAGCCGCTGGACCCGAAACTGTTCGGCAACAGCGCTGACTACGTCAAAGGCGCGATCCAGCCATGCGGCGTGGGCTTCTTCGTGTGGTCGACCGTACTCGCCTACAACGCTGACAAGCTGAGCAGCGCGCCGACCAGTTGGGCGGACTTCTGGGACACCAAGAAATTCCCTGGCAAGCGCGGCCTGCGCAAGGGTGCCAAATACACCCTCGAATTCGCATTGATGGCTGACGGCGTGGCGCCGAAGGATGTGTACAAAGTGCTGGCCGGCAAAGACGGCCAGGACCGTGCGTTCAAAAAGCTCGACGAACTCAAGCCGTCGATCCAGTGGTGGGAAGCCGGCGCGCAACCGCCGCAGTACCTCGCCTCGGGTGACGTAGTGATGAGCTCGGCCTACAACGGTCGCATCGCTGCCGTACAGAAAGAGAGCAACCTGAAAGTGGTCTGGAACGGTGGCATCTACGACTTCGACGCGTGGGCTATTCCAAAAGGCTTGGCCAAGGATCGCGCAGAAGCGGCGAAGAAGTTCATCGCCTTCTCGGTGCAGCCGCAGCAGCAGAAGATCTACTCGGAAAACATCGCTTACGGCCCGGCCAACACCCAAGCCGTACCGTTGCTGGCCAAGGACGTGCTCAAAGACATGCCGACCACGCCTGAGAACATCGCCAACCAGGTGCAGATCGATGTGAGCTTCTGGGCGGATAACGGCGAGCAACTTGAGCAGCGCTTCAATTCCTGGGCTGCCAAGTAACTCCATGTGGGAGGGGGCTTGCCCCCTCTCACAGGGGATCTGCTGCGTTTGGCAGAGTGCATTCATTTTCAAGTTTCGGAGTTAGCCATGGCCATCGCCGTTCCCTCGACCGAGGTCAACAGCCCCACCCTCAAGCAGCGCCTGGCGCGTGCCGAGCGGCTTAATCGCTGGAAGGCGCAGGCCTTGATTGCGCCGCTGGTGCTGTTTTTGCTGCTGGTGTTCCTGGTGCCGATCGTTGCGCTGTTGTACAAAAGTGTCGGCAACCCGGAAGTCGTGGGCGGCCTGCCGCGCACGGTGGTGGCGGTGAAGACCTGGGACGGTCGCGGCTTGCCTGGCGAGCCGGTGTACCAGGCGCTCAGCGAAGACCTTGGCGAAGCGCGCAAGAACCAGACCCTCGGCGATCTGTCGAAACGCTTGAACATGGAACTGGCCGGCTATCGCAGCCTGCTGACCAAAACCGCGCGGGCGCTGCCGTTTACCGAAGCGCCGGCCTCTTATAAAGAAGCGCTGGAAACCCTCGACGAACGCTGGGGCGACCCGGCGTACTGGCAGGCGATCCGGCGCAATACCAGCAGCCTGACGCCGTACTACCTGCTGGCGGCCGTCGATCACCGCATCGACGACCTCGGCGAAGTGGCCCCGGCCACGCCGGACCAGGCGATCTACCTGGACATCTTCGCCCGTACCTTCTGGATGGGCCTGGTGATCACTTTTGTCTGCCTGCTGTTGGCCTATCCGCTGGCCTACCTGCTGGCGAACCTGCCGGCACGGCAAAGCAACCTGCTGATGATTCTGGTGCTGCTGCCGTTCTGGACCTCGATCCTGGTGCGCGTGGCGGCGTGGATCGTGCTGCTGCAGTCCGGTGGCCTGATCAACAGCGCGCTGATGGGCATGGGCCTGATCGATAAGCCGCTGGAGCTGGTGTTCAACCGCACCGGGGTCTACATCTCCATGGTGCATATCCTGCTGCCGTTCATGATTCTGCCGATCTACAGCGTGATGAAAGGCATCTCGCCGACCTACATGCGCGCCGCGATTTCCCTGGGCTGTCACCCATTCGCCAGCTTCTGGCGCGTGTACTTCCCGCAAACCTACGCCGGTGTGGGCGCAGGCTGCCTGCTGGTGTTCATCCTGGCGATTGGTTACTACATCACCCCAGCCTTGCTGGGCAGCCCGAACGACCAGATGGTCAGCTACTTCGTGGCCTTCTACACCAACACCAGCATCAACTGGGGCATGGCGACCGCGTTGGGCGGCTTGCTGCTGCTGGCCACCGTGCTGCTGTACCTGATCTACAACCGGCTGGTGGGCGCCAGCCGCCTGCGCCTGAGCTAAGGAGACCTTGCGATGCTGAGCCCTTATATGTCGCCCGTGGAGCGGGTGTGGTTCTACAGCTTGCGGATCCTCTGCGGCTTGATCCTGCTGTTCCTGATTCTGCCTGTGCTGGTGATCATCCCGCTGTCGTTCAACAGCGGCAGCTTCCTGGTGTACCCGCTGCAAGGCTTCTCGCTGCACTGGTACCAGGACTTTTTCGCCTCGGCCGAATGGATGCGGGCGCTGAAGAACAGCGTCATCGTCGCCCCGGCGGCCACCGTGCTGGCCATGGTGTTCGGCACGTTGGCGGCGATCGGCCTGACCCGTGGGCATTTCCCCGGCAAGGCGCTGGTGATGGCCCTGGTGATTTCGCCGATGGTGGTGCCGGTGGTGATCATCGGCGTGGCCAGTTACCTGTTCTTCGCGCCGCTGGGGCTGGGTAACAGTTTCTTTTCGCTGATTGTGGTCCACGCCGTATTGGGCGTGCCGTTTGTGATCATCACGGTGTCCGCGACCTTGCAGGGTTTCAACCATAACCTGGTGCGGGCAGCGGCCAGCCTGGGGGCATCGCCGTTGACCGCGTTTCGCCGGGTGACCTTGCCGCTGATCGCGCCGGGGGTGATTTCCGGGGCGCTGTTCGCGTTTGCCACCTCGTTCGACGAAGTGGTGGTGACGCTGTTCCTCGCCGGCCCCGAGCAAGCGACCCTGCCGCGCCAGATGTTCAGCGGTATCCGCGAAAACCTCAGCCCGACGATTGCCGCCGCGGCGACCTTGCTGATTGCTTTCTCGGTGTTGCTGCTGCTGACCCTGGAATGGCTGCGCGGCCGTAGCGAGAAGTTGCGCACCGCCCAGGTCTAAATGTGGGAGGGGGCAAGCCCCCTCCCACAATCGGTTCTGTGACCATTCAGCTGTTGAATGGAAGACAACCGATCTCCGTCAGCTACTCTTGTGCCAGCCCACAATCGACAAGAGGCCGCGCACATGAGTACTTCCTCATTCAAGATCGCCCACAAACTGTTGACTGGCGCCGGCGCCATCGAGCAATTGGCCGCAGAGTTGACGCGGCTGGATGTCGACAACCCGCTGATCGTCACCGATGCCGCGCTGGTCAGGTCCGGCACCGTGGCGCTGGCGCTGGCGCATTTGGGCGAGCGCTCCTACGAGATCTTCGACCGGGTGCTGCCCGACCCGGAAATCGCCATTGTCGAAGATTGCATGCGCGCCTACCGCGAAGGCGGGCATGACGGCCTGATCGGCCTGGGCGGCGGCAGTGCGATCGATATCGCCAAGAGCGTGGCGGCCTATGCCGGATACCACGGCGCGCTGGCGGACCTGTTCGGTGTCGATCAGGTGCCGCGCAAGGGCCCGCCGCTGATCGCCATTCCCACGACGGCCGGCACCGGCTCGGAAGTGACCAACGTCGCGATCCTCTCCGACAAGGCCGCGCAACTGAAAAAGGGCATCGTCAGTGACTTCCTGCTGCCGGACGTCGCACTCATCAGCCCGCAGATGACCCTGACCTGCCCGCGCAGCGTCACCGCCGCCAGTGGCGTGGATGCGCTGGTGCATGCCATTGAGTCCTACCTGTCGCTGAACGCCTCGCCGATTACCGATGCCTTGGCCATCGGCGCGATCAAGCTGATTGCCAAGGCGTTGCCCAAGGCTTACGCCAACCCGGCCAACCTGCAGGCCCGCGACGACATGGCCACCGCCAGCCTGATGGCCGGGATGGCGTTCGGTAACGCCGGGGTCGGCGCGGTGCATGCGTTGGCGTATCCGCTGGGCGGGCGCTTCAATATCGCCCATGGCGTGAGCAATGCGCTGTTGCTGCCGTATGTCATGCACTGGAACAAGCTGGCGTGTGTCGAACGCATGCAGGACATTGCCCAGGCCATGGGCGTGAATGTCACCGGCCTGAGCGTCAATGAAGCCGCCGACCAGGCGGTCGAGGCGATGACGCGACTGTGCGCCGCGGTGGAGATCCCATCGGGCCTGCGCAGCTTCGGTATCCCCGAAGACGCCCTCGCGGCCATGGCCGTGGAAGCGGCGGGCATCGAGCGCCTGATGTGCAACAATCCGCGCCAACTCAGCGCTGCCGATATCGAGAAAATCTATCGGGCGGCGTACTAGCCGTTGAGTTAGGTCACGGTGCGCTGGGCAAAGCATGAGGTATACAATGCGCGCCATTGTGATTTAGCTCAAAAAAGGTGCGTCATGCAGCCCTTCGTTATCGCTCCATCGATTCTCTCCGCCGACTTCGCCCGTCTGGGTGAGGAAGTGGACAACGTGTTGGCCGCCGGTGCCGACTTCGTCCACTTCGATGTCATGGACAACCACTACGTCCCCAACCTGACCATCGGCCCGATGGTTTGCGCGGCGTTGCGCAAGTACGGTGTCACCGCGCCGATCGACGCGCACCTGATGGTCAGCCCGGTAGACCGCATCGTCGGGGACTTCATTGAAGCGGGCGCGACTTACATCACCTTCCACCCGGAAGCCTCGCTGCACGTCGACCGCACCCTGCAACTGATCCGCGAAGGCGGCTGCAAGGCGGGCCTGGTGTTCAACCCGGCCACCCCGCTAGACGTGCTCAAGTACGTGATGGACAAAGTCGACATGGTGCTGCTGATGAGCGTCAACCCAGGTTTCGGCGGGCAGAAGTTCATCCCCGGCACCCTCGACAAGCTGCGCGAAGCCCGTGCGCTGATCGATGCCTCGGGGCGTGAGATCCGCCTGGAAATCGACGGCGGGGTCAACGTCAACAATATCCGCGAAATCGCTGCCGCCGGCGCCGACACCTTTGTCGCCGGCTCGGCGATCTTCAATGCGCCGAACTACCAGGACGTCATCGCCAAGATGCGTGCGGAACTGGCGCTGGCGCGTCCATGAGCGGCTTCGAGCGGCTGTTCCCCGGCAAACTGCCACGGCTGGTGATGTTCGATCTGGACGGTACGTTGATCGACTCGGTGCCGGACCTGGCGGCGGCGGTGGACGAGATGCTGCTCAAGCTGGGGCGCAAGCCGGTCGGCATCGAGTCGGTGCGCAAATGGGTCGGCAACGGCGCACAAGTACTGGTACGCCGGGCGCTGGCCAACCACATCGAGGCCGAGGGGGTCGATGATGTCGAGGCCGAACATGCCCTGGAATTGTTCAACCTCGCCTATGAAGACCACCACGAACTGACCGTGGTGTACCCCGGCGTGCGCGACACCCTCAAATGGCTGAGCAAGCAGGGCGTGGAAATGGCCCTGATCACCAACAAGCCGGAGCGCTTCGTCGCGCCGTTGCTGGACCAGATGAAAATCGGCCGTTATTTCCGCTGGATCATCGGTGGCGATACCTTGCCGCAGAAGAAACCCGACCCGGCGGCGCTGTTTTTCGTGATGAAAATGGCCAATATCCCGGCGTCCCAGTCGTTGTTTGTCGGCGATTCGCGCAGCGATGTGCTGGCGGCCAAGGCGGCGGGCGTGCAGTGCGTGGCCTTGAGTTACGGCTATAACCACGGTCGGCCGATCGCCGAAGAGTCGCCCGCGCTGGTAATTGATGACCTGCGCCGACTAATCCCCGGTTGCTTGGGAGCGGGCGCTGAGATAACGTTGGCCGACACCGATCCATCCCCTTCTGGAAATACCATCGTGGTAGTCACTCGCAAACTCTGGATGAAAGTTATCAAGGCCCTGGCCCGCTGGCGTTGGCGCGCCTGACTGAATCCTGGCCGCGCTGCGGCACGTTTGCACACCTGACCGTTAGACCCTCATGCCACGAGGCACCTCATGATCCGCGAAGAATTCCTGCGCTTGGCCGCTGCCGGCTACAACCGTATCCCCCTGGCCTGCGAAACCCTGGCCGACTTCGACACGCCGCTGTCGATCTACCTGAAGCTGGCCGACGCGCCCAACTCTTACCTGCTCGAATCGGTACAGGGCGGCGAGAAGTGGGGCCGTTACTCGATCATCGGCCTGCCGTGCCGCACCGTCATGCGCGTGTACGACCATCACGTCAGCATCACCCATGACGGCGTCGAGATCGAAAGCCATGACGTCGAAGACCCACTGGCCTTCGTCGAAACCTTCAAGGCGCGCTACAACGTGCCGACCATCCCTGGGCTGCCGCGTTTCAACGGCGGCCTGGTCGGGTATTTCGGCTACGACTGCGTGCGTTATGTGGAAAAACGCCTGGGTAAATGCCCGAACCCCGATCCATTGGGCGTTCCGGACATTCTGCTGATGGTCTCCGACGCCGTGGTGGTGTTCGACAACCTCGCCGGCAAGATGCATGCAATCGTGCTGGCCGACCCCGCCCAGAGCGATGCGTTCGAGCAAGGCCTGGCCAGCCTCGAAGCCCTGCTGGAAAAACTGCGCCAGCCGATCACCCCGCGTCGCGGCCTGGACCTGCGCCGTCCGCCGGCGGCCGACCCGGTGTTCCGCTCCAGCTTTACCCAGGATGACTACGAGCGGGCGGTCGATACCATCAAGGAATACATCCTCGCCGGCGACTGCATGCAGGTGGTGCCGTCGCAACGCATGTCCATCGACTTCAAGGCCGCGCCGATCGACCTGTACCGCGCGCTGCGTTGCTTCAACCCGACGCCGTACATGTACTTCTTCAACTTCGGCGACTTCCACGTCGTCGGCAGTTCGCCGGAAGTGCTGGTGCGCGTCGAAGACAACCTGATCACCGTGCGCCCGATCGCCGGTACCCGCCCGCGTGGCGCGACCGAGGAAGCGGACCTGGCGCTCGAAGAAGAGCTGCTCAGCGACGACAAGGAAATCGCCGAGCACCTCATGCTGATCGACCTGGGCCGCAATGACACCGGGCGCGTCTCGGAAATCGGTTCGGTGAAGTTGACGGAGAAGATGGTCATCGAGCGCTACTCCAACGTGATGCACATCGTCTCCAACGTCACTGGCGAATTGAAGGCCGGCCTGACCGCGATGGACGCGCTGCGGGCGATTCTGCCGGCGGGCACCTTGTCGGGCGCGCCGAAGATTCGCGCGATGGAGATCATCGACGAGCTCGAGCCGGTCAAGCGCGGTGTCTACGGCGGCGCCGTGGGCTATTTCGCCTGGAACGGCAACATGGACACCGCCATTGCGATTCGCACGGCAGTGATCAAGGACGGGGAACTGCATGTGCAGGCCGGTGGCGGGATCGTCGCCGACTCGGTGCCGGCCCTCGAATGGGAAGAAACCCTGAACAAGCGCCGCGCCATGTTCCGTGCAGTGGCGTTGGCTGAACAGACCCCCCAGGGCTAAGAATTCTTGAGGTTTCCCCCATGTTGCTGATGATTGATAACTACGACTCCTTTACCTACAACGTTGTGCAGTACCTGGGCGAGCTTGGTGCCGAGGTCAAGGTGGTGCGCAACGACGAACTGACCGTCGCCGAAATCGCCGCCCTGAACCCGGAGCGCATTGTGGTTTCGCCGGGGCCCTGCACGCCGACCGAGGCGGGCATCTCCCTGGAGGCGATCAAATACTTCGCCGGCAAGCTGCCGATCCTCGGCGTGTGCCTGGGCCACCAGTCCATCGGCCAGGCGTTTGGCGGTGAGGTGGTGCGGGCGCGCCAAGTGATGCACGGCAAGACCAGCCCGGTGTTCCATAACAACCTTGGTGTGTTCGAAGGCCTCAACCTGCCGGTCACCGTGACGCGCTACCATTCGCTGGTGGTCAAGCGCGAAACCCTGCCCGACTGCCTGGAATTGACCGCCTGGACCCAGCTGGAAGACGGCTCGGTCGACGAGATCATGGGCTTGCGCCACAAGACACTGAACATCGAAGGGGTGCAGTTTCACCCCGAGTCGATCCTGACCGAGCAGGGCTACGAGCTGTTCGCCAACTTTCTCAAGCAGAGCGGCGGCACGCGCTAAGGACTTTTCATGGATATCAAGACTGCCCTGAGCCGTATCGTCGGCCATCTGGACCTGAGCACCGCGGAAATGAGCGATGTGATGCGTGAGATCATGACCGGTCAATGCACCGACGCGCAGATCGGCGCGTTCATGATGGCGATGCGTATGAAGAGCGAGAGCATCGACGAAATCGTCGGCGCCGTGTCGGTGATGCGCGAGCTGGCAGACAAGGTCGAGCTCAAGACCCTCGACGGCGTGGTCGACGTGGTCGGCACCGGCGGTGACGGTGCGAATATTTTCAACGTGTCCACGGCGGCCTCCTTCGTGGTCGCGGCGGCGGGTTGCACCGTGGCCAAACACGGCAACCGAGCGGTGTCCGGCAAAAGCGGCAGCGCGGATCTGCTCGAAGCGGCCGGGATCTACCTGAACCTGACCCCCGTACAAGTGGCGCGCTGCATCGACAACGTGGGCATTGGCTTCATGTTTGCGCAGTCCCACCACGGCGCGATGAAACACGCCGCCGGCCCGCGCAAGGATCTCGGCCTGCGCACCCTGTTCAACATGCTCGGCCCGCTTACGAATCCGGCCGGTGTGAAGCATCAGGTAGTCGGCGTGTTCAGCCAGGCGTTGTGCCGGCCGTTGGCCGAAGTGTTGCAGCGCCTGGGCAGCAAGCATGTGCTGGTGGTGCATTCCAAAGACGGCCTGGACGAATTCAGCCTGGCGGCGCCGACCTTTGTGGCGGAGCTGAAGAATGATCAGATCACCGAATATTGGGTCGAGCCTGAAGATCTCGGCATGAAGAGCCAGAGCCTGCACGGCCTGGCAGTGGAAAGCCCGGCGGACTCCCTGGCGCTGATTCAGGACGCATTGGGGCGTCGCAAGACCGAAAACGGCCAGAAAGCCGCCGAAATGATTGTGCTCAATGCCGGTGCCGCGCTTTATGCCGCCGATCACGCCTATAGTCTTAACGAAGGCGTGGCCCTCGCGCATGATGCATTGCACACCGGCCTTGCCCGCGAGAAGCTCGAAGAACTGGGGGCCTTTACTGCGGTGTTCAAGATGGAGAATGAAGGATGAGTGTGCCGACCGTTCTGGAAAAGATCCTGGCCCGCAAAGCCGAAGAAGTCGCTGAACGCCGTGCCCGCGTGAGCCTGGCCGAGCTGGAAAGCCAGGCGAAAATCGCCGATGCGCCGCGTGGCTTCGCCAAGGCCTTGATCGCCCAGGCCAAGCTCAAGCAGCCGGCTGTTATCGCTGAAATCAAGAAGGCCTCGCCAAGCAAAGGCGTGATCCGCGAAAACTTCGTACCGGCCGACATCGCCGCCAGCTATGAGAGAGGCGGGGCGACTTGCCTCTCCGTGCTGACTGATGTCGATTTCTTCCAGGGTTCCGACCTGTTCCTGCAACAGGCCCGCGCCGCGTGCAAGTTGCCGGTGATCCGCAAGGACTTCATGATCGATCCATACCAGATCGTTGAAGCCCGTGCCCTGGGCGCCGACTGTGTGCTGCTGATCGTCTCCGCGCTGGATGACGTGAAGATGGCCGAGCTGGCGGCCGTGGCCAAAAGCGTCGGCCTCGACGTGCTGGTGGAAGTCCACGACGGCGATGAGCTGGAACGTGCGCTGAAAACCCTCGACACACCGCTGGTGGGGGTCAACAACCGCAACCTGCACACCTTCGAAGTCAGCCTGGAAAACACCCTCGACCTGCTGCCGCGTATCCCGCGCGACCGCCTGGTGATTACCGAAAGCGGCATCGTTAACCGCGCCGACGTGGAGCTGATGGAAATCAGCGACGTGTATTCGTTCCTGGTGGGCGAGACCTTCATGCGCGCCGAGAACCCGGGCGCCGAACTGCAACGCCTGTTCTTCCCGGAGCGTGGTGTGGCAGTCAGCGGTTCGACCCTGGATTGATCAAACCGCGGTCAGTATTTGAAGTGCGGTCAACATGTGGGAGGGGGCTTGCCCCCGATGGCGGTGTATCAGTTGATAGATGTACTGACTGACACTCCGCCATCGGGGGCAAGCCCCCTCCCACATTCACATTGGGTTTTGTATTTATTCAGCGAGGTAGGTGTTCGATGATCCAGCCAGTGTCGATGAGCGTCGAAGCCGGGCTTGCTGCCGAGCAAAACCTGCTGGCGGCTGTTTGTGCAGGGGAGCAGGCGTTTGGCCTGCTGTTCTGGCAGCCCAGTGATCAGGCATTGGTGATGCCGCGGCGCTTGAGCCGACTGCCGGGGTTTGACGTGGCCAGCCAAGTGTCAGCCGCGGCCGGCTGGCCGGTGCTGTTACGCGAAACCGGCGGCGAGCCGGTGCCGCAATCAAACGCCACGGTCAATATCGCCCTGGTCTACGCACCGCCGCGCAGCGAAGGCGATCAGGGGCGCATCGAAACCGGCTACCTGCGTTTGTGCCAGCCGATCTGTGACTTGCTGATCGAACTGGGCGGCGATGCTTCCGTCGGCGAAATCGACGGCGCGTTCTGCGACGGCCGCTACAACGTCAACCTCAATGGCCGCAAAATGGTCGGCACCGCCCAGCGCTGGCGCCAAAGTGGTGGCCGTCCGGTGGGGCTGGTACACGGAGCCTTGTTGCTGGACAACAATCGCGAAGAACTGATCGCGGCGGTCAATCGCTTCAATCAAGCCTGCGGCCTGGAACAGCGCGTTCGCGCCGACAGCCATATCGCCCTGCACGAAGCCTTCCCCGCACCGGACGCGCTCAGCCGGCTGGATGCGTTGTACCGGCAGATGCTGGCCAGCTTCCTGCCGGTTTAACGGGTGCCGAACACCACCATCGTCTTGCCTTTGACGTCTACCAGGTTGCGTTCTTCCAGATCCTTGAGCACGCGACCGACCATCTCCCGTGAACAACCGACAATGCGCCCGATCTCCTGGCGCGTGACTTTGATCTGCATACCATCGGGGTGAGTCATCGCGTCAGGCTGCTTGCACAGCTCCAACAGACAGCGGGCCACACGGCCGGTGACATCAAAGAATGCCAGGTCGCCGACTTTGCGCGTGGTGTCCCGCAGGCGCTGGGCAATCTGGCCGCTCAGTGCATAAAGGATGTCGGGATCGTGCTGGGTCAGTTCACGAAACTTCGTGTAACTGATCTCGGCCACTTCGCTCTCGATTTTGGTCCGCACCCAGGCACTGCGCTCCTGTTCTTTGCCGGCTTGTTCAAATAACCCCAGTTCGCCGAAGAAATCGCCGGTATTGAGGTAGGCAATGATCATCTCGCGGCCGTCTTCATCCTCGATCAGGATGGTGACCGAGCCCTTGATAATGAAGAACAGTGTTTCGGAGCGTTCGCCTGCGCAGATGATGTTGTGCTTGGCCGGATAACGACGACTCTGGCAATGCGTCAGCAGTCTGTCGAGATTCTTGATCTTGGGTATGGGAGTAAAAGCAACCATGGTTGTATCCCGAAAAAGACTGCACAGGGTGGTTGGAATTGTTTTTATCCAGCTGTATCTGCATTGATACACGTTGTACAAAGGATGGCAATGCGCCATTCATTTGGCGCCAGCTTACCAGACACATTGTGACTCGATTAGCCAATTTACCGGGTAACTGTGGCGATTGATGGCTTTACGCGCAAAAGCTGCCGGCCGCGGGTCGTGTGCTAAGCTGGCGACCCTTTTTTAGCAGTGGAGTCTGGGCGATGAAGGCACGCATCCAATGGGCGGGCGAAGCCATGTTCCTCGGTGAGTCGGGCAGTGGCCATGTCGTGGTCATGGACGGTCCGCCGGAAGCCGGTGGCCGCAACCTGGGCGTACGCCCGATGGAAATGCTCCTGCTTGGTGTAGGCGGTTGCAGCAATTTCGACGTGGTCAGCATTCTGAAAAAGTCCCGCCAGGCCGTGGAAAGCTGCGAAGCCTTCCTCGAAGCCGAGCGTGCGACTGAAGATCCCAAGGTGTTCACCAAGATCCATATGCATTTCGTGGTCAAGGGCCGGGCGCTGAAAGAAGCCCAGGTCAAACGTGCCATCGAGCTGTCGGCCGAGAAGTATTGCTCGGCATCGATCATGCTGGGCGCGGCCGGTGTCGCCATTACCCATGATTACGAAATCATTGAGTTGGGCTGATCCAGGGATTCGTCGGCAATAAAGACAGGGCGCTTTGATAGCGCCCTTTTTTGCAGGTTAGATGCGGTAGGTGCTTTTGGTCATGACCTTGGCCATCAGGCTCATGCCAAACCTCACCGGCGCCGGGAAGCGGAAACCACCGGCGTCCAGTGCGCTTTCTGCGTGGTGTTCTTCGTCGATACGCATCTGTTCAAGAATCGCCCGGGACTTTTCGTCTTCGGTCGGTAACTGTTCCAGGTGCTCATCCAGGTGCTTGCATACTTGCTGTTCCGTGGCCGCGACAAACCCCAGGCTGACTTTGTCGCTGATCAAGCCGGCTGCGGCGCCAATCCCAAACGACAGGCCATAGAACAGCGGGTTCAGCACGCTGGGATGGCTGCCCAATTGGCGAATGCGTTGCTCGCACCAGGCCAGGTGGTCGATTTCTTCCTCGGCGGCATGCTCCATGGCTGCGCGCACTTGCGGCAGCTTGGCGGTCAGCGCCTGGCCCTGGTACAGCGCCTGGGCACAGACTTCGCCGGTATGGTTGATACGCATCAGGCCGGCGACGTGGCGGGTGTCGGTCTCGTTCATCTGTGCATCGGGCTGCACGATGGCGGGCGACGGGCGATACGGCTGGCCGCTGAATGGCAGCAGCGTGCGTATGGCCGTGTCGGCTTGCAACAACAGACGGTCAATCGGCGAGTAGTGACGTTGGGTAGTCATGCTGACCTCCGGGAAGAATCTCGGCGGCCAGTTTACCGCAAGAGAGGGCGAAGCGTTTGCGTTGAGTCAAGGGCATGGGGTCGCATGCGGGAGGCCGGCGACCCGTGTGTCAGGCGTATCAGCCCGGCGGCCAGTTCATCTGGCGCTGACCCAGCACATGCATGTGGATATGGTAAACGGTCTGTCCACCGTCTTCATTGCAGTTCATCACCACACGAAAGCCCTTCTCGCAGCCCTGTTCCAGGGCCAGGCGCTGAGCGGTGAACAGGATGTGCCCAGCCAGGGTTTTGTCGCTTTCGGTCAGATCGTTCAGGGTGCGGATCGGTTTTTTCGGGATAACCAGAAAATGTACCGGCGCTTGTGGGGCGATATCGTGGAAGGCGAGGACCTGATCATCTTCATAGATGATCTTCGCGGGTATTTCTCTGTTGATGATCTTGGTGAACAGAGTATCCAAAGCTGTTTCTCCATGGTGAATGTGCAGGGTGAGTGTACTCAGGCCTTCAGCGCGGGCAATAGGCCTTGTTGATCGCGCCGGCGAGCTTGCGGGTCAGCCAGCGTGGGCTCAAGCGCGGACTGAAGGCGAGCCAGCGATTGCGGCGGCCGGGGATGATGATGGCTTGGTTTTTTTCCAGGGCGCGCACGGTGTAGAGCGCCACTTCTTCCGGGCTCATCAAGTGCGCGCTGCGCTCGAGCTTGGCGGTGTCCATTTGCGCCGTGCCAAAGAAGGCCGTGCGCGTCGGGCCGGGGCACAGCACCGAGACCTTGATACCGCAGGTTTTCAATTCTTCACGCAGGCCTTCGGAGAAGTGCAATACATAGGCTTTGCTGGCGTAGTAACTGCTCATCCACGGGCCGGGCTGGAATGCGGCGATCGAGGCGACGTTGAGGATCTGCCCGCCGCCATGCAGGGCCATGGCATTGCCGAGGGCGTGACACATACGGGTCAGGGCGAGGATGTTGACTTCGATCAGGTCCTGCTCGGTCATCCAGTCCTGGGCCAGGAACGGCCCGCTGGTGCCCATGCCGGCGCAGTTGACCAGCAAGTCGATCTGCCGCTCGCCTTCCTCAAGCTCCAACAGGAACCCGGACAAACGCAGCGGCTCACCCAGGTCGCAGGCGCGGAACAGCACCTCGACGCCGAAGCGTTGCGTCAATTCGATTGCAATGCTTTCCAACTGATCACGCTGGCGGGCCACCAGAATCAAGCTGCGGCCGCGCCGGGCCAGTGCTTCGGCCAAGGCCAGGCCGATGCCGCTGGAGGCACCGGTGATCAGAGCGTAACGGGTCATGCCTTTCTCCATCGCAACGCCGCCGGACCTGTGACAGAGGCATCACAGGCGGCGGGCGTTTTTTCACTGTTCTGGAGAGTCTACAGGTTCGGCCGCGTCGTCAGCACTTTGCACGTCTTCTTCATTGACGATCACGCTTTGATCGGCGTCTTCATCGGAGGTGATGGAGCTGCTTTCGTAGCTGCTGTCCACGTTGCTTTCGAGTTGGTCCAGGTAGCCGTTCATCCCCAAGGCCATCAAGATGATGAGCATCAACGGAATAAATGCCAGCCACAGGGAGGCCAGGACTTTCACTGCCGTGGAGTTGCGCGGTGGCGGCGCACCGTACTGGTTGGCGCCGGTGTTACCTGGCAACACCAGCAGCAGCAGCGGGAAAATGCTGTTCACCAGCGGCACCAGGTTCAGCAGGTACAGCCAGCCGGACCAGCCCAGGTCGTGCAGACGCTGCACGCCGATTTGCACGCTGACCCAGACAATCGCCACGAACAGCGCGAAACCCAGCAGCGAGCCCAGGATGATGCCCGCCGTCGGCGAAGCGGTCGCCACGGCGAAGCCGGCAGTGGCGAGGATGCCCGAGGCGACGAGCATCGCGACGGTGAGTACCAGCGTCCAGGCCAGGTAGCGCAGGCGACCGATGCGGCCATGGATCGTGAAGATCTTGAGCTCGGCGTACTCCGGCAAATCGTCACCCACTGCGGCACGCGGTGGTGCATACGGGGAGGCGGCAGGGCGGGCAGAGGGCTCGGTCTCGTGGGTTTCGTCAAGGCTGAAGGCCACGGGCTGTTCGGCTTCGATACGCGCGTCGATCCCGGCGTTCTTCAGCGCGGTGAGGTAGGTTTCGGCATCGGGGCGCGCGAGGTCGCGCTTGAGGGCGACGGGGCGACCGGTAAAGAGCTTCTCGATGGCCTCAACGTTGCTTTTGAACAATTCGGCGAGATTCAGTTTAGCGGTGGTGCTTTCGACACCCGGGAGCAGGGCTCCATCAAACACAATCTTGAAACGGTTGTCGCTCATGCGGGCATCCTTGTCATGTTACAGGGGAGGGGGGCAGGCCCGCTTCAATGAGCGGGTCCGGCAAGTGTATCAGCGCGGCCAGCGCAACTGTGCCGCCTTCTCGCGGGCTTCGCGGTATTCGGCATCCAGGCGCGCAACGAGTTCATCGACGCCGGGCAAATCATCGATCTCACCGACGCCCTGGCCGGCAGACCATACGGTCTTCCAGGCCTTGGCCTCGTCGTTCAACGGCTTGAGCTTGGCGCCGAAATTGACTTCGCCTTTGCCTTGCAGGGCGGCCAGGTCGAAACCGGCGTTTGCCAGGCTCTGGCGCATGAAGCTCGCGGGCACGCCGGACACTGCGGCAGTGTGCACGATGTCGACGGCGCCTGATGTGAGCAGCATCTCTTTATACGCATCCGGCGCGTGGCTTTCGGCGGTGGCGATAAACCGCGTGCCCAGATACGCCAGGTCCGCGCCCAGCAACTGGGCGGCCAGGATCTCGTGCCCGTGGTTGAGGCAGCCGGCCAGCAGCAGGGTTTTGTCGAAGAACTGGCGAATCTCGGCGATCAACGCGAACGGGCTCCAGGTGCCGGCATGGCCACCGGCGCCGGCGGCCACGGCGATCAGGCCGTCCACCCCGGCTTCGGCGGCTTTCTCGGCGTGACGTCGAGTGGTGACGTCATGGAAGACCAGGCCGCCGTAGCTGTGTACCGCATCGACCAACGCCTTCACCGCGCCGAGGCTGGTGATGACGATCGGCACCTTGTGCTCGACGCAGATCGCCAGGTCTGCCTCCAACCGTGGGTTGCTGTGGTGGACGATGAGGTTGACGGCGTAGGGCGCAGGGTTGCTCAACTGCGCCAGGCCCGCTTCGATTTCCTCCAGCCAGGCCTTGAAGCCACTGCTTTCGCGCTGGTTCAGTGCCGGGAAACTTCCGACCACGCCATTGCGGCAGCACGCCAGGACCAGTTGCGGATTGGAAATCAGGAACATCGGCGCGGCCACGACGGGCAGGCGCAGATGTTGTTCAAGCAAAGCGGGCAGCGACATTGGAGGTACCCCGAGGCATTGACGTTAGAACGGTTTGACCACGACCAGAATTACGATAGCCAGCAATATCAGAACCGGGAATTCATTGAACCAGCGATAAAAGACATGGCTGCGGGTGTTTTCGCCACGGGCGAAGCGTTTTACCTGTGCGCCGCACATGTGGTGGTAACCGATCAGCAGAACGACCAGGGTCAGCTTGACGTGGAGCCAGGCGCCCATATGGAAGAGGCCGGGGTTGAGGGCGATCATCCAGATGCCGAAGACCAGCGTGGCAAGCATCGACGGGCCCATGATGCCGCGATACAGCTTGCGCTCCATGACGCTGAAGCGTTCCTTGCTGACGGTGTCTTCGCTTTGGGCGTGGTAGACGAACAGGCGCGGCAGGTAGAACAGCCCGGCAAACCAGCACACGATGCTGACGATATGGAAGGCTTTGACCCATAGATAAAGCATTTTTAGTTATTCCCAGGTTCACGGTAACTGAAGATAGTAGTGGCTCATGCGTCCTTACGTCACCTTGGCGGTTGTCGCAGGACAATGCGGCCCCTATTATCGACGGCTTTCCAGTGGGTTCTTTGAGGGCAGGTTTATGGTCAAGGTCGGTATCGTCGGCGGCACGGGTTACACCGGTGTCGAATTGCTGCGTCTGTTGGCTCAGCATCCGCAAGCTGAGGTGGTGGTCATCACTTCCCGATCCGAGGCCGGCCTGGCTGTGGCCGATATGTACCCGAACCTGCGAGGCCATTACGACGGCCTGGCGTTCAGCGTGCCGGACATCAAGACCCTCGGCGCCTGTGACGTGGTGTTCTTTGCCACCCCCCACGGCGTGGCCCATGCGCTGGCCGGCGAGTTGCTGGCCGCGGGCACCAAGGTCATCGATCTGTCGGCGGACTTCCGCCTGCAGGATGCCGACGAGTGGGCCAAATGGTACGGCCAGCCACACGGCGCGCCGCAGCTGTTGGAAGAGGCGGTGTACGGCCTGCCGGAAGTCAATCGTGAGCAGATCAAGCAAGCGCGCCTGATCGCCGTGCCGGGTTGCTATCCGACCGCGACGCAGTTGGGCTTCCTGCCATTGCTCGAAGCCGGGCTGGCCGACGTTTCGCGCTTGATTGCCGACTGCAAGTCGGGCGTCAGCGGCGCCGGGCGTGGGGCGGCGGTGGGGTCGCTGTACTCCGAGACGTCGGAAAGCATGAAGGCCTACGCGGTAAAAGGGCATCGTCATCTGCCGGAAATCCGTCAGGGGCTGCGTCGCGCCGCCGGTAAGGATGTGGGGCTGACCTTCGTGCCGCACCTGACTCCGATGATCCGTGGCATTCACTCGACACTGTATGCGACGGTGGTGGATCGCTCGGTGGATTTGCAGGCGCTGTTTGAAAAGCGTTACGCCAACGAGCCGTTCGTCGATGTGATGCCGGCCGGCAGCCATCCGGAAACCCGCAGTGTGCGCGGCGCCAACGTGTGCCGGATTGCCGTGCATCGGCCGCAGGACGGTGATCTGGTGGTGGTGCTGTCGGTGATCGACAATCTGGTCAAGGGCGCTTCGGGCCAGGCGGTGCAGAACATGAACATCCTGTTCGGCCTGGATGAGAAGCTGGGCTTGTCCCACGCAGGCATGCTGCCGTAAGGCTGTCAGGTCGCCAAGCAGAAGGCCCGTCGATCGGGCCTTTTGTGTTTTTAATGGCGGCTGCGCAGATTGATATACCGTAACAATAGTTGACCGCTTTTCTAGGAGAAGCGGATAATACCGACCATTACGCATATGGCGGCGGTACGCCGGGAGATTATCAGCATGAGCGTTGAGTCCTTCACCCCCACGGCTTTGCAATTCACCCACGGTGCTGCGCACAAGGTGAAGAGCCTGGTCGATGAAGAGGGTAATGATCGCTTGAAGCTGCGCGTATTTGTTACGGGCGGCGGTTGTTCAGGGTTTCAGTACGGTTTTACCTTCGATGAAGAAGTGGCCGATGACGACACCATCGTCGAGCGCGAGGGCGTGAGCCTGGTTGTGGACCCCATGAGTTTCCAATACCTGGCAGGCGCCGAGGTGGATTACCAGGAAGGTCTGGAGGGTTCGCGTTTCGTGATCAAGAACCCTAATGCCACGACTACGTGTGGTTGCGGGTCTTCGTTCTCGATCTGATCGGTAGCGGATATAAAAACGCCGCTTGGCTTTGATCGGCCAAGCGGCGTTTTGCTGTCTGCGGATTCTGGCGGGCAGTCAGGCGGGGTAGATCGCGCCCAGCACCCGTAGCCCGCGTGCGCCAGTGACGCTGGGGCGGTTGGCGGCGATGCCTTCGAGGCAGCAATGGGCCAGCCACGCAAAGGCCATGGCTTCGACCCAATCGGGATCTACGCCGCAGGTGGCGGTGCTGCTGACCTGGGTCGATGGCAGTAGCGTGGCCAGGCGCTTCATCAGCGTGCGGTTATGCGCGCCGCCGCCGCAGACAAGCAGGGTGTTTGTCTGGGGTTGGGCGGTTTGCAGGGCCTCGACGATGGTCAGGGCCGTCAGTTCCAGCAGCGTGGCCTGGATGTCCTGGGGGGCGAAGGCGGGTAGGCGCGCCAGGTGTTGTTGCAGCCATCCCAGGTTGAACACTTCGCGCCCGGTGCTTTTCGGGCCTTTGGTCAAGAAAAAAGGGTCACTGAGCAGCGCGTTGAGCAACTGAGGTACGACTTTGCCGCTGGCGGCCCATTGACCCTCGCGATCAAAGTGTTCGCCGCGCTGTTGATGAATCCAGGCATCCAGCAAGACATTGCCCGGGCCGCAGTCGAAGCCGGCTACGGGTTTGCCGGTCTCGATCAGGCTGAGGTTGCTGAAACCTCCGACATTCAAAACCGCACGATTCCCGCTGCGTTCGTCAAACAGTGCTTCATGAAAGGCCGGTACCAACGGCGCACCCTGGCCACCTGCAGCAACGTCGCGGCTGCGGAAGTCGCTGACCACGGTGATGCCGGTCAATTCGGTGAGCAAGGCAGGGTTGCCGATCTGTACGGTGAAGCCGCGTGCCGGTTCATGGCGGATAGTCTGCCCATGGCTGCCGATCGCGCGAATGTCCTGGGGCTTGAGGTTGTGCTGGTCGAGCAGGGCATGGATGCCCTGGGCGGCGAGTGTCACCCAGTGCTGCTGGGCCATTGCCGAGCGGGCGATCTCATCCGGGCCGCTGGCGCACAGGCCAAGCAGCTCCGCGCGCAAGCTGTCTGGCATGGGGATGTAGTGAGTGGCGATCAGCTTGATCGCCGCCTCTTGTTCGATCAGGGCGATATCCAGGCCATCGAGGCTGGTCCCTGACATCACGCCTATATAGAGCGGCATACCTTAGCGCTTCGCCGAAGCCAGCAGGGTAGAGCGCTCCTGATCCATGCGTGCCATCAGCGGTTGGCTTTGTTGCATGAAACGCGCGCGTTCGGCCTTGGCGATCGGGTCGGCCATCGGCAGTTTCTGGCCCAGCGGGTCGACGTGTACGCCATTGACCTGGAATTCATAGTGCAAGTGTGGGCCGGTGGACAGGCCGGTCGTGCCGATATAGCCGATCACCTGGCCCTGCTTCACGTTGCCGCCGGTCTGTACGCCCTTGGCGAAGCCTTGCATGTGGCCATACAGCGTGCGGTAGGTGTTGCCGTGCTGGATGATCACGGTGTTGCCGTAACCGCCGCGACGTCCGGCCAACAGTACCTTGCCGTCGCCTGCGGCCTTGATGGGCGTGCCGCGCGGCGCTGCATAGTCGACGCCTTTGTGGGCGCGGATTTTGTTCAGGATGGGGTGCTTGCGTCCCATGGAGAAGCGCGAGCTGATGCGGGCGAAATCCACAGGTGTGCGGATAAAGGCCTTGCGCATGCTATTGCCATCAGCGGTGTAGTAACTGCTGTTGCCTTGTTTGTTGGTGTAGCGCACGGCGGTGTAGGTCTTGCCGCGGTTGGTAAAGCGCGCGGAGAGGATATTGCCGGTACCGACCACTTTGCCGTTGGCGACTTTCTGCTCGTAGATCACGTCGAATTCGTCACCCTGGCGGATGTCCTGGGCGAAGTCGATGTCGTAGCCAAACACGCTGGCCATGTCCATGGTCATGCTGTGGGACAAGCCGGCACGGGCGGCCGATTGCGACAGCGAGCTGTTGATGACGCCATGTACGTAGGCGGAGCGCATCACTGGCTTGGTGGTGATGCGATTGAACGCGAAACCCTTGGCACCCTTGGTCAGGGTGATGCTTTCCAGGTCGCTGAGGTTGCTGTGCAGGTTGTTCAGCTGGCCATCTGGGGTCAGTTCGAATTCGAGTTTTTGACCGCGTTTGAGCTGGGTGAATTGCTTGGCTTGTTTATCGCTGGCCAAGACCTCATTAACCGTAGTGGCAGGTAGGCCGACCTTCTCGAACAGCGTGGAAAGCGTGTCGCCCTTGCCGACGAGCACCTCGCGATGCTGAGGGCTCTTGGCCTGCGCTACGGCAGGTGCAGCCTGCTGCTGGGCGGTTTTGTCGGTTTCGTCCGGGGCGCTTTCGATCTGGGCAAACGGCGAATCGACGGGTGCATTTGTGGCTTGTTGCGCGTCGGAAGCGTCTTGATCTTGTGTCAGTTGTTCTGTGGGACTTTCCAGGTCAAGGCTCAGGGATGTTCGTTTGGCTTCTACGTCACTGGAAGGGAATACCAGGAGTGCCAGGCTCAGAAGGGCGGCGATACCACTTGCAGCGAGCAGGTGGGTCTTTGGGTAAAGCGGCGGCGCTTTAGACGGTTCTGTGGTCATAGGTAATTTTGACTTTGAAGATGAAATGGAAAAGATGACTGACATGATGAAGATGAAATAACTGTATAAAATATAACCAAATCATCTGTGACGCAAGCTCGCGAACGCCGGGCTTGTCGAACGGTGTCCGTGCGCAGGGCAAAACTTGTAATTAGTCCCTGATCTTGTATGGTTGGTTCCCTTTTGAATCTGAGCCTTGCGGGTCTGTTATGAAGTCGGTTGAAGAGCAGCTAGCGCTGATAAAACGTGGTGCGGAAGAACTGTTGGTCGAGGCGGAGCTGATCGAAAAGCTCAAGCGTGGCCAGCCCCTGCGTATCAAGGCCGGCTTTGATCCGACTGCGCCGGATCTGCACCTGGGCCATACCGTGCTTATCAATAAGCTGCGCCAGTTCCAGGACCTGGGGCATCAGGTGATCTTCCTTATAGGGGATTTCACCGGAATGATCGGTGATCCAAGCGGCAAGAGCGCCACGCGTCCGCCGCTGACCCGTGAACAGGTTCTCGAGAATGCCGAGACCTACAAGACCCAGGTGTTCAAGATTCTCGATCCGGCCAAGACCGAGGTGGCGTTCAACTCCACCTGGATGGACAAGATGGGGCCGGCGGACTTCATTCGTCTGACATCCCAGTACACCGTGGCGCGCATGCTTGAGCGCGATGACTTCGACAAGCGCTATTCGACCAACCAGCCGATCGCGATTCATGAGTTCCTGTACCCGCTGGTCCAGGGCTATGACTCGGTGGCGTTGCGCGCTGACGTTGAGTTGGGTGGCACCGATCAGAAGTTCAACCTTCTGATGGGGCGTGAGCTGCAGCGTGCGTATGGGCAAGAGGCTCAGTGCATTCTGACCATGCCGTTGCTGGAGGGGTTGGACGGCGTCAAGAAGATGTCCAAGTCCCTGGGCAACTATGTCGGTATCCAGGAAGCGCCGGGCGTGATGTACGGCAAGCTGGTTTCGATTCCGGATGCGCTGATGTGGCGTTACTTCGAGCTGTTGAGCTTCCGCTCGATGGATGAGATCAATGCGCTGCGTGCGGATGTCGAGGCGGGTGCCAATCCTCGCGACGTGAAGATCAAGCTGGCTGAAGAGATTGTTGCGCGTTTCCATGGCGAGGAGGCTGCGGCCAGTGCTCACCGTGCGGCGGGCAACCGGATGAAGGATGGTGAGCTGCCGGATGATCTGCCGGAGATCGAGCTGACTGCTGCCGAGGCAATGCCGATCGCGGCCGTCCTTAATAAGGCAGGCCTGGTGAAGAACTCGGCGGTCGCGCGTGACCTCTTGGGTTCCGGTGGTGTGCGTATCGATGGTGAAGTGGTTGATCGCACCTTTATATACGCGCTGGGTGCGACCCATGTTTGCCAGGCTGGGAAGAAGGCATTTGCGCGTATTACGCTCAAATCCGAATAAGTCTGAAATTAACTGTTGACGGCGATTTATATCTGTCTATAATTCGCCCCACTTCCGGCGCAGTCGAAACGGAAAACTCCTTGGTAAACAAAGAGTTACGCAAGATTCGACAGCGACCTGCTTCAGTTC
>NZ_QBUF01000006.1:0-415476 GCF_003058185.1 Pseudomonas sp. GV105
CGCGGGCCAACACAGACTATGACTCCGGTGGTTTTGCACATCGGGCAACGCACCTCATGACCTTCAAGGGCGATGTCCACTTGGGTGATGCGAAAGCCCGTCAAACCGCCGACGACGGTCCCGCCAGCGGTGGTCTTGGCTCCTCGGGTAATGAAATAGCGCCGCATGCCAGCGGTGTCCTTATTGTGGGCGGGACCAGCAGGCTAGGCATGGCAGGCGAGGGCGAGAAGTCAGATGCTTCCGAGCCGGATGTAGGTTGCTTCGGTTATCGGGTTGGTGAGGCCGAAAGTCGGGGGTGTCAGCAACCGCGCGGGTTACCACCATTTCCAGCGGCCTTGTTTTTTCAGGGTGGCGATGATGGCTTCGCGCTTGTGGCGGATTTCTAGCATCTTGTGGCGCAGTTCGCGGCAGCGCTTGCTGTTGAGGATCAGTAGGCCGATCAGGGGGCTGAGGAGGGCCATGGAGTAGAGATAAGCGTTGGGGCGGTAGGCGATTGCGGGAAGTGATACCAGCAGGCAGATGAGGTATATCGCCATGTTCAGCCAGACCCAGTGGATGCGTCCGTATAACACTTCGTATTTGGCAAGGGCAAATACTGCACCAAGCCCCGTAGCGCCGAAAAATGATGTCTTGGTAGCAAAACCAATGGGGGACGTCGAGAGATAGGTGAGCATTGTCAGGATCGCCGTCAATCCTATTGAGGTGCATGCGACAAGAATGTCTGCTCCGATTACTGGCATGTACCGCTTGATGAATTCCCAATGGTTTTCAATAAAGATGCCTGCTGATGATGGCCTGCGCGACCGGCAAGCATTATCCCGAAGCAAGACTGGTAGTGCGCAAGGCGGGCGGTTCCAGCCCAGTGGAGTATCTGGTGATCACCCTGAAGGAAGTCATGGTGGTGTCCTACGGCACCGCTGCTGAAAGTAAGGATGAGGCGCTCTACGACAGCATCGCCTTGAACTTCGCCAGCGTCGACGTCAGCTACCAGCCGCAAAAGGCCGACGGCGCCAAGGACGGTGGGCCAGTGAAGTTCGGCTGGAATATCCGGCAGAATGTTAAGGTCTGAGCCTTCGCCGTCACTTCTGCAACAGCAATACCCGCTGCTTCAGCTCACACAAGGCACGACCGCCTTGCACTGTGCCTCACAGATACTGTGTCCGGCCCGGACGAAATCCCCTCCACGAATCAAGGCCGCCATACCGGCGACAGCTGTTCATCAAGGGCCCAATGCGATTGGCCGGGCCTCAGGCAAACACCGCCGACCCAGCGTTCATGGCTGGCGTGGTCCAGCCAATAAGCATCGCCGCCCAGCACGGTGTGCCCCAGCGCTGTCAGCGCCAGCATCCGCCGGGGCCATTCAAGATGGGCCTCGGTTTCCGTCAACAAAGGATGCTCGCCGTCGATCAACGGCCGCAGCAGTGCATGGAACATCATGTCGCCGAGGAACGGCAGCGGTTCGCGCTTGGCCATCAACTCGGCATACACGCGCCCGAACGCTACCGGCCCCGCTTCGGCGATGTAGGCCAGGGACAGGCGTTCGGTCAGTGACAAGCCATCCTGACTGCCGGGCAACTCCTGCAACTGGCGCAGTAAAGCGCGTGCAAGAAAGGGCAGCGCCGTGTGCGTCCCGTGGGCCAGTTCCGCCCACTGCACCGGGGAACTGGCGCAATACGCCGACCACGCCTGTTTGGCCAACTGCACCGCCTCGTCGTCGATCAGGCGCCGCTGCGGCCATAACCACGCCAGTACGTCGGGGGCCAATTGGCCAATGCCGATAAACCGTTCTACCCCCGGGATGCGGTCCACCTCGATCAGCTCCAGCTTGCGCGGTGCCTGGTCAAGAGCGGCCAGGGCGCGGATCAGGAACAGTTGGTCATACGCATCCGCCTCGCACCACAGCACGCTGTGTTCGGCGCTGGCCAAGGTTTCCAGTTGGTTGTATTCGTCGGCGACACGGCGCGCCACATCCGCTTCGCCCAGGGCAAAGGCGTGACTGATGAACGTGCTGCGCATGGCGCGGAATGCCTCGCGGGGCAGGTCGCGAACCGGGCCCATGCACAGCGGGTCGGTGAGCATCTGGAAGTGCCCCTTGAACCCCGCCAATTGCAGGCTGTGGGCAATGTCGTTGCCACAGCGCCAATGGCTGGTGCGGGCTTCATCGCTGGCGGCGAAATCGGGATGGCGGGCGGCGAAGTCGATGGCGTCGACATGGGCCTTGAGCTGCGGCCAACTGCTGAAACCCAGCTGCTTGGCGATCTGCCATTGCGCCTGGGACAAGGTGGCGTCGGGGTTTTCGCTTTTCAGGCGCGGCAACAGTTCCTTGGCGCGCTTGCGCTGCTGCTCAAGGTTGAGACGGCCATCAGTGGTCGAGGATACGCGGCGTTGCGACATACGAGCTCCTTGCACACACCTTTTCCGCTTTAAGGTTGGGAGTCGTAGAAATGATTGAGTGCTTCACTGTCTTGGGCGCAGCCCTTTCCGCGGAAGGTGGCGTAGAGAGCGCCAGGCGGCAAATATAGGCAGGGCAGGGGGTGATTGCAAGGCGCCCGCCACGGGACCGGTCGCCATCGCTTGAACTTTTGCTATGAAAAGCCTGCCCGCCTGCTTCACCATTGCGCCTGACCGAAACATGAGGAGCCTCGCGTCCATGAGCGCACTGATCGAAACCCGCGCCCTGGCGCGCCGGGATGAGCGTCGCCAGGCGGTCTTGCTCCAGCCCACTGACTTCGCTCTGCACCGCGCCGACCGCGTGTCGATCACCGGCGCGTCCGGTTCCGGCAAGAGCGTGTTCCTGCGCGCACTGGCGTTGCTGGACGCGCCCACATCGGGGCAGGTCCTGTGGAATCATCGGCCGATCGCTAACGCAGACATTCCCGAGTACCGCAGCCGCATCTGCTACCTGTCCCAACGCCCGGCGCTGATCGACGGCACCGTGCTGGACAACCTGCGTTTCCCGTTCAGCCTCAAGAGCCTGCGTAAACGTCATTTCGAGCTGGCGACCGTCACCGCGCTGCTGCAGCATGCCGGCAAGTCGCCGGACTTCCTGGCAAAAAATGCCAGTGACCTGTCGGGCGGCGAGTCCCAGGTGGTGGCGTTGATCCGCACCCTGCAGCTCAACCCCGAGGTGCTGTTGCTGGATGAACCCACCGCCGCCCTCGACCCCGCGTCCTCGCGTGATGTCGAAGCGCTGATCGATGCCTGGTTCGCCGATGACCCGACCCGCGCGTATGTCTGGGTGTCCCACGACTTGGAACAGGCCCAACGCATGAGTGACATCCACCTGCACATGAGCGCCGGTGTGCTGAGCGGAGCCACCCAAGCATGAACTACCAGAACCTGACCGCGCTGGACATGGCCATCGCCGCCGCGCTGATCCTGATCAACGGCGCGCTGTCGCTGGCCTTGCGCCTGGGCCTGGAGCGCCAGTTGCTGTGGGCTGCCGTGCGTACCGTGGTGCAACTGCTGGCGATCGGTTACCTGCTGGGCTGGGTGTTCGCGTTCGCCTATTGGTACGTGGTGCTGCCGCTGATGTGCGCGATGACCCTGATTGCCGGCCTGTCGGCGGCGGGGCGCGGGCGGCGCACTTACCGTGGGCAACGGATCGACAGCATCGTCTCGGTGTGGGGTAGTTCGTGGCTGGTCACGGCGGTGGGCTTGTTTGCGGTGATTCGCATCCACCCATGGTACGAGCCGCAGTACGCGATCCCGATCCTCGGCATGATCCTCGGCAATACCCTGACCGGCGTGTCCCTGGGCATCGAGCGCATGACCCAGGAACTGACCTCGGGCCGCAACACCATCGAGATGATCCTCGCCCTCGGCGGCTCACGCTGGGAAGCGGCGCAGGAAGCGATCCGCCAGGCGGTGCGCGCCGGGATGATCCCGACGCTGAACCAGATGGCCGTGGTCGGCATCGTCAGCCTGCCGGGCATGATGACCGGCCAGGTGCTGGCGGGCGAGAGCCCGGTGGATGCGGTGCGCTACCAGATCGTGATCATGTTTCTGATCGCCGCTTCGTCGGCGTTGGGCACGGTCGGCGCGGTGCTGCTCACCTACCGGCGCCTGTTTTCCAGGAGCCATCGGTTTTTGCGCGATCGGCTGCAAGAGCGCTGACGGCCAGGCGATGGACTGTCGGTGATTGTTTCACCGCGTGAAATGCTCGATTGTAAATCCTGGTGATTCCATCGATAGGCGCCACGGCGGAACATGCCTGGCGTCAAGACCCCCACTTCTTTGGAGCCTTTCATGTCCCAGCCTGCGATCAAACTCTATGGTTTCCCCCTGTCCGGCCATTCCCACCGGGTCGAGCTGATGCTGTCGCTGTTGAGCCTGCCCAGCGAATTCATCCTGGTCGACCTCAAGCAAGGCGCGCACAAAACCGCTGAATTCGTCGACACGATCAACCCGTTCGGCCAGGTGCCGGCGATCGATGACAACGGCACCGTACTCGCCGATTCCAACGCGATTCTGCTGTACCTGGCGAGCAAGTACGGCAACGGCCAATGGCTGCCGAGCGACCCGCTGGGGCAGGCGCGTGTGCAGCGCTGGCTGTCGGCCGCCGCCGGTCAGCTCCACGCCGGGCCGGCGACCGCGCGGCTGGCGGTGGTGTTTGGCGCGGATGTCGATACCGTCGCCGCCATCAGCCGCTCCCACGCCTTGTTGCAATTGGTAGAGCAGCAGCTGGGCCGAAGCCGCTTCCTGGTCGGTGAGCAGCCGAGCATTGCCGACATTGCCTTCTACACCTACGTGGCTCACGCGCCGGAAGGCAATGTGTCGCTGGCCGACTACCCTCAAGTACGCGCCTGGCTGGCCAGTATCGAAGCCTTGCCGGGGTTTGTCGGCATGCCACGCACGGCGGTGGGCCTGCAATCACAGTAACCTTCAAGAGGGACACCGATGGACCGCTTTCATGAAATGCAGGTGTTCCTCGCGGTGGCCGAGGAGGAGAGCTTCGCCGCCGCCGCACGCCGCCTGAAAACCTCGCCGCCCAGCGTGACCCGGGCGATTGCCGCGATGGAACAGCGCATCGGCACCCAACTGCTGGCGCGCACCACTCGCAGCCTGCACCTGACCGAAGCCGGCCAGCGCTACCTGGAAGATTGTCGACGCATCCTCGCCGAGCTGAATGAAGCCGAGGAAGCGGCGGCGGGCAGTTATTCCATCCCCTGCGGCCAACTGACCGTGACCGCCCCGGTGCTGTTTGGCGAGCTGTATGTGGCGCCGTTGCTGGGGGCGTACCTCGATCGTTTTCCTCTGGTGAACATCAACGCTTTGCTGGTCGATCGCGTGGTGAACATGATCGACGAAGGTGTCGACGTGGCCGTGCGTATCGGCCATCTGCAGGAGCCGGGGCAACAGGCGATCCAGGTCGGTGAAGTGCGGCGGGTGGTGTGTGCGTCGCCCGGCTATCTCGACCGGCACGGGCGGCCGCAACATCCCACGCAGTTGCGTGAAGCCAAAATCGCTACGTCGTCGGCCAGCCAATTGATCAGCGCATGGCAATTCGTCGACGGCGAGCAGGAACTGACGGTGCCCATCGAGCCGCGCCTGGTGGTCACGGCGAACAACGCCGCGATCAACCTGGCGCGCATCGGCTGGGGCATGACCCGGGTGCTGTCCTATCAGGTGGCGGCGGCGGTGGCGGCCGGTGAACTGGAGATTGTCCTCGACGCGTTCGAGCCCGCGCCGCTGCCGATCCAGGTGGTGTTCCAGAAGGGCGCCCGCGTACCGGCGAAGGTGCAGACCTTCGTCGACTTCCTCACCCAGCATTTCGCGCAGGACCGTGGCCTGAACCCAGCGTCGCAGCGGCCGAACTGATGGAGCGCTATCGCGATATGCAGCTGTTTGCGGCGCTGGCCGGGCAACCGAGCCTGGCGGCGGCGGCGCGCAGCGCCCAGGTGTCCGGCGCGACGCTGGTGCGCGCGTTGGCGCGTTTGGAAGCACGTCTGCAGGTGGCGTTGCTGCAACGCAGTACGCGGGGTGTCCGCCTCACCGAAGCCGGTCGAGCCTACCTCGCCGACTGTGTCCGCCTGCTGGCGGCCGTGGACGCCGCTGAAGCCTCGGCCAACGGCTCGCATGTGCAGGCCCAGGGCAATCTGCGGGTGTTCCTGCCGTTTCTGTTCAGCCGGTATGTGATGGCGCCGATCCTGGCCGGTTATATGGATCGCCATCCCGATGTTTACCTGACAGCCCGCTACCACGACTATTACCCGAACCTGCACGAAGAGGGGCTGGACGTGGCGATCCTGGTCGGTGCGCTGCCCAACTCGTCGCTGATCGCGCGGCCAGTCGGCCAGGTGCGGCAGGTCCTCTGCGCCAGCCCCGATTACCTTGCGGCCCACGGCGAACCCGCGCACCCGCACGACCTCAAGCAGCATCGCCTGATCGCCAGCGCCGATCAGGTTCACTGGGATTTCCCCCATACCCACCTCAAGGCGCGTACACGCCTGCGCTGCACCTCGGTGCAAGGTGCGATCAATGCGGCCGTGCATGGCGCGGGGATCATCCGGTGCCTGAGCTACCCGGTTCACGAGCACCTGGTCAGCGCGCAATTGCGCCGGGTCCTGCCCGCCCACGAGCTGGCGCCGTTGCCGGTCAACGTGGTCTACCGCGAAGGCCGCCAGGCGCCGATGCGCGTGCGCAGTTTTGTCGATCACTGCGTGGCGGCGTTGCGCGAGCATCCGGCATTTCAGTTGGCGTAATGCTCGATTGCCGAACGTGGGTATTCTCTCGCCGCGTGGCGGGGCGCAGCATCTGGCTATCTGACACGAGGTGATCGCCATGAACCTGATCGAACACTCCCCCTGGCACGCCGGCGAACGGCAGATGCAAGCCAGCGCCGGCGCCGCCGAGCGTATGGACATGATTGGCGCCAAGGTGATCCGCGATCATCTGCCCGAGCAACACCGGGGGTTCTATCCGCTGTTGCCGTACCTGATGCTCGGCGTGGTGGACGCGCACGGCATGCCCTGGGCGACGATGATCGAAGGCGCGCCGGGGTTTGCCCATTCACCCGACCCGCACACCTTGCAGATCGACAGCCTGCCCGGCAGCGGCGACCCGGCGCGCTCGGCCCTGCAGCCAGGGGCCGCCGTCGGCTTGCTCGGCATCGACCTCGACACGCGCCGCCGCAATCGCCTGAATGGCCGGGTCGGCGCGCTGGATGCCGAGGGGTTTGCGGTCGATGTGGTTCAGTCCTTCGGCAATTGCCCCAAATACATCCAACTGCGCCCTGTCGATGGGATCGCCCGCCAACCCGGGGGCGTGGCCGAGCGCAGCAGCCGCCTGGATGACGCCGCGCGCGTAATGATCCGCAACGCCGACACGTTCTTCGTCGCCAGCTATGTGGACATCGACGGCGAACGCTCGGTGGACGTCTCCCATCGCGGCGGCAACCGCGGCTTCGTGCGCGTGGAGGGCGACGTGCTGACCATCCCCGACTTTGCCGGCAACCTGTTCTTCAACACCCTGGGCAACCTGCACGCCAACCCGGTGGCGGGGTTGTTGTTCATCGACTTTGCATCGGGCGACGTGATGCACCTGGCCGGGCACACTTCGTTGATCCTCAACGGCCCCGAGGTGGCGCGGTTCGAGGGCGCGCAGCGGTTGTGGACGGTCACGGTGGAACAGGTGGTCCGCCGCCCGGCGGCGTTGGCGTTGAGGTGGCGGTTTGCGGAGTTTTCGCCGTACAGCTTGGCGACGGGGCGTTGGTAGGGCTGCGCTGGAAAGCCTGGGGGGTGAGCGGGTGGTCAAACCCTCATCCGTCCCGTACCATTCGCCCCCCTCGCAGTGACGCGAGGCGCAGCGCCAGGATGGCTCATTGCATGTCTTTCCTGTGGCGTCTGCAGCTCCCTTTTTGCCCGCGTTCAGGATTCGACATGTTTTGCTTTTCCAGGCCTTTGGCCTTGCTCTTAATGGCTGCAGCCTTGGCGGGCTGCGGTACCCAGCCCGCGTCGCTGGTCAGTCAGCCGCTGCAACCCGGCCCCGAAGAACCGGTGGCTTATCTTGTGGGCTCCATCGGCCCGCAGAACCTCAAGGCGTCTCCCGCACCCAACCAGCGCCTGTTGTTTCGCAAGCGTGGCTCCGCCTTCGGGGCCGCGGGTATATGGGTCGGTGTCGGGCGGGAAACGCCTCAGGATGTGAAGGACCAGACCGGCGTCGCCAGTGTGTTCGTGCTGCCGCTCAAACCGGGAGATTATGAGTTTTATGATTTCCAGTTCTTCTCCAGCACCTATTCACCCACCCTGGGCACCACTTACACCTCGGTCCAGGCTCGGGAGAAGTTCAACCTGCCGATGCGCCTGCAAGCCGGCAAGGCCTATTACCTCGGTGAATTTCGCTCGCTGTGCCTGGGGGCATCCCTGTGCGCCTTCCGTTGGCGCGACCAGCAAGGTCGCGATGAACCGATCGCGCGACAATCGGTTCCGCGCTTGCCGGCGCTGGAGTTGATACCGCTGGATTATCGCAGCGCCGCCCCGCATATCATCGCGCCGCCGTCTACCGCTGCGGGCCAGAACACCCCTCAAGAGATGCGTCCATGAACCGCGTTATTACCCTGGGCGTCCTGGCGCTGCTGACTGGCTGTGCGGCCACCAATACCCTGCCCGAGCGCGCGTTGCCCGACGGTCAGGACTACCTCAAGCCGATCCATGTCATGGTCGACGACCCGCTGAATGCCGCGCAAATCCGTAACCAGTTACGCGAAACCGGAGTGTTTCGCAGTGTCGAAACCGGCCAAGGCAAGGAAGGGGATTATTCGGTGTTGATCCGCTTCAATAGCCAGCGCGAGTTGCCACCTTTCCCGGTAATTCTGCTGAGTACGGCGACGCTGTTTCTGCTGCCCTTGTCCCAGAGTATCGACACCACCACCGAGTTTTCCCTGCAACAGAATGGAAAGCTGTTGAAGCAATACAGCTATCGCAACGTGACCCACAAATACACTTGGCTGCTCGATGGCAGCGGCGGGATGCAGCAAGAGAACGTAAACCGTATCACCCGCGCCTTTGCCCAGGATGTACAACGTGATGGCCTACTGCCTGTGGAGCACACGCAATGATCAGGATCACCTTAATGGCTGCCGTGCTGTTGCTCGGCGGCTGCGGCACCGCCCTCAAACCCCTGGACTACAAAGCCCAGCGCGCCTATGTGCCGATGAGCGTCACCATGCCGCCGCCCGAATCCCGGTTCGATCAGCAAAAGCAGCGCGAAGTCATCCAGTTGCTGCGTGATACAGGCGCCTTCAGTTTTCTCGACGGTGGTTTCAGCAAGACCGGCTACAGCCTGTTGGTCGACCAGAGTGGCGGTAAAGGGGCCGGAGTGCTCCCCGCAGTACTCGGCGCTCTGACGCTGCTGACCGTGCCAGTGCCCTACACCTACGAGCGGCAATTGCATGGCTCGGTGTTCAAGGACGGTCAACTGCTGAAAACCTATGCCTACAAGCGTGGCGGCTGGACGGCCACGACTTGGTACATCCCCATGACCGAACCGCGCAGCGAGAGTGAAATGCTCGGCGACCTGATGCGAGACCTGGACCGCGATCGCTTGATTCCCTATCAGTGAGCCGGTGAGGGATGTTCGGCGCCGCAGCGGCAACCCCTGCGGCGCCAACAGCGTGTGGCTTTGGCTGTCGTCGAGCGCCAGGGGCGGGCAGGTCAGCGCGACATCGGGATAAACGCCACACTCCCCCCCGCACGCTGGTGAAACAGCCGCTCGCCATTGTCAGGCTGGGTGGTGATCACCTGATGATCCGCGCCCAGGTAGGCCAGGGGCGTGGGATCGTCCTTGGAGTACTGCGCGATGATAATCGTGTGTTGCGGATCGAAGCGGCGGCCGCTGGTGTGTTCCAGCCAGGTCATGAACGCAGCGCTGTCGCCCTGGCGGGGGAAGTCCTGGGTTTCGGCGACGTAGTAGAACGGCTGACCGCCGTTTTGCAGGTACATCGGCAGTTTGTTGTCGACTTCCACCAGCACCATTTGCCATTGGTTCCATGGCGCGGTCTTCTCGGCTTGAGCTTGCACGTCCTCGACGAAACGCGTCACGCCGCCGTTGCCGTTGGTCCACGGGTACACCACGCCGAGCACCAGCAGCATCAGTGCGGCGGCAATGCCAAAGCCTTTCTGCCAGCGCGGCCAGCTGGCGGTTTTTTTCGCCAGCCGTTCGCTCAGCCACCAGGCTCCCAGCAACTGGGCGAACGGGACCAGCGGCAGCACGTAGTAACTGCGGCGGCTGCCGCTGGCGGTGAAGAACACGAACAGCAGGCCCAGGCCCCATACCAGCCAGCGCACGTTGGGCGGGGTCTGGCGCCAATGCCGCACGGCCAGCCACAGGCCGAGCAACCAGCACGGTGCCCAGGGCAGGGTGTAGGCGGGCAGGTAGATCAGATAGGTGTAGATCGGCCCCATATGGTCGAAGGGGTCGAAGAAACGCACGACGTTTTCGCGGAATACCAGGGCCAGGCCGCTTTCGCCGTAGGTCGGCGCTCCGTAGAGGTGCGACAGCACGAAGGGGATGGCATAGAACCCGGCGGCAATCAGCAGGGCCAGCACCAGGCGCGGGTTGAGGTGACGTTTGTAGCGATGCTCGCTGAGCAGGTGCGGCAGCAGCACCAGGCCCGGCAGCACAAAACCGATCAAGCCCTTGAACAGCGAGGTCGCGGCCAACAGCAGGAAAAACACCGTGTAGCGCCACAGCCGTGTGTCATCCGGCCCGCGCCAGTACCACCACACCGCCGCCAGCACACCGCACACCGTGAGCACATCCGCCGTGGCCACGCGCGCCCAGAACAGGAAGTAGAAGGTGGTGGCGAGCATCCACCCGGCAATCAGCCCGGTGCCTTTGCGAAACAGGCGCTCGCCGATCAGGTACACCAGCCAGATGCTCAACCATGCGGCAATCACCGACGACAGGCGCAGCGACCACGGCCCCAGGCCGCCCATCAGGTTGGCGAACCCGCTGATCAGCCAGTAGGAGGGCAAAGGCTTATCGTAATACGGCGTGCCTTTGAGGTAGGGATCGAAGTAGTCACCGCTTTGCAGCATCTGCACGACGATGTTCGCCCAACGGGTTTCGGGCCCCCACAGGTCGCGACTGCCCAGGCCCAGCAGCAGGAGCAGGGCCGACACGCCCAGCAATAGCAGCAGGGCGCCACGTTCGGTTTTCCAGACACTCATGGACGGTTCCTAGGGGAGTTTTGGATAAATAGTGAGCACCAGGTCGCCCTTGCGATAGCGCTTGCCGCCGGGTGGCAGTTGCCCTTCCTCAAGGTGTTCGCTGGTGCTCCTGACGCGCATCAGCACCCCGACCGCGCCTTGGCGGCGGGCTTCGGCCAGCCACGACTGGACGTCATCCAGCCCGACCTTGCGCTGTACGGTATCTGGGTATTGCAGGCCATATTGCAGCTCGCCTTCGGTGTCATAAAACGCGACATCCGACCGGTTCAGGCGCCACGCCAGCGCCGATGCCGAGCCTAACTCGTTGCTCAGCAGTGCTTGGGTTTGCTGCAGTTCATCCAGGTGTTCAAGCACGAACTGATCGGGCATTTCGTTATTCGATATCCGCGCCGGCATACCCGCTGGCAGGAGTAGTACCAGCAAGCCGATGCCCAGGACCGGCGTCGCCCAGAGTGTCAGCGGGCGAAAGGCTTGCAGCAGGTTGGTCAGCACCCAGCCCAGCAGCACAATGAAGGTCAACGACAGGCTGAACATCTCCGCGTGGCTGTTGCCGTACAGCGGGTCGCCGATCTGCAGATAGATCAACGTCACCATCGCGGCCATGCCGAGCACGAAGTTGAGCAGGCCGTTGATGCAGATCGCGCGGGTTTTGCCCTGCTGCATCACATCGATCAAGGCATGCCCCATCAACAACGCCAGCGGTAACAGGCACGGCATGATGTAGGTCGGCAGCTTGCCGCTGCTCAGGCTGAAGAAGCCCAGCGGCAGCAGCATCCACAGGGCGAGAAAGGCCGTCGCCGGTTGGCGCTTTTCTTTCCAGGTCTTGTGCAGTGTGGTTGGTAGCAACCCCGCCCAGGGCAGGCACGCGACGACCATGATCGGCAGGAAGAACCACCACGGCCGCGCATGTTGTGCAGTGCCCGAAGCAAAACGGCGGATGTGCTCGTGCCAGAAGAAGAAATTCCAGTAGTCAGGCTCCTGCACATGGATCGCCCACACCCACGGCAGGCACACCAGGACTGCCACGACGATCGCCAGCGGGCCGTACCGCAGCAACTCACCCAGGCGCCGCTGCCAGAGCATATAAGGCACCGCGATCAGCACCGGCAGCAGCCACGCGAGGAAGCCCTTGGTCATGAAGCCCATCGCGCAGGCCAGCCCCAGCAAGGCCCAAGCGCCGAGTCGGGCTCGCGGGGTACGGCTGTCGAGGGCAAACCACAGCGCCACCAGGCTGAGGTTGACCCAGAAGGTGAACTGCGGATCAAGATTGGAGTAGCCGGCTTGCCCCGCCACCAGGCCGAAGCTCAAGTAGAGCAGGGCGCAGGCGAAGCTTTTGCGCGGGTCGTTCCACAGGCGGCGGGCGATCAGGTAGGCCAGCAGCACGCTCAGGCCGCTGGTCAACGCCGAGGCGATCCGCACACCGAACAGGTTCTGGCCGAACACCGCCTGACCGAGGGCGATCAGCCAGTAGCCGGCGGCGGGTTTTTCAAAATAACGCACGCCCATGAAATGCGGTGCGGTCCAATTGCCGCTCATGAGCATTTCCTGGCTGATCTGGGCGTAGCGGGTTTCATCGGGTATCCATAGACCGTGCAGGCCCAGGGGCAGGAGATAAAACGCGACGAAGGCCAGTAGCAGTAAGGGAAGGGGTTTGAATCGGGTCATGCGAACGTCGCTCCTTGACGTTTAAGTGTAGGAAAAGGATGTAAGGAAATAGTGCGATAAAATGTCACAGTGTTCACTAATGGGCTGAAAGTATTCATGACGTCCTTAACTAACAGGCGCAGTTAAACATGCCAGAAGTTGGCTGTCGTTTGGCTGAACATCTGCCTCTTGTGTAGGTAAAAGTGTCTAAAGTTGCTTGAGCGCCTCTGGCCAGTCTTCGCTGTTTATAATGCCCACGGCCTTGAGCTTGCCGTTGCCCAGCACCTTGACGAATAACGCGCTGCCGTATTCGGTGGATTTGGCGTGAGGATAGCCGAGGTCCCGTTCGATGTCGCTGATGCAGGCGCTGTGGGTAATCAGCATAAAGTTGTGCCCGGGTTGCTTGTGGCTGAGGATTTCCTCACCCATGGCATCGCCGCAGATCGATAGCTGGCTTGGCGACAGTTCGGTCTTGCCAAACATGAACAGCGAGGTCTGGGCAGTGCGGGTGGTCGGGCTGCTGAACACGTCTGTACCCTCCATGCCCAGTATTTTGAAGGCTTTGCCGATTTCGACGGCCTGTTGGGTGCCTTTGATCGTCAGGCCATCGGCGGGGCCGAAGCAAGGATTGGAGGAACGGTCGCAGCGTTCTTCATGGCGGACCAGCACCACCAGATTGCCGTCGCGCCAATTGGCCAGCAGGCCTGACGTCAGCAGGCGATTGGCCGTACTCAGGTCCGGTGGCGATACAGGCCAGGCCAGCAAACCTGCCAGCAATGTGCCGCACAGGGCGAGCGCTGCCGTGCCCAGCCAGAGTTTTTTCAGGCGTTTTGCCCGAGCTTGATACGAACGCGGTTTGGTCAGGGTCAGGTTAACCACACTATTCACCGTGGGATGTCAGGCAGCTTTTTATTAGTCAGGCACAACCGTTTGACTGTGCCCGTAGTGGAGCAAGAGCCTGTCATACGGTTGCTGTCTTTTTGCTGAAAACTGGAGCGTTAAAAGTTATGTGTGCCGACAACTAATAAGTTGAGCGTTATTGGCGCTTGTTCGGCACTTTATTCGGTGGTCGGTAGGTAACCGGTGAAATGTATGTGAAAAATTTGCGTGGCGAGGGCGGTCAGCCGTTATCCTCGATTGCAGTCCATTGGCGAGCGAGCGTTCCCATGTTGCAGGTGCAAGGTGTCCATAAATGCTACGTCACTGCGCAGGGCCCGCTGACGGTATTGGCCGGGGTTGATCTGCACTTGGCGGAGGGTGGCAGCCTGGCGCTGATGGGCGAGTCCGGCAGCGGGAAAAGCACGCTGCTGCACCTGGTGGCCGGCTTGGATCGTGTCGACGGCGGCAGTATCCGCGTGGGTGAGCAGCGTCTGGATCAGATGAGCGAGCGGCAGTTGGCCGATTGGCGGCGCACTGAGATCGGCCTGGTGTTCCAGCAGTTCAACCTGATCGGCAGCTTGCGCGTCGACGACAACCTGGCGTTCCAGGCGCGCCTGGCGGGGCGCTTTGATCCGCACTGGCAAGCGCAGTTGGTCGAGCGTCTGGGCCTGGGGGATCTGCTCAAGCGCTACCCGGAACAACTCTCCGGCGGCCAGCAGCAACGGGTGGCGGTGGGGCGGGCGCTGGCGTCTCGACCCGGCTTGCTGCTGGCGGACGAACCGACGGGCAATCTGGATGAGGCCACCAGCGATGAAGTGCTGCAACTGCTGCTGGACCTGTTGCGCGACACCCCCACCAGCTTGTTGATGGTCACTCACAGCCCGCGCATTGCCGCACGGCTCGACCGGCAGGTGGTGTTGCACCGCGGCCACGTCCTGCCTGCGGACGTCGGCTGAGATGGCGGTGCTCTATTGGACTTTACGCGCGTTGCTCAGCCACTGGCGGCGCCACCCCGTGCAGTTTTTCAGTGTGCTGACCGGGCTGTGGCTGGCCACCGCGCTGCTGACCGGGGTGCAAGCGCTCAACAGCCAGGCGCGGGACAGCTACGCCCGAGCCAGTCAGTTGATCGGCGGCGAACCCCAGGCCAGCCTCAGCATGCCCGACGGTGCCAGCTTCCCCCAGGCGCTGTTTGCCCAGTTGCGCCGCGCCGGCTGGCCGGTGTCGCCGGTGGTGCAAGGGCGGGTGCAGCTCAAGGGGCATGAGGACCGGCGCCTGCAATTGATGGGCATCGATCCGGTGTCGCTGCCCGGCAGCGGCGCGGTGGCGGGGCAGCGCTTGAGCCAGGCGCAAATGGTCGCGTTCTTCGACCCGCCGGGGCGCACCTGGATCGCCCCACACACCTTGCAGGCGCTGGGGTTGCAGGCCGGTGAACGGCCGCTGACGGCCAGCGGGCAAGCCTTGCCGCCGTTGCAGGTTCAAGCGGACATGGCCCCCGGCCTGTTGCTGACCGACATCGGTTTTGCCCAACCGTTGCTGGACATGCCGGGGCGCCTGTCGCGGTTGTTGCTCGACACATCGTTCGCCGCCACCCATCCCACGCCGCCGGCCGGACTGCAACTCAAACAGGCGCAGGACAATAACCTCGCGCGCCTCACCGAAAGCTTTCACCTGAACCTGGATGCGCTGGGTTTTTTATCCTTTGTGGTCGGGCTGTTTATCGTCCATGCCGCCATCGGCCTGGCCCTGGAACAGCGGCGCGGGCTGCTGCGCACCTTGCGTGCTTGCGGGGTCAGCGGGCGGATGTTGCTCCTCGGCCTGGGCATGGAACTGGGCGCCCTGGCCCTGCTTGGCGGTGTGCTCGGTGTCGCCAGCGGCTATGTGCTCGCCAGTGTCTTGCTGCCGGATGTGGCCGCCAGCCTGCGCGGCCTGTACGGCGCTGAAGTGCCGGGGCAGTTGAGCCTCAGCCCGTGGTGGTGGCTCGCCGGGTTGGGCCTGAGCCTGCTCGGGGCGTTGCTCGCCGGGGCCGGCAGTGTGTGGCGCGCGGCGCGCTTGCCGTTGCTGGCGCTGGCCAACCCCCAGGCCTGGCATGAGGCCCATGGGCGCTGGTTGCGGCGTCAGGGCCGGGTGGCGAGTGCGGCGCTGCTGATCGCGCTGTTGGCGCTATGGTGGGGTAACAGCCTGGCTGCCGGATTTGTGCTGATGGCGGCCTTGCTGCTCGGTGCCGCGTTGGGGCTGCCGGTGCTGCTCAATGCGCTGTTGAAAGCGCTGCTGGGACGCAGCCGCTCGGTGCTCGGGCAGTGGTTTCTCGCCGACTGCCGCCAACAGTTGCCGGCCTTGAGCCTGGCGCTGATGGCGTTGCTGTTGGCGCTGGCGGCCAACATCGGCGCGGGTTCCATGACCTCGGGTTTTCGCCTGACCTTCAGCAATTGGCTGGAACAACGCCTCACCGCCGAGCTGTACCTCAACCCAAGCACCCCGGCCCAGGCCGACCGGTTGAATACCTGGCTCACGCAACAACCGCTGGTGCAGGCGGTGCTGCCCACCTGGCAGGTCGCCGTGCAATTACAGGGCTGGCCGGCGGATGTGTTTGGCGTGGTCGACGCGCCGACCTATCGCCAGCATTGGCCGTTGCTGGAAGCTGCGAGCGCGCCGTGGGACCAGTTGCTGCGCAGTGACACGCTGATGCTCAGCGAGCAACTGGCGCGGCGCTTGAATGTGCGAGTGGGCGACGCCGTCAACATCCCCACGCCCGAGGGTGTGTGGTCGCCCCAGGTGGTGGGGATCTACGCCGACTATGGCAACCCCAAGGGCCACGTGCTGGTCAATGCGCAGCACCTGTTGGCGCATTGGCCGACGCTGTCGCCGGCGCGCTTCAACCTGCGCGTACTGCCGCAAAACGTGGTGCCGCTGGTGCATGAGGTGCAGCGCGAGTTCACCCTGGACGACAGCCGTATCGTTGACCAACAGACCCTCAAGGGCTGGTCGAGCCAAGTGTTCGAACGCACCTTTGCCGCCACCGCCGCCTTGAACAGCCTGACGCTGGGCGTGGCGGGCGTGGCGCTGTTCATCAGCCTGCTGACCCAGAGCCAAAGCCGCCTCGGCCAACTCGCCCCGCTGTGGGCATTGGGCGTGACGCGCCGACAATTGATGCTGCTCAACCTGGGACAGACCTGGCTGCTCGCGGTGCTGACGCTGCTGCTGGCGTTGCCCTTGGGGTTGCTGTTGGCGTGGTGCCTGGATGCGGTGATCAATGTGCAGGCGTTTGGCTGGCGCCTGCCGTTGCATATTTTTCCCTGGCAGCTGGCGCAACTGCTGGGGCTGGCGTTGCTGGCCACGTTGCTGGCGTCGGCGTGGCCGCTGTGGCAGTTGTACCGCAGTCGCCCGGCGGATTTGTTGAGGACGTTTGCCCATGAAGATTAAGGCGCTGCTGTGCCTCGCTCTGGTGCTGGTGAGCGGCTGTGACAAAGCCCCCGCCCCCGAGGAAAGTTTCGCCGGCCTGGGCAGTGATGCGGCGGATTTTGCCCAGGTGGTGCCCGGCAAGGTCTTCGCTTTTCCCGAGGACCACGGCCCTCACGCCGGTTTTCGCATCGAGTGGTGGTACGTCACCGCCAACCTGCAAGACGCCCAGGGCCATGTGTTCGGCGTGCAATGGACCTTGTTTCGCAATGCCCTCAAGGCCGGGCCGACGCAACCGGGCTGGCACGACTCAACGATCTGGCTCGGCCACGCCGCCGTCACCTCGGCCACCCGGCACTACGCCGCCGAGCGCTACGCCCGTGGCGGCGTCGGCCAGGCCGGGGCCCAGGCCGCGCCGTTCAGCGCGTGGATCGATGACTGGAGCTTCGCCACCCGCCCAGGCGCCGCCGGCCCTTTGGCGGACATGCAGCTCAAGGCCAGCGGTCCGCAATTCGCCTACGACTTGCAACTGACGTCCAGTCGCCCGTTGGTGCTGCAAGGTGACAACGGCTACAGCCGCAAGTCCGACCAAGGCCAGGCCTCGTACTACTACAGCCAGCCGTTTTTCACCGCCAACGGCAGCGTCAGCCTCGACGGCAAGGTCTACCAGGTCACGGGCCCGGCCTGGCTCGACCGCGAGTGGAGCAGCCAACCCCTGGCCGCCGGCCAGACCGGCTGGGACTGGTTTTCCCTGCACCTGGACCGTGGCGAGCAGTTGATGCTGTTTCGCGTAAGGCAAAAGGACGGCACGGGTTATCTCACCGGCACCTGGATCGACCGCGAGGGCCATACCCAAACCCTGCACAACGCCGATATCCAACTTACGCCACTGGCCAGCACTGACATCGACGGGCGACGTATCCCCACACGCTGGTCGCTGAAAATTCCCGGCAAGCAGCTGGATATCACCACCGATGCCGTCAACCCGAAGGCCTGGATGAACCTGAATATTCCGTACTGGGAAGGACCGGTGCAGTTTGAAGGCGGGGTTGGGTATCTGGAGATGACCGGGTATTAGCACTTTTCTGTAGGTGCTTATCGTCTTCTGCGTAGGCAACTTCCCAAATGTGATTTAGCCCCCTCGGACTTGTGCCGGGGCGGTGTTTGCTTGCTTATATTTCGACGCCAACTTCATCGCATCAAGGATGTAAGGCATGGCGCGGGGATACATCAACGACAAGCCAATCAGCTACAGCAGTTTGAAAACCTGGCTGATGGGCCACGGCATGAGCCGCCAGCACTCTGACCATTTTGATGTGTTGAATCATCACCTGCGCCGCGGGTGGGTGATACCGGGGCGGATGGTGATTGTTCCAGACACCGAGAGCGTCAGTTGCTCCTGGAACGAATCCTGGTGGGTGCGTTATGCCGAGGAAATTGATCGCAACCTGGAGCTGGACGCTGCGGCTGCACAGACGATGATCGATAACTACGACCTGCTGCAGAGCCTTCTGACGTATGGCTCGATAGGTATCGGCAGTGCGACATCGGCGTGGTCGCGGCACCTGGATGAAGTCGTGAACACGTTGGAGGAAATCGAACGTCTGCATCAACGCCTGAAAGCCGGCGGGTTGGATCGCCAGGCGTTTATCCGCCAGCGCCAAGTGCTGCTGGCGCTGCTGGGCACGCAACTGCGTGGTGCCGCACGATTTGGCACGGGATTGCGCGGCAATCAATCGCTGAAGAAGGTGCTGGGGATTTCAACCAAAAGCTATCTGAATAAGGGCGAGATCGCCGGGTATGCACAGCGCTTGAAGGCGATTTCGCAGACGTCGAAGTGGTTGGGCAAGGGCACTTATGTTGGGCTGGCGCTGGATGTGGGCGCAGCGGGTTTGGAGATCAAGGAGGCGTGTATGGTGGGGCGGGAGGCGCAGTGTCGGCGGGCGAAGTATGTGGAGATGGGGAGGTTGGCGGGTGGGGTTAAGGGGGGAGCTGTTCTTGGAACAGTCGGGGCGAAAGCAGCTCGTCGTACATGCAACATGTTTCTGGGTATTGCTTTGAAAGGACGCGGTGCATTGGCGTGCGAAATTATTGGAGGCGCTGCTGGAGGGTATGTCGGAAGTAGTGAATTTGGCGATGAGGGTGCGTTTCTGGGTGGAAAGATCCTAGAGATCGATGGTGATTTGATATTCCAGCCGGAGGGGGCTTAACCATGGATTTTTTTCTCGTCTATTCCATTGTGTTGTTTGTTGGGATGTCTGTCGTCTTGGGACTGTTGCTATTTGCCGAATATACAAAACTAGATGAGTTGGAAAGTTACTTCAGTGAAAACGAAGAAGTTCGCAACAATAAGCGTTTTTGGCGACGAAACCAGTGGATCGACAGACAATATCGCATGATGCTGATTTTTGAATACCTTGCAGACTCTAAACGCCATGTGAAAGCCGGTCTTGTGACCGAAGCCGAACTCGCGTCTATTCCTTTAGCGCTCAAACGTTGGGTGTTGTGGCCCTATTACCTTGCGTTCATTTGGGCTATCGCAACGGTCGTTTGGTCGGTTTGGCGCAGGTGGTGCAACATTCCAATTTGAACGAGGGAGGGAGTTTAACGATGTCGTTTTTTCCTGCTTACACCCTTGTAATGTCCATTGGGACGTTCGTCGTCCTGGGACTGATGCTTTTTGCCAAACGTACAAAACTCGACGAGCTGGAAAGTTACTTCAGTGAAAACGCAGAGGTTCGTAAACGTAAGCAACTCTGGGGGCCAAGCCCACGGTTCGGCGGATTTCATCGCATGGGCCTGATGATTGATATCCTGCTAATGCCAAAACGCTACGTGAAAGAAGGTCTTGTGACTGAGGAAGAGTTGGCCTGCGTTCCGTTATCACTTAAGCGTTGGGCCGTGTGGCCATATCGCCTTGCGATGATTTTGGCTATTAGCTGGGGCTATTGGTGCACTTGGCTCTAGTGGTCGCTCGTTTTCCTACACCTGAGCAGTTGATGCTGTTTCGCGTAAGGAAAAAGGACAGTACGGGTTACTTCACCGGCACCTGGAACGACCGCGAAGGTCAACCCAAACCCTGCACAACGCCGCTGTCCATAACTGAAGCTGTCAACTCGAAGGCCTGGATATTCCGTACTGGCAAGGGCCGGTGCAGTTTGAAGGTGGGGTTTCTCGGCGGAAAGATCATAGAGAACGATGGTGTTTTTATCTTTCAACCAGAGGGGGCCTGACTATGGATCTTTTTCTCGTCTTTAGTATTTTACTGTTTATAGGCGCTCTGGTTGGCGTGGGACTTATGTTATACGCAGAGTGCAAAAAGCTCGAAGTGTTGGAAAGCTACTTCAGTGAAAACAAGCTGGTTTGCGATAACAAACGTTTTTGGGGAAGAAATATGCGGATCGACAGGTTTCAGCGCATGCTCCTGATCAATCAATTGTTAGGAATGCCCAAACTGCATGTAAAGAGGGGCGATGTGACTGAGGCAGAGCTGGCTTCAATCCCGATATCCCTCAAGCGTTGGGCACTTTGGCCGTATCGTCTTTCTTTTATTTGGCTGATCGCATCAGTCGTTTGGGGCATTTGGTACCGATGGTAGCTCACCTGTCTTCACCGCCACCTGGGTGAACCTGATTATTCCGTACTGGAAGGGTCGGTGAGGTTTAAGGGGCTCTGGAGATGACCAGATATTAGCACTTTCTGTAGGCACTGATCTTCTTCTGTGTAGGCAACTTCCTAAATATGATTGAGCCCCCTAGGGCTTGTGTCCGGACAGTATTCGATTGCCTATATTTCGACGCCAACTTCATTGGTGATTTGATATTCCAGCCAGAGGGGGCTTAACCATGGATTTTTTTCTCGCCTATACCATTGTTTGGTTTTTTGGAATGTTTGTCATCTTGGGACTTATGCTATTTGCCGAATATACAAAACTCGACGAGTTGGAAAGTTACTTCAGTGAAAACGAAGAAGTTCGCAACAATAAGCGTTTTTGGCGACGAAACCAGTGGATCGACAGACAATATCGCATGATGCTGATTTTTGAATACCTTGCAGACTCTAAACGCCATGTGAAAGCCGGTCTTGTGACCGAAGCCGAACTGGCGTCTATTCCTTTAGCGCTCAAACGTTGGGTGTTGTGGCCCTATTACCTTGCGTTCATTTGGGCCATCGCAACGGTGGTTTGGTCGGTTTGGCGCAGGTGGTGCAACGTCATCATCTGAAAGGCACTGCATTCCTTTCAAAAAATACTGTACATGTATACAGTAATATCCTACAGTCCATCCCAGGTGACCGGATGTCACCTGACCTTCAGTTTTTAACTATGGATGGATAAAAAATGAAATCGAAAAAAAACCTTATGCTGGGTGCAGCCATGGCGGCCTCCTGCTTCGTTTCGGCCTTCGCCCTGGCCGAGCAATACCCTCACCTGGCTGCGCAAGCGCTTCAACCCAACGTCAAACAGGCGTTGAAATCCGGTGCAAAAATCGCCGCCAACAAGGCTCCCACGGCGCTGAAACAGCAACTGCGGGCAGACGCTCAGTCGAAGAAAGCGGTATTCGTCGCGAAGGCCGAGGCCGATTCGGTGGTGGAAGACAACACCGCGCCGGCCCCCGTCACCCAAGTACAGAAAGCCACTGCCAAACAGGCTGCTGCAGTGCAGGCGGCGCTGGTTCAGGGTTGTGAAACCACGCTGGATGTCAACGCGCTCTATACGATCACCGGCGTGCAAACCGGCGATTTGCTGTGCTACCACTTCAACCTGCCGAAGAAGGCCCGGATCAACGCTCTGCTGGTCAGCCAGACGGCGGGCACCGACATGTCGTTGACCTTGTTCCAGGACGACGGCCAGGGCAATCCGCTGCCCTTGGGCACCTCCAATAACCCGGGCACCGCTGATGAGAGCCTTGGCGGCGTGGTGCCGGCCGGTGATTACTACTGGTTCATGGAAGCCAACGCGGCGGTCCAGGGGTCGGGCTTTCAGTTCGGTGTGGCGGTCGATACCAACCTCGACGCCTTCGAACCCAATGACACGCCGGACACCGCCTTCAAACTGCCTGACACGCTGAACTACATCAGTGGCAATGCCGACAGTCTCGATGACGTTGATTACTTCGACTTCACCGCAGTACGTGGCCAGAGCGTGGGGATCGCATTGACTGCCGACGCTGCCAGCGGCAGCGCGCGAGGCAAATGGATACTGGAGCGTTTCGATGGCGCGCAGTGGGTCACCGTGGGCGCGAATGTGCTATCGACCTCGATCCCGAGCCCTGGCGTCGGAGGGGTGGTCAAAGTGCGCGTGCGTCCGAACCAGCACCCGAACGAACCGTGGAGCGCGACGGGCAAATACAACCTGTCGCTGGGTTCCAGCCCGCGGGTGAACAGCCCTGATGTGAAAGGCGAGGCGAATGTGTTGCGCATCCCGTCCTCCGCTTCCAATGTGGGCTATGGCTACATGACCACCCAAGCCTATCGCGATCTGACTTGGACCATGGGCCTGTCGGACAGCACCGGTGCGCCGCTGGTAGGGCTGCATCCGATTGTGTATCTCGATCAGCATATCAACCCGGACACCGGCAATATCGTCTACAAGGCCTACTCGGCAGCCACCGACAGCTCGGGTCAAGCCGGCGGCACGATCAACGTGGGCACGTGCTCCGGTGATTTCCAGACCACCTTTGTCGATTATGCCCAGGGCTACAAAAACACCTGGCGCAGCGACTTTAACTACGGCGTGTGGCGCATGGAGGTACTGGAGTATCCGGGCATCGGTGTCGGTGGTGACAATGTCGAGTACGTCAGTTTTGGCCACTTGTGCAAACAGACGCTGCTCAGCAGCACCAAGAGCTGATGCAGTAAACCGGTAGTACCCAGGGCATACAGGCCGAGCGCCTGTATGCCCTTTTTGCATTATGGCGTCAGCGCCAGTTTCAACGGCACGCGTGCCATGCTCTCGGGCGGTGGCGAATGTGCGAGTTTTGGTCCAATAGGCGAACCCGCGCTAGGACGGGCTCAGGCGTGAACATTCAAATCAGCGGGTCCCAGCGTTGCGACCAGTCGCTTTCCGCCTTGACCACACCGCGCAGCAACTCCAGCGCCTGCTGCAACACGGCCGAATCCCGCGCCCGTGAGTACACCAGGAACGTCGGGAAGCTGAACTCCGGCGCCTTGGGCGCGCGTTGCATCACGCCGCTGTCGAGGTAGCTTTGCACCACTCGGGTACGGAAATACCCGGCACCGCCGTTCTCCAGAATGTACTGCAGCGCCAAGGGCCCGAGGTTGAAACTCAGCGCAGCGCGGGCCTTGTCGGGCAGCGCGGCGTCATGCTGCTGGCGAAACCCCGGGCCCCAGTCGATATACACATACGGGCCCGGCTTGCTCACCAGTTGCACCAGGATCAGCTTTTCTTCCAGCACCTGCTCCACCTGCAAACCCGGCCAGTACTGCGGCTGGAACACCAGCGCGGCGTCGAGCACACCCAGTTCCAATTGGCGCAGCAGGTATTCGCCCTCACGGATTTCCGTGCGCAGCGCATAGCCTGGGATATGTTCGCGCAAGGCCTGGGCCCAGCCGAGCATCAACGGGTTACACAGGCTGACCTCACCGCCGATATGCAGCACATTGCGATAGCCCTCGGGCAATGGCAGGTCGCGGCGCGCGGCTTCCCAGGTTTGCAGCAACTGGTTGGCGTACACCACAAAGGCCTCGCCGTCGGCGGTCAGCCGCGCACCGGCGCGGTTGCGCACAAACAGCGTGCTGTCCAGCTGGCTTTCGAGGTTCTTCACGCGTGCGGTGATGGCGGTCTGGGTGACGTGCAGTTTCTCGGCCGCCGCGGCCAGGCTGCCGCAGCGGGTGATTTCGAGGAAAGTGCGTGCCAGTTCGATGTCCATGAAGCCCCCGGGGATGATTGGGGGCCTATTGTAGTGGAATGCGCTCAAAAACTGTGGGAGGGGGCTTGCTCCCGATGGGGGTGTGCCAGAACCCGATCAGTCAACTGACACACTGCAATCGGGAGCAAGCCCCTCGCACCGTTGGGTTGGATCTACGCTGCTCCGGTGATCGGGGCTGGCAGGGGGGCGGTAGGGAATGCCTTTGCATATGCCTGGCAAACCCGCAACACCGTCTCATCGGCAAACCGCGCCGCCACCACGTGCAACCCCACCGGCAAGCCATTCGCCGCCAACCCGCACGGCACCGACGCTGCCGGTTGCTGGGTCAGGTTGAAGGGGTAGGTGAACGGTGTCCACTCCATCCATTCCTGCATCCCGGAGCCTGGCGGCACGTTGTGCCCGGCCTCGAACGCGGTGATCGGCATCATCGGCGACACCAGCACATCGTAGTGTTCATGGAATGCCGCCATCCGCGCCACCAGGGCTGCCCGTGCTTCCAGGGCCGCGCTGAAATCGTCCAGGCTCAGGCCCTCACCGCGTTGCGCGATACGCAGCAGGCCGGGGTCGAGCAGCTGTTTTTGCGCCGCGCTCATCGGGCCGGTCAGGCGGGCCGCGCCGGCCGCCCACAAGGTGTTGAACACCTCCTGCGGGTCGCTGAAACCCGGGTCGATCTGTTCGACATGGGCGCCCAACTGCACCAGGCCGGCCACAGCCCGGGCGACCACTTTGGCCACCTGCGGGTCGACATCGACGTAGCCGAAGGTGGGGCTGTAGGCAATGCGCAGGCCCTTCAAATCCACGGTCTCCGACAACCAGGGCGTGGTCCTTGGTGCGCCGATCAAGCCGTCTCGCGCATCCGGTTGTGCGACGGTTTGCAGCATCAAGACGCTGTCTTCCACCGTGCGGGTCATCGGCCCCAGGTGCGACAGGATCGTCATCGAACTGGCCGGCCACTGCGGTACATAGCCGAAGGTCGGCTTGATCCCGAAGGTGCCGGTAAACGCACAGGGAATGCGGATCGAGCCGCCGGCATCGCTGCCTTGGTGCAACACCCCCAGGTTCAGCGCAGCCGCCGCGCCCGCGCCGCCGGAGGAACCGCCGGTGGTCATGCGCGTGTCCCACGGGTTGCGGGTGATGCCGTACAGCGGGTTGTCGGTGACGCCTTTCCAGCCGAATTCCGGGGTGGTGGTCTTGCCCAGCAGCACCGCACCGGCCTTGCGCATAAACGCCGGGAAGGGCGCGTCCACGTCCCACGGGCCCTCGGCCGAAGAGGTGCGCGAGCCCTTGCGCGTGGGCATGCCGAGGGTCAGCGTGAGGTCCTTGATCGACGCCGGTACGCCATCCAGCGCACCGCAGGGTGCGCCTTTCAACCAGCGCGCTTGCGAGGCGCGTGCGGCGTTGAGTGCGCCCTCGGCATCGACATGGCAGTAGGCGTTGACCAGCGGGTTATAGCGCTCGATGCGCGACAGCGCGTCTTCGGTGACTTCCACCGGCGACAAGCTCTTGTCACGAAAATGCTGCAGCAGTTGCACCGCCGTCAGTTGGCCGATCTCACTCATGCCTGATCCCCCTGTGCCGCATTGACCATGGCGCGCAGCAACACTGCGCAACCTGCCGCCAGATCATCCGGTGCGGCGTTCTCGATTTCGTTGTGGCTGATGCCGCCTTCGCATGGCACAAAAATCATCCCGGCCGGGCCCAGTTCGGCGACGAAAATCGCGTCGTGCCCGGCGCCGCTGACGATGTCCATATGGCTCAGGCCCAAGGCGTCGGCGGCGTCGCGCACGGCGTTGACGCAGGCCGGGTGGAAGTCCAGCGGCGGGAAGTCGGCGGTAGCGGTCAACTCGAACGTCAGGCCGTGGCGTGCGGCGCTGGCTTCGATCACGCCGCGCACTTCATCGACCATGGCCTGCAGCTTGTCGGCATGCAGATGGCGCAGGTCGATGGTCATCTGGACCTGGCCCGGAATCACATTGCGCGAGCCGGGGCGCAGGCTCAGGCAGCCGACCGTGCCGCAGGCGTGGGGTTGCTGTTGATGTGCGATGCGGTTGACCGCGCTGACCACCTCGGCGGCGCCGACCAGGGCGTCCTTGCGCAGGTGCATCGGCGTCGGGCCGGCGTGGGCTTCGACGCCGGTGAGGGTCAGGTCGAACCACTTCTGGCCCAGGCAGCCCATCACCACGCCGATGGTGGTGGCGCGGTCTTCCAGCACCGGGCCTTGTTCGATATGCGCCTCGAAATACGCACCGACCGGATGGCCGAGCACCGCACGCGAACCGGCGTAACCGATGCGCCGCAATTCCGCGCCCACCGACAGGCCCTGGTCGTCCTGCTTGTCCAAGGTGTCCTGCAAGTCGAACTTCCCGGCGAACACTCCAGAACCCATCATGCACGGCGGGAAGCGCGAGCCTTCTTCATTGGTCCATACCACCACCTCGATCGGCGCTTCGGTTTCGATCTTCAAATCATTAAGGGTGCGGATCACTTCCAGGCCGGCCATCACCCCGAAGCAACCGTCGAACTTGCCGCCGGTGGGCTGGGTGTCGATGTGGCTGCCGGTCATCACCGGCGGCAGGGCGGGATTGCGCCCTGGGCGCCGGGCAAAAATATTGCCGATGGCGTCGACGCTGACACTGCACCCGGCCGCCTCGCACCACTGCACGAACAGGTCGCGGGCCTGGCGGTCGAGGTCGGTGAGGGCCAGGCGGCACACGCCGCCTTTGACGGTGGCGCCGAGTCGGGCCAGGTCCATCAGCGATTGCCACAGACGGTCGCGGTTGATCAGCGGGGCGTTGCTCTGGAGCGGTTGTGCAAAGCTATTCATCTTCGAACTCCGGTCAGGCACTCAGGGCCAGGTAGCGGTTCTTGATCGTCGGGTCGGCGCGGAAGGCTTGCGCGCTGCCCTCGTACACCACGCGGCCCTGTTCGAGCACGTAATGGCGGTCGGCGAGCTTGTCGCAGACCATCAGGTTCTGTTCCACCAGCAGCACCGGCAGGCCGTCGTCCTTGACCTTGCGCAGGATCTTCACCAACTCGTCGACGATCACCGGGGCCAGGCCTTCGGTGGGTTCGTCGAGGATCAGCAGCTTGGGATCGTTGAGCAGGGCGCGGGCGATGGCGAGCATCTGTTGCTCACCGCCGGAGAGCGCGTGGCCGGCGTTTTTGCGTCGCTCCTTGAGGCGCGGGAACATGCCGTAGACGTCTTCGAGTTGCCAGCGGCTGCTCTTGCGCGCGGCGATGCGCAGGTTTTCCTCGACGGTGAGCAGGCGGAAGATCCCGCGGTTCTCCGGCACCAACGCCAACCCCTGGCGTGCGATTTCAAAGATCTTCTGGCCCACCAGCGCTTGGCCGTTGAAGTGGATCTGGCCCTGGCGCGGGCAGATGATGCCGAGGATGCTGCGCAGCGTGGTGGTCTTGCCGGCGCCGTTGCGGCCGAGCAGGGTCACCAGTTCGCCGGGGTTGACGGTCAGCGACACGCCTTCGAGCACGTGGCTCTTGTCGTAGTAGGAATGGATATTCTCGACGATCAGCATCAGGCAGCCTCCCCAAGATAAGCCGTTCGCACACGTTCATCGGCGCGCACGAACTCCGGCGTGCCTTCCACCAGGATCTGGCCGTGGCTCATCACCGTGATGCGCTGGCTGATGGACATGACGATGCTCATGTTGTGTTCGATCAGCAGCACCGTGTGGTCGCGGCCCAGGTCGCTGATCAGTTGAGTCATGATCGGGATGTCATCGATGCCCATGCCCGAGGTGGGCTCGTCGAGCATCAACAGTTTCGGCTTGGAACAGATCGACATGCCCACCTCCAGCACCCGTTGCTGGCCATGGGACAACTCGCCGGCCAGGGTCGCGGCGCGGGCCGTGAGTTGCAGGCGTTCGAGCACCTGGTCGGCCATCTCCAGGTGTTCGCGCTTGCTCTCGACCCGACGCCAGAAATTCAAGGCACGCGCACCGTCGCGACCTTGGGCGGCCAGGCGCAGGTTTTCGCGCACGCTGAGGTTCTGGAACAGGCTGGTGAGCTGGAACGAACGCGCCATACCGAGGCCGACGCGGGCGTGGGCCGGTTTGCGCATCAGTGGCTGGCCGTCGAAATGGATCGCCCCGGCGGTGGCCTGGCGTTCGCCGGTCAGGCAGTGGAACAGGCTGGTTTTGCCCGCGCCGTTGGGGCCGATGATGGTGTGGATGGTGCCGGCCGCGACCTTCAGGTTGACGCCGTTGACCGCATGGAACGCGCCATAGGCCAGCTCCAGGTTCTTGGTTTCCAACAGGATGCTCATAGCCCTTGCTCCTTGGCGACGACGACGGCCTTGCGGCGGCCGCGCACTTTCTCGAACAGCGACGCCAGGCCGCCCCACAAACCACCGCGCATGAAGATCACCACCAGGATCAGGATCATCCCCAGCAGCATCAGCCAGCGCGGCCACAGGTCGGAGAGGAAATCCCCCAGCAGCACGATGGAACCGGCGCCCAGCAACGAACCGAACAGCGAGCCGGTGCCGCCGACGATGGTCATGATCAGGATGTTTTCGGACATCGCCAGGTCGATATTCGACAGCGGCACAAAGTGCAGCAACATGGCGTACAGCGCCCCGGCAATCCCGGTGACCGCGCCGGACAGCACGAACACCAGGATCTTGAAGTGGCGCGTGTCATAGCCGATGGCCGAGGCACGGGTTTCGTTTTCGCGGATCGCCATCAGCGTGCTGCCGAATGGCGAGGCGATGACGCGGCGTGCGCCGATAAAGATCAGCAGGAACAGCACCGCGACAAAACCGTAGAACGCGCGGGCGTCGGCCAACGACAGCAACACGCTGTCGCCGATGCGGATCTCCGGGCGCGGCACGCTGAGCAGGCCGTTGTCGCCGCCGGTCCAGTCGCTCAGGGTGTAGGCGACGAAATACGCCATCTGGCTGAACGCGAGCGTCAGCATGACGAAGTAGATGCCGGTGCGGCGGATCGCCAGGGCACCCACCAGCAGCGCCAGAAAGCCGCCGGCCACGGCAGCGCCGAGCAGTGCGCTGAACAGACCCAGTTGCAGGTGGATCATCAGCAGCGCCGCGCAGTACGCACCGGCACCAAAGAAGATGCCTTGGCCGAACGACAACAGCCCGGTGTAGCCGAGCAACAGGTTGCAGGCCAGGGCGGCCATGGCAAAGATCAGGATCTCGCTGGCCAGGGTCGCCGAGGGCAGGACCAGCGGCAGGCCGATCAGCACTGCCAGCACCCACAGCAACATCGCTTTGGATTGGGTCTTGGCGAACGGCAGGGGATTTTTCTCGCTCATGTCAGGCTCTCCCGAACAGGCCGTAGGGGCGGACCAGAATCACCACGGCCATCGCGCCGTAGATCATCAGGCTCGCACCCTGGGGCCAGAGTGTGGTCATCAGGCTTTGCACCACGCCCACCAGCAAACCGCCGACCAGCGCGCCGCTGAACGAGCCCATGCCGCCGATGACGACAACCACAAAGGCGATCCCGAGAATTTCCGGTCCGACAAAGGGCTGGGCACCGCGCAACGGCGCGAACAGTACGCCGGCCATGCCGGCCAGGCCGACGCCGAGGGCAAAGGTCATGGAGAACAGGCGGAAGATATTCGTGCCCAGCAGCGACACGGTTTCGGTGCTCTCGCTGCCGGCGCGCACCAGTGCGCCGAAGCGCGTGCGTTCCAGCAGCAGCCACAGGCCCAGGCCCACCAGCCCGGAAAATACGATGAGGAACAGGCGGTAATAGGGATAGACGAAATCGCCCAGCACCAGCACCCCGCGCAGCAGTTCCGGCACGGCGACGCTTTTGCCCACCGGGCCCCAGATCATCACGCTGGCTTCCTGGATGATCAGCGCGATCCCCAGCGTCACCAGGATCTGGAACATGTGCGGCAAGTGATAAATCCGCTGGATCAGCAAGCGCTCGATCACCCACGCCAGCGCGGCCACCACCAGCGGTGCCAGCAGCAGCGCCAGCCAGAAGCTGCCGGTGAGGCTCACGGCGGTGTAGCAGATGTAGGCGCCCAGCAGGAAGAACGCACCGTGGGCGAAGTTGACGAAGTTGAGCAGGCCGAAAATGATCGTCAGCCCGACCGCGATCAGGAAGTAGATCATCCCCAGGCCAAGGCCATTGAGTATCTGGAACAGGTAAAGATTGAGCATGCAGGAACCCTCGGCAGGAAGCCGCTCGCGCGGCCCTGCGGTGCAAATAGTCAGGGGGTCAGCCGAGCGTGCAGCCCGTGGCCTCGACCGGCGGGAATGACTGGCCGGCGCTGAGCACCTTGGCCAGGTCGTCCTTGTCGGCCATGTCGGCGGCGGCCTTGCCGATCAGCAGGTAGTAATCCTTGATTACCTGGTGGTCGCCGGCACGGATCGACTCCTTGCCGGTGGGGCCCTCGAAACTCAGGCCCTGCATGGCCTTGGCCACGGTCGGCCCGTCGAAGCTGCCGGTGGCGATGATGGTGTCCAGCATGACCTTGGTGCTGATGTAGTCGGCGGCCAGCGGGTAAGTGGGGTTGATGCCGTACTTGGCCTGGGTCAGCTTGACCAGTTCGCGGTTGAGCGGGCTGTCGACCTGGTGCCAGTACTGCGCGCCGAGGTACACGCCTTCGAGCACATCGCTGCCCAGTTCCTGGAACTGGTCGAGGCCGGCAGACCACACCAGCAGCACTTTCATGCGCTCCTTGATGCCGAAGTTGACCGCCTGGCGCAGGGTGTTGGACGACTGGCTGCCGAAGTTGAGCAGCACCAGCACGTCGGGCTTGGTGGCGATGGCGTTGGTCAGGTAGCCGGAGAATTCCTGCTCCTGCAGCGAGTGGTAGCTGTTGCCGACGTGTTCCAGGCCATGTTCCTTGAGCACGTTTTTGGCGCCTTCGAGCAAGGCTTCGCCGAACACGTATTGCGGGGTGATGGTGTACCAGCGCTTGGCGTCCGGCAGCAGCTTGATCAGCGGCACCAGGGTTTCGCGGATCGCGCCGTAGGTCGGCACCGACCAGCGGAAGGTCGCGTGGTTGCAGTCTTTGCCGGTGACCTCATCGGCACCCACCGGGGTCATGAACACGCCGCCGGCCTTGTCGACTTCCTTGGCCACCGCCAGCGCCGACGACGACAGGGTGCAGCCCTGGAAGAACCGCGCGCCGTCCTGCGCAATCGCTTCCTGTACCTTGCGCACCGCCTTGCCCGCGTTGCCTTCGGTGTCGATGACCTTGTAGTTCAGCGGGCGCCCAAGAATCTCGGGGTGCTGCGCCACCGCCAGGCGCGAACCCATGTCGGCGAACTTGCCATAACTGGCAAAGGCGCCAGACATGGACTTGAGGCCGTAAAAGGTAAAAGGCTCGGCGGCGAATGCCGAGCGCACGCTCAGCGGCAGGCTCAGGGCGGAAGCGAGGGTGAGGCTGGCTTTCAATAACGTACGACGCTGCATGGGGTGACTCCCTGGTTTAGTTATTGGCAGGAGCGGCAAGGGCGATACGGTGGAGCAGGGCCTGTGGGCAGGCATTTTTTTATTGGGGTAACGCAGTGTGCGGGTTGGAATGCAGTCAACTGTGGGAGGGGCGGTGCGACGATTTGACTTGCTCCCGATAGCGGTGTGTCAGTCGATATAACGGTGACTGTGCCGGCCTCATCGGGAGCAAGCTCCCTCCCACATTGGATCTGGGGTGTTCTTAAGAGTGATCGAACTCCAGTAGAAAATGCGGGCTGACCTGGCCTTCGAGCGCGGTCATATGGTGTTCGGCGTCGCACATGTGTTCATGCATCAGGCTGCGCACCGCGCTTTCATCGCCGGCGCGAAAGGCGCTCAACAGTTGCTTGTGATAGTCGAGGTTGGCCGCGTCGAACTGCTTGCGCTTGGGCTTGTAGGCTTTTTTCAGCACCACCAGGTCGCGCAGCAGGTCGTTGAGAAATTGCGCCGTAAAGCTCAGCAGCGGGTTGGGGCAGGCCTTGGCGAGCAGGTTGTGGAACTCCAGTTCCGCCAGGCGTTGTTCGCGCTGGCCGGCCTCGCTGTCTTCCGGCGCGCTGCAAAAATCCACGTTGGCCTGCAGGGCCTGGTAGTCGTCTTCGCTCAGGCGCCCGAGCACCGACACCGCCAGTTCCACTTCGATGACCTTGCGCAACTGGTACACCTGCTCGCCATCCAGGTGCTGGAAGTGCAGGTAGTTGCGCAGTGCGCGGCTGGCCGGTTCGGTGCCGGCCTGGTTCAGGTAGGCTCCGCCACTCGGGCCGGTGCGCGTGCTGACCAGGCCTTCGACTTCCAGGGCCTTGAGCGCTTCGCGGGCCGAGCCCTTGGAGCACTGGAAGCTTTCCATCAGCTCGCGCTCGGTGGGCAGGCGGTCGCCGGGCTTCAAGGCGTCGGTGACGATGGAGCGCTTGACCGACTCGACAATCACGTCGGACAGCTTCTGGCGTTTGCGTCGTAGCGGGCGAGTGAGCATGGGGTCTATTTATCGTATTAATGCGGATAAATAGCACTTAATAACGATTGGGCCGTAGCGTCAACGCAGGGTGTCGTTTCTGGTGTGGAAAGGTCGCAAACGGAGACTCATTGCACAGTGGCATCCGTACACACCGTCGAGCGCGGCGGTTTGTTCCCATGCATCAGATAATCGCCCACCCACTGGTTCACACAGGCACTCACGCCGCTGAACGAAACCCCGTGGGCATAGGCGTTCTTCAGTTGTACGCGGCTCGCCGGGAAGGTGCGCTCGAAGGCCCAGGCGGCGCCGGTGGACGGGGTTTGGTCGTCGAATTCGGCCTGGACCATCAGCAGACTGTCGAGCCGGGCGAGTTCCTTGTACGGCAAGCCCCGGCTGTGTTGTTGCGGCCAGGTGGTGCATTGACGCGCCTCGAGGGCGCTGCCGGCGACCGGGTACTTGGCGAGTGATTCGGTTTCTTTCTGCTGCCAGAGGTCTTCGTTGGAGTAGGTCGAGTCATTGCACAGGATCGCGGTTTTGACCGAGTCGGCGGCCGACATGCGCAACGGCCCGGGCTTGGGCACGTTGGCCTGCAAGGGTTCGCGCACGCGTTGCAGCAGCAGGCTGAACATCGACTTGGCGCGCTCTTCGATCACCGGGTCGGGGCTGAAGCGGTGTGCGCGGGCACGCGTTTCCAGCGCCAGGTCGTCGCCGTCGGGAGTGTCCCGCAGCCAGCGACTGAGCACGTGGGCGCCCATCAGGCCGGCGGGGTCGCTGTAGAAACGGTTGCTGGAACGCAGCGCGGTACGCACGCTGGGCAGCAGTTCCATGAACACACGGCGCACGGCGGCCGGCGTGTCGCCCAGCTGATACACCCCAGGGTCGAGGGCGGCGGCCTGGGCCACGAAACGCTCGAAAATCTTCTCCTTTTCGCTGGCGACGATCACGCTGGCGTGCTCGAACGTTGAGGTCCAGTTGATGTTCGAGTCGAGCACCATGCGCCCCACGTTCGCCGGAAACAGGCCGCCGTACCAGGCGCCGAGCCAGGTGCCGTAGGCGTTGCCCAGGTAGTTGAACTGCAACTCGCCCAATTGCTTGCGCACAAATTCCAGGTCGCGGGCGGTTTGCTCGGTGGTGATGTAAGGCGTCAGCGGGTGGCTGGCGCAGGCTTGGGCGATCAACCGCGCATTCTGGCGCGCGGCGGCGAGGTTGGCCGCGCTGCGGTCTTCGCTGACGTCCGCTTGCGGCACGATCCGCGCGTCGGAGCGGCATTCCAGGCGTGAGCCCGGCAGCCGGCCCAGGCCCCGCGGGGTGACTTCGATCACATCATAGGTATCGGCCAACTGGCGGTAAGTGTCGCCCCAGTCGGGTTGCCGGGCGTAGTGCTTCCAGACGGTGGCCAGGTGTACGGCGAAGGCGCCGCCGGCGTCGAGCCCGGGGCCTCCCGGGTTGGCGAATATCGCGCCCTGGCGTGACAGCGGCAGTTTGGCGCCGACACGGGTGATGTCGAAGCTGATGCGACCACGCTCTGGCGCCCCATGGTCCAGGGGCGCGGTGACGATGCCGCATTGGGTGCGTTCGATGACTTCCGGGTCCAGGCGTTCGAGCGCCGGCTGCGGGCAGTCCAGGAACCATTCGATGCCGAACGGCGAGCGCGGCGTTTCAGCGTAAGCGCCGGTGGGCGCCAGGGCTGCGACCAGCACCAGGCAACGGTAGGTGATTGCGCTTGCAGCTGGAAGGGGTTTCATCAGCGATCCTGGCCTGTCGTGTGAGAAAAAGAAGCCACTGTTGTGGCTGCTTATTCGGGACGACTTTTTTACCAAGGACCGTGGGGGGAAAAATGTAGGAGGACAAAACGGCGAGTGTACGAAATGCGACTTTCGTTTATCGGATGTCGGATTCCCAGCCGCCGCCCAAAGCTTTGTACAAGGCGATACTGGCTTGCAGGCGCGACAAGCGCAGTTGCACATTCAGGTCCTGGGCCGTGTACAGGGTGCGCTGGCTGTCCAGCACGCTCAGCCAGTCTTCGGCGCCCGCCTGGTAGCGGCTTTCGGCGATGCGCAAGGCGTTCTGCGCCGCCTGCAGCTCTTGCGTTTGCCATTGGCGCTGCTGGTCCAGGCGTGTGATGTTGCTGAGGGCTTTTTCCACATCGGCGAAACCGTTGATGATCGCCCCGCGATAGGTCTGCAGCAACTCGTCCTGGCGCGCGCGGGCCTTGTCCCGTTCGGCGGTTAAACGGCCGTTGTTGAAGATCGGTGCGACCAGGCCGCCCGTCAGCGTGTAATACGGGCTGCGCAGGATCTCCACGGCTTTGCCGGCGTCGGAGCCGAAGGTCGCGCCGAGCGTCACCGCAGGCAGCATGGCCGCGCGGGCGACGCGAACATCCGCTTGCGCCGCCGCCAGTTCGGCCTCGGCCTTGGCCAGGTCGGGGCGCCGGCTCAGCAGTTGGCTGGGCACGCCCGGGCCGATGCGCGGCCAGGTGAGGGCCTGGAAGGGCTCGGTGCCCAGGTCCAACGCCTGGACCGGCTGGCCGAGGAGGGCGGCGAGGGTGATCCGCGACTCTTGCGCCAGTTGTTGAATCAGCGGCAATTGCCGTTGCTGGCTGGCGACCAGGCTTTGCTGCTGGGCCAGTTCCAGGGCCGTGGCGGAACCGGCGTCGTAGCGGGTCTGCACCAATTCCAGCACGTTGCGTGCATTCGCCAGGTTCAACTCGGCGATCTGCTCGCGCTGGCGTGCGGCGAGGGTTTGCGCGTAGCGGTCGGCGACGTTGCTGAGCAGGGTCAGTTCCACGGTAGCCTGGTCCGACGCGCTGGCCCGCAGGCTATGCAGGGCGCTGTCTCGCGCGGCAGCGCGGCCGCCCCAGAAATCCACTTCATAACTGGCGCTGAGGTTGGCGCCGAAGCTGTTGACCGTGTCATTGCTTTGCGTCGCGTCCAGGTCCGGCCCGCCCTGGCCGCGCAGTAACTTCTGATGGCTGGTGGACAGGTTGAACTTCACTTCCGGCAACAGCGGTGCGCCGGCGATCACTGCCGTGGCTTGGGCCTGGCGCACCCGTGCGACGGCGGCCGCCACGTCAAAACTGTCACGGCGTGCCTGTTCGATCAGGCGGTTCAGTTGCGGGCTGCCGAATTGCGTCCACCAGCGCTGGTTGTTGAGTTGGGCGGCGTCACGCTCGGCGTACTGCCAGGCGGTCGGTGCTGCCACGCCGCTGTCGACGGCGGGCAGGCTGGCGGCGCAGGCATTGAGCAGCAGGCACAGGCCGAGTACGCACACAGGGGGGGCGGGGGATCGTTTATTCACTGGTCAACGCCTTAACCGGATCGAGCCGGGCAGCTTTACGGGCCGGCATAAAGCCGAATACGACGCCAGTGACCAGTGCGCAGCCAAACGCGCCGAGCACCGCCACCAGGGAAAACTGCACCGCGACCTTGGCCAGCATCAGCACGCCGCCGACCAGCAGCGCCAGGCCGATACCGCACAGGCCGCCAACCACCGAGAGCATCAGCGCCTCGGTCAGGAACTGGCGCAGGATGTCGCGCTGGCGCGCGCCGGTGGCCATGCGGATACCGATTTCGCGGGTGCGTTCGCGCACGGTCATCAACATGATGTTCATCACCCCGATGCCGCCCACCAGCAGCGAAATCGCGGCGATCGAACCGAGCATCAGCGACAGCGTGTTTTGCGTGTGCGCCTCGGCCTGGATCATTGCCGCGTTGTTGGTCAGTTGGTAGTCACGCTTGCCGTTATGCAGGCGCAGCATCAGTTGGTCGATGGCTTGTTCGGCTTCCCGTACCTTGCGCGCATCGGCGGCGGCAATCACCACGTATTCGGGGTTGTACGTGCCGAACAGGCGCACGCTCGCGGCGGTGTAGGGAATGGCCACGCGGTCGTCGCTGTCTTTATTGCCGGAGCTGGAGCCCTTTTCCGCGAGCACGCCGATCACCTGGAAAGGCACGTTTTCGATGAGGATGTATTGGCCAATCGGGCTGACCTGCTTGAACAGTTTCTCGCGGATGCGGTGGCCGATCACCGCGACCGTGGCACCGGCGCGCTCGTCGGCTTCGGTGAAGTAACTGCCCTCGACCACCGGCCAGTTGAAGATCTGCGGAAAGTTGACGTCGTTGCCGCCCACATAGGCCAGGTAATCCAGGTTGCCGTAGCGGATGCCGGCGTCGCTGCCGTTGACCGGCATGATCCGCTTGATCTGCGGCAGCGTCGCCAATGCCGCGACATCGTTGAGGGTCACGATGCCCAGCGGCGTGCGCGGGTTGGGCGAGGAGCCACTGAGGTAGAGGATGTTGGAGCCGAATGCGCCCATCTGTGCCATGACCTGGCGCTTGCTGCCTTCACCCACCGCCAGCATCACCACCACCGAGGCCACGCCGATGATGATCCCGAGCAGGGTCAGGGCGGTGCGGAAGCGGTTGATCCACATCACGCGCCAGGCGGCCTGCACGGCGTCGAGCAGTTCGGCCTTCCACGCGCCGTTGTGCTCGGCGCCTTCGGCCAGGCGCTGGCGCAGGTCGACGGCTTGCAGCGCCGCGCTGTCGGCGCTGGCCGGGCGGTGGCGGGCGTTGTCGGCCGAGTCGCTGATGATCAGGCCGTCGCGAATTTCGATGATGCGGTTGGCCCGCGCCGCCACGTCGCGGTCGTGGGTGATCAGGATCACCACGTGGCCCTGGCTGGCCAGTTCGTCGAGCAGGCTCATTACCTCGGCGCCGCTGTGGCTGTCGAGGGCGCCGGTGGGCTCGTCGGCGAGGATGATATGCCCCCCGTTCATCAGCGCGCGGGCGATGGAGACCCGTTGCTGCTGGCCGCCGGACAGTTGATGCGGACGGTTGCCGGTGCGGTCGGCCAGGCCCAGGCGCGTGAGCAGGGCCCTGGCGCGGGCGTGGCGTTCGGCGGCGCTGATGCCGGCGTAGATCGCCGGCATTTCGACGTTTTCCTGGGCCGACGCCGACGGGATCAAGTGGTAGCCCTGGAACACAAAGCCGAAGGCTTCGCGGCGCAGCCAAGCCAGTGCGTCGCTGTCCAGGTGCGCGACGTTTTCGCCGGCGAACAGGTAGTCGCCGGCGGTGGGGCGGTCGAGGCAGCCGAGGATGTTCATCAGTGTGGATTTGCCGGAACCCGAGGCGCCGACGATGGCGACGAATTCCCCGGCATGGATCGACAGGTCGACGCCGCGCAATACGTCGACCTGCGGGCTGTCGCCGCCGCCGTAGGATTTGCGGATGTGCTTGAGTTCGATCAGGGGCGTGCTCAATTCAACCCCCCGCTGCCGTCGCCCGGCCCGATCAGCAGGTGATCGCCTTCGCTGAGGCCTTCCAACACTTCGACGCGCAGGCGGTCGCTGATGCCCAGGCGCACGACGCGCTCTTCGATGCGGCCGTTTTCCGCGACCACGCGGGCGGTCTGCCGGTCGGCGCTGGTGCTGTCTTGCAGGGCGGCGACCGGCGCGGTGAGCGCATCCTTGACCTGGCCGGCGACGAAAAACACCTGGGTGGTCATTTCGGCCATCAAGGCGTTGTCGCTGTTGTCCACGTCCAGCAGCACGGTGTACAGCACCACGCGGCCGCTGCCGCTCTTGTTCGAACTGCTGGGGCTGCCGCTGCCCTGGGTTTCGTTCAGCGGCTTGGGCGGGATCGGCAGGATCTGCCGCACGCTGCTGGTCCAGCGGCGGTTGCCGCCGCTGAGGGTGGTGAAATAGGCGGTCATACCGGGTTTGACGTGGCCGATATCGGCTTCCGAGACCTCGGCCCACACGGTCATCGGTGACAACTTGGCGATGCGCAGGATCAGCGGCGTTTGCTGCTGGGCATTGAGGGTCTGGCCGACCCGTGCGTCCACCGCCACCACGGTGCCGGTCATCGGCGCATAGATGCGCGTATAGCCCAATTCCGCCTCGTCCCTGCGCAGGCTGGCCTGGGCCTGGAGAATCTGCGCCTGGAACATGTCGACCCGCGCCTGGGTGGCGCTCAGTTCGGACTTGGCGGTTTGCACGTCCTCTTCGCGGGTCGCGTTGCCGGCGGCCAGGCGCTGCTGGCGCTGGTACTTCTGGCGCGCCAGTGCGTGCTGGGCTTTCTGCTCCTGCAATTGGGCCTTGAGGTTTTCGATGGCGTAGCGGCTGGCGTCGAGCTTGGCTTTTTGCGTCGAGGGGTCGATCTCCACCAGCAACTGGCCTTCCTGCACCTGATCGCCGGCTTCGACATGGATCTTGCGGATCTGCCCGGACGCTTGGGCGCCCACATCCACATAGCGTCGCGGTTGTAGAGTGCCCAGGGCGGTGACGCTGTTTTCAATGTTGCCGCGGGTCACGGTAACGGTGGCCAGGCTGTCGCGCCCCGGCGGCTGCAATTGCCAGGCGGCGATGCCGATAACAGGGATCAGGCACGCCACAACCAGCAGGGCGTGTCGGGCAGGTCGAGGGCGTTTCATGGGTTGGTTCCAGCCAGGAAAGTTCGGACCGCAGTTGCGGGGGGCTGACAGTTAAACGAGAGCATGGCCCGAAGATTTAGGCTGTTTCACAAGTAGTTACAGTGCTGGCGAGTAAAAAAATTGCCCGCTGAAGCAAGTCTTCTTTAAAAGTAGATGAGAATTACTATAAATTGCACTTACCCAAACTGCCATCACTCATGGGCTGTCTTTTTAAGCATTCAAGGACCTAATACCGCCGTCAGGTGGTCGGGAGTCATGTTGGAAAACTACTATCGCGAGCTGGTGTGTTTCCTCAACGCCAAGCTGGGCAACCGCCAGGTGGCCGAAGATGTGGTGCATGACGCTTATGTGCGGGTGCTGGAACGCGCCAGTGACACCCCCATCGACCAGCCCCGCGCCTTTTTGTACCGTACCGCGCTGAACCTGGTGATCGACGGCCATCGACGCAACGCCTTGCGTCAGGTCGAGCCGCTGGAGGTGCTGGACGCCGAAGAGCGCTTCGCCAACGCTTCGCCCCACGCCACCCACGATCACACTCAGCGCTTGCAGATGCTCGAACGCGCCTTGGCCGAGTTGCCGGCGGTCTGCCGCGACAGCTTCCTGCTGCGCAAGCTCGACGGCCTGTCCCACGCGCAGATTGCCGAGCGCCTGGGGATTTCCCGCAGCCTGGTGGAAAAACACATCGTCAATGCGATGAAGCACTGCCGGGTGCGGATGCGCGAGTGGGACGCACCCTGAGCGTCGAGTGGTTAAATTTTAATTCATTGTCCTCGTTTCCTATCAACACATGACCTGTTGTGCAGGTCGTGAAGGTATTCCCGCCCCACCGCCAAGGGGCTTATCCAGAGGACACTGGAATGACACAGGCAATTGCTTCGCCCGCGGTTCACGACTTGATCGGTATCGGTTTCGGCCCTTCGAACCTGGCGCTGGCCATCGCCCTGCAGGAGCGCGAAAAGACCCAGGGCAAACTGGACGTGCTGTTTCTCGACAAGCAGGCCGACTACCGTTGGCACGGCAATACCCTGGTGACCCAGAGCGAACTGCAGATTTCGTTCCTCAAGGACTTGGTGACCCTGCGCAACCCCACCAGCCCATATTCCTTCGTCAACTACCTGAAAGCCCACAACCGTCTGGTCGATTTCATCAACCTTGGCACGTTCTATCCGTGCCGCATGGAGTTCAACGACTACCTGCGCTGGGTCGCCGGGCAGTTCCAGGCCCAGAGCCGCTACGGCGAGGAAGTGCTGGCCATCGAACCGATCCTGCATCAGCAGCAGGTTGAAGCACTGCGCGTGATTTCCCGCGATGCGTTGGGTGAACAGCATGTCCGCACCACCCGTTCGGTGGTGGTCAGCGCTGGCGGCACGCCGCGCGTGCCCGACGTGTTCAAGGCGTTCAGGGATGACCCCCGCGTGTTCCACCATTCCCAGTACCTGGCGCGCATGGCCCAGCAGCCTTGCGTGCAGGGCAAGGCGATGCGTATCGCGGTGATCGGCGGCGGCCAGAGCGCGGCCGAAGCGTTCATCGATTTGAACGACGGCTTCCCGGCGGTACAAGTCGATATGATCCTCCGCGGCTCGGCGCTGAAACCGGCGGATGACAGCCCGTTCGTCAACGAAGTGTTTTCGCCGGCCTTTACCGACCTGGTGTTCCAGCAGGTCGGCGCCGAGCGTGAGCGGCTGATCGCCGAGTACCAGAACACCAACTATTCGGTGGTTGACCTGGAGTTGATCGAGCGCATCTATGGCATCTTCTATCGCCAGAAAGTCTCCGGCACCGCGCGCCAGGCCTTCCGCACCATGACCGTAGTCGAGAACGTCAGCGCCGGTCCGTTGGGCATCGAGTTGACCCTGCGCAATAACGCCAACGGCGAAACCAGCGTCAGCCATTACGACGCGGTGATCCTGGCCACCGGCTACGAGCGCCAGATGCATCGCGAGTTGCTGGCGCCGCTGCAGGCCTATATGAGCGATTTCGAAGTCAGCCGTGATTACCGCATCGTGACGGATGAGCGGTGCAAGGCCGGCATCTACATCCAGGGTTTCAGCCAGGCCAGCCATGGGTTGAGCGATACCTTGCTGTCGGTGCTGCCGATCCGGGCGGATGAGATTGCCGCATCGTTGTACGCGCATGATCGCCACCGTGGGCAGGGGCGTTCGGTGCAGGATTTGCTGCTTGCTACGGCGAGCTGATGAACGCTTGTAGCGACTTTTGGAGGCGGGGTAGAAAATGTGGGAGGGGGCTTGCCCCCGATGGCGGTGTATCAGTCAACTAATTTGTAGCTGACAGATTGCAATCGGGGGCAAGCCCCCTCCCACACTCTTGACCGCATTCGGCTTCCAGGATGTGGTCGGCTATAAGGCCGCGGCCAAGAGCAGAATGAGCCCTATCTGATCCACGGAGATCCAAATGTGGGAGGGGGCAAGCCCCCTCCCACAATCTCGACCGCGTTCGGCTTCCAGGATGTGGTCGGCTAATAAGGCCGCGCCCAAGAGCAGAATGAGCCCTATCTGATCCACGGAGATCCAAATGTGGGAGGGGGCTTGCCCCCGATGGCGGTGTATCAGTCAACTAATTTGTAGCTGACAGATTGCAATCGGGGGCAAGCCCCCTCCCACACTTTTGACCGCGTTCGGCTTCCAGGATGTGGTCGGCTATAAGGCCGCGCCCAAGAGCAGAATGAGCCCTACCTGATCCACGGAGATCCAAATGTGGGAGGGGGCTTGCCCCCGATGGCGGTGTGTCAGTCAACTAATTTGTAGCTGACAGATTGCAATCGGGGGCAAGCCCCCTCCCACACTCTTGACCGCGTTCGGCTTCCAGGATGTGGTCGGCTATAAGGCCGCGGCCAAGAGCAGAATGAGCCCTATCTGATCCACGGAGATCCAAATGTGGGAGGGGGCTTGCCTCCTCCCACAATCTCGACCGCGTTCGGCTTCCCGGATGTGGTCGGCTATAAGGCCGAACCCAAGAGCAGAATGAGCCCTATCTGATCCACGGAGATCCAAATGTGGGAGGGGGCTTGCCCCCGATGGCGGTGTATCAGTCAACTAATTTGTAGCTGACAAATTGCAATCGGGGGCAAGCCCCCTCCCACATTTGATCTTCGGTGTCTGGGGATCAGGCCAGTTCGGTGGCGGTGTTTTTGACTACCGCGAGTTCGGGGTGGGCCACCAATTTGTCGATGTGCAACTCATCGTTGTTCAACCAGGTCTCCGTCAGCACTCGGTAATGTTCCATATCCCGGCAACGCATGCGCAGGCTGTAGTCGAACGGCCCGCTGATCAACTGGCATTCGAACACCTGCGGGCAGGCTTTGACGCAGGCTTCGAAGGCCTTTTGCGCCGAGCGCCCGCTCTGGTTGGACAAGGCCACCAGCACCAGCAGCGACAGCCCCGGTGAGACCATCTGCACGTCGATGATCGCCCCGTACCCGCGGATCACCCCGCGCCGTTCGAGCTTGCGCACCCGTTCCAGGCAGGGCCTGGGGGTCAGATGCACCAGCGACGAGAGCTTCTCGTAGGTGATACGCCCCTGATGCCGCAGCACGTCGATGATCGCCTCATCGATGCGATCCAGCGCAGGGGAGGAATGGGGTCCGTTGGCCTTGGTATCCATGGGTTTCACTTCAAGCGGTTGGAAAGAAATTGCTGCAAGCGTTCGCTGTTGGGATGGTCGAGAATTTCGGCACCGCCTTGTTCTTCGACGCGGCCCTGGTGCAAAAACAGCACTTGGCTGGACACCTGGCGGGCAAAGCCCATTTCGTGGGTGACCATCAACATGGTACGACCTTCCTCAGCCAACGTCTGTATGACTTTGAGGACTTCTCCTACAAGCTCAGGGTCCAAGGCGGAGGTCGGTTCGTCGAACAGAATGATTTCCGGTTCCATCGCCAAGGCGCGGGCGATGGCGACGCGCTGCTGCTGGCCGCCGGACAGAAACGCCGGGTATTGATCCGCCACCCGGCCCGGCAAGCCGACCTTGTCCAGGTACAGCCGCGCACGTCGTTCCGCCTCGGCCGCACTCACGCCCAACACCCGACGCGGGGCCATGGTGATGTTTTCCAGTACGGTCATGTGGCTCCACAGGTTGAAATGCTGGAACACCATGGCCAGGCGTGTGCGCAGGTTCTGCAGTTGCGCCTGGTGCGGTGCGCGGGTGCCGGCGCGGCCCTGGCGCATTTCGATGCTGATGCCGTCCAGGGTGATGACCCCGGCGTCCGGCTGTTCGAGAAAGTTGATGCAGCGCAGCATCGTGCTTTTGCCCGAGCCGCTGGCGCCGATCAGGCTGATCACATCGCCGTTGCGTGCGTTGAGGGAAACGCCCTTGAGCACTTCATGTTCGCCGTAGCGTTTGTGGATGCCTTCGACTTGCAGTTTGACCGCCGCCGTCGCCGCCTTGGCGATAGGGGCTGCGGGTGTCTCGACGGGATAAGTGGCCAGGGCCTGCGCGGACTGATTCATGGGTTAGCCTCGGGTAGGAACAAGAAAACGCATCCAGCGACGTTCGGCCAGTCGAAACAGGCCCACCAGTGCAAAGGACAGCAGCATGTAGAGCAGCGCGGCGATACCGAAGGCCTGGAACGTCAGGAACGTCTCGGCATTCGCATCGCGGGCCACCTTGAGGATGTCGGCGACGGTGGCGGTAAACGCCAGCGACGTGGCGTGCAGCATCAGGATCATTTCATTGCTGTAGGCCGGCAACGCACGGCGCAGCGCGGCGGACACCACCACAAACAGGTTCAGTCGCCAGCCGTGCAGGCCATAGGCGCGTGCCGCTTCGATTTCGCCATGGGGAATGTTGCGGATCGCCCCGGCGAAGATTTCCACAGTGTAGGCACAGGTGTTGAGGACGAACGCCAGCAGCGTGCAGTTCAACGCGTTGCGAAAGAACTGGTTGAGCAGGGCGTTGTCCTGCACCACCTCCAGGCTGTACAGCCCGGTGTAGCAAATCAACAGTTGGATATACAGCGGCGTGCCGCGAAACAGGTAGGTGTATACCTCCACCGGCCAGCGCAGCCAGGCGTGTTCCGAGACGCGGGCGATCGCCAGGGGGATCGACAGGAAAAACCCGAACAGCACCGAGATGATGAACAACCACAGGGTCATCGCCACCCCGGACACACCCGCGCCGTCGCTGTACAGGTAGGCCAGGCCGTATTGCTGGAACAGTTCGATCATCGCGCCATCCCCTTGATGCCGAGGTTGTAGCGCCGTTCGAGGCGCTTGAAGATGCGGTTGGAGAGGGTGGTGATCACCAGGTACACCAGGCCCGCGAGGATCAGGAAGTACAGCGGCTCGTTGGTGGTCTTGCCGGCGTTCTGTGCGGCTTTGACCAGGTCGGACAGGCCGATGATCGACACCAGCGCCGTGGACTTGAGCAACACCAGCCAGTTATTGCCCAGCCCCGGCAGGGCGAAGCGCATCAACTGCGGGAACAGCACCAGGCGAAAGCGCTGCCAGCGGCTCAGGCCATAGGCGGTCGCGGCTTCCAGTTGACCGGCCGGCACGCTGAGGATCGCGCCGCGAAAGTTTTCGGTGAAATAGGCGCCGTAGATAAACCCCAGGGTGACCACCCCGGCGGTAAACGGGTCGATTTCAAAGTAGTTCCAGCCGAAGGCTTCGGTCAGGTCGTTCAGCCACAGTTGCAGGCTGTAGAAAATCAGCAGGATCAGCACCAGGTCCGGCACGCTGCGAATCAGCGTGGTGTAGAGCGTGGCCGGCACCCGCAGCAGTTTGACGCTGGAGAGTTTGGCGCCAGCGGCGATCAGGCCCAGGCCAAGGCTCAGGGCCAGTGCGAGGAACGCCAGCTTGACCGTCATCCAGGCGCCCTGGGCGAGCATCGGGCCGTAGCCCTGCAGGTTGAGGAATTCGTTCATGGGGAGATCTCTAAAGGGCGCAGACAGACCCCTGGGGGAGCGGGCTTTTGGGGGAGGGGGATTGCCCCCTCCCACACAAGTCTTCTCTCACAGGGGCGGTGTTGGCTTACTCGTTGTAGATGTCTTGATCGCCGAAATACTTCTTCTGGATCTGGGCGTAAGTGCCATCGGCCTGGACGGCGGCGATGCCCTTGTTGATCAGCGCGCGCAGTTCCTGGTCGTTCTTGCGCAGGCCCATGGCGATGTCCAGGGGCAGCGTCGGGTCCTTGAAGGCCGGGCCGGTCTTGAAGTCGGCGCCTTCGGGCTTGGACAGGAAGTTGAGCTGGGCTTCGAGTTTGTCGGTCAGGGTGGCGTCGAGGCGGCCGTTTTGCAGGTCGGCGTAGTTCTGGTCCTGGGACTGGTACGCCTTGATCTGGGCGCCGAGCTTGGCCAGGTGCGCGCGGGCGTAGGCTTCCTGCAACGAGCCCTGCAGCACGCCGACTTGTTTACCCTTGAGGGATTCCGGCGTGTCGCCGAAGTCGGCGTTCTTGCGGGTGATCACCGAGGTGGGGCTGAGGAACAGGCGGTCGGTGAAGTCGATCTGTTTTTCCCGCGCCGGGGTCACGGCCATGGAGGACATGATCGCGTCGAACTTGCGCGCGCGCAGGGCGGGGATCATGCCGTCGAATTCGTTATGCACCCAGGTGCATTTGACTTCGAGCTTGGCGCAGATCGCGTTGCCCAGCTCGATATCGAAGCCTTGCAGGCTGCCATCGGCGGCGACGGACTCGAAGGGTGGGTATTCGGGGAATACGCCGAAGCGGATTTCTTTCCAGTCTTGGGCGTGGGCGGCGCTGGCGCACAGCGGCAATAGCAACGCAGCGAACAATGAGCGGAGTGGCGTCATGTGGAGTCCCTATATTTTGTAATTGATGTCAGGGCAGTCAAAGGAGCAGCGCGCATTCATTTGCTGACTCTTCGGTCGCGCTCAGAATGCTTCAAGGTGGTGCGTTTTTTGTGTCGTTTACCCCGTGCTCAAAGCGCGAATTGCGCTGTTAAAACAGGCAATGCAGCGGAATCGGCTGCGGCACCCGCTGAATCGGCTTTTGATCGTCGCGGTTCTGGCCTGCCCTCGGCGCAAAGCGGCAGGCCAGAGCGGTTTCAGGCGCGCTTTTTGTGCTGTACGCGCGGAGGTTGGGCCAGGCGTGCGAACAGGTCTTTCGGGTCGGCCAGGTCGGGCACCAGTTCCAGTTCGCTGCCGACGTCCAGCGCCTTGGCCACGTCCAGCACGTAGCGCAGCGCCGAATAGTCTTCGATGGCAAAACCCACCGAATCGAACAGGGTGACCTGGCGCGCATTCTCGCGGCCGGGCGCCTGGCCGTTGATCACTTGCCACAGTTCGGTGACCGGCGAATCGGCCGGTATGTGCTGGATTTCACCTTCGATGCGGCTCTGCGGTTCGTATTCGACGATCACCCGCGCACGCTCGACGATGCGTCGGTCCAGTTCGGTCTTGCCCGGGCAATCGCCGCCCACGGCGTTGAGGTGCATGCCGGGTTCGATCATCTCGTCGGTGAGGATGGTCGCGTAGGCCTTGTCGGCGGTGACGGTGGTGACGATGTCCGCGCCTTTCACCGCTTCGGCCACGCTGGCGGCCAGGATCACCTTGATTGCCGGGAACGCCTTGAGGTTGGCCGCCAGCTTGGCGGTGGCCCTGGCGTCGATGTCGAACAGGCGGATTTCATTGATGCCCAGCAGGGTGTGGAAGGCCAGGGCCTGGAATTCGCTTTGCGAACCGTTGCCGATCAGCGCCATGCTGCGGCTGTTGTCCCGGGCCAGGTAGCGTGCGACCAGGGCCGAGGTGGCGGCGGTGCGAATCGCGGTGGTCAGGGTCATTTCCGCCAGCAGCAGCGGCCGGCCGGTGTCCACGTCACCCAAGGCGCCGAAGGCCATCACGGTGAGCATGCCGGCCTGGGTGTTTTTCGGGTGGCCGTTGACGTATTTGAAGGCATACAGCGACGCGTCGGACACCGGCATCAGTTCGATCACGCCCTCCGGCGAGTGATTGGCCAGGCGCGCACATTTCTCGAAATCCTGCCAGCGCAGGTAGTCGGCGCGGATGTACTCGGCCATCTCGGTGATGCAGGTTTGCAGGCCTTTTTGCGAGACCAGGTAGCTGAGGTCGTTGACGTCGATATAGCGGGTCATGGAGTGGCTCCTGTCGTTATTGGAAGGTGGCGCGGGCGGGCAGATGCACTTCCGCGAGCATGCAGCGGGCACTGCCGCCGCCGATGCGTTCGATGTTGTCGATGTTCACCACCACCGGCCGCGTGTGGCGTTCCACATGCCGGCGCTGCGCGGGTTGCAGGGCGTTCCAGGCGCTGGCGGACATCACCAGCAGCGGCTGGCCGTCGCGGTCGTGGACTTCGAGCATGTTGCCGGCGAAGGCTTCCAACTGGTCGAAATCGAGGGCGAGGATGTCCTTGCCGGTGTCGCGCAGGGAATGCTCCAGGGCCTGGCGCTCTTCGGCGTCCGGCAGGGCTTGCAGGCACACCACCGAGAGGTTGCGGCCGACGCTCATCATCACGTTGCTGTGGTAGATCGGCGCGTGGTGGCGGTCGACGGCGTGGAACACGCAGAGCTGGTAGTCGAGGCGTTCGGCGAACTGGCGCAGAGCGTCGTGGTGGGTGCGCCCGGAGTGGCAGGCGTAGCTGATCCGGTGCTGGCGGTCGAGCACCATGCTGCCGGTGCCTTCGAGGAAGATGTTCTGTTGTTCGAGATGGCTGAGGTCAATGGTGTCCTTGATTGCAAAACGCTGTTCGAGGACGTGCAGCACGCCCTTGTTGCGCTCCAATCGGCGGTTCTGGCCTTCCATCGGGTAGAGCACCAGGCTGCCGTCGGCGTGGCTGCTCCACCAGTTGTTGGGGAAGATCGAGTCGGGGGTGTGCGGTGCCGGGGTGTCCTGCACGACCAGGACTTCGACGCCATGCCGGCGCAGGGTGTCGACATAGCCGTCGAACTCTTCCAGCGCTTTGTGCTGTGCGTCGAGCGGGTCGAGGGGCTGGCGTTGGAAACGGTTGTTGATCGCGGTGTCCGGGTTGAAGGCAAAGCGCGCCGGGCGAATCATCAGGACGGTGTTGGTGGTTTGCATGGGGGCACGAATCCATGGGTTGAGCAGTGGAGCTATTTTGTGCGGGTTGACGGAGGAATCCCGGCTGAAACCGAGGCGGCGCTCAGCCGGGAAAGCTGAAAAGTGGGGTGTGGCAGCCGAATCGGCTGTGCGGGCTGGAATGCGATCAAGCGGTGGTGGATAGGTTGGCTGACGGAGCGCTATCGCAGGCAAGCCAGCTCCCACATTAGTATGGAGGTGGTTGTGGTATCCGAGTCAGGAAGGAGAGTGCATGTCTATCGCCGTTCGTATTGCCCAGGCCGCCGATGCAGATGGGATCAGCCGGGTCATCCTCGCCGCCTTGCACAGCAGCAATGCGCGTGACTATCCGGCGGATGTGATCGCCCGGGTGGCGGGCAACTTCACACCCGATGCGGTGCTCGAACTGCTCCGGCGTCGGTCGGTGCTGGTGGCGGTTCAGGACGAAGTGATCGTCGCCACCGCTTCCCTTGACGGTAATGTGGTGCGCTCGGTGTTCGTCAACCCGGCGCTGCAAGGGCAGGGCATCGGTCGGCTGCTGATGATCGAAATCGAATTGCGCGCCCGTGAGGCCGGGGTGACGGTGTTGAACGTGCCGTCTTCGCTGAGCGCCGAGTCGTTCTATACCAAACTGGGCTTTCACACCGTGCGCGACGTCTACCATGGCAACGAGCGCACGTTGGTGATGGAGAAAGCGCTGTCGTCGCGCCACCCCATCGGCGTCTACCGCGACCGTCTGCACCGGGCGCAGGTGGTTACGTTGTGGCAGGACGCTTTTGGTTATGACACCGCGCACAACCTGCCGACCCTGGCGATCGATAAGAAGCTGGCGGTCAATGACGGGCTGTTCTTTGTGGCGACGGATAAGAACGTCGTGATCGGTACTGTTCTGGCGGGGTACGACGGGCATCGTGGTTGGTTGTATTCGGTGGCGGTGCGCGCCGACTATCGCCGGCAAGGGCTGGGTGCGTCGCTGGTGCGGCATGCGGAGCAGGCCTTGAGCGCCTTGGGGTGTATGAAGATCAACCTGCAGATCACCGGCGGCAATGACACGGTGGTGGGGTTCTACGAGGCGTTGGGGTACGGGGTGGAGCCGAGGATCAGCATGGGCAAGAAGATGGTGGAAAATATTCCGACTCAATCCTGAGAATGATCGCAGATCAAATGTGGGAGGGGGCTTGCCCCCGATGACGGTGGGTCAGTCGATACCTCCCGTGACTGACACTCCGCTATCGGGGGCAAGCCCCCTCCTACAGGGTATTGCGGTGTGGCGGGGTTAGACCTTGACGATCCAGCCTTCTGGCGCTTCGACGTCGCCAGATTGCACGCCGGTCAGCTCTTTATAGAGCTTCTGGGTGATCGGGCCGACTTCGGTCTCGCTGTAGAACACGTGCAGTTTGCCCTGGTACTCGATGCCGCCGATCGGCGAGATCACGGCAGCCGTCCCGCAGGCACCGGCTTCCTGGAAGATATCCAGTTGGTCGATGAACACTTCGCCTTCGACCACTTCCAGGCCCAGGCGGGTCTTGGCCAGTTCGATCAGCGACATGCGGGTGATGCCTGGCAGTACCGAAGGCGACTTCGGCGTGATGAACTTGTTGTCTCGGGTGATCCCGAAGAAGTTGGCCGAACCGACTTCCTCGATCTTCGAGTGCGTGGCCGGGTCCAGGTAGATGCTGTCGGCGAAGCCGGCTTTTTTCGCTTCGGAACCTGGCAGCAGGCTGGCGGCGTAGTTGCCACCGACCTTGGCGGCGCCGGTGCCGTGTGGCGCGGCGCGGTCGTAGCCGGAGATCTGGAAGTTGTGCGGCACCAGGCCGCCCTTGAAGTAGGCGCCGACCGGGATCGCGAACACCGAGAAGATGAACTCCGGCGCGGTACGCACGCCGATGTTGTCACCGGTGCCGATCACGAACGGGCGCAGGTACAGCGCGCCGCCGCTGCCATACGGCGGGATGAACCGCTCGTTGGCACGAACCACTTGCTTGCAGGCGTCGATGAAGGCTTCGGTCGGCACTTGCGGCATCAACAGGCGACCGCAACTGCGCTGCATGCGCGCGGCGTTCTGGTCCGGGCGGAACAGGTTGATCGAGCCGTCCTTGCAGCGATAGGCCTTGAGGCCTTCAAAGCACTGTTGGCCGTAGTGCAGGGCGGTGGAGCCCTCGCTGATGTGCAGCACGTTGTCTTCGGTCAGGGTGCCCGCTTGCCACTCGCCGTTTTTCCAGGTCTGGATAAACCGCTTGTCGGTCTTGATGTAGTCAAAACCCAGCTTGTCCCAATTGATGCTTTCGTTACCCATGACACCCTCTATCTCTGGTCAAGTCGGTTTTTTTCTGAATGGGCGCAACAATACTGCATTCTTGCTTCATGTGGGAGCGGGCTTTTGTGGGAGGGGGCTTGCCCCCGATGAGGGCGCGCCAGTCGGCACATGCGTTGACTGGCCCACCGCTATCGGGGGCAAGCCCCCTCCCACAAAAGCCCGCTTCCACGGGGGGGGGCGTTTTTTACAGGTGGAGGGGGTGGCCCAGCGCTCGTAGGGCGGCTTCCTGGACGGCTTCGCCTAGGGTCGGGTGGGCGTGGATGGTGCCGGCCACGTCTTCCAGGCGCGCGCCCATTTCCAGGCTCAGCCCAAAGGCGGTGGACAGCTCGGACACGCCGACGCCAACCGCCTGCCAGCCGACAATCAGATGATTGTCACGCCGCGCCACTACCCGCACGAAGCCGCTTTTCGACTCCAGGGTCATGGCCCGGCCATTGGCCGCGAACGGGAAGCTCGACACGATGCAGTCCAGCCCCGCCGCCTTGGCCTCGTCGGGCGACTTGCCGACCACCACCAACTCCGGGTCGGTAAAGCACACGGCCGGGATCGCCGCCGGGTTGAATTCGCGGTGTTGACCGCTGATCAGTTCGGCGACCATTTCGCCCTGGGCCATGGCCCGGTGCGCGAGCATTGGCTCGCCGCTGAGGTCGCCGATGGCCCACACATTGCGCATGCTGGTCTGGCAGCGGTGGTCGATCCTGACCGCCGCGCCGTGCATCTCCAGGTCCAGCGCTTCGAGGTTCCAGCCCCGGGTGTTGGGGGTGCGACCGACGGCGACCAGCACCTGATCGGTCTCCAGCGACACGGTGTCGCCCTTCGGGTCGCGCACTTGCAGGCGGTTGTGCTCAAAGCCGGTGACGCTGTGCTTGAGGTACAGCTTCACACCCAATTGCTTGAGCGACTCGGCCACCGGCTGGGTCAGCTCGGCGTCGTAGGCCGGCAGGATACGCTCCTGCGCTTCGACCACGCTGACTTCGGCGCCCAGCTTGCGGTAGGCAATCCCCAGTTCCAGGCCGATATAACCGCCACCCACCACAATCAGGCGCTTGGGCACGCGGGTCGGCGCCAGCGCTTCGGTGGACGAGATGATCGGCCCGCCGATCGGCAGCATCGGCAGGTTGACGCTTTTCGAGCCGGTGGCCAGCAGCAGGTGTTCGCACTGGATACGCTGGCCGTCGACGTCGACGGTCTTGCCGTCCACCACCTGGGCCCACCCGTGGATGACCTGCACCTTGTGTTTCTTCAGCAGCGCGGCAACCCCGCTGGTCAGGCGGTCGACGATGGCGTCTTTCCAAGCCACGCTTTTGCGGATGTCCAGGGTCGGCACATCCACTTCGATGCCCAGTTGGGAGCCCTGGCTGTGGTGTACGGTCTGCTGGAACTGTTCGGCCACGTGGATCAAGGCCTTGGACGGGATGCAGCCGATATTCAGGCAGGTGCCGCCCAGCGCCTGGCCTTCCACGAGGATGGTCGGGATGCCCAGCTGGCCGGCGCGGATCGCCGCCACATAACCGCCAGGGCCGCCGCCGATGATCAGCAGGGTGGTGTGCAATGTCTGAGTCATGCCCTTACTCCAGGAACAGGCTGGCGGGTTGTTCGAGCAGGCCGCGAATGGCCTGGATGAATTGCGCCGCGTCCATGCCGTCGACCACGCGGTGATCGAACGAGCTGGAGAGGTTCATCATCTTGCGGATCACGATCTGGCCCTTGATCACCATCGGCCGCTCGACGATGCGGTTGACGCCGACGATGGCCACTTCCGGCAGGTTCAGCACCGGCGTGCTGACGATGCCGCCCAAGGCGCCGAGGCTGGTCAGGGTGATGGTCGACCCCGACAGTTCGTCGCGGTTGGCCTTGCCAGTGCGCGCGGCGTTGGCCAAACGCGCGATTTCCTCGGCATTGCCCCACAGGCTGCGTGCTTCGGCGTGGCGCACCACCGGCACCATCAGGCCCACATCGCTCTGGGTGGCGACGCCCACATGCACCGCACCGAGGCGGGTGATGACCTGGGCTTCGTCGTCGTAACGTGCGTTGATCTGTGGGAAATCGCGTAACGCCACGACCATGGCGCGCACGATGAACGGCAGCAGCGTCAGCTTGCCGCGTGTCGCACCGTGTTTTTCATTGAGGTGTACGCGCAGTTCGTCGAGGGCGGTGACGTCGATCTCTTCCACATAGCTGAAATGCGCGGCGCGCCGGGTGGCGTCCTGCATGCGCTGGGCGATTTTGCGGCGCATGCCGATCACCGGGATCTGTTCTTCGTCGTTGCGTTCGGCGTAGGGGTTGGCGGCCGTAGTTTTTTTCGCCGGACTCTGGAGCAAGTAAGCGTCCAAATCTTCGTGCAGAATCCGGCCCGCCGGACCGGACCCCTGCACCAGGCGCAGGGGAATGCCTGCATCCAGCGCATGCTTGCGCACGGCGGGGGAGGCCAGCGGACGCTCGTTGGCATCGCGGGCCACGGGGGCCTGGGGCGCGACGGACGGTTTGAGTGCCAGTGTGCTTTCTACCGCTGGGGCCGGCTTGCTTTGCGCTACCGGCGCAGGCGCCGCCTTGGCCGGTTCAGCCGTCATCGGCACGTCTTTGGTATTGCCCGCGCCTTCCACTTCGATGCTGATCAGCACACTGCCCACGGCCATGACTTCACCCGGCTCGCCGCCGAGGGCAAGTACCTTGCCGTGGACCGGCGAGGGAATGTCCACCATCGCCTTGTCGGTCATCACATCCGCCAGCACCTGGTCTTCGACGACCAGGTCGCCGACCTTCACATGCCAGGCCGAGAGTTCAACTTCTGCGATGCCTTCGCCAATGTCCGGCATCTTGATAACGTGCGTGCCCATTCAGACCTCCATGACCCGTTTCAACGCCGCGCCCACACGGGACGGCCCTGGGAAATACGCCCATTCCTGCGCGTGCGGGTAGGGGGTGTCCCAACCGGTGACGCGTTCGATCGGCGCTTCCAGGTGGTGGAAGCAATGTTCCTGCACCAGCGCCACCAGCTCGGCGCCAAAGCCGCAGGTGCGGGTGGCTTCATGCACCACCACGCAACGGCCGGTCTTTTTCACCGAGTTGACGATGGTTTCCAGGTCCAGCGGCCACAGGCTGCGCAGGTCGATAACTTCGGCGTCGATACCGGTTTCTTCGGCGGCGACTTGCGACACGTACACGGTGGTGCCGTAGGTCAGCACGGTGACGGCCGAACCCGGACGCACGATCGCGGCCACGTCCAGCGGCACGCTGTAGTAACCGTCCGGCACTTGCGCCTGCGGGTGTTTCGACCACGGCGTTACCGGGCGGTCGTGGTGGCCGTCGAACGGGCCGTTGTACAGGCGCTTGGGCTCGAGGAAGATCACCGGGTCGTCGTTTTCGATCGAGGCGATCAACAGGCCCTTGGCGTCATAGGGGTTGGACGGCATCACCGTGCGCAGGCCGCAGACCTGGGTGAACACCGCTTCGATACTCTGGCTGTGGGTCTGGCCGCCGTAGATGCCGCCGCCGCAGGGCATGCGCAGGGTCAACGGCGCGGTGAACTGGCCGGCCGAGCGATAACGCAGGCGTGCCGCTTCGGAGATGATCTGGTCGCTGGCTGGGTAGACGTAGTCGGCGAACTGGATTTCCGCCACCGGGCGCAGGCCGTAGGCGCCCATGCCCACCGCCACGCCGACGATGCCGCTTTCGGAGATCGGCGCGTCAAACACCCGCGAACTGCCGTACTTGTTCTGCAAGCCTTCGGTGCAACGGAATACGCCGCCGAAATAGCCAACGTCCTGGCCGAACACCACTACGTTGTCGTCACGCTCAAGCATCACGTCCATGGCCGAGCGCAGGGCCTGGATCATGGTCATGGTGGTGGTGGTCATGGCGGTTTCCAATTCGATGCTGTTGTTGTGATCGTTCATGTCAGACCCCCAACTCTTGACGCTGGCGCTTCAAGTGCTCCGGCATCTCTTTGTAAACGTCTTCGAACATGGTCGCGGCGCTTGGAATCTGGCCGCCGGCGAGGGTGCCGTACTGTTCGGCTTCTTTTTGCGCCTTGACCACTTCGGCTTCAAGTTCGGCACTGACCGCCGCGTGTTCCTCTTCGGACCACTGGCCAGTCTTGATCAGGTGCTGTTTGAGGCGCGCAATCGGGTCGCCCAACGGGAAGTGGCTCCAGTCATCGGCGGGGCGGTATTTGGAGGGATCATCCGACGTGGAGTGCGGGCCGGCGCGGTAGGTGACCCATTCGATCAGGGTCGGGCCGAGGTTGCGCCGCGCGCGTTCGGCGGCCCAGGCGGAAGCGGCGTACACCGCGATGAAGTCGTTGCCGTCCACGCGCAGCGAGGCGATGCCGCAACCGACGCCGCGTCCGGCGAAGGTGGTGGCTTCACCGCCAGCGATGGCCTGGAAGGTGGAGATGGCCCACTGGTTGTTGACCACGTTGAGAATCACCGGCGCGCGATAGACGTGGGCGAAGGTGAGGGCGGTGTGGAAGTCCGATTCGGCAGTGGCGCCGTCGCCGATCCAGGCCGAGGCGATCTTTGTATCGCCCTTGATCGCCGAGGCCATGCCCCAGCCCACGGCTTGTACGAATTGGGTGGCAAGGTTGCCGGAAATGGTGAAGAAGCCAGCGTCTTTCACCGAATACATGATCGGCAGTTGCCGGCCCTTGAGCGGGTCGTGCTCGTTGGACAGCAGTTGGCAGATCAGGTCCACCAGCGGCACGTCGCGGGCCATCAGGATGCTTTGCTGGCGATAGGTGGGGAAGCACATGTCGTCGATGTTCAGGGCCAGGGCCTGGGCGCTGCCGATGGCTTCTTCGCCGAGGCTCTGCATGTAGAACGACATTTTCTTCTGACGCTGGGCGACCACCATGCGGTTGTCGAAGATGCGCGTCTTGAGCATGGCGCGCATGCCCCGGCGCAGGATCTCGACAGGCACGTCTTCAGCCCACGGACCGAGGGCCTGGCCCTGGTCGTCGAGCACGCGGATCAGGCCCTTGGCCAAATCGGCGGTGTCGGCGGGTTCTACGTCGATGCTGGGTTTGCGCACCAGGCCGGCGTCGGTCAGACGCAGGTAGGTAAAGTCAGTCTTGCAGCCTGGGCGGCCCGAGGGTTCGGGAACGTGCAGGCGCAGTGGTGCATACGGCTGGTTCATGGCTTTCTACGCTCGATCTTGTGAATTTCTTGTAGTGGGCGCGCTAGCTGACCGTCATCCTCCGGGTAGGAGAAATCTTGTCCTACAACAATCATAGGCGGGGCGTAGAAGAATATTTATCTGTGTTTCGTTGCGCTCGGGCTCATTTGCGGATAAAAAAACTGCATAAACATAATAAACAGGTGATTTTGTCTCATGCGCAAACTGGACCGTACCGATATCGGCATTCTCAACGCCCTGCAGGAGAATGCGCGCATCACCAACGCCGACCTCGCCCGCTCGGTCAACCTGTCGCCTACGCCGTGTTTCAATCGGGTCAAGGCGATGGAGGAACTGGGCCTGATTCGCGACCAGGTAACCTTGCTCGATGCCGACCTGCTGGGGCTGCACGTCAACGTGTTTATCCATGTCAGCCTGGAAAAGCAGAACGAACTGGCCTTGCAGCAATTCGAAGGGGCGATTTCCGACCGGCCCGAGGTGATGGAGTGCTACTTGATGGCCGGCGACCCGGACTATTTGATCCGTGTGTTGGTGCCGACGATCCAGTCGCTGGAGCGTTTCATGATGGACTTTCTGACCAAAGTGCCAGGTGTTGCCAATATCCGCTCCAGCTTCGCTCTTAAACAAGTGCGCTATAAGACCGCGTTGCCACTGCCGCCGGATGGATTGATGGTCTGAGACAAGGTTCGCGGCGCAACGCAACTCATGCATTGCTCTTTATTGGCGCGCGCTTTTTAGTATTGACACCTGTCAATGTATGTTTTACCTGAGCGCTCTATTGTATCGGCTACGTTCCCCATTCAAGTGGCCGGACAAGTCATGGAGACTCAGCCGCCAAGGTGCCGTGTACCCTACGACTTTAATCTAACTTCGTATTCTAAATATTGCCGCCTGGGCCGATTGACTTCCAACGCGCTTTGGGCTTCAGGCTGGATGAGTTTTGTTGTTTAGCTAAGTAATTAAAAAGAACGGTTTTTTTTCTTGCATCATAAAAATTTCCTTGATCTCTCACGAATTTTTCACGCGTTATTAAACAAATTAGTTGCTATAAGCCACCTAACTAACAAGTCCACGTAAAAGGTGAATCGAGATGTCTATGAGATCCCTGAAATTGAATCTACGTACCACCCTTTGTTTCGGAGTGGTTTGCATTCTGCTGTTAATACAAGGGGGCATGACGCTGGTAAAAGTCGATTCCGTCTATTCTTCAACCGTTGAGATTGAAAACAACTGGCTGCCCAGTATTCGCCTGGCCGGAAGAATCGATTCAGCCCTGTTTAAGTTGCGTCTGGAGTTGCGCCGTTTTGCCATGGACAGTGCCCGGCAGGATCAAAGTTCACGGGATAGCCTTCAAAGTGTCCGATCGGAGTTGATGAAGATCGCCCAGAGCTACGCTTCCATGGTGTCGAGTCCCGAGGAACAGGCCAAATATGACGAAGTCATGAGCAGTATTGGCACTTACAACCAGAAGATCGACGAGTTTCTGACACTCTCTACCACAGGCTCCTCCGCGCAGATCGCCGCTTATCTGAGCGACGTGCAAGCCCCCGTCGCCCTCAAGGCGCAGGACTCGATCAACGACCTGATCACCCTGAACGGGCGCGGCTCCAATGAGGCGGTGCGGATCGCCTCCAGCGAATACAACGCGACTCGTCTGTTTACCTGGGTGCTGATGGGCGCTTCAGTGCTGTTGACCGTGGTCGTCGCGAGTCTGTTTACCCGCAGTATCATTACCCCAGTGCGTGAGTTGCTGGTGTCGACCTCCAAGATCGCCGACGGTGATCTGCGCGTGGCCATCGCCGTCAACGGCAAGGATGAGCTGACGGAGCTGCAACAATCGACTGCCGCGATGCAGATGAACCTCAAAACCACTTTGCAGCATATCTCCGAAGCCTCCGGGCAGTTGGCCTCGGCTGCCGAAGAGATGAGTTCGATTACCCGTGAGTCCAGCGCCGGTATCGAGCGCCAGAGCATGGAAACCGACCAGGCCGCCACGGCGGTCAATGAGATGACCGCGGCGGTGGAAGAAGTCGCGCGCAATGCCGTCTCGGCCTCCCAGTCGACCCAGGACTCCCAACGCTCGGCCCAAATCGGCCAGGAGCGTGTGACCCAGACCATCGCGTCGATTGAAAAACTCAGCGCCACCGTGCAGCAGACCGGTATGGAAGTCGAAGGCCTGGCCAAGCAGGCCCAGGACATCGCACGGGTGGTGGAAGTGATCCGCTCGATTGCCGAACAGACCAACCTGCTGGCGCTGAACGCCGCCATCGAAGCGGCGCGGGCTGGCGAGCAAGGCCGAGGGTTTGCGGTGGTGGCCGATGAAGTGCGGGCGCTGGCTCACCGGACCCAGACCTCGACCCAGGAAATCGAGCAGATGATCGCGAAGATCCAGGTCTGTTCCAACGAGGCGGTGTCGTCGATGACCATGAACCGCAGCGAAGCGGTGGACTCCCTGAAAATCGCCCACGAAGCAGGCCAGGCCATCACCCAGATCACCGAAGCGATTGCCGACATCAACGACCGGAACCAGTTGATCGCGACGGCCTCCGAAGAACAGGCGCATGTGGCGCGCTCCGTCGACCAGAACCTGATCAGCATTCGCGACCTGTCGATCCAGAGTTCGTCGGCCGCCGGGCAAACGTCGATTGCCAGCCACGAACTGTCGAAGCTGGCGATGGATCTCAAGCAGATTGTGGCGCAGTTCTCCATCGCGTGAACCCGCGACGCAGGTGGCCGGTTGAGCGCGTTCAGAGCTGATTGAGCGGGATCTTCAGGTACACCACCCCATTCTCTTCGGGCGGCGGCAGATTCCCCGCCCGCACATTCACCTGGATCGCCGGCAGCAGCAGTGTCGGCATCCCCAGCCCGGCATCGCGCTGGGTCCGCATCTGCACAAACGCCGCTTCATCCACCCCGTCATGCACATGGATATTGCCCGCGCGCTGCTCGGCCACGGTGGTCTGGCACCGGGCCTCACGGCCTTGTGGCGGGTAGTCGTGGCATACGTACAGTCGCGTCTGCGGCGGGAAGGCCAGGAGCTTGCGCATCGACGCATACAGCTGGTGTGCATCGCCACCGGGGAAGTCGCAGCGGGCGGTGCCGACGTCGGGCATGAACAGGGTGTCGCCGACCAGGATCAGTTGATCGTCGATCAGGTAGGCCATGTCCGCCGGGGTGTGGCCGGGCACGTGCAAGGCCTGGGCCTTCAAGTTGCCGATAGGGAAGATTTCATCCGGGGCAAACAGGTGGTCGAACTGCGAACCGTCGACGTGAAATTCCGGCTCCAGGTTGAACAGGTGCTTGAACACGTGCTGCACCTTGCTGATGGCCTGGCCAATGGCGATCTTGCCGCCCAACGTCCGGCGCAGGTAAGGCGCGGCGGACAGATGGTCGGCATGGGCGTGGGTTTCCAGCAGCCATTGCACCTGCAAGCGATGTTCGCGCACGTAGGCAATCACCTTGTCGGCCTGGCGTGTGTCGGTGCGCCCGGAGGCCGGGTCGTAATTGAGCACCGAGTCGACGATGGCGCAGGGGCCATCGTCGGCCTCATGCACCACATAGGTGTAGGTCGACGATGCCTCGTCCAGAAAAGCCTGAATCAACGCGGGCATGGGCGGCGGTCCTTGGTGGCGGGCTGCGGGTTACATTCGCGATGTGTCCCACATGGGCTTGGCAGATTAAGGGAAAAAAGCGCTGCGAGGCAAAGTGTCGACCTGTAACAGGACATGACGCGGTCTTTCGGCATGTTGTTCAGGGTCGGTCTTACACCCTAAGTGCCGCGTCTGTGAACGGGCCGGTCTTACACCGAATTTGCCGAGCCCCCGCTGCCCGTCCAAAGCACCCTGAAATTGGCGCCAAGGCAGCGTAGGCCGTGGCCTGGCAGCTTTCGATAATCGCCTCCGACATCATGTCCCCGTTGCGGAGCGCACCATGCATAACAATAAGAAACTCCCCCTGCGTCTGTTGCCTGTGTTTCTCGTCGGCCTGGGCCTGAGCCCGTTCGCCAGCGCCGAAATCATGCTGTACGACAAAGACGAAACCACCTTCTCCACCGATGGCTACATCAACGCCTTCTACGTCAACAGCAACGTAGACCGCGCCGGTGACCAATACGACCGCCGCCAGGCTCGGGTGAAGATGGGCTTTTTGCCCAACTACCTGGGCTTCAACATGACCAAGCAGGCCGACGACCTCAAGCTCGGCGCCCGTGCCTCGTTCTGGGTGACCATCAACGACAGCCAGACCAACGGCACCGACACTGCCATCGATGTGCGCCAGTTCTACGGCACCGTAGCCAATCCGGAGTGGGGCGAAGTGCTGATCGGCAAGGACTTCGGCCTGTTCGCCCGCTCCAACATCCTGCTCGACGAATTGCTCGCGGGCTACGGCCAGGTCAGCGACAGCCTCGGCCTGGTCGACGGCGGCGGGGTTTCGTTCGGCAATATCGGCAGCGGCTATCCATACCCGTTCCCGACCTCGCAGATCACCTACCGCACCCCGGTGATGGACGGCCTGCGTGTTGCCGTCGGCATCCTCGACCCGGTCGATACCAACGACAGCAGCCCCCAAGGCAAGGCCTACCAGAAAAACCCGCGTACCGAGAGCGAGATCACCTACCAGTTCGACCTGGGCGGGGCGAAGATCTACAGCTGGCTCAACGGCAGCTACCAGACCTCGGACAACACCGATTCCAATGTCGACAGCGTCACCTCCAAAGGCGTGGGCTACGGCGTACAGGCGAAAATGGGCGGCCTGTCCCTGACCGGCTCGGGCTTCCAGGCCAAGGGCATCAACCCGTTCTTCACCAACAATGCCGGCGAAGCGACCCTGCGCAATGTCGACAGCAACGGCTACCTGCTGCAAGGCTCCTACAAGCTGGGCAAGAACCGCCTGGCGCTGTCGTATGGCAAGACCAAGGACGACGGCAACGGCGTGGTGGGCAGCGGCGCCGACTATGACACCCGTGGCATTGCGCTGTTTCACGACGTGAACGACAACCTGAAGCTGGTCGCTGAATACAACCAGTTCCAGATCAAGGGGCATGACACCAGCGCACAAAATGAAGACACCGACACCTTCGCCGTCGGTGCCGTGCTCACCTGGTAAGACCTGACTGCCCTGGTCTTTAAGTGGTACGCGGTCAAAATGTGGGAGGGGGCTTGCCCCCGATAGCGGTGGTTCAGTTGGCTCATTTGTAGCTGATCCACCGCCATCGGGAGCAAGCTCCCTCCCACCTTTGATCACCTGCACCTCGAGCGTCTCATCCCATCGCATCCCCCCACCCAGTACCCAAGTAGCATAGGTTCCGCCCCCCCAGCCTTCGTACACTCATGCCTCAGAGCGGAGAGTCGACGATGCACAACCATGAAGGCGTAGTCAGTGCCATGTCTCTGGCCACCGATGCCGGGCAGGCCGCCGAAGAATTGGCCGAGCAACTGCTGCATCCGTACCTGGGCTTCGTGCTGTTTTTCTGCTCGGCTTCCTACGACCTGCAGGCGCTCGGCCAAGCCCTGCAACGTTGTTTCGGCAATGTGCGCCTCGTCGGTTGCACCAGCGCCGGCGAGATCACACCCCAAGGCTACGGGCGCAATTGCGTGACGGCGATGGGCTTTAACCACGCGCATTTTTCGATTGCCACCGAACTGATCGACCAGGTGGAACACTTCAGCCTGATCGACGCCCAGCACATGGTCGAACGCCTGGTGGGCGGCTGTCGCAGCAACACCCTGGCGCCGATCAAGGGCAACACTTTCGCCCTGACCTTGCTCGACGGGCTGTCCAGCCGTGAAGAAATGGTGCTCGCGGCCCTCAGCGCGGCGCTCGGCGATATCCCGCATTTCGGCGGTTCGGCCGGCGACGACAACTACCTCACGCACACCCACGTGTATTTCAACGGCGCGTTCCACAGCGGCGCGGCCGTGGTGGTGCTGGTCAATACCTGGCTGGACTTCGAGGTGTTCACCACCCACCACATTCTGCCGCGTGCGGAAAAACTCGTGGTGACCGGCGCCGACAGCCCGTCGCGGCGAGTGTTCGAGCTCAACGCCGAGCCCGCCGCGGAGGAGTACGCGCGGCACATCGGCGTGGCCGTGGCCGACCTCGACCACCGCGTCTTCGCCGCGCACCCGCTGGCGGTACGTATCCACGACCAGTACTACGTCAGGGCGATCCAGCAGGTGCATGACGACCTGAGCCTGAGTTTCTACTGCGCCGTGGAAAACGGCATCGTCCTCACGGTGATGACACCCGGGCCGATCCTGCCGAACCTGGTAACCCTGTTCGACGGCCTGCAATCGCGCCTCGGCGAGCTGCTGCTGACCATTGGCTGCGACTGCTTCCTGCGCCGCCTGGAGCTGGAAGACAGCGGCACCCTGGAGCAGATCGGCGGCTTCCTGCGCGACCAGCGGGTGATGGGGTTCAACACCTACGGAGAACAGTTCAATGGCATGCATATCAACCAGACCTTCACCGGCGTCGCCATTGCCCGAGGGCGAGCCCCAGGATCGCAATGAACTGTTGGCCGAGTTGGCGCGGCTACGCCTGGACAACTACAAGCTGACGCGGATCAACGCGGCGCTGATCGAGCGCATCGAGTCCGGGGTGACCCAGGGCAACGACCCCTACACCACGTTCCAGCACTCGGTGGTGCTCGCCGAACAAGTGCGCGAGCGCACCGACGCGCTGAACCAGGCGATGGCCGAACTGCGCGCCAGCAACCACTTGCTGATCAACGCCCGCCTGCGCGCCGAAACCCTGCGCCGCGAGCAGGCCGCGGCGCAAAAGGCGCAGGAGAGCGAGCGCTGGATTCGCCTGATCACCGACCATGTGCCGGCGCTGATCGGCTACCTGAATGCCGACCTGGTGTATGAGTTCACCAACAAGGTCTATGAAGAATGGTACTGCTGGCCGCGGGGCATGATGCTCGGCCAGAGCCTGCGCGAAGTCCACAGCGAACAACACTGTCAGCGCCTGGATGCCTACGTCTCGCGGGCGCTGGCGGGGGAGAGCGTGACCTTCGAATTCGCCGAAACCAACATCAACAACCAGGAGCGCTACATGCTGCGCTCCTACGTGCCCAACCGCCTGGCCAGTGGCGAAGTGGTGGGGATCTTTGTGCTGATCCGCGACATCACCGAGCGCCGGCGCACCGCCGAAGCCTTGCACCAGGCCTATCAGAACCTGGAGCTGCGCGTCGCCCAGCGCACCTCGGAACTGACCTCGCTGAACGACCAGTTGCTGCGCGAAATCGACGAGCGCCGCCGCGTGGAATCGCGCCTGCGCGAAGCCAAGCTCGAAGCCGAGCAGGCCAACCTGTCAAAAACCAAATTCCTCGCCGCCGTCAGCCACGACCTGTTGCAACCGCTGAACGCCGCGCGCCTGTTCACCGGCGCCTTGCTTGAACGCCGCGAACCCCAGGCCAATGAAACCCTGGTGCGCAACGTGAGCAACTCGCTGGAAGACGTGGAAAACCTGTTGGGCACCCTGGTTGATATTTCCAAGCTGGATGCTGGGGTGATCAAAGCCGATATCGCCCCGTTCGCCCTCAGCGAGCTGCTCGACAACCTCGCCGTCGAATTCACCCAACTGGCGCGCAGCGAAGGCCTGGAGTTGCACTTCGTCGGCTGCTCGGCGCTGGTGCGCAGCGATATCCAGCTGCTGGCGCGGATTCTGCGCAACCTGCTGAGCAATGCGATTCGCTACACCTACTCGGGGCGCGTGGTGCTGGGCTGCCGCCGCCAGCACCAGCGCTTGTCGATCCAGGTCTGGGACAGCGGCATGGGCATTGCCGAAGATCGCCTGGAGGAAATTTTCCAGGAGTTCAAACGCGGCGATGTGCAGCGGCGCGACCAGGATCGCGGGTTGGGCCTGGGCCTGGCCATCGTGGAAAAAATCGCCGGCATCCTCGGCCATCGCATCACCGTCAAGTCGTGGCCGGGCAAGGGCTCGATGTTCGCGGTGGACGTGCCCTTGAGCGCCACCGCGCCCAAATCGCTGCCGCAGCCGTCCATGAGCGAACCGATGCTGGAGCGCCTGCAAGGCGCGCGGGTGTGGGTGCTGGATAACGACGCAGCGATCTGCGCCGGAATGCGGACCTTGCTGGAGGGGTGGGGCTGCCGGGTGGTCACCGCGTTATCGGAACAAGACCTGGCGCGGCAGGTGGACAACTACCACGCCGAGGCCGACCTGCTGATCGCCGATTACCACCTGGACGATGAGCAGAACGGCGTCGACGCCGTGGCACGCATCAACGCCCGGCGCGCCAGCCCGATCCCGGCCATGATGATCACCGCCAATTACAGCAACGAACTGAAGCTGCAGATCCGCGAACTGGGGCACACCTTAATGCACAAGCCGGTGCGGCCGATGAAGCTCAAGACCGCGATGAGCCACCTCTTAGGCAAATGACCACCGAACGCTCCTCAAACAGCGATCAAACAGAGATCCAGAGAACAAATGGAGAACCAGAGATCAAATGGAGATCCAATGTGGGAGGGGGCTTGCCCCCGATAGCTGACTGTCAGTCACTGCACCTATAACTGATCCACCGTTATCGGGGGCAAGCCCCCTCCCACACAAGCCCCACACAAACCCCACACAAACCCCATCCCACAAGGGTTCTATGCGCTTTCCGAAAGATCAGCGACGCAGATAAGAACCAAAATCAATATCCCCCGCGCTCAAGATCGCCTGCACCCGATTATGCACATTCAACTTGCGCAAAATCGCCGACACATGGGCCTTCACCGTGGTCTCGGCGATCTCCAGGGTGTAGGCAATCTGCTTGTTCGACTCGCCCTTGGTCATCCGCTCCAGCACCAGCAACTGCTTGCGGGTCAACGCCTGCAGCAATTCCGGAGCGAAGCCCGGGTTTTCGTTCAGGCGCCGGTGGGTGCCGGGTTTCTGGGTGCGGATGATGTCCGGCGGCAGGTACACATTGCCGTTGAGAATCTGCTGGATCGCCTCGGTCATTTGCTGGCGCGGCGACGACTTGGTGATAAAACCGACGGCGCCATAGGTGATGGCCTGCAGCACGATTTGCTTGTCTTGCTCGGCGGACACGATCACCACCGGGATGGTCGGCGATTCGTTGCGCAGGTTGATCAGGCCATTGAGACCGTGCATGCCGGGCATGTTCAGGTCGAGCAGGATCAGATCGAGGTCGTCGTGTTCCTGGGTCAGCGCCAGGGCGCTGTCCAGGTCGGCGGTCTCCATCACTTCGCTGCCGGGGAAACCATCGCTGATGACGTTATGAATCGCTTCGCGAAACAGTGGGTGATCATCGGCAATCAGGATTTTGTACATGGCCGTTCACCTTTCTTATTGTGGTTATTCAAATGGCTCGGGTTGCGCCACCGACACCGGCAGCTTCGCCGCTTCCCAGGCATCCAGGCCATCGCGATACCAATACACAGAGGTATAGCCCAGGTTGGCCGCACGTTTTACCGCGTTCCAACTCAGCCAGCAATCGGAGCGGCAATAGAAGACCAATGGTCGTGCCAGGTTGCCGCCGCTGTAGGTGTACAGGTGGCGCACGAAATAGCTTTGCCACTCCGGCGTGAGGTCGCCGTCGCCGGTGTTGGCCAGCCAACGGCTGCCGGGCAGGTTGGCGTGGGGCTGGTCTTCGATGAAGCGGCCTTGCAGCCACTGGCGGCGATACGTATCGATCAGCACCGGGGCTGGGGTTTGGGTCAGCAGGGCTTGCAGGGCAGGGGTGTCGATGATCGTCGCGCCCTGCACATGATCGGGCGTGGGGCTGCGATACAGGCTGATGCGATAGCCGTCGGCGGAAAATAATGCGGTATCGGCCTGTACGTTGGCGGCAAACAGGCACAGCAGCGCCAACAAGGGCAGTCGGGCAGGCAGCATGGCAGGGCGATCCTTATCATTATGCGCCCATTACACGTGAGTCCCGAGCCCTTGGGAATGCGACGATAGACAGGAAAACCAGTACTAAAGTAGTAGTTTTTGCCGCCCTCAGCCTTTTTTGCGCAACGCTGCATGCTGGGGGTTGAAGGTCAACACCGCCAACACCGCGAACAATACGGTCAAGCCCAGGCACACCGCGAGGGCCAGGCCGGCGAAGCGTTCATACAGGGCAAAGCGCACCAGCTCGACGGCGTGGGTGAAGGGGTTGATTGCGCACAGCCAATACAACCACTCGCTGGAGTCGCGCATCTTCCACAACGGGTACAGCGCCGACGATATGAAAAACAGCGGGAAGATCACGAAATTCATCACCCCGGCAAAGTTCTCCAGTTGACGGATCGCGTTCGACAGCAGCAAACCCAGCGCGCTCAGCATCAAGGCCACCAGCAGCAAGGCCGGCAGGGCGATCAACAGCCCCATGACAGGCGGTTGCACGCCGTAGACCCAGGCGATCGCCAGGAACCCGTACACCTGCAACAGTGAAATCAGCGCGGTGGCGAGCAACTTGCTGCACAGCAAAAACGTGCGCGGCAGCGGGCTGGTCAGCAGCACGCGCATGCTGCCCATCTCGCGGTCGTAGACCATCGACAGCGACCCCTGCATGCCGTTGAACAGCAGGATCATGCAAGCCAGCCCCGGGATGATGTAGACCTCATAGGGAATGTAGGTGTCGTAGGGTTCGATCACCGAGATACCCAGCGCGGCGCGGAACCCGGCGGCGAACACCAGCAGCCACAACAGCGGGCGCACCAGGGCGCTGAGAAACCGCGTGCGCTGCAATACAAAGCGCAGCCACTCGCGCAGCACGATGCCGCGCAAGCATTGCCAGTAAGCGTTCATGCCGGGGCTCCCGTCGTTGTGGGGCGGGTCAGGCGCGCAAAGACGCTGCCGAGGTCGCCACCCTGTTCGAGGATCAGCGCATCGACCTGCCCGCTGGCCACCAAGCGGCCCTGGTGCAGGATCATCAACGCATCGTCGGGTTGCACTTCATCGAGCAGGTGGGTGGTCCACAGCACGCTGATGCCTTGCTCAAGGCACAGGTTGCGCACGTGCTGGTTCAGCGCCAGGCGGCTGGCGGGGTCGAGGCCGACGCTGGCTTCATCCAGCAGCAGCAAGCGCGGTTCATGCAACAACGCCCGGGCGATTTCCACGCGGCGCCGGTGCCCGCCGTTGAGCTCGCGGACTTTTTCGCGGCGCCGCTCGGTGAGGGCCTGGCGCGCCAGCTCGGCGGCGACGCGCACGTCGGTCTGGCGCCGCGACAAACCGTGCAGCGCGGCGTGATAACGCAGGTTCTGTTCGACGCTCAAGTCCAGGTCCAGGGTGCTTTGCTGGAACACCACCCCCAGTTGCGTGAGGGCTGCGCGCGGTGCATCGCGCAGGGAGTGGCCGCCGACGCGGATGTCGCCGCTTTGCAGGTCGTACAAGCGCGTGAGCAGGGCGATCAAGGTCGACTTGCCGGCGCCGTTGGGCCCCAGCAACGCGGCGAACCGCCCCGGTGCCAGGCTGAAACTCACCTCGTGCAAGGCCTGGCGCGCGCCATAGGCGAAGCTCAGGTCGCGCACCTCCAGGGCGTTCATGGCGTGACCACCACGCCCCATGGATAACGCCCGACCTTCACCGACTTGAGCACCTTGAGGCTGTCCACATCGATCACCGACACGTCGCCGCTGACGCCATTGGTGGCCAGCAACTGTTTTTCGTCCGGGGTAAATGCCATCTGCCACACGCGGCGGCCTACCAGCAGGTAGTCGAGGATCTCGAAGGTCTTGGCGTCGATCACTGCCACATGGTTGGCCGGGCCCAGGGCGACAAAGGCGTACTTGCCGTCGGAACTGAGCTTGATCCCCACCGGCTGCACCTTGTCCGGGTGGACGCCCTTGATCTTGAACGTCAGGGTTTTGAGGATCGCGCGGCTGGCCACATCGAGAATGGTCACGGTGCCGCCGATCTCCGCCGAGGCCCACAGCTGCGAGCCATCGTGGTTGAACTCGACGAAGCGCGGGCGCTGGTCCACCAGGGTGCTGTCGACCAGGGTCTGGGTGCTGGTGTCGATCCAGTGCAGCATGTTCGTGGTTTCGCTGGTGTTCACCGCCCACTTGCCGTCCGGGCTCACGGCCATGCCTTCGGGCTCTACGCCGACGTTGATCTGGCCGAGCACCTTGGAGGTCTCGGTGTCGATCACCGTGACCAGTGCATCGTCTTCGTTGGACACATACAGCCAGCGGTCATTGGGGTGCAGGGCGAACTGCTCGGGGTCTTTGCCGGAGGGCAGCTCCTTGATGATCTTGCGCGTGGCCACGTCCATCACCTGCACGCGGTCCGAGTCGCTGGCGCAGATGTACAGCAGCTTTTTGTCATGGGACAGCAGCAGGCCCCGCGGGCGCTGGCCGACCTTGAGCGTGTCGGTGACTTGCAGGGTCTGCATGTCGATCAGGCTGAGGGTGTTGTCTTTCTCGTTGGAGACCCAGGCGGTGCTGGCCACGGCGTGCCCGGCGGCAAGCAGCAGGGCGCATGAGAGCAGGGTGCGGCGCATGGCGGATTCCTTATTATTGTGAGTAGGGGAGCGATCAAGGGAAGCGGCAGGTCACCTCGGGTTTGTCGTAGCCCAGGCTGTCCATTTCGTTGAAGGGGTGCAGGAAACCGTCCTGGGGCGAGGTGCTGACCAGCGCGCGGGGCTGCACGATCGGAATCGGTTGGCGCAGCTCGCCGTTCCACGCGCGATAGCTGAGCTTGCGGCCCTTGAAGCCGTCCAGCGGCAGTTGCTCGCTGATCTCCAGTTGGCGGATGGCCATGGGGTCGACCTGGCGCAGCTTGTTCACCGCACTGGCAACGCTGCGCACGGCCATCCAGGCGGCGAAGTCGCGGTCGTTCATCCAGCGCCCGGCCAGGGCCTCGAAGCGTTTTTGCAATTGCGCGGCGCCGTAGGTTTCGACGGTCTTGTGCCAGCCGGTGGGCGTCAGGCCCTGGGTGCCGGCGACGGGGCGCGGGTACCAGGTCTGGTAGGGCACGTACTCGCCGAAGTCGCCGCGCTCGTCCGCCACCAGCACCACGTCGTATTCGGCGGTCTGGGTGAACAGCGGCATGTCTGCCTGGGCGCTGCGGCGTTGGTCGTTATCGAAGCGCCAGGCTTTCTCCGCCACCAGATGCACGCCGAAGCGCTTGGCGGCGCGGCGCAGGGCGGCGGCGTAGGCCTGGTCATCCTCGGTGGGGCCGACGATCAGCAGCGCCTTCTGCCATTTGCGCACCACCAGAAATTGCGCCAGGGCATCGGCGAGCATGGCGCGGCTGGGCAGCGTGTGCAGCACGTTGCCCAGGCAGTCGGTGCTGCGCAGGCTGTCATCGGGGCTGCCGGCGTTGAACAGCAGGCTGTCGGGCAGGGCCGCGCTGAGCTGGCGCAGGCTGGCGGCGGGGGCGTTGACCACGAACAGGCGCAGGCCCTGGTCGTGCTGGGCCTGGGCGGCGGCGAGCAGGGCGTCGGGGCTGTCCACCGTGGCGCTGGTCAGGCTGTAGCGTTGGTTGAGAAAGGCGCCGGTGCTGTTGCTGTCGATGATCGCCAGTTCCGCACCGCGCTGCCCGGCGTCGGTGGGCTCGGGGATCACATTCGACAGCAGCGGCCCAGGGTCGGGCCGATAGCCCAGGTAGCCGATCTGCACCGCCAACGGCGCCTCGGCGGCCTGGCTGGCAGTGGCCACCCCGGCGGCGCAGGCAATCGCCAGCAGGTAGAGCACGGCGTAGGGGGCGAGCTGGCGCATAAGGCACTCCATGTCAGGTAGCGCCAGCATAGGAAGCCTTATGTCTGCTGCAAATATGCAGAAAGTACCGCTGAGCCAGTACCAAGGTAGTAGCCCCGCGCAGGTGGCGCGGTCTTAGCATGGGTTACCCCCACCGTGTCCATCCGGGAGATGAACGATCATGCAAATCCTCAAGGCGCTGCTTTTGCCGTTCCTGCTGATCGTGAGCCTGATCGGCGTCGACAAGCTGCACGCACCACGCCCGGCGCTGAGCGTGCCCGCCAGCGTGGCGCACTAGGTATGTCGGCACTGTGGCGCATCAACCTGTGGGTGTGCGGTTTCTTCGCCTTGGTCACCTGCGCCTGCACCGCGCTGTTGCTGCATCAGGCCCTGACGGATGTGGAGCGTGAGCTGCAATCGGCCGAAGCGGTGGTGCATTACCTCAGCGCAACCGCCGAGCGCGACCCGGCCAGCCTGCAACCGCATCTCACCGCCAGCCTGCGCCATGTGCGCGTGCATTGGCTGACCCCCGACGAGACCTTGCCGGCGCCGCTGCCGTCCGGCCTGGACGCCTGGCTCGGGCGCCTGCTGTTTGCCGAGGCGCGGCGCAGTGCCCAGGTACTGGACCTGCCGGACGGCCGCCGCGTGTCCATCGTCGTCGACCCGCGGGATGAGATCGATGAAGTCTGGGACTCCCTGCAACAACTGTTGAGCCTGTGCGCCCTGGCCCTGGCCCTGAGCCTGCTGACCATCCGCTGGGCGGTGCGCCGTGGCATGGGCGTACTCGACGAACTGCTGCGCGCCTTGCAACAGGTGTGCGCCGGCCAGCTCAATGTGCGCCTGCGCAGCGCAGGATCACCCGAAGCGCGGCAACTGGCGCTGCATTTCAACCGCATGACCGACGCCCTGGAGCAGGCGCACACCGACAATACCCAACTGACCCAAACCCTGATGGCGGTGCAAGAGCAGGAGCGCAACCACCTGGCCCAGACCCTGCATGATGACCTCGGCCAATACCTGGCCGGTATTCGCGCCCAGGCCTGCCTGTTGCGTCTGGTCACCGACCAACCGCAATTGCTCGCGCGCACGGTGGCGCAACTGGAAGATCACTGCGATCACTTGCAGCAAGGCTTTCGCGCACTGGTCCACGACCTGTACCCGGTGGCCCTGCAGCACCTGCCGCTGGCCGAGGCGTTCGCGATGCTGGTGACGCAGTGGCAGGCCAGCCATGGCATCGATTGCCGGCTGCGGGTCAGCGCGGACCTGCCGGCGTTGTCCGGGGCGAGCAAGACGCACCTCTATCGCCTGCTGCAGGAAGCCCTGACCAATATCGTGCGGCATGCCGATGCCAGCCAGGTGCGCGTGCGCCTGCATCGTCACGGTTCGCGCCTGCGCCTGTGGGTGCGCGATAACGGCTGCGGCGCGCAAACGCCGCAGCGTCCGGGCGTCGGCCTGTATTCGATGTACGAACGCGCGCGCTGCCTGGGCGGCGAACTGACAATCCTCAGCCACCCCGGCGCCGGTTGGGCGCTGGCGTTGAACATGCCATTGGAGGCCTCATGAATATTCTGTTGGTGGACGACCATGCGGTGGTGCGCCAAGGCTATGCCAGCCTGTTGCGTGCACTGTTGCCGGCCATCGAAGTGCGCGAAGCGGCCAGCGGCGAAGAGGCCTTGAGCCGGGTCCAGGAAGCACTGCCGCATTTGGTGATCATGGACTTCGGCCTGCCCGGCATCAGCGGCCTGGAAACCACGCGCCGCCTGCGCCAGCGCCTGCCGCAACTGCGCGTGCTGTTCTTCAGCATGCACGACGAACTGCCGCTGGTGCGCCAGGCCCTGGAAGCCGGCGCCTCGGGCTACCTGACCAAAAGCTCGGCGCCCGAGGTGCTGATCGAAGCAGTGCGGCGCGTCCTCGACGGCCACGCCTATATCGAACAGTCCCTCGCCACCCAACTGGCCTACACGCCAAGCGACCAACGCTTGCAAGGCATGACCCCGCGTGAGCTGGAGATTTTCCTGATGCTGGCCAGAGGCACGCCGACCCGAGTGATTGCCGACCAGTTGAATATCAGCAGCAAGACCGTGTCCAACCACCTGACCCTGCTCAAGAGCAAATTGCAGGTCAGTTCCCATGCCGAACTGGTCCACCTGGGAATCGACCTAGGCGTGGTACGCGTAGCGGGCTGATCCCCCCCATGTACCCCTGTTACCACTGTAGGAGCGAGCTTGCTCGCGAAAACCGTCAACGATAACGCAAAAAACCAGACCCCCCGCGGCGGTCTCGGGTTTTTCGCGAGCAAGCTCGCTCCTACAAAAGTTATCGGTCAGTGCCCATGCCTGGCGGGGGCACCTAGGCCCCACTGTAGGAGCGAGCTTGCTCGCGAAAACCGTCAACGATAACGCAAAAAACCAGACCCCCCGCGGCGCTCCCGGGTTTTTCGCGAGCAAGCTCGCTCCTACAAAAGTTACCGATCAGTGCCCATGCCTAGCGCGGGCACCTAGACCCCACTGTAGGAGCGAGCTTGCTCGCGAAAACCGTCAACGATAACGCAAAAAACCAGACCCCCCGCAGCGCTCCCGGGTTTTTCGCGAGCAAGCTCGCTCCTACAAAAGTTACCGGTCAGTGCCCATGCCTAGCGCGGGCACCTAGACCCCACTGTAGGAGCGAGCTTGCTCGCGAAAACCGTCAACGATAACGCAAAAAACCAGACCCCCCGCGGCGCTCCCGGGTTTTTCGCGAGCAAGCTCGCTCCTACAAAAGTTACCGGTCCGTGCCCATGCCTAGCGCGGGCACCTAGACCCCACTGTAGGAGCGAGCTTGCTCGCGAAAACCGTCAACGATAACGCGAAAAACCAGACCCCCCGCGGCGGTCCCGGGTTTTTCGCGAGCAAGCTCGCTCCTACAAAAGTTATCGGTCAGTGCCCATGCCTAGCGCGGGCACCTAGACCCCACTGTAGGAGCGAGCTTGCTCGCGAAAACCGTCAACGATAACGCGAAAAACCAGACCTCCCGCAGCGCTCCCGGGTTTTTCGCGAGCAAGCTCGCTCCTACAAAAGTTACCGCTCAGTGCCCATGCCTAGCGCGGGCACCTAGACCCCACTGTAGGAGCGAGCTTGCTCGCGAAAACCGTCAACGATAACGCGAAAAACCAGCCCCCCCCGCGGCGCTCCCGGGTTTTTCGCGAGCAAGCTCGCTCCTACAAAAGTTACCGGTCAGTGCCCATGCCTAGCGCGGGCACCTAGACCCCACTGTAGGAGCGAGCTTGCTCGCGAAAACCGTCAACGATAACGCAAAAAACCAGACCCCCCGCGGCGCTCTCGGGTTTTTCGCGAGCAAGCTCGCTCCTACAAAAGTTATCGGTCAGTGCACATGCCTGGCGGGGCACCTAGACCCGTCTGTAGGAGCGAGCTTGCTCGCGAAGACCGTCAACGATAACGCGGAAAACCTGACCCCCCGCGGCGCTCTCGGGTTTTTCGCGAGCAAGCTCGCTCCTACAAAAGTTACCGGTCCGTGCCCATGCCTAGCGGGGCACCTAGACCCCACTGTAGGAGCGAGCTTGCTCGCGAAAACCGTCAACGATAACGCGGAAAACCAGACCCCCGCGGCGGTCTCGGGTTTTTCGCGAGCAAGCTCGCTCCTACAAAAGTTATCGGTCAGTGCCCATGCCTAGCGCGGGCACCTAGACCCCACTGTAGGAGCGAGCTTGCTCGCGAAGACCGTCAACGATAACGCGAAAAACCAGACCCCCGCGGCGCTCTCGGGTTTTTCGCGAGCAAGCTCGCTCCTACATTCAAATGGCGGTGTGCTAACGATTCCAGGTGGTGGGGCAGTCCTTGCAGCCTTCCATGTTGGCGTCCTGGAAGTTCGCATAGTGCTGGCGACTGCCCGTGAGGGTGGCCTGTTCCAGGTTGCTCTCACCGAACTTGGCCTCTTGCAGATTCGCATCGCTCAGATCCGCCCCTCGCAGGTCGGCCTTGCTCAGCCAGGTCATTTCCAGGTCGGCGGCGCGCAGGTTGGCCTTGTGCATTTTTGCCCCGGACAGCCGCGCGAATTGCAGGTAGGCCGCGCTCAGGTTGGCGTTTTCAAACTGCGCACCCTGGGCGAACAGGCCCCAACCCTGGATCGCCATCAGCGTGGCGCCGGTGAAATCGGCCAGGCGCAGGTTGCTTTGTTGCAGGCTGGCGCGGGTCAGGTTGGCGCCCTGCAACTGGGCTTTTTCCAGGTTGGCCAGGTCGAGGTTGGCGTGGCGCAAGTCCGCATCGCGCAGGTCGGCGCCGGCCAGGTTCATTTTGCTGAGGTCCTGGTTGCTCAGGTTGGCGCCCCTGAGGTTGGCGCCGGGGCATTGGCTGTGTTCGGCGAGGGTGCAGCCGTTGATGACCAGCGGGGTGTCGTCGCCGTCGTCGGCGTGGGCCAGGGGCAGGGCGAGCAGGAGTAACAAGGGCAGATAGTTCATCTTGGAACCTCCAGACGAAGCAACCCCGTGACGTAGCAGCTGTCGAGCACCAGCTGCTACGACGGGGCTGGGGACGGGTTATTTTTGGGCGGTCTTGTTATCCCAGCTCGGGATCTTGAACACCCAGAACGACCCACCCTGTGCCACCGGCTTGGTCAGCTCGGCCATGTCGCCGCCCCACAACGGCACCGCGCCGCCATAGCCGACGGTGACGCCGATGTACTGCTCGCCATCCTGTTCCCAGGTGATCGGCGGCGAGACGATGCCGCTGCCGGTCTGGAACTTCCACAGCTCCTTGCCGGTTTTCGCGTCGAAGGCCTTGAAGAAACCGTCGCCGGTGCCGGTGAACACCAGGTTGCCCTTGGTCGCCAGTACGCCGGCCCACAGCGGCAGGGCTTCCTTGTGCTCCCACACCACCTTGCCGGTGGTCGGGTTCATCGCCCGCAGGGTGCCGACGTGGTCGTCATACATGCGCTTGATGCGGAAACCCATGCCCAGGTACGCCGAGCCCTTCTTGTAGTTGACCTCTTCGGTCCAGTATTCCTCTTTCCATTGGTTGCCCGGGATGTAGAACAGGCCGGTGTCCTGGCTGTAGGCCATGGGGTTCCAGTTCTTGCCGCCGAGGAACGGTGGCGAGACTTCCACCGGCTTGCCCTTGGTTTCACCGGGCAGCGGTTTGGCCGGACGCTGGCCCGGGTTTTCCACCGGACGACCGGTCTTCAGGTCGATATGGCTGGCCCAGGTGATGTTGTCGACGAACGGGAAGGCGTTCTGCAGCTTGCCGTTATTGCGGTCGACCACGTAGAAGAACCCGTTGCGGTCGGCGTGACCGGTGGCCTTGACCACTTTGCCATCCTTGTCCTTGTAGTCGAACAGCACCAGCTCGTTGTTGCCGGAGAAGTCCCAGGCATCGTTCGGGGTGTGCTGGTAGAACCATTTCACTTCGCCGGTGCTCGGGTCGACACCGACCTGGCCCGAGGTGTAGAGGCTGTCGAAGTCGTGCGGGTTGCCGTCCTTGGACGTGCGCGCCCAGGTGTTCCACGGGCCGGGGTTGCCGGCGCCGACGATGATGGTGTTGGTCTCGGCATCGAAACTCGCGCTCTGCCAAGGTGCGCCGCCGCCGTGGCTCCAGGCCTCGACCTTGCCGGTTTCGGTGGTCGGGTCATCCGGCCACGACGGCGCTTTGACGTCGCCGGTCGGGGTGCTGTCCTTGCCGTTCAGGCGGCCCATGTGGCCTTCGACGAACGGGCGCATCCACACTTCTTCGCCGGTGTCCGGGTCGCGCGCATACAGCTGGCCGACCACGCCGAACTCATCGCCGGAGCTGCCATGGATCAGCAGCACCTTGCCGCTGACCTTGTCTTTGATCAGCACCGGGGCGCCGGTCATGGTGTAACCGGCGGCGTGGTCGCCGAACTTCTTGTTCCACACCACTTTGCCGGTGTTCTTGTCGAGGGCGATCAGGCGCGCGTCGAGGGTGCCGAAGTAGATCTTGTCGCCGAAGATCGCCGCGCCGCGGTTGACCACGTCACAGCACGGGCGGATGTTTTCGGGCAGGCGGTGGTTGTAGGTCCACAGGCGTTTGCCGGTCTTCGCGTCGAGGGCGAACACGCGGGAGTAGGAGCCGGTGACGTAGACCACGCCGTCGCTGACGATGGCCTGGGATTCCTGGCCGCGCTGCTTCTCATCGCCGAACGAGTACGACCAGGCCGGGGTGAGCTTGAACACGTTCTCGTCGTTGACCTGGGCCAGCGGGCTCCAGCGCTGGGCGTTGGTGCCCATGCCGTATTGCAGCACGTCCTTGGTGCTCAGGTGGTCGTTGGCGATGTCTTCCCAGGTGACGTTGCGCGTCGCCTTTGCGGTGGACGGCGCGGCAGGGTCGGCGGCGGCGAAGCTGGCCGCACTCAAGGACAGGCTGCCGACCAGCAGGAAAGCCTGCACGGCAAGGCTCAGCGGCGAACGGGCGGGTAGCGATCTTATTATCATGGTTGCAGTTCCCAGTGGAGGTTTTGGCCTGCACAGGGTGGAGCGCCAGGGCGCTGCGCGGATACGGAAAAAGTCCCGCTGTTGCCGGGAAGACTTCCCGAAGCGCCGCTGTTTTAGGCGTGCCCCACAAGCCCTACTACCAAGGGAGGACAAGCCGGCCACCAAAGCAGCATACGGCCTATGCCCCAGGGTTTCTAAGATGGTTGCCATAACCTCTGCAATGAGGTTTTGCGTGCAATCCTGAGGGCAAAAATAATGACAACAAAACGCAATGCCTTGCTCGTCGCCGGGCTGTTGGCCGGTGTGATCGGTGCAGGCTCGGCCTGGGCCCACGGCAACGTGGTCCCGCAAGCAGTGGAAACCAAGGGCCTGACCTCGATCAAGGACGCCGGCGTGCCGGTCGACGAGGACGGCTGGGCGGCAGTGAACCCTTACCGCACGTCGCCTGAACACGACCGGGCCCTGGAAATCGGTTCGTCCGCCTACAATCAGAACTGCGCCGCCTGCCACGGCCTGGAAGCCAAGTCCGGCGGCATCGCCCCCGACTTGCGCATGCTGGATGTGGGCGAGGCCGGTGATGAGTGGTTTGTGCAGCGCGTGCGTCACGGCGCGGTGCGCGACGGCCGGGTATATATGCCGAAAATGGCCGATTACCTGAGCCAGGAAGCCTTGTGGGCGGTACGCACCTACCTGGACAGCGTTCACGTCGAGGAGTAAGCCATGCGCCTGTTCGCTTATGTGCTCGGCCTGGCCCTGCTGTGTTGCCAGACGGCACAGGCGCAGGTGCGCAGCTATGACCAGATGATCGCCGCCGGTGAGTTGAAAGTGGCGGTGTACAAGGACTTTGCCCCCTACAGTTTCGAAGACGGTGCCACCCCGCGCGGAGTCGACGTGGAGCTGGCCGAGGCCCTGGCCAAGGCGCTGGGGGTGCAGCTCAAATTGATCTGGGCGCCGGCCGGGGAAAAACTCGACGACGACCTGCGCGACTACATCTGGCGCGGCAGCCAGTTGCATAACCAGCAACTGGCCGACCTGATGATGCGCGCACCCTACGACCACGACTACGCGCAAAGGCGTAACGATCAGGGCGAACTGGAAAACGGCCATGTGGTGATGTTCGGGCCGTACCAGAACGAACAATGGCAGGTGGCCTACGACCGCCGCCGTCTGGACAAGGTCGCCAGCGTGGCGGTGTTCGAGGAGCACCCGATCGGTGTCGAAGTCGACAGCGTGCCGTCGTTCTACCTGACCTCGGTGTTCAACGGCATGCTCGCCCGCCAGACCCATCACTACCCCGGTGTACCCCAGGCGTTCGCGGCGATGAAGGCCGGTGAAGTCGACGCGGTGATGGCGATGCGCGGCGAGATCGACTGGCAGGTGCATCAGGCACGCGATCCGCAACTGGCCCTGGCGCAAAACGCTTACCCGAGCATGGGCCGGCAGCGCTGGGAGATCGGCATGGCGGTACACGAAAGCAATCGCCAGTTGGCCTATGCGGTGGAAGAGGCGCTGGAAGGCCTGATCCGCGACGGTTCGCTGCAAACCATCTACAGCCATTACGGCCTGCAGTACGAAGTGCCCGAAATGTACCAATAGGAGCAGGCGATGAACTGGCGACTGAACTGCATGTTGGCCTGCTGGTTACCATTGGCGGCCCACGCCGCGGCGGTCGAACCGGGCACGGACCCGGTGCCGTCGGTGATGTGGGCGTTCTACCACAAGCAGTTGCTGGCCGATGCGCCGTTCGTGTTCGATGAGCGGGTCAAGCTGCTGGCGCCGCCGTTCGCCGAAGATGCACGCCAGGTGCCCCTGGAAATCGACGCGCGGGCGTTCAAGGGGCACGTGGTTAAGATCCTCGCCTGGGCCGAACTCAACCCGTTGCCCAGGATTGTCGATTTTCAGCCCAAGGCCGGGGTGTTGCCCTGGCTGTCGATCCGTATCCGCATCGAACAGGCCACGCCCCTGCGTGCGGCGGTGCTCACCGATGACGGGCTGTGGCACGTCGGCTCGACCCTGATCGACGCGGCCGGCGGCGGCTGCACCGCGCCCAGCGTGGTCCGCACCCAGCCGGGTTGGGAAGAGCATATCGGCGAAGTCCTCGGCGGGCGTTACCCACGCGGCGAATTCAGCCGGGTACGCGTGCAGGTGGCGCACCCGATGGATAACGGCATGGTCAGCGGCATCCCCGAGTTCTATCTCAACCACGCGCAACTGCGTGGCCAGGACGGCCAGGTGCTGGCCGAGCTGGTGCTGTTCCCGGCGGTCAGCGAAAACCCCAACCTGGCCTTTGACATCGACGCACCCGGGCCGACGCGCCTGGTGCTGCGCGACAACAGCGGCAATGAATTCGACGCAGCCATTCCCTGACCAGAAGGAGCGCGGCATGCGCTGGATTCTATTGTTGTGCCTGAGCTTGAGCCTGCCTGCCGTGGCCGACCTCGACTACGCCCTCAAGCCACGACTGATCGCCGACGACACCTGGCTGCTGGAAGGCAGCACCGACAATTTCGCCAAGGACAACGGCGGCAATATCGTCAATACCGCGTTCATCGTCACCGAGGCCGGCGTGGTGGTGATCGACACCGGGCCGTCGCGGCGCTACGGCGAAGCCCTGCGCCGGGCGATCGCCAGCGTCACCGACAAACCGGTGATCCAGGTGCTGCTGACCCACCACCACCCCGACCATGCGCTGGGCAACCAGGCCTTCAAGGACGTGCCCATCGGCGCCCTGGCCGGCACCACGCGCCTGCTGCATGAGCAGGGCGACGGCATGGCGGAGAACCTCTACCGCATGGTCGGCGACTGGATGCGTGGCACCGAAGTGCAATTGCCCACGCAAGTGCTCGAACCCGGTGTGCTCAGCTTTGGCCGCCACGACCTGCGCCTGCTCGCGCTGACCGGCCACACCGACGCCGACCTGGCCATCCTCGACCAGACTACCGGCGTGCTGTTTGCCGGCGACCTGGTGTTCTTCCAACGCGCCCTCACCACCCCCAACAGCCCCGGGCTGGCGGCGTGGCTGGCGGACATCGACACCCTGCAGGCCTTGCCCTGGACCCTGGTCGTGCCCGGCCATGGCCCGGTGGCCAACGATGCACAGCCGTTCGCGCAGATGCGCGACTACCTGACCTGGCTCGACCAACTGCTGCGCGACGGCGCCGCCCACGGCAGCGACATGGCCGAGATGATCCGCAGCCCCATCCCCGAGCGCTTCGCCGCGATCAACCTGAGCCGCTATGAACTGATCCGCAGCGTCAGCCACCTGTACCCGCGTTACGAGCGCGAGCAGATGCAGCGCGTGGATTCGGCGCGCTGACGGACCGGACCCGCTACTAAGGAACTAGCAATCTCGATACTGCGGTCAATTGTGACAACCGCCCCTGCGCCCAAGAATCTGTACCAGACCGGGAAAATTTCCCGGGTATAACAAAAAACCGCAGAGGTAGCCGTCATGACCCAACCCGCACGCCGCCAACCCTTCGCCTTGAGTGTGTTGCTCGGTGCCATTCTGTTATCCGGCCAGGCCATGGCGGCCGTGACCGATCAGGAGATTCTCCAGGACCCGAAAAACCCCGGGCAGATCGTCACCAACGGTCTGGGCGTCCAAGGCCAGCGCTATAGCCCGCTCGACACCCTGAATGTGGACAACGTCAAGGACCTGCGCCCGGTCTGGGCGTTCTCCTTTGGCGGCGAGAAACAGCGCGGCCAGCAGGCGCAGCCGATGATCAAGGACGGGGTGATGTACCTCACCGGGTCCTACTCGCGGGTGTTCGCGGTGGACGCACGCACCGGCAAGAAGCTCTGGCAGTACGATGCGCGTCTGCCCGATGACATCCGCCCGTGCTGTGACGTGATCAACCGCGGCGTGGCGCTGTACGGCGACCTGGTGTTCTTCGGCACCCTCGACGCCAAGCTGGTGGCCCTGAACAAAGACACCGGCAAAGTGGTGTGGAGCAAGAAAGTCGCCGACCACAAGGAAGGCTACTCGATCAGCGCCGCGCCCCTGGTGATCAACGGCAAGCTGATTACCGGCGTGGCCGGCGGCGAATTCGGCGTGGTGGGCAAGATCGAAGCCTACGACCCGAAAAACGGTGACCTGCTGTGGACCCGTCCGACTGTCGAAGGTCACATGGGCTACGTCTACAAGGACGGTAAAGCCGTGGAAAACGGCATTTCCGGCGGCGAGGCGGGCAAGACCTGGCCTGGCGACTTGTGGAAAACCGGCGGCGCGGCACCGTGGCTGGGCGGCTACTACGACCCGGAAACCAACCTGCTGCTGTTCGGCACCGGCAACCCGGCACCGTGGAACTCGCACCTGCGCCCTGGCGACAACCTCTACTCGTCCTCGCGCCTGGCGCTGAACCCGGATGACGGCACCATCAAGTGGCACTTCCAGACCACGCCCCATGACGGCTGGGACTACGACGGCGTGAACGAACTGGTCTCCTTCAACTACACCGAAGGCGGCAAAGAGATCAAAGCGGCGGCCACCGCCGACCGTAACGGTTTCTTCTACGTACTCGACCGCACCAACGGCAAGTTCATCCGCGGCTTCCCGTTCGTCGACAAGATCACCTGGGCCACCGGCCTGGATAAAGACGGTCGGCCGATCTACAACGAAGCCAGCCGCCCAGGCGCGCCAGGCAGCGAAGCCAAGGGCACCTCGGTGTTCGTCGCCCCGGCGTTCCTCGGCGCGAAGAACTGGATGCCGATGGCCTATAACCGCGACACCGGGTTGTTCTACGTGCCGTCCAATGAATGGGGCATGGACATGTGGAACGAAGGCATCACCTACAAAAAAGGTGCGGCGTTCCTCGGTGCGGGCTTCACCATCAAGCCGTTGAACGAAGACTACATCGGCGTGCTGCGCGCCATCGACCCGAAAACCGGCAAGGAAGTCTGGCGCCACAAGAACTTCGCGCCGCTGTGGGGCGGGGTCCTGACCACCAAGGGCAACCTGGTGTTCACCGGTACGCCGGAAGGCTTCCTGCAGGCCTTCAACGCCAAGACCGGCGAGAAGGTCTGGGAATTCCAGACCGGCTCCGGCGTGCTCGGCTCGCCTGTGACCTGGGAAATGGACGGCGAACAGTACGTCTCGGTGCTCTCCGGCTGGGGCGGCGCGGTGCCGTTGTGGGGCGGTGAAGTGGCCAAACGCATCAAGGACTTCAACCAGGGCGGCATGCTCTGGACCTTCAAATTGCCTAAAGAACTGGTCGCCAAACACTGAATCTACGACCAAATGACAAGAGCCCTCCTGCCAACGGCGCATTCGCCCGGCAGCGGGGGTTCTTTACTATCGGGTCATCGCCTGTTGACCGACAGGCCCGGACCCAGACAGAGGCTTTAACATGATCTACGCACAACCTGGCACCCCTGGCGCCATCGTCAGCTTCAAGTCACGCTACGGCAACTTCATCGGCGGCGAATTCGTCGCGCCGATCAGCGGTGAATACTTCACCAACACCTCGCCGGTGACCGGTGAAGTGATCGCCGAATTCCCGCGTTCCAACGCCGCCGACATCGACAAGGCCCTCGACGCGGCCCACGCCGCCGCCGACGCCTGGGGCAAGACCTCGGCCCAGGATCGCGCCCTGGTGCTGCTGAAAATCGCCGACCGCATCGAACAGAACCTCGAAGTGCTGGCCGTCACCGAAAGCTGGGACAACGGCAAAGCCGTGCGTGAAACCCTCAACGCCGACGTGCCGCTGGCCGCCGACCACTTCCGTTACTTCGCCGGCTGCATCCGCGCCCAGGAAGGCGGCGCCGCCGAGATCAACGAACACACCGCCGCCTACCACTTCCACGAGCCGCTGGGCGTGGTCGGGCAGATCATTCCGTGGAACTTCCCACTGCTGATGGCCGCCTGGAAACTCGCCCCGGCCCTGGCCGCCGGTAACTGCATCGTGCTCAAGCCGGCCGAGCAGACGCCGCTGTCGATCATGGTGTTTGCCGAGCTGATCAACGACCTGCTGCCCGCGGGCGTGCTGAACATCGTCCAGGGCTTTGGCCGTGAAGCCGGCGAAGCGCTGGCCACCAGCAAGCGCATCGCCAAAATCGCCTTTACCGGCTCTACCCCAATCGGCGCGCACATCATGCATTGCGCGGCCGAGAACATCATTCCGTCGACCGTGGAGCTGGGCGGCAAGTCGCCGAACATCTTCTTCGAAGACATCATGAATGCAGAGCCGCAGTTCATCGAGAAAGCCGCCGAAGGCCTGGTGCTGGCGTTCTTCAACCAGGGCGAAGTGTGTACCTGCCCGTCGCGGGCGCTGGTGCAGGAGTCGATCTACGACGACTTCATGAAAGTGGTGATGAAAAAGATCGTCAAGATCAAGCGCGGCAACCCGCTGGACACCGAAACCATGGTCGGCGCCCAGGCGTCCGAGCAGCAATACGACAAGATCCTGTCCTACCTCAAAATCGCCCAGGAAGAGGGCGCCGAACTGCTCACCGGCGGCGCGGCCGAGCGTTTGGAGGGTGACCTGTCCAGCGGTTACTACATCCAGCCGACCCTGCTCAAGGGCCATAACAAAATGCGCGTGTTCCAGGAAGAAATCTTCGGCCCGGTGGTGGGTATCACCACCTTCAAGGACGAAGCCGAAGCCCTGGCCATTGCCAACGACAGCGAGTTCGGCCTGGGTGCCGGCCTGTGGACCCGCGACATCAACCGCGCCTACCGCATGGGCCGGGCGATCAAGGCCGGCCGCGTGTGGACCAACTGCTACCACCTGTACCCGGCGCACGCCGCGTTTGGCGGCTACAAAAAGTCCGGCGTGGGGCGTGAGAACCACAAGATGATGCTCGATCACTACCAACAGACCAAGAACCTGCTGGTGAGCTACGACATCAACCCACTGGGCTTCTTCTAGCCCCGACTTGAAATACAACCCAATGTGGGAGGGGGCTTGCCCCCGATAGCGATGGCTCAGTCAGGTATGTATTGGCTGACACACTGCCATCGGGGGCAAGCCCCCTCCCACATTTTGATCGGCGTACACCCGTTTCGGCACAACAAGAGGGCTTTGCCTGTTGGATCACTACCTGCCGACCAAGCCCCTGGGCCTCTCCTAACCCCGACTTGAAATGCAACCAACTGTGGGAGGGGGCTTGCCCCCGATAGCGGTGGATCAGTCAGGCATGTCTTGGCTGACAAGCCGCCATCGGGGGCAAGCCCCCTCCCACATTTTGATCGGCGTACACCCGTTCCGGCACAGCAAGAGGGCTTTGCCTGTTGGACCACTACCTGCAGACCAACCCCCTGGGCCTCTTCTAACCCCGACTTGAAATACAACCCAATGTGGGAGGGGGCAAGCCCCCTCCCACATTTTGATCGGCGTACACCCGTTCCGGCACAGCAAGAGGGCTTTGCCTGTTGGATCACTACCTGCAGACCTACCCCCTGGGCCTCTTCTAACCCCGATTTGAAATGCAACCAACTGTGGGAGGGGGCTTGCCCCCGATAGCGGTGGATCAGTCATGCATGTATTGGCTGACCCACTGCCATCGGGAGCAATCCCCCTCCCACATTTTTGATCGGTGTACATCTGCTACCAAGGCATGCTTCAGGCTCGTTCGAAAGTAGCATTCGCACCCCCATCCCCCCATGCATTAATGCCATTACCGGAATCTTCCGGCACAACAAGAGGATCGCCCCATGTGGACTAAACCCGCGTTTACCGACCTGCGTATCGGCTTTGAAGTGACCATGTACTTCGCCAGCCGCTGATTCACCCCCGGCCAGCCTCGCGCTGGCCGGGGTCGTTTGGGGAATGACTCTTTGGTCTGATTGCATTCGCGCGCGGATGGGTTAGTGTGGAGCGCATCTCTCAAAAATAATAAAAACAGGCTTTCCAATGAGCCCAAATCTCAGCCTTCTGCGTAAGTTCGTTTCGCCTGAAATCATCTTTGGTGCCGGCTGCCGGCACAACGTCGGTAATTACGCCAAGACCTTCGGTGCGCGCAAAGTGCTGGTGGTCAGCGACCCCGGTGTGATCGCCGCCGGCTGGGTCGCCGACGTGGAAGCCAGCCTGCAGGCCATCGGCATCGATTACTGCCTGTACAGCGGCGTCTCACCCAACCCCCGCGTCGAAGAAGTCATGCTCGGTGCCGAGGTGTACCGCGACAACCATTGCGACGTGATCGTGGCCATCGGCGGCGGCAGCCCGATGGACTGCGGCAAGGCCATCGGCATCGTGGTCGCCCATGGGCGCAACATCCTCGAATTCGAAGGCGTGGACACCATTCGCGTGCCCAGCCCCCCGCTGATCCTGATCCCCACCACCGCCGGCACTTCGGCGGATGTCTCGCAGTTCGTGATCATTTCCAACCAGCAGGAGCGCATGAAGTTCTCCATTGTCAGCAAGGCGGTGGTGCCGGACGTGTCGCTGATCGACCCGGAAACCACGGCGAGCATGGACCCGTTCCTGTCCGCCTGCACCGGCATCGATGCGCTGGTGCATGCGATCGAGGCGTTCGTCTCCACCGGCCACGGCCCGCTGACCGACCCCCACGCGCTGGAAGCCATGCGCCTGATCAACGGTAACCTGGTGCAGATGATCGCCAACCCGGCGGACATCGCCCTGCGCGAGAAGATCATGCTCGGCAGCATGCAGGCGGGGCTGGCGTTCTCCAATGCGATCCTCGGCGCGGTGCATGCCATGTCCCACAGCCTCGGCGGCTTCCTCGACCTGCCTCACGGCCTGTGCAACGCGGTGCTGGTGGAGCATGTGGTGGCGTTCAACTACAACTCGGCGCCGGAGCGCTTCAAGGTGATTGCCGAGACGTTCGGCATCGACTGCCGCGGCCTGACTCATCCGCAGATCCGCGGGCGGCTGGTCGAGCATCTGATCGCGCTGAAGCGTGCCATCGGCTTCCACGAAACCCTCGGCCTGCATGGCGTGCGGGTGGCGGACATTCCGTTTCTGTCCCAGCATGCCATGCACGACCCGTGCATCCTCACCAACCCCCGCGAATCGAGCCAGCGTGACGTCGAGGTCGTCTATGGCGAAGCTCTCTGACGACCAGCAGCGCGCCCTGGCCGGGCTGCTGGGGCTGGGCGACCAGTCGGCGCGCAAGAGCCACTACCCGGAACTCACGGCCCGCCTCGATGAGCTGGAGGCCGAGCGCAACCGCTACATCCGCCTCAACGATGAGCTGGAGCAGCGGGTGGCGGCGCGCACTGATGAACTGCTCGAAGCCAACCGCAACCTGCAACAGCAGGTCGCCCAGCGCGAACAGGTCGAACAGGAGCTGCGCGACGCCCGCGACGCCGCCGAGGCCGCCAACCGCAGCAAGGACAAGTACCTCGCCGCCGCCAGCCATGACCTGTTGCAGCCGCTCAACGCCGCACGGCTGTTGATCGCCACCCTGCGCGAACGGTCGTTGCCGAGCGTCGAACAGGTGCTGGTGGAGCGCACGCACCAGGCCCTGGAAGGTGCCGAGGATTTACTCACCGACTTGCTCGATATCTCGCGGCTCGACCAGGCAGCGGTCAAGCCGGACGTGGCGCTGTATCGCCTGGATGAGTTGTTTGCGCCGCTGGTCTCCGAGTTCCAGTCCGTCGCCCTGGCCGCCGGACTGAATCTGCGCGCACACACCGGCCATTACGCGATCCGGACCGACCTGCGCCTGGTGACGCGGATTTTGCGCAATTTCCTCAGCAACGCCTGCCGCTACACCGACGACGGCTGCATCCTGCTCGGCGCCCGTCGTCGCGGCGATCACCTGCGCCTGGAAGTGTGGGACACCGGGCGCGGCATCCCGGCCGACCGGCTCGACGCGATCTTCCTCGAATTCAACCAACTGGACGTCGGCCGCGCCTCGGACCGCAAGGGCGTGGGCCTGGGGCTGGCGATTGTCGAGCGGATCGCTGAGATCCTCGGTTACCCGGTGGCGGTGCGCTCGTGGCCGGGACGCGGGTCGATGTTCAGCCTCGAAGTGCCGATCAGCGAAGAAATGCCGTTGGCTATCAGCCAACTGCCCACGCAACCGACCACCGGCAACCCGCTGCCGGGGCGGCGTTTGCTGGTGCTGGACAACGAAGTCAGCATCCTCGAAAGCATGAGCGCGCTGCTCGGGCAGTGGGGCTGCGAGGTGGTCACGGCCACCGACCAGGCCGGCGCGTTGCTGGCATTGCAGGGCAGGGCGCCGGAACTGATCCTGGCGGACTATCACCTGGACCACGGCGTGGTGGGCTGTGAGGTGGTCAAGTACCTGCGCGAGCATTTTGCCCAGACGATTCCCGCGGTGATCATCAGCGCCGACCGCACCGACCAGTGCCGGCGCATCCTGCGGCGGCTGGACGCACCGTTGTTGAACAAACCGGTCAAGCCCGGGAAGTTGCGGGCGGTGTTGAGTCAGTTATTGGCCTAGAGGTTTGATACCTGTCAACACCGCGTGCGGCATTTTGCGCCATGCTCCCAGCCTGATTTGACGCCGACGGAGACTCCCCCATGAGCGCCCCCGCAACAACCGCTGCATCATTCAAGTTGCCCTTGGGCCTGGTCGTCGCTGTACTGGTGATGGTCGGGGTGCTGCTGTTACCGCTGCCCGCGGATTTGCCGGTGGCCGGGCATCGCATGCTGGCGATCCTCGCGTTTGCGGTGGTGGTGTGGATCAGCGAGGCGGTGTCCTATGAGGCCAGCGCGATCATGATCACCTCGCTCATGGCGTTCTTGCTCGGCACCGCGCCGTCGCTGCAAGACCCCGCGCACCTGATCGGCTCCAGCCCGGCCATCGGCATGGCGCTGACCGGCTTCTCCAACCCGGCGCTGGCCCTGGTGGCGGGGGCGTTGTTCATCGCCGCCGCCATGACCCACACCGGCCTGGATCGGCGCATCGCCTTGGTCACGCTGACCCGGGTCGGCACCAGCACCCGCGGCATTCTGCTGGGGGCGATCGCGGTGACTATTCTCCTGAGCCTCGTCGTACCCAGCGCCACCGCGCGCAGTGCCTGCGTGGTGCCGATCATGATGGGCGTGGTGGCGGCGTTTGGCGTCGATAAACGCTCCAACATCGCCGCCGGCCTGATGATCGTGGTGGCCCAGGGCACCAGCATCTGGAACGTCGGCATCCAGACTGCCGCCGCGCAGAACCTGCTGACCGTCGGGTTCATGGACAAGATGCTCGGCCAGCGCGTGTCGTGGATCGACTGGCTGATTGCCGGCGCACCATGGGCGCTGATCATGTCGGCGGTGTTGCTGTTCCTGGTGATCAAACTGCTGCCGCCGGAAAGCGACAGCATCCCCGGCGGCAAAGAAGCCGTGGCCCAGTCGCTGGTGGACATCGGCCCGATGACCGGCCCGCAAAAACGCCTGCTCGCCGTGTCGGTGCTGTTGCTGTTGGCGTGGGCTACCGAAGGGCGCCTGCACAATTTCGACACCACCTCGACCACCTATGCCGGGCTGGTGTTCCTGCTGTTGCCGGGGATCGGCGTGATGACCTGGAAGGATGTGCAGTCGCGGATTCCGTGGGGCACGGTGATTGTGTTTGGCGTCGGCATCAGCCTCGGCACGGCGTTGCTGACCACCCAGGCCGGGCAGTGGCTGGGTTCGCAAGTGGTGGCGCACACCGGGCTGGACCAGGTCGGGCCGTTGGGTGTGTTTGCCATCCTCGGGGCGTTTTTGATCTTGATCCACTTGGGGTTTGCCAGTGCGACCGCGTTGACCTCGGCGTTGTTGCCGATCCTGATTGCGGTGTTGCAGACCTTGCCGGGGGAGTTCAACCGGTTGGGGATGACCATGCTGTTGGGGTTTGTGGTGAGCTACGGGTTTATCCTGCCGATCAATGCGCCGCAGAACATGGTGTGCCTGGGGACCGGGACGTTTACGGCGCGGCAGTTTGCCAAGGTGGGGGTGTTGGTGACGCTGATGGGTTACTTGTTGATGTTGGTGTTTGCGGCGACGTATTGGAGTTGGCTTGGCTGGATCTGATAGGGCATGTGGTCTCCAATACACATGGGGTCGCCAATGCAAAGGAGATCCAATGTGGGAGGGGGCTTGCCCCCGATGGCAGTGGGTCAGTCATGCATGTAGTGGCTGACACACTGCCATCGGGGGCAAGCCCCCTCCCACAGTTGGAATGTATTTCAGGGTGAAATTGAGTTGGGTCGACTGGTTGTGCTCCAGCAGTTTCAGGCCCGGCCTGCCCGGTAAGTGATGGGCATTCACCGGATGGCTCACCGGCTCGATGCAGAAGAACCCCAGCCCCGGCGGGCAGTACAGCAAGAAGTAATCGGCGCCGGTGGCCTGGCATTCCAGGGCATAACCCAGCTCCGGCTGTTCGATCCGGCAATGCCCGTCCCACTGGCAAAAACCGTTGTCGACCAACGCTTGGGGCAATCCCTTGAGCTGTTGGAAATCCCAATCGGCGTGTACGGGTGCCAGCGCCGTCGGCAGCTTGGACGCATCACTCATCCATACCTGCCCAGCCTTGGCCTGCAACCGCGTACCCGCCCGGCGCGGGAAGTAAGGATGCAAGCCCAAACCGTGCCACGCGGCGGCTTCGGCCAGATGCGTCACGCTCAGCCCGATACTCAACACGCCGTTGCTCAACCCAAACCGCTGCTCGGCGCGATAGGCGAACGGCGTGGCGCATTCCAGCGCAAGCAGCACTTCATCCGCCGACTGGCTGACCACGCGCCACGCCTGTTGCCAGGCCGAACCGTGAATCGGCAGCGGATCGGTCGCGCTGTTGGGCGTGAGTGCCAGCCAGCCGGCGGGCGTGTCGAAACCGCCGTTGGCAATGCGATTGGACCACGGCGCGAGGGGATAGCAGGCCAGTTTGCCGGGCAGGCCGCTGTCCAGCGCCGCTTGATCGCTAGGCCGCAGCAGGGGCTGGCCGCTGGCGCGCACGCGCCAGTTGACGATGCTGCCGCCCACGGCCGGGGCGAGGGTGAGGTGGGTCAGGTGATCTTCCAGTTCAATCAGCATCACAGCACCAGCCCTGGCAGCCACAGCGATAACGCCGGAATGTAAGTCACCGCGATCAGCACCAAAAACAGCACGCCATAGAACGGCAGCAGCGCCTTCACGGTGTTCTCGATACTCACCTTGCCCACCGCCGCCCCCACGAACAGCACCGCGCCGACCGGTGGAGTGATCAGGCCGATGCCGAGGTTGACCAGCATGATCATGCCGAAGTGAACCGGGTCGACGCCGATGCCGAGCACCACCGGCAGCAGGATCGGCGTGAGGATCAAAATCAGCGGCGCCATGTCCATCACCGTGCCGAGCAACAGCAGCATGACGTTGATGCACATCAGGATCACGTAGCGGTTGTCCGACAGGGTCAGGAACAGCGTGGTGATCTTCGCCGGGATCTGCATCAGGGTCATGATGTAGCCGAAGCTGGCCGCGAAGGCGATCAGGATCATCACGATGGAAATGGTGCGTACCGTGCGGTGCATCAGCTTGGGCAGCTCGTTCCATTTGTAGTCGCGGTAGATGAACATGGTCACGAAGAATGCCCACAGCACCGCGATCGCGGCGGACTCGGTGGCGGTGAAGATGCCCGACAGGATGCCGCCGAGGATGATCACCATGGCCATCAGGCCCCACAGTGCGTCGGCGCAGATTTTCAGCGCTTGCTTGAGCGGGATGACTTCGCCCTTGGGGTAGTCGCGCTTCTTCGCGAAGATCAGGCACAGCACCATCAGGCACGCGCTCATCAGCAGGCCCGGGACCACGCCGGCCATGAACAGCGAGGCGATCGACACCGTGCCGCCCGCCGCCAGGGAGTAGAGCACCGAGTTGTGGCTGGGCGGGGTCAACAGCGCCTGCACCGAACCGCTGATGGTCACCGCCGTGGCGAACTCCCGGGGGTAGCCACGGCGCTCCATTTCCGGGATCAGCACCGAGCCGACCGAGGCGGTGTCGGCCACCGAGGAGCCGGAGATCGCACCGAAAAACGTCGAGGCCATGATGTTCACCAGGGACAAGCCGCCGCGCACAAAACCCACCAGCACCCCGGCGAACGCCACCAGCCGCCGCGACATGCCGCCCTCGGCCATGATCGCGCCGGCCAGCACGAAGAACGGAATCGCCATCAGCGAAAACTTGTTCACCCCGCCAGCGATCTGAATCATCAGGGCCTGGTACGGAATGTCGATCCACCACGCGCCGATCAACGCCGACAGGCCCAGGGCATAGGCCACTGGCATGCCGATCAGGATCAAGCCGACAAAGCTGCCCAACAGAATCAATGCGTCCATATCAGGCAGCCCCTTCGCTTTCTTCAACCAGATCGAAGCGCACGACCCGTCGGTTGCTCTGGTCACCGAGCACGAGTTTTTCCACCACGAAGACCAGGGTCAGCAACCCGCCGATCGGGATCGGCATGTAGGTGATGCCCACGCGCAGGGTGGGGATGGCGCTCATGAACTGGTTCCAGGTGGACAGGCACAGCTTGCTGCCCCAAATGGTCATGAACAGGCAGATGGTGCCCATCAGCAGTTGCGAGAGGATGCCGACGACCTGGCGTTGGCGCGCAGGCAGGCGGTCGGTGATCATCGCCACCGACATATGCGCCCCGGCGCGGTAGCTGGCGGCGGCGCCGATAAAGGTGAACACCAGCATCAGCAGGATGGCGGTGGGCTCCGGCCAGCTGGAGCCGGTGCCGAGGATGTAGCGGGCGAAGATGCCCCAGGGGATGATCAGCGCGACCCCGAGGACCGAGAGGCCGGCGACCCAGATGCAGGTCATGTAGAGGCGGTCGTTGATGCGCAGCACTAGATTCTTCATGGCGTTCACCGTGACCGGGCGCGTCGATGCCGACCGCGCCGGGCCTTATGCGAGAGGCAGGGCGGGTTATTGAACGGCGTCGATGCGCGCGATGATATCGGCGTAAGGCGCGCCGTACTTGGCGCGAACCGCGGCGGTGGCGTCGTAGAAGGGCTGTTTGTCGACGCGGATGAACTCCACGCCGGCCGCCTTGAGTTTTTCCTCGCTGCTGGCGGATTTTTTATCCCACAGCACACGCTCATCGGCCTGGGCGGCCTTGGCGGCGTTTTTCACCATGAGCTGTTGCGCGGGGGTGAGCTTGTTCCAGGTGATTTTCGACATCACGATCGGCTCGGGCAGGATCAGGTGCTCGGTGAGGGTGTAGTACTTGGCGTTCTGAAAGTGGTTGTGTTCCAGCATGGTGGGTGGGTTGTTCTCGGCACCGTCGATCACCCCGGTCTGCAAGGCGCTGAAGATCTCGCCGGTGTCCATGGCGATACCGTTGGCACCCATGGCGTTGAAGGCATCGATGAACAGCGGGTTGCCCTGCACGCGAATCTTCATGCCCTTGAGGTCTTCGATCTTGCGCACCGGTTTTTTGCTGTAGAGGTTGCGCGTGCCGCCGTCCATCCAGGCCAGGGCGACCAGGCCGAATTCGGAGTCGGTGATCTTGGCGAGGATTTCATCGCCGATCTCGCCGTCGATGACTTTGCGCATATGCGCCTGGTCGCGGAACACGAATGGCAGGTTGAACACGTTCACGTCCGGCACCACCGGGCCGACGATGCCGAGGCTGACCCGGGTCATCTGGATCGCGCCGACCTGGGCTTGTTCGACGACTTCTTTTTCCGAACCCAGGACGCCCCCGGGGAAGTACTTGAAGGTCAGTTCGCCGTTGCTTTCTTGGGTGAGGGCCTTGCCCATGTTCTCTTCGGCCACGACGGTGGGGTAGCCGGCGGGGTGGATGTCGGCGAATTTGATTTCCAGCGCGTGGGCGGCGCTGCTGAGGGTGAAGATTGCGGCGGCGAGCAAGGTGCGTTTGAAGTCCATGGGCGGTCACTCCTGTCTTGTTATTGTTGTATTCAAGGCACAGCGATGCAGCTAGAGGGCGAAGCGGGGTTCGGGCAGTCCTGTCGTGCCGGGGTTGAGGGCGAATACGCCGCCGGACAGCGACTGCTCGCTCTGGTCGTCACGGATCGAGGTGACGAACAGGGTGTCCAGGCGACTGCCGCCAAAGGCGCACATGCTGGGTTTTTTCACCGGCACGCGCAGGGAGCGGTCCAGGCGACCGTCGGGGGTGAAGCGGTGGATCAGGCCGGCGTCGTTGGCGCAGATCCAGTAGCCGCCGTCGACATCCACGGCCGCGCCGTCAGGGCGGCCTTGGTGTGGCTGCATGTCGACAAACACGCGGCGGTTGGACGGTGTGCCGGTGTCGGTGTCGTAGTCGAAAGCCCAGATCTGTTGCACCAGCGGGTGCGAGTCCGAGACATACATCGTGCGGCCATCGGGGCTGAAGGCCAAGCCATTGAGGGTGATAAAGCCGTCCAACTGCGCATGCGGCGCGGCGCCCGACGCGTAACGGTAGAGGATGCCTGCGGGCGCATTTGCGCTCATGTCCCGCACCATGCTGCCGGCCCAGAACCGGCCCTGGCGATCGCAGCGCCCATCGTTCAGGCGCATGTCCGCGCGCGGGTGCGCGACCTCGGCCAGGGGCGTGGTGTCGAGGCTGCCGTCGTTGTGCGCGGTGAGCTGGAAAAAGCCGCTTTCCATCCCGGCGACCCAGTTGCCCGCATCGGTGCGGGCAATGCAGGCGAGCATCTGCGGGGCTTTCCACGCGTCGATATGGCCGGTGGCGGCGCTCCAGCGTTGCAGGCCGCCGTTGGGAATATCCACCCAGTACAGGGCGTTTTCTTCGGGCACCCACACCGGGCATTCGCCTACGGCGTTGCGGGCGTCGACAATCAATTCAGCGGTCATGGCAACTCACTCCCTTGGGTTAGTGTGACGTCAGTCACCGAACGGCCCGGCGGCGCAGAACGCACCGCCCTGGTAGACCTTGGCCGGGTCGTCGGCGGCCAGCGGCGGCTGGCGCTCGACCTGGGCGCGGAATACTTCGGAGCTGTCTTTGGGGGTGAAGCCCAGGTGTGCGGCGTAGCGGTTGTCCCACCAGGTGTCGAGGTTGGCCGACATGCCGTAGACCACGGTGTGGCCGACGTTCGGCGTGTACAGCGCGCGTTCGAGCAGTTGGGTCAGGTCATCGAAGCTCAGCCAGGTGTGCATCATCCGGCGGTTCTGCGGTTCGGGGAACGACGAGCCGATGCGGATGCTCACGGTCTCGATGCCGTAGCGGTCGAAGTAGAAGCTGGCCATGTCTTCGCCGTAGGACTTGGACAGCCCGTAGTAACTGTCCGGGCGACGCGGCGAGTGGGCGTCGAGGTGCTCGCCCTGTTGATAGAAGCCGATCACATGGTTGGAGCTGGCGAAAATCACGCGCTTGACGCCATGGCGGCGGGCGGCTTCGTAGATGTGAAAAATCCCGCAGATATTGGCGCCGAGGACTTCTTCGAACGAGCGCTCCACGGATACGCCACCGAAATGCAGGATGGCGTCGACGCCTTCGACCAGGTGGTGTACCGCGTGTTTGTCGGACAGGTCGCAGGGCTGCACTTCTTCATTGGCGCCGGCGGGGGCCATGTCGACGATATCCGACAGGCGCAGCACCTGGGCATACGGCCGCAGGCGTTCGCGCAGCACTTTGCCGAGGCCGCCGGCGGCACCGGTGAGGAGGAGGCGGTTGAAGGGCGCTGGGGTAGTGGTGGTCATCTGGATTCCAGTTTTTGTTGTAGGTTGTCGTATGACTATGCCGAAGTATTGTTAGAGAGTCCCCGCTTGTCAATGTGGGAGGGGGCTTGCCCCCGATGGCTGTGGGTCAGTCACAGAGACATTGCCTGATACACCGTCATCGGGAGCAAGCCCCCTCCCACAATGGATGTGCCCGGGTTTTAGATCTTTAAAGCAACGAAATCGGGTAGCTGACGAAGACCCGGTTCTCATCGAACTCGTTATTGCTGAAGTCCCGGCGCATGGTCGAATTGCGCCAGCGCACGTTGAGGTTCTTCAAGACACCGCTCTGCACCGTGTAGGCCAGTTCCGATTCGCGGCCCCATTCCTTGCCATCGGTGATCGTGCCGGTGTGGACGTTACTGCCGCTGATGTAGCGGTTCATCAGGGTCAGGCCCGGAACGCCGAGCGCCGCGAAGTTGAAGTCGTGGCGCAGTTGCCAGGATTTCTCCTTGGCGTTGTCGTAGCTGGCGTTGTAGCTGTCGTTGGCCAGGGTGCCGCCGCTGGTGCCGTTGACCCGCATCCATGCGCTATCGCCGCTGAGTTTCTGCAGGCCGACGTAGAAGGTGTTAGCGCCGTATTTGGCCGAGAGCAGGGCGAACGCGGTTTTGTTGTCGAGGTCGCCGGCCAGGGCGCTGCCGTCTTCCTTGCCGTTGAAGAAGCCGAGGTTGGCGCCCAGGGTCCAGTCGCCCAGCGGCTGGCTGTGGGTCAGGTTGAGGTACTGCTGTTGGTAGATGTCGGTCAGTTCGGCGTACCACAGGCCGACCTGGGTGCGCTTGTCGTTGAAGGTGTATTCGGCGCCGCCGAAGTTGAAGCGGTCTGAGGTGAAGGCGGCTTTGCCGTTCATGAACATGTCTTCCATGCTCGCATCGTTGCGCGGGCTGTTGCCGCGAAACTGCCCGCCGTAGAGGGTCAGGCCGGCGATTTCATTGGAGGTGACCTGGCCGCCCTGGAAGGTTTGCGGCAGGGAACGGCCATCGTCGGAACGCAAAATCGGCAGCACGGGCATCCATTCGCCGACTTTCAGTTCGGTCTTCGACAGCTTGGTTTTCAGCGCCACGCCCAGGCGCCCGAAGTTGTCGGCGGGGCGACCGTCGTCGTGAACCGGCAGCAACTGGGTGCCAGCGGTACCTTTGCCGCCGTCGAGCTTTTGCGAGTACAGGCCCAGCACATCAATCCCGAAGCCCACGGTGCCCTGGGTGTAGCCGGATTTGGCGTCGAGGATGAAGTTCTGCGTCCACTCTTGGGCCTTGGCCTGGGGGTTGGACGGGTTGGTGAAATTGCGGTTGAAGTAGGCGTTGCGTAAGTTGAGCGTAGCCTTGGCGTCGTCGACAAACCCTTCGGCCTGGGCGATGAGGGGCAGGGTGAAAGCCAGGCTGCCGAGGCCGATAAGGCCGAGACGCGAGGAGGAATTGCGGGCGGATGGACGCACAGTGACGCTCCCTTGGGTTTGTTGTTTTTATTATTTGTCATACGTCGTCGTACAACATTGGGGCGATATTTGCGGGGTTTTTGTGGCTTGTCAATCAGAAGTTATACGATGACTACGCTTCACTGAGCAGAAGTGGTCGTGGGCCAGTGGGGAAGCTGACTATGGATTCAGCCGGCCATCGCCATCGGGGGCAGCGTGCCGAGGAGGGAGACGGCGGCTACCGCTGAAATACCTAGTAACCATTCAGCCGTCACACTGGCCTTCAAGGTCTCCAGTCGTTGTTCGCAGCGCTCGATACGCAAGCGGTTCAGCAGCGCCAGGGCCAACATGCCCAGCACCAGCATCACCTTGATCAGCAGAATCAGGGCGAAACCGTTGAACAGCGGGGTGGGCCACAGTTGCCCGGTCAATACACGCACGTTGATCAAGCCGGTGACCAGCAAGCCGGCGACCAGGCCATAACCCGCGCCGCTGAAACGCCGCAGAATCGGCTCCAGCCCATGGCGCTGCGGTTGGCGCAGGATCAATACCAACAGCAGCAGACCGCCAAGCCAGGCGCCCACGCACGCCAGGTGGACGACCTGATTGAGGATCAGCAACTGGCCGCTGAGCCCGTTGAGCATGGCGCCGTGACCGACTGGGGCCAGGGTCGCCAGCAGCAGGCCGATCAAGGGCAGGCGCAACGCCGACCAGGGTTTGATCAAGGCGATCAACAGCAGCACGTTGAGCAGCAGATGCCAGAGCCACACTTGGCCGAAAAAGGTCTTGCCCAGCACCAATTGCACAGTGGCCGGTTGCAGTGCGGCGTCCCAACTGCCGGCCATGCTGACCGTGATCAGCAGCAACCAGGCCACGCCGGAGCCGAGCCCGAGCCAGGCCAGTGCTCGGCTGATACGCAGCACTTGCCGGTCCAGCGCCAACTGCGGTGCATTGCCCATCAGCCAGGGCCTGAATACACAGGCCCCGAACATCAACAAGACGACGATGAAATGCAGGAAACGGCACAGCACCAGCAGCGTCGCCATAGGTTATTGGCCGACCTTGAAGCTGTATTCACCGTTGCTCTTGTGGGTGTCGACCGAGACCGCGTTCCACACCACTTTGTAGGTGCCGGCTGCCAGAGGAGCGGCGGGCGTCACCACCAGGGTTTTCTTGTCGGCATCCGGCGTTGCCAGGCCCTTGATTGCGATTTCGGTGCCGTCCTTGCTCAGGGAAACCTTGGAAAAGGTCGCCTCCACGCCTTCGCTGAAGGTCAGGCGCACATCGTTCGGTGCCGCGACGCTGCTGTCTGCCGCAGGCGTCGCGCTCTTGAGGTGAGCATGGGCAAACGCCGCCGAGGCGCCCAGCAGCGAAGCCAGCAGAGCGACGGTGGTCAGGGTTTTCTTGATCAACATTGAGCAATACCAATCAAAGGATAGGACGGGCAGTGTACGAAGTTTCGGCTCCTCCTGTCGCCCCGATCTAGAGCGGGTGGTAGTCTTTCCGTTATGTCTTTGTCGGGGAGCCCTTATGGGCAAGCACAAGATCGGAATTCGTCGGGTCAACGTCGAAAAAATCCTGCTAGCGGCGGAAAAAATCTTCGCCGAGAAGGGCTATGGCAGCACCGCCATGGCCGATATTGCCGCCGAAGTGCAATTGCCGCGTTCCAACCTGCATTACTACTTCACCACCAAGAGCGAGCTGTACAGCGCAGTGCTGTTCGATCTGTTGGAAGTGTGGAAGCAGGATGCCCTGAGTTTCGAAACCTTCGATGACCCGCGAGTGGTGCTCAGCAGCTACATCCGCGCCAAGATGCAACGCTCGCGCACGCGGCCGTATGGGTCGAAAGTCTGGGCCAACGAAATCATCCACGGCGCGCCGACGCTCGGTGAGGCGCTGGATGAAAGCCTGTACGACTGGGCCAAGATGAAGGAAGCGAAGATTCGCCAATGGGTGGAAGACAAACGCATCCTGCCGGTCGAGCCGGCGAGCCTGCTGTATATGATCTGGGCCTCGACCCAGCACTACGCTGACTTTGATCATCAGGTGAAGATTCTGAACGATCACCAGCCGTTGTCGGATATGCAGTTCGAGAGGGCGATTCAGACGGTGACCAGTGTGATTTTGCGCGGGATTGGGTTGGAGCCTTGAGGCTTGTGGTGAGGCTGAGGGCCTCATCGGGGGCAAGCCCCCTCCCACATTGACTGCATTTTGTCTGAAAGAATGCGGTCAACTGTTGGAGTCTTGAGTTTTGTGGTGAGGCTGAGGGCCTCATCGGGGGCAAGCCCCCTCCCACATTGACTGCATTTTGTCTGAAAGAATGCGGTCAACTGTTTGAGTCTTGAGTTTTGTGGTGAGGCTGAGGGCCTCATCGGGGGCAAGCCCCCTCCCACATTGACTGCATTTTGTCTGAAAGAATGCGGTCAACTGTTTGAGTCTTGAGTTTTGTGGTGAGGCTGAGGGCCTCATCGGGGGCAAGCCCCCTCCCACATTGACTGCATTTTGTCTGAAAGAATGCGGTCAACTGTTTGAGCCTTGAGGCTTGTGGTGAGGCTGAGGGCCTCATCGGGGGCAAGCCCCCTCCCACATTGACTGCATTTGTCTGAAAGAATGCGGTCAACTGTTTGAGCCTTGAGTTTTGTGGTGAGGCTGAGGGCCTCATCGGGGGCGAGCCCCCTCCCACAATGAACTGCATTTTGTCTGAAAGAATGCGGTCAACTGTGGGAGGGGGCTTGCCCCCGATAGCGCTCTACAGGACTACACCGCTTCCCGGTACGGATTACGCGGATCCTGGGTCCAGTTCAAGAATGGCTTGCCGGTGTCCACCGGTACCATCTCGATGCAATCGGCCACCGGGCAGGTGATCTGGCACAGGTTGCAGCCCACGCATTCGTCATCGATCACTTCGTACTTATGCGTGCCGTCCGCCTGTTTCAAACTGGCGATGGCCTGGTGCGACGTATCTTCGCAGGCAATGTGGCAACGCCCGCAGCCGATGCAGGCGGCCTGATCGATCTTGGCGATCACCTGGTAGTTGATATCCAGGTACTTCCAGTCCGTAGTATTGCCCACGGCGCGCCCGGAAAAATCCTGCAGGCTGGTGTAACCCTGACTGTCCATCCAGCGCGACAGGCCGTCCTTCATTTCTTCGACGATGCGAAAGCCATGCAGCATCGCCGCCGTACACACCTGCACGGCACCGCAGCCGAGGGCGACGAATTCCGCCGCATCGCGCCAGTTGCCGATGCCGCCAATGCCGCAGATCGGCAGGCCGTGGGTCTGCGGGTCGCGGGCGATTTCGGCGACCATGTTCAGCGCGATCGGCTTGACCGCCGAACCGCAGTAACCGCCGTGGGTGCTCTGGGTGCCGACCGTCGGCAGGGCGACCATGCGCTCCAGGTCCACGCTGGTGATGGAGTTGATGGTGTTGATCAGCGACACCGCGTCCGCACCGCCGCGATACGCCGCACGCGCCGCCACCCGGATGTCGGTGATATTCGGCGTGAGCTTGACGATCACCGGCAGCGAACAGTACGTCTTGCACCAGCGCGTCACCTGTTCCACATACTCCGGCACCTGGCCGACCGCCGCGCCCATGCCGCGCTCGGGCATGCCATGGGGGCAGCCGAAGTTCAGCTCGATGCCGTCGCAACCGGTGGCTTCCACCAGCGGCAGGATGTTTTTCCAGGACTCTTCGACGCACGGCACCATCAGCGACACGATCAGCGCGCGGTCCGGCCAGTCCTTTTTGACCTGGGTGATTTCGCGCAGGTTGATCTCCAAAGAGCGGTCGGTGATCAGCTCGATGTTGTTGATGCCCAGCACCTCGCGGTTGGCGCCGTAATGCGCCGAGTAACGCGACGACACGTTGACCGCCGCCGGGTCTTCCCCGAGGGTTTTCCAGACCACGCCGCCCCAGCCTGCTTCAAAGGCGCGGACCACGTTGTAGGCTTTGTCGGTGGGTGGCGCGGAGGCCAGCCAGAACGGGTTGGGGGCTTTGATACCGGCGAAGACAATCGAGAGATCGGCCATTACGCAGCCTCCACGTTGAGCATGAGTTGGGCGTGCATGGCTTCTGCCGCCAGCTTGCCGTGTTGCACCGCCTGTACGGTGAGGTCCTGGCCGAGGCTGATGCAGTCGCCGCCGGCATACACGCCGGGGATGCTGGTGCGCAGCTGCTCGTCGACGAAGATGCGTTCGCCGACCCGCTGCAGTTGCTGGGCCAGCGGGTCGTGCAGTGCGGCGTTGTCGAAACCTTGGCCGATGGCCTTGAAGATCGCATCGGCGGCCAGTTCGAAGGTTTCGCCGGTGGGTTGCAGGCGCCCGTTGTCCAGGTGCGTGCGGGCGAAACGCATGCCGCGCACATGGCCTTGCTCGTCCAGCAGCACTTCCTCCGGCTGGGCCCAGGTCAGCAGGCGAACCTGATTGGCCTTGGCGATGTCCTGCTCATGGCTGGTGGCGCCCATGTCCGCCAGGCCCCGGCGGTACACCAGGTTGACGTCGCGGGCGCCGAGGCGGGCCATTTGCACGGCCATGTCGATGGCGGTGTTGCCGGCACCGAGCACGATGCAGCGGTCGGCCAGGGGCAATTGGGTGAGGTCGTCGGCCTGGCGCAGTTCGCGGATGTATTCGGTGGCGGCGAGCAGGCCGGGGGCGTCCTCATGGGGCAGGCCGAGTTGCTTGCTGGCGGCCAGGCCGAGGCCGAGGAACACCGCATCGAAGTGCTGGTGCAGTTCGCTCAACGACAGGTTGTCGCCCAGGCGCTGGCCGTGACGGATCTCGATGCCGCCGATCTGCAGCAGGAACTCCAGCTCCTTCTGCGCGAAGTCATCCACCAGTTTGTACTTGGCGATCCCGTATTCATTCAGGCCGCCGGCTTTTTCCCGGGCTTCGAAGATCACCACATCGTGGCCGTGCAACGCGGCGCGATGGGCGCAGGCCAGGCCGGCCGGTCCGGCGCCGACCACGGCGATGCGCTTGCCGGTGGTGACGGCGCGCTGGAACGGGTGTTCGCTGAAGTGCGCGTTGTCGATGGCGTAGCGTTGCAACAGGCCGATCAGCACCGGCGCGCATTCTTCGCCGTGGTTACGCACGCAGGCTTGCTGGCACAGGATCTCGGTGGGGCAGACCCGGGCGCAGCTGCCGCCGAGGATATTGGCCGAGAGAATCTTCTGCGCGGCGCCTTGCACGTTGTCGGTGTGGAGATTGCGGATGAACGACGGGATGTCGATTTCGCTGGGGCACGCATTCACGCACGGCGCGTCGTAGCAATACAGGCAGCGCGAGGCTTCCAGTTGCGCCTGGCGAGCGTTGAGGGGCGGTGCCAGGTCGGTGAAATGGCTGGCGAGGGTCGCCCCGTCTTCATGGGGATGGGGGAGGTGGGTCAGGGTCTGGATCACGGTGTGGGCCTCACGGTTTTTTTTCGGATTGCCTCTGGCGGGCATTTTTGTTGCCTGGGTTGGCCTCATCGGGGGCAAGCCCCCTCCCACAGTGATCGCATTGTGTCTGAAAGCATGCGGTCAATTGTGGGAGGGGGCTTGCCCCCGATAGCGGTCTCAGCGGTTCACAGCAACCGGCTTGGAACGCTCAGCCTGCTTGCTCAACTGCTCGAACACCGACGGATACGCCGGCCGTTCCACATACCGCCCGGCACCGCGTTCGGCGCGCAGGTCGCCGTCGGCCCAGACCAGCTTGCCCTGGCTGATGGTGTGGCTCGGCACGCCGCGCACGGTCTTGCCTTCGAAGATGTTGAAGTCGACGTTCTGGTGGTGGGTCTTGGCGGAAATCGTGCGCGTGCCCTCGGGGTCCCACAGCACCAGGTCGGCATCGGCACCGACGCGGATTGCGCCTTTGCGCGGGTAGAGGTTGAAGATCTTCGCGGTGTTGGTGGAGGTCAGCGCGACGAACGCCTGCATCGACAAGCGCCCGGTGTTGACCCCTTCATCCCACAACAGCGCCATGCGGTCTTCGATACCGGCGGTGCCGTTGGGGATCTTGCTGAAATCGTCACGCCCGGCGGCTTTCTGCTCGGCGCAGAAGCAGCAGTGGTCGGTGGCGGTGGTGTGCAGGTTGCCGGATTGCAGGCCATGCCACAGCGCCTCTTGATGCCCGCGCGGGCGGAACGGCGGGCTCATCACGTAGCCGGCGGCGGTCTGCCAGTCGGGGTGGCGGTAGACGCTGTCGTCCAGCAGCAAGTGCCCGGCGAGCACCTCGCCGTACACCGCCTGGCCTTTGCCGCGCGCATAGGTGATTTCATCCAGCGCCTCTTTGGTCGAGACGTGTACCAGGTACAACGGCGTGCCGATGGTCTCGGCGATACGGATCGCGCGGCTGGCCGCTTCGCCCTCGACCTGGGACGGACGCGACAGCGGGTGCGCTTCCGGCCCGGTGATGCCCTGGGCCATCAGTTTGCGTTGCAGGTGATACACCAACTCGCCGTTTTCCGCATGCACGGTGGGTACCGCGCCCAGCTCCAGGCAGCGTTCGAAGCTGGCCACCAGGGTATCGTCGGCCGCCATGATCGCGTTCTTGTAGGCCATGAAATGCTTGAAGCTGTTGACGCCGTGATGGCTGACCAGCTCGGCCATTTCCTCGCGCACCTGCTCGCTCCACCAGGTGATCGCCACGTGAAAGCCATAGTCGGCCGCCGACTTCTGTGCCCAGCCGCGCCATTGGTGAAAGGCTTCGAGCAAGGATTGCTGCGGGTTGGGAATCACAAAGTCGATGATCGAGGTGGTGCCCCCCGCCAGACCCGCCGCCGTGCCGCTGAAAAAATCCTCACTGGCCACGGTGCCCATGAAGGGCAGTTGCATATGGGTGTGCGGGTCGATGCCGCCGGGCATCAAATATTGGCCGCTGCCATCGAGTACTTCGGTGCCAGCGGGAATATCCAGGCCCGTGCCAATTGCGCGAATCAGACCGTCTGCGCATAAAACATCGGCGCGGTAACTTTCGTCGTGGGTAATGATGGTGGCGCCACGGATCAACAGCGACATGTCGAGTTCCTCACAGGCTTGACCGGCTGGTGCCAGTTCTAAGTGTTGTAGTTGTTTTCAGCACAGGCTTGGTAAAAACCTGTCATCGGTGACAGGAATAGAAACTAGCCGGTGTTTTTAGAATGAGCAAGAAGATTTTTCCTACGCTTAGTTGTTATTTAACATGTTGAAATATAAGGATAAAAAATAAAAATCACCAAAATGTGGCGACTGATCACCATTTTGACGCACTTGACAGGTTCCAAATATGAACAACATTTCTTATTGCAAATCAGGCGCTTGAGACATGCCGCTTGACGGCGGCGGTAAATAAAAATAATTGTGTTGCACCAGATTGAGTCCTGAACGTTCGGACAACTTGCGCGTTATCCAGCCTGCGTCACGCGGCAAGTACCGAAGGACTCATCGGCGTTTGAAATAAAGCTGATAAACATCAGCGAGTTATATATGCGGTGCAGGGTCAGGGCGGGTTGTCGGCACGTTTATTGAGTGCAGTGGCGGCTGGCCGGACCCTTGATGTCATGTTGTTTACGAGGTACTCCGGCCACCTGCACCGACCTTGCAGGTGAGCAACAATAATTCGAAAAAACCGTGGAGCGGCCATGCAACAGAACAGATCGCAAGTTATTGAACGCAACGGCCTGTACGAACTCGACGCCGGCCCCGACGTCCTCGACAGCCCTCGCTACAACCACGACATGGCACCGACCAAGGTGCATGAACGCACGTGGAACAAGTGGCACATCACCGCGCTGTGGGTCGGCATGTCGATCTGCGTGCCCACCTACACGCTGGGCGGGGTGCTTACCGCGTACTTCGGTTTGTCGGTGGGCGAGGCGCTGATGGCGATCCTCCTGGCCAATATCGTGGTGCTGATCCCGCTGACCCTCAACGCCTTCCCCGGTACCAAGTACGGCATTCCGTTCCCGGTGTTGCTGCGTTCGTCGTTCGGCATCCTCGGTTCCAACGTGCCGTGCCTGATCCGAGCGCTGGTGGCGTGCGGCTGGTTCGGCATCCAGACCATGTTCGGCGGGCTGGCGATTCACCTGTTCCTGGGCTCGATTTTCGAGGGGTGGAAGGCCTTGGGCGGCACCGGTGAGGTGATCGGCTTCATGATCTTCTGGACCCTCAACCTGTGGGTGGTGCTGCGCGGCGCCGAGTCGATCAAGCGCCTGGAAACCCTGTCGGCACCGCTGCTGGTGGCGGTGGGCATTGGCCTGCTGGTGTGGGCGATGCCGAACGTATCCCTCAGCGAGTTGATGGCGATCCCGCCCAAACGCCCCGAAGGTGCAAGCCTGACCGGTTACTTCATGGCCGGCCTGACCGCGATGGTGGGGTTCTGGGCCACCTTGTCGCTGAATATTCCCGACTTCAGCCGCTACGCCAAGAGCCAGAAGGACCAGATCCTCGGGCAGATTTTCGGCCTGCCGCTGACCATGTTCCTGTTCGCCGCCCTCGGTGTGATCATGACCGCCGCGTCGGTGAAACTGGTGGGCGTCAGCGTGTCCGACCCGGTGACGCTGATCGGGCATATCCAGAGCCCGGTGTGGGTCGCCGTGGCCATGGCATTGATCATCGTCGCCACCTTGTCCACCAACACGGCGGCGAACATCGTGTCGCCCACCAACGACTTCCAGAACATCGCGCCCAAGCTGATCAACCGCACTTCGGCAGTGATTCTCACCGGCCTGGTGGGGTTGGTGTTGATGGGCCACGAGCTGCTGAAGAAGCTCGGGCTGATCGTTTCCGATGTGAGCCTGGAGACGGTGTATTCCAACTGGTTGCTCGGCTATTCCAGCCTGCTGGGGCCGATCGCCGGGATCATGGTGGTGGACTACTTCATCACGCGCAAACAGCGCCTGGACCTCGCCGGTTTGTACCGTGACGACGTGTACCCGGCGTGGAACTGGAGCGGGTTTGTCGCGTTTGGCGTGCCGGTGGTGCTGACCTTGCTGTCATTGGGCAGCGACGTGTTCAGCTGGTTCTACAGCTATGGCTGGTTTACCGGTTCGGCGTTGGGCGGCGTGTTGTATTACGGGCTGAATGCCAGGCGTGGCCTGACGCCGATGCCGGCCAAATCCCTGCTGTAACGCGATGGAATGCAGTCAAACAGGTGGTCATTCCACCACTGCATGGGTGACTGACCCACTGCAATCGGGAGCAAGCCCCCTCCCACATTTGAACTGCATTCCATTCATAACATGTAGCCTGAGGAGATCCCCATGAACGCTGCCCTGGACGTTCTGCAATCGACCCATCAGCACATCAACCGCGACCGTTTGTGGCAGTCGTTGATGGAGCTGGCCAAGCTCGGCGCCACCGCCAAGGGCGGCGTGTGCCGCCTGGCCCTCACCGACCTCGACCGCCAGGCCCGCGACCTGTTCGTGCAATGGTGCGAAGAGGCCGGGTGCAGCGTGACCGTCGACGGTATCGGCAACATCTTCGCCCGTCGCCCCGGGCGTAACCCCGACCTTCCGCCAGTGATGACGGGCAGCCATATCGACACCCAGCCCACCGGTGGCAAGTTCGATGGCTGCTTCGGCGTGCTGGCCGGTGTGGAAGTGTTGCGCACCCTCAACGACCTCAAGGTGCAAACCGAGGCGCCGCTGGAAGTGGTGGTGTGGACCAACGAAGAGGGCTCGCGCTTCCCGCCGTGCATGATGGGATCGGGGGTGTTTGCCGAGAAATTCAGCCTGGCCGACACCCTCGCCAAGGTCGATGCGCAGGGTATCAGCGTCGGCGCGGCACTGAATGCGATCGGCTATGCGGGGACGCGGCCGGAGAGTGGGCACAAAGTCGGCGCCTATTTCGAGGCACATATCGAACAGGGGCCGATTCTTGAGGATGAAAAGAAAACCATCGGCGTAGTGCTCGGTGCCCTCGGGCAAAAGTGGTTCGACTTGACCCTGCGCGGCGTTGAAGCCCACGCGGGGCCGACGCCGATGCACCTGCGCAAGGACGCCCTGGTCGGCGCAGCCGCGGTGGTCGCGGCGGTGAATGCGGCGGCATTGGGGCATCAGCCGCATGCGTGTGGCACTGTCGGTTGCTTGCAGGCTTATCCGGGCTCACGCAACGTCATCCCGGGTGAGGTGCGTATGACCCTGGACTTCCGCCACCTGGAACCGGCGCGCTTGGATTCGATGATCGCCCAGGTACGCCAGGTGATCGACGAGACCTGCGCCAAGCATGGGTTGAGTTTTGAAATGACACCCACCGCCGACTTCCCGCCGCTGTATTTCGACAAGGGTTGCGTCGACGCAGTGCGCGATGCGGCGAATGGGTTGGGGTTGTCGAACATGGACATCGTCAGCGGGGCAGGGCACGACGCGATCTTCGTCGCCGAACTCGGCCCGGCGGGGATGATCTTCGTGCCATGCGAAGGCGGCATCAGCCACAACGAAATCGAAAACGCCGCGCCGGATGACCTGGCGGCGGGGTGTGCGGTGTTGTTGCGGGCGATGGTGGCCGCCTCGGCCGCCATTGCCAGCGGCAAACGCGCGGCCTGAAACGCGGTAAAACCTGTGGGAGGGGGCTTGCTCGCGATAGCGGTGGGTCAGTTACAGATGAGCTGGCTGAACCACTGCTATCGGGAGCAAGCTCCCTCCCACATGGGTTTTGCGGTGTTCATACATTGTGTGTCTGGCGCAGGATCAGTGTGGGAGGGAGCTTGCTCCCGATAGCAGTGGTTCAGCCGATACACATGTGATTGACCCACCGCCATCGCGAGCAAGCCCCCTCCCACATGGGTTTTGCGGTGTTCATACATTGTGTGTCTGGCGCAGGATCAGTGTGGGAGGGAGCTTGCTCCCGATAGCAGTGGTTCAGCCGATACACATGTGATTGACCCACCGCCATCGCGAGCAAGCCCCCTCCCACATGGGTTTTGCGGTGTTCATACATTGTGTGTCTGGCGCAGGATCAGTGTGGGAGGGAGCTTGCTCCCGATAGCAGTGGTTCAGCCGATACACATGTGATTGACCCACCGCCATCGCGAGCAAGCCCCCCTCCCACAGTTGAACTGTGTCTATACCCAAATGGCATCCCACAACGGGTAGTCGCCAATCCGGCTAACCAATCCCGCCCGCAATGGATTGGCCACCACATACCTGGCCATTTTCACCAGGTCGTCTTCCTTGCGCAGCGCCCGGTCATGGAAACTTTCCTGCCAAAGCCTCCCCTTGCGTTCGCTCGCACCGTTGACGCTCCGTGTGCTTTTGGACTTCACCTGGCGCATCAGGTCAGCCAGCGAGCCTTTTTTCAGTTCGAGCAGCCAATGGAAATGGTCCGGCATGGTCACCCATGCCAGGGAGTTCGCCAGCCCTTGGTACTGAGCTAATCGAAACTGCCAGACCACCAAGCGACCGAGATGGAAATTCTTGAATATCGGGATGCGTTCGTGGGTGTTGGTGGTGATGAGGTAGATACGGTTGGGTTCGCTGAATCGGCCGATACGCAGGCGGTGTGAAGCGGGTAAGTCGGGCATTCCCTGGCCTCTCTCTGGGTGTGTTTTGAGAGGCTAGATGGGTGAACTGCAGGTTTAAGGGCAGGCTTTTGGCAGGATGTGTCTGTGCGAACGCTATCGGGAGCAAGCTCCCTCCCACATGGGCTCTGCGGTGTTCATACATTGTGTGTCTGGCGCCGGACCAGTGTGGGGTTGGCTTGAATCCTCCCACATGGGCTCTGCGGTGTTCATACATTGTGTGTCTGGCGCCGGACCAGTGTGGGGTTGGCTTGAATCCTCCCACATGGGCTCTGCGGTGTTCATACATTGTGTGTCTGGCGCCGGACCAGTGTGGGATGGGCTTGAATCCTCCCACATGGGCTCTGCGGTGTTCATGCATTGTGTGTCTGGCGCCGGACCAGTGTGGGATGGGCTTGAATCCTCCCACATGGGCTCTGCGGTGTTCATACATTGTGTGTCTGGCGCCGGACCAATGTGGGAGGGGGCTTGCCCCCGATGAGGCCGGAACTGACGCCGCCGCTATCACAGCAATACCGCGTACCGACACGCCAATGACAGTGATTACACAGCAGTGACCGTGTTTCTCAACAGTCGGCCGGAAGACTGAATGTGTGCTGGATCAGTCGGTGATGTTTGGCTGATCCAGCCTCATCAAAGGCAAACCAGCTCCCACCTTTGAGCTGGTTTGCACAAAAAAAGCGTCAGGCGCCAGGTTGCCAGCCGCCGCCCAGCGCGGTGACCAGCCCCACACTCGCCTGCAACTGCCGTGTCTGCACCGCCTGCAAGGTCCGCTGTGCCTGTAACGCCGCTGTCTGCGCGGTCACTACATCCAGATAGCTCACCGCGCCGGCCTGGTAGCTGTTCATCGCCAACGCTTGCGTATGCTGCGCCGCATCTGCCGCGGCTTGTTCATCCTGCGCCTCCTGCTGCAAATCCCTTAGCTGCGCCAGGTTGTCTTCGACCTCGCGCACGGCTTTCAGTACCTGGCTGCGGTACTGTGCCGAGGCTTGTTCGAACTCGGCCTTGGCCTGGCGTTCGTTGGCGCTCAAGCGACCGCCATCGAAGATCGGCAAGTTCATCAGCGGCCCCAGCGCCCAATACCGATTGCCCGCCGACAGTAAATTCCCCACGCCTTGGGTCTGCCCGCCAATCAACCCGGTCAGACTGAAATCCGGGTACCACGCGGCCTTGGCCACGCCGATATTTGCGTTGGCCGCAAACACTCGGCGCTCGGCCGCCGCAATGTCCGGGCGACGTTGCAGCAGGTGGCTCGGCAGTTGCGACGGAATCCCCGGCAGGGCGATCAGTTGTTGGCTCGCCGGCAGTGTGAAGTCGCTGGCCGCCACGCCGACCAGTTCACCGATGGCATGCTCGGTGAGGTTGCGTTGCCCGCGCACTTCATCCAGTTGCGCCTTGGCTTGGGCGAGCTGGTTTTGCGCGCGGGTCAGGTCCAGTTCCGAAGCAATCTGGCCCTCGTAGCGGCTGCGGGTCAGTTGCAGGGCCTGGCTGAAATCCTCCAGCGAGCTGTTGAGAATCCGACTTTGCGCATCCAGCCCATTGAGCTGCACGTACAAGGTCGCCAACTGATGCTGCAAGCTCAAGCGCGCCACCGCCAGATCGTCGCCCGACGCTTGCGCCTGTGCATCACCCGCCGCCACCTGGTTGCGGATTTTGCCCCACAGGTCCAAGTCGTAGCTCAATGAAAACCCCGCCGTGTTGCTGTTGTAAACCGACGGCTGCGTGGTACTGCGCAGCGGACGCGAGTCGGATTGGCGCTGACGCAGCGGTTGTGCGCTGGCGGTGATCTGCGGGAACAGCCCGGCATGCAATTGGCTGGCATACGCCTGGGATGCATCGAAGTGCGCCAGCGCTGCCGCCAGGTCCGGGTTGGCCTTGAGCAATTGCTGTTGCAGCTGATCCAGGCGCGGTTCGCGGTAGAGCGTCCACCACTGCGGCGCCAGTTGGTCGGACGGCTGCGCGCTGTGCCAGGGGCCATCGCTGGTCTGTTCGCGATAGTTGGCCGGCAGGTCGATCGCCGGCACGTTGTAGGTCGGTGCCAGCGAGCAACCTTGCAACGCCAGCAGCATCACCGCGGCAAGCGGTTTAAGCCTTGGGCGCATGGGCACCTCCGGAGGCGTCGGCCAGTTGCACGGGGTCGCCTTCGCGCAGGGCGTCGGGCGGGTTGTCGACCACGCGGTCGGCGGGTTTCAGGCCCTGGTCGATCACCAGGCGTTCGCCCAGGTCCAGGCCGATATGGATGGCCTGCAGGTGTATGTGGTTTTGCGCATCCAGCACCGCGACCTGGGTGCCTTGGGCACGGAAGATCAGCGCGCTGGCCGGGATGCTCACGCCATGGGTGTCTGCCGGAATCGGCAGGGTCGCTTCGGCGTAATCGCCTGGCAGCAACTCGCCGTTGGGGTTGTCGGCAACAAACTGCGCGAGCAGGGTGCCGGAGCGACGGTCGATGGCGGTGGAGTCGCCGATCAGGTGCGCCTTGAAGTGTTCGCCGGGGTGCTCGGGAACACTCAGCTCGGCTTCAAGCCCGGGGTGGATGACGGCCGCGTAGTTCTGCGGCACCGGCACGTAGAGGCGCAACTGGTGGGTGTCGGCGATGTTGAACAGCTCCGGGTCGCTGTCGGTGTCGGCCTTGATCAACTGGCCGATGTCGGTGTTGCGCGCAGTGATGGTGCCAGCGAACGGCGCGCGGATAGTCTTGTAGCTTTCCAGCGCCGACAAGCGCGCGTAATCGGCAGCGGCGGCTTCGGCGTTGGCTTTGGCCGCTGCGGCGTTGGAGGTTTTTTCATCGGCCTCCTGGCGCGACACCGAATGGCTGGCCAGCAGGTTTTGCCAACGCGTCGCGGTGGTGGCGGCCAGTCGCGCATTGGCCTGTTGCTGCACCAGGCGCGCATGGGTCTGCGCCAGTTGTTGATCGAGATCGGGGCTGTCGATTTCGGCGAGGATTTGCCCGGCTTTGACCTGGCTGCCGATGTCGACTTTCCAGTCCTTCAAGTAGCCGCTGACCCGCGCATGGATCGGCGCCTTGCTCCAGGCTTCAAGGTGAGCGGGCAGGCGCAGGGTGTCACCGGCTACGTTCTGCTGCGGCTGGAACACCATCACCTGCGGCACGGCGGCGGTTTCGGTCCAGGCGGTGACGGAGCGCTCGTGCATTGTGCGGGCGTACAGGCCGTTGGCGACCAGCAGGGCGGCCAGGGTCAGGCCGCCGACACCCATGAGCATCAGACGCTTGCGCGAGGGTTTGTGATCAGACGACATGGGGCGTTTCTCCAACAGTTGCGCGAGTAGGCTGACGACCGTGGACCAGGCTGAAGACCACGGGAACAAATAACAGGGTGGCGGTGGTGGCGAGGATCAGGCCACCGATCACGGCGCGGCCGAGCGGCGCGTTCTGCTCCTCGGACAGGGCCAGCGGCAGCATGCCGATGATCATCGCGAGGGCGGTCATGCACACCGGACGAAAGCGCGTGTAGCCGGCTTCCAGTGCGGCCTTGAGCGCATCGCCATGTTCGGCCAGGCGTTCCCGGCAGAAGCTCACCACCAGGATCGAGTTGGCGGTGGCCACGCCCATGCACAGGATGGCCCCGGTCAACGCCGGCACCGACAACGACGTGCCGCTGAGGAACAGCATCCACACGATCCCCGCCAATGCCGCCGGCAGCGCGGTGATGATCACGAACGGGTCGACCCACGACTGGAAGTTGACCACGATCAGCAGGTAGATCAGCACCACCGCGCCGAGCAGGCCGACGCTCAAACCGCTGAAGGCTTCATGCAGCGCATCGATCTGCCCGTGCAGGCTGATCGTCGCGCCTTTGGGACGCATGGACGCGGTGTCGTCCAGCACTTTTTGCACGTCGCGGGCCACGCCACCGAGGTCGCGGCCTTGCACGTTGGCGTAGAGGTCCAGGGTCGGCTCGATGTTGTAGTGGGTCACCACCGCTGGGCTTTGCACGCGGGAGATGCTGGCCACGCCGCCGAGGATTTGCGATTGACCATCGGCACCGGTCACCGGCAGTGCTTCCAGCGCCGGCAGGCTGTCGAGGCGGTATTGCGGGGTGGCGGCGACGATGGAATAGGACACGCCGTTGGCCGGGTTGAGCCAGAACGTCGGTGCGGTTTGCGAGCTGCCCGCGAGGGAGGCGACCATGCTGTTGGTCACATCGCGCTCGGTGATGCCCAGGCCGTTGGCGCGCAGGCGGTCGACATTCACTTGCAGCGACGGGTAGCCGGTGGACTGCTGGATGCGCAGGTCGGCGATGCCCGGTACGTGTTGCAGACGGCGTTCCAGTTCCACGGCGTAGGCGCGGTTTTCGGCATCGCTGCGCCCGGAGATTTTCACGTCCAGTGGCGCCGGCGCGCCGAAGTTGAGGATCTGGCTGCTGATGTCCGCTGGCAGGAACGCAAAGTGGCTGCCAGGGAAACTTTGCGGCAGCGCCTCACGCAGTTTTTTCACGTAGTCGGCGGTGGGCGCGTGGTGTTGTTTCAGGCTGACCTGGATATCGCCGTCCTGCGGGCCGATGGTGCCGCTGCTGCTGTAGGCCATGTCGATGCCGCTCAGCGGAATGCCGATATTGTCGACGATGGTGTCGAGTTCGTCGGCCGGGATCACTTCGCGTATCCGCGCCTCGATCCGGTCGAACGCCGCAGCGCTTTCCTCGATCCGCGTACCCAGCGGCAAACGCACATGCAGCGCCAGCGCCCCGGCGTCGGTGGCCGGGAAGAAATCCTGGCCCAGGCTGGGCAGCAGCAAAAACGAGGCGAGCACACAGGCTAAAAAGCCGACGATGAAGCGCTTGCGATTGCCCAGGGCCAACGTCAGCAGGCCATGGTAGGTGTCGCGGATGTTCGAGAAGTGCCGCTCGAAACCCTGCTGGAAATTCAGCACCGACTGCAGCACGGCATTGCGTGGTTTGGTGTGCTGCTCGCCTTCGTGGTGGTTGATGAACGCATCTTCCGGGTGGTGGCCGGTGCCCGGTTCCGGCGTGTGCGGCTTGAGCAGGTACATCGCCAATGTCGGCACCAGGGTGCGCGAGAGGATGAACGAGCTGGCCATGGCGAAGATCACCGCCAGGGCCATCGGCCGGAACAGGTACCCGGCGATGCCTTGCAGCAAGAACATCGGCACGAACACGATGCAGATGCACAGCAGCGAGACGAACGCCGGGCCGACGATCTGCGCGGCGCCGTCGAGGATCGCAGCCTTCACCGCCTTGCCCTGTTCCAGGTGCCAGTTGATGTTTTCGATGGTCACCGTGGCGTCGTCCACCAGAATCCCCACCGCCAACGCCAGCCCGCCGAGGGTCATCACGTTGAGGGTTTGCCCGCTGACCGCCAGCAGCGCGATGGCCGACAGCACCGCCAGGGGGATCGAGGCGGCGATGATCAGCGTCGAGCGCCAGCTGCCGAGGAACAGCAGGATCATCGCGCTGGTCAGCAGCGCGGCGATGATGCCTTCCTGGGCCACGCTGCCCACCGATTGTTTGACGAACACCGACGCATCGCCGAGCAATGAGGTCTTCAGCGACGGCGGCAGGGTTTCGTTGATGCGCGGCAGCATCTGGCGGATGCCGTCGATGATCGACAGGGTGGAGATGCTGCCGTTTTTCAACGCTGGCATCAGCACCGCGCGATGGCCGTCGACGCGCACGATGTTGGTCTGCGGTGGCGAACCGTCACGCACGTGGGCCACCTGGCCGATGGTGATCAGCGCACCGTCGACGGTCTTGATCGGCAGGTCGTTGAGTTCATCGATGGCCTTGGGGCTGTTGTTGAGCAGGATCGTGTATTCGTTGGGGCCGAGCTTGGCGGTGCCCACCGGGATGATCTGGTTTTGCAACGCCAGGGCATTGCCCACGTCCTGCGCCGACAAGCCTTTGGCGGCCAGCGCCTGCGGGTCGAGGTCGAGGGTGATCTGCCGCTGCTTGCCACCCATGGGCGTGGGCATGGCCAGGCCGGGCAGGGCGCTGAGGGGCAGGCGGATATTGTTCTGCACCAGGTCGCGGATCTTGGCTTCCGACAGTGTCGGGCTGGAGAACGCCATTTGCAGGATCGGCACCGTCGATGCGCTGTAATTGAGGATCAGCGGCGGCGTGATGCCGGGGGGCATTTGCTTGAGCACGGTTTGTGACACCGCTGTCACCTGGGCGTTGGCGGTGCGGATGTCGACGCCGGGCTGGAAGAAGATCTTGACGATGCCCATGCCCGGCAGGGATTGCGATTCGATGTGTTCGATGTCGTTGACGGTGGTGCTCAGGGAGCGTTCGTAGGTGTAGATCACCCGCCCGGCCATGGCGTCCGGCGACAGGCCGTTGTACTGCCAGACCACTGCAACGACGGGGATGCCGATATCGGGGAATACATCAGTGGGGGTTCGCAGGGCCGCCATCGGCCCGATGATGCAGATGAATATGGCCAACACGATAAACGTGTACGGCTTTTGCAGTGCGGTCTTTACCAGCCCGAGCATGCGTGAACCTCCGAGGGAGCAGGATTGCAAACCCCGGCAGTCTTGCCCGACCCACCTAACACGCACCTTTCAGCCAGGTGAAGGAAGATTTAGGTATGGGCTGAAGATCGTTTCATGTGTATTCATTTGTTCTACAAAGGGCGGCTCTCCAAGCTTGTGACCCATCGGATGCGATGCGTCTTTTAACTGAAATTCTTTGGAGTTCTGCCATGTCACTCAAACCGTTATTGCTGATTCCCGCCTTGAGCGCTGTGTTGTTACTGTCGGCCTGCGCCGGCCCGATGCCCAAAGCCGACCCCAGCGAAGCCTGGATCGGATTGAAAGAAGAAGCGCCGAATGACCTGATGGCCGAGCGCGTCGACGGCAAACGCGTGGATGACGGGCGCTTTTTCGAAGTGCCGCCGGGAGCCCATCGTTTGGATGTGACGTTGTTCGAGGAAGAGCCGGGCGACGATAACCAGCAGGACTGCCAGGGCCGCGTGGAGTACGAGAACTTCAAGGCGGGTGAACACTACACCCTGATCGAATCCAGCCTGGGCACCACGGTGCGCGCATCGCTCCTGGATGGTCACGGTAAGGAAGTCGCGGCAACGCAGGACTTCAATTGCATGCCTGGCTAGGCGTGATGCACCGCCGTCTTGTGCGGCTTGGCGGATGCAGCTGCTTTGACGTGGGGGTGATGGTGCCGACGGGTAATGCGCAACACCCCCCACAACATGGCGGCGGCCACTGCGAGCCAACCGCAGATCAACAGGAAAATCGTCGTTGCAAGGCTCATTCTGGCCTCCTTTCGCCCAGCAGGGCGCACACACAGTCTTCTCAATGGACAGTCTAGTCAGACGACGGTTGCCTGCTATTGACCAATGGTCGTGTCGATCCAACTTCTTTGCTCTATCCCGGGCGTTTTACTGCGGTTCAAGGCTATACCCGAGCGGAAGAGCGTCCTATGATCAGGGCCCTTACCGGCAGTTGATCAAGAGGGTAGAAAATTGCGGTTACGGTCCAACGTTACAACGTCCTTGCTGCTGGCCTGCACCCTGGGGCTCGCGGCCTGTTCCGGGCAGCCGTCGAAACTGCCGGGCCTGCCGGAGCGTGTCGAGCTCAATGGCGTGCCGACGTTTCGCAGCGACGCTTATCAAAGCGGTCCCACGGCGTTAGCCAGCATGCTGTCGCAACAAGGCATTGTCATGACACCGGGCTTGCTGGATAAGCCGCTGCACTTGCCGGGCGGCGAAGCGAACCTGGAGCGCAACATGCAGGTGCTGGCCCGTGAATACGGGTTGATGGTGTATCCGCTCGACGCCAAGCTCACCTCGGTGCTGGCGCAGGTGAGCGCGGGTTACCCGGTGATGGCGCGGATCGGCGGCGGCCTGTTGTCCAGCACGCACTACGTGGTCGTGGTGGGTTTCAACCAGCAGAAAAGCACGGTGCTGCTGCGCTCAGGCATGGATCGGCGGTTGTTGATGAGCTTCAGTGACTTTGAGTCGAAGTGGAGCAGCGCCGGTCACTGGGCAATCCTCACCCAGCGCCCGAGCCAGTTGCCGGCCAATGTGGATACGCAGCGCTGGCGCGAAGCGGCCAATGCTACCGCCCAGGCCGGGCAAGAGCAGGCTGCGGCGCAGGCACTCAAGGTATTGGCCGAAAGAAAGTAAGACACACCGCGCCCGCCACGTTGGGGCGCGGTGTGTTTTCGCGCTACACCACAGCGCCGAACAACGCCCCGACGCTGGCCGTAATGCCCATGGCCAGCACGCCCCACAGGGTTACGCGCCAGGCGCCGACGAAGACTTTCGCCCCGCCGGCCCTGGCCGCCACGGCGCCAAGGCTGGCAAGAAACAGCAGGGACATGCCGCAGATCCACGGCACCACGCTGTGCTCTGGCGCGATGAGCGTCACCGCCAGCGGCAACGCGGCACCGACCACGAAACTCGCCGCCGAGGCCAGCGCCGCTTGCAGCGGTTTGGCGGTGAGGGCTTCGCTGATGCCCAGCTCGTCCCGGGCGTGAGCCCCCAAGGCGTCGTGCGCCATCAATTGGTCGGCGACCTGATGAGCCAATTCGGGTGATACACCACGCTGCATGTAGATGTTGGCAAGTTCGCGGTGTTCGGCTTTCGGGTTACTCGCCAGTTCCGCTCGCTCTCGGGCCAGATCGGCGTGCTCGGTATCGGCCTGGGAATGCACCGAAACGTATTCACCGGCCGCCATCGACATCGCCCCCGCCACCAGCCCGGCCATGCCGGTGACGATCAGCGAGGCGTGGCTGGCGTTGGCGGCGGCGACACCGATCAACAGGCTGGCGGTGGAGACGATGCCGTCATTGGCGCCCAGGACCGCGGCGCGCAGCCAGCCGATACGGTCGCTGCGGTGGGATTCGGTGTGCCGGTGCATGAATTTCATCGGTGTGCGGGACTCACGTTCGTGGACGGGGTTGGGGCGGACGGCTTTCAATCTGCGCCTGCAGAATACCGCCGACAATCGATATTTCTTTGAGTTGTTCACCCTCGCGCAGCACGAACAGTGCGTCCATCCCGCGTGCCTGCGCCAAGCGTGGGCCTTCGATTTCGCCCAGCACCATCAACGCCGTGGCCCAGGCATCGGCGAGCATGCACGAGGCGGCCACCACCGTGACGGCGGCGACGGTATTGCACAGCGGGGCGCCGGTGGCCGGGTTCATGGTGTGAGCATAGTGTCGGTCTTTCACGTCAATCCAGTGTCGGTAGTCGCCGGAGGTGGCGATGGCGGCGTCGCTGAGTTCCATGACTCCCATCACTTCACGCTGGCCCCGGCTTGGTTTTTCAATGGCCACGACCCACGGTTGAGCATCCGGCTTGACGCCGCGGGCACGCATTTCGCCATCGATGCCGACCAGGTAGCGGGTCAGCCCGAAGCCGTCCAGGCAGCGCGCCAGTTCGTCGACGCCAAAGCCTTTGGCGATCCCGTTGAGGTTGAGGTGCAGCGGCGCGCGTTTGCGCACTTGGTGGCGTTGCGTGTCCACCGTCAACGCCGCAGTGGCCGACAGACCGCTGCGTGACGGCAGGGCGTCGATGGTCTGTTCGGTGACTGAGAGTGCGCCGGGACCGAAGCCCCAGGCGTCCACCAGATCACCGACGGCGATGTCGAAAGCCCCGCCGGATTGCTGGCTGACCCGCAACGCGGCGGCCAACACCGTGGCCAGTTCCTGGGGCACCGGCAACCATGTTTGCTCGGGGCCGGCGTTGAGGCGGTTGAGGTCGGAATCGGCCTTCCAGGTGGACATCTGCTGGTCCACCCGGCCCACGGCCTGGGCCAGGCCGCGGTTGATCGCGTCGGTGTCGACGCCGGCCTCGGCATAGAACACGGCGGTATAGCGCGTGCCCATGGTCTCGCCGTTCAGGCTGTAGCGTTGGGGCTCAGTAGACATCTTCACGGTAGCGTCCTTGTGCTTTCAGGGCCAGCACACTCAGGTGGAGCGGGGCCAACACGTTATCCAGCGCTTGCATCACGCCTTTGGCCATCTCGCGGCTGCCGCACACCAGCACTTGGGCGCCGTTTTCGATCAGGGCGCGCAACGCCAGGGCATCGCCGAGCAACCGGTCTTGCACATAGCTGCGCTCCTGAACCTGGGAGAACGCCGCGCGCAATGCGGTCAGGCGGCGGTCGGCCAGGTAACGCTTGAGCTCCGGTTCATAGAGAAAATCCGAAGCCGGGTTGCGTCCGCCCCAATACAGGTGCATCGGGTGTTTGGCGGTGTTATGGCGAATAAAACCGGCCAGGGGCCCGATACCGGTGCCGGCACCGATCAGAATCACCGGGTGCGCGCCCGACGCCGGACGAAATTGCGGATTGGGCTGGATGAACGCTTCGACCAACCCGCCGATCTTCAGCTCATGCAGGAACCCCGAGCATAGGCCACCTTCGTGTTTGCGCACGCAGATTTCCAGCGTGCCGTCTTCAGAGGAACTGGCCAGCGAGTAAAAGCGCGGCACCGGGTTGTCCGGCGGCAAAATGCCGACCAGATCGCCGGCCTGGAAGCTCGGTAGCGCGCCCGCGGCCTTGAAGCGCAGGACGTGGGTCGGTGCGTTCACGGCTTCGCCATAGACGATGCGCTCGGTCAATTCCAGACGACGGCTGCGCGGGCGCTGCGCCGTGTGGATCAGCGGCAGCTCGTGGCCCAGTGGCGCCGCCAACGCATCGCCCCAGCGCGCAAATTCCTGCGAGGATTGACGGTTCACGGTTTCCAGCCCCAGCAATGGCGTGCCGCCGGCTTGTACCATCGCGTCCTGCACCTGATGGGCGTACTGACAGAATCGCGGAAACTGCCGGTCGCCAAACCCGAGTACCGCAAAGGGCAGGCCGGGTTTGAGGCCCACTTGCTGCAGCCGTGCCAGGAACTGCGCGGCCGACGCCGGTGCATCGCCGTCGCCGTGGGTGGCGGTGAGGATGAACAGGCGCTGGGCAGCGCGGTACTCGCCCTTCCAATCGTTCATCGCGGCGCTGTGAACCCGGTGCCCGGCCTGGTGCAACGCCGCGTGCAAGGTATTGGCAAAACCCCAGGTGCTGTTGGTTTCACTGCCCACCAGAATCACGCTGTCGGCGGCGTGGGCCGGGCTGTTATGGCGAATCTTCGGCGCGGCCTTGCGGCGGCGCCACCACAGCAGGATGCCGGTCACGCTCATCAACGGCACGCTGAGGGCGCTAACCCCGAGGATCAAGCCCAGCCACCAGAGGCCTTCGCCGGTGTGCAATTGATAGATCAGTTGATACAGGTTGTGCATTGAATCGTGGGCCTGATACGACAACAGCGTGCCGCTGACCGGGTCCACGTAGCCGTCACCCTGGGCGGTGCGCAGGGAAAACACGTCCTCGGGGTTACCGGGGCTCGGGTAAACCAGTTCGCGCAGGTCGTTCAGATCGATGGCCTGCAAGGCTTGCAGGTTGGCCACCGGCTGCGCCGCGCCGACGCTGATATGCGCGGGGAAGGCCGGCTCAGCCTGACTGCCGTCGGCGATCAAACCGAAGGTCGTGGCGCACATGTACAGCCCAGTCAAGGCCGACAGCAGCAGCCCGAGCACGGCCAGGCGCCCGACTTCGGCGTGCCAGCGCTGGCTGAACGAGCCGCGCAGCGGCCGCAACAGGTTGCGCAGGCCACCCAGGCGGCGCGCCAGCAACAGCGCGCCGGACACGCAAAGCATCAACATGAAGAGTGCGCCGACGCCCGCGATCCCATGCCCGGTGGTACCCATGAACAGCGAGCGGTGCAGGTCTTTTACCCAGCGCGAAACAACGGACGGCTCATAGGGCCCGAGGCCCTGGCCGGTCAGTGGATCGACGGTTTGCGCACCCGCCTGGCCGTCCTGGTTGTAGTAGATGATCACTGTTCCGGAGGCGCTGCGCTGGATCTGCTCCACCCCCGGAAAGTGGTTGGCGATGCGTCCCGCCAACTGGCCGACATTGAGCTGCCCGGCCGCGGTTGACGTGCCGTGCAGGCGTTCCAAGGCCGGATTGACGGACAGCACTGCGCCGCTGATGGCCAATATCATGACCAACAGGGCGGCGATCAGACCGGGCAGTGAATGGAACTGGCGAAGCATGTTCAGCCTCCAGAAGTCGCAGGTGTTACAGGTCGTAGGTAAAGGACTCGACATAAGTGCTGCCGCTGACCGGCTTGCCCGACCCGGCCGATGTCAGCGGGACACTGACGTCGGCGCGGCTGTCGCGCTTGTCTTCCACGGCGCTGTCGATACGGATCTGATACCCGGCGTCGATCAAGGTGTCGGCCAGTTCCACGCTGACGGTGAGGCTGCGGCCGCTGCCGACACTGGCGCCGCTGAGGCCGTCAAACTCGCTCGGCTTCATGGCGCTGCCACGCGCCCAGTCGCTCAGGTGCCGGTAGTACTTGGCCTTTTTGCCGGCGACCCAGAGGGTTTTCTGGTACTGGCCGTTGGCGTCGGTAACATAGATCGCCAGGTACGCGCCGTTGCCGCTGTAGTCCTTGAGTTGGGTGGTCAGTGTCACTTCGCGGGCCTGGGCCAGCCCCGGCAGGGCAATGGCGCCGGCGAGGCAGGTTGCAGCAATGATCTTTTTCATGATGATGTCCTGGTTGAACGTTGTGGCGAGAGCCTGGACCTGCTGGCTGACAGCAACCTGAAAGCCGTGGAAAAACCGCTGATCATTCCGATCCAGGGCGGTTGAGGTAATCCCGGGCGTCGCCGTTGGCACCGAAATGGATTTCCAGTTTGCGCAGACGAAGCGAGGCGGGTGCGTAGCTGGCTTCGATCGCATTGCCTTTGCGGTCGGTGCCCCTGAGTTCATAGCAGCCGTCGTCGACCTTGATGCGTTGCACGCTCCAGCCGTATTGCTGTTCCACTTGCTGGCGCAGGGTTTCGCGTGGTTGCCAGTCGCTGACCGGCTCGCTGCAGTCGTCGTCGGCCAAGGCGTTTGCGCCGAGCAGGACGCCCAGCAGTGCGGTGCTGACAATAAAAGCTGATTTCATGATCTGTCTCCGGCCGGATTGGCATTTGCGGCTTACCCTAAAGGGCATTCCTGACAACCAGCTGAATCTTCAGATTCACGTCAGGTAAGCTCGGTAAGGTGCGGCACGACAACCACCACAGGAGGTGCCAGATGCGGGTTTTATTGGTCGAGGATGCACCCGGGCTGGGCGAGGCGGTGCGCGAACAGATTGCCGACGACGGCCATGCGGTCGATTGGGTGCAGCGCCTGGAGCATGCGAACAACAGCGTGCGCAGCACGCCGTATGATCTGATCCTGTTGGACCTGATGCTGCCCGACGGTCGCGGGCTGGACTTTCTGCGCCAGCAGCGTTCGGCCGGCAATGTGACCCCGGTGATCATCCTCACCGCCCAGGACCAGATATCCGATCGTATCGCCGGCCTCAACGCCGGGGCCGACGATTACCTGGTCAAACCGTTCGACCTGTTCGAGCTGTCGGCCCGGGTGGCCGCCGTGGCCCGCCGTTATAGCGGCAATCCCAACCCGCAGATCAAACTCGGCGAGTTGCAGATCGATATGAACGCGCGCACCGTGCAGCGTGCCGGCGTCACCGTCGACCTGACGGCGCGCGAATGGGCGCTGTTCGAGGCGTTCGTGCAGCGCCCCACGGCGCTGTTGTCGAAGTCGCAGCTCGAAGAGCGCCTGTACGCCTTCGGTGCGGAAATCGAGAGCAACACCATCGAGGTCTATATCAGCCGCCTGCGCAAAAAACTCGGGCGCGACCTGCTGGAAACCGTGCGTGGCATGGGTTATCGGTTGATGGCCGGATGAAGTCGCCGATCAGCCTGCAAAAACGCCTCGGCCTCGGGTTGACCCTGGGCATGACCTTGCTCTGGCTGGGGGCGACCGTCGGCGCCTGGCTGGTGGTGCAACACGAATTGAACGAGGCGTTCGACAGCGCCCTGGAAGAGACCGCGCAACGCATCCTGCCCCTGGCCGTGCTGGAAATCAGCAACCGCGAAGAACCGCGCACCGCCCAGCACGTCGCCACCCTGAAGATGCACAAGGAATACCTGACGTACCTGGTGCGCGATGCCCAGGGCCAGATTCTGATGCAGTCCCATGACGCCAACCCGAAGATCTTCAGCGAACACCCGAGCGAAGGGTTTTCCACCACCCGAAAATACCGGCTGTACGGCGCGAGTGCGCTGCGCGATACGCTGTTCATTGAGATCGCCGAGCCGCTGGGGCATCGCCGTGAGGCGGCGCGGGAAGCCTTGTTGGCCCTGTTGATGCCGTTATTGGCGCTGATCCCCATCAGCCTGTTGGGCACATGGTTGTTTGTGCGCTTCAGCCTGCGCAGCGTATTGGCTTATCGCCGTGCCGTGGAAGCGCGTGGTGTGGGGGATTTGTCGCCGATCAGCGTGGCCCGGCTGCCGGCTGAAATCGACCCGTTGGCCGACGCGGTCAACCACCTGCTGGAGCGCTTGCGCAAGGCCTTGGAGGCCGAGCGCAGCTTCACCGCCAACAGCGCCCACGAGTTGCGCACGCCATTGGCGGCGACGCTGGCGCAGATCCAGCGTTTGCGCCAGGAAGCGCCGGAAGGCCCGTTGCGCGTGCGTGCGGCGAAGATCGAACACGCCTTGCGCGAACTGGCGCGGCTTTCGGAAAAACTCATGCAGTTGGCCAAGGCCGAGGGCGGCGGGCTGTTGTCCGAGGCGCCCCAGGACCTGATTCCCTTACTGGCCCATGGGGTCGATGAGTGGAACCGCAGCAGCGGGCAGCGCATCCGCTTGCAACTGCCGAGCGAGGGCAGCGTGTATTGCGCGATCGACCCGGACGCGTTCGGCATCCTGCTGCGCAACTTGATCGAGAATGCGTTGAAGTACGGCGCGGCGGATCAACCGGTCGACGTCAGCCTCACGGACGATGCGTTGCTGCGGGTGGTCAACGGCGGACCGGCCGTGCCGGCGCCGGTGTTGCAGCGCCTGACCGAACGCTTCGTGCGCGGCAGCAGCGAAGCCAGCGGCAGCGGATTGGGCCTGGCGATTGCCAAGACCATCGTCCATGGGGTCAAGGCGCACATGACCCTGGCGTCGCCGGCCACAGGCCGGGACGACGGGTTTGAAGTGAACGTTCAGTTTTTGCGCTTGCCGGCCTGAACGTTCATCGCGCCCCGGCGGCGCTGCCGATCAGAAGTCGACGGTGACGCCGCTGTACAGCGCGCGCCCGTCGCCGGGTGAGTGCAGCGAGGCCTGGGCGCCGTCCGGGTCATACCAGACGTATTCGTAGTAGCGGTTGGTGAGGTTTTTCAACTGCAGGTCGACACTGACCGATTCGGTCACCTGGTAAGTCGCGCCGAGGTTCATCAAGACGTAGCCGCCGTAAGTGCCCTTGGTGTTCTCGCGTTCCAGGTAGTAATTCGTCTGGCCGTTCATCCACGCCGTCAACTGCAGCGCCCGCGTGGCCTTGTAGCTGACGCCGGCGTTGTACAGGTGATGCGGGATGTGGTCGATTTCCTGGCCTTTGCTGTTGGGCAAGGTCGCGCTGGGCTGGAGGATTTTCGAGTACTGCCAGGAGTAGGCCATCCAGATTTCGGTGCGTTCGTCCGGGTGCAGATTGACTTGCGCGTCGTAACCCCAGCGCCGGGTTTCGCCGACGTTGTCCGACTCGCCGCTCGGGTCGTTGAGGCGGCGACTGACTTCGCCGCTGGCTTCTTGCTGCCAATAGGCGATGCGGCCGTCGATCCAGTCCGCCGGGGTGAACTTGACCCCGGTTTCCCAGCCGTCGTTGATCGACGGCGCCAGGTTGGTATCCCGCGGTGGAATCTTATAGGCCGCCGCGCCGGTGCCGACCTGGAAGGTCCGCCCCCAGTTGGCATAGATGCTGGCCACGTCCCACGGTGAATACACCACGCTGAGCTTGGGTTGTTTGATCAGCCCATAGTCGTTGATGTCGTAGTCCATGCCGGTCATTTCGTTGGTGAAGTCGCCCTGGATCTTATCGACGCGATATGCCGGGACGATTTTCAGCGACTCGAACGGCTTGATCTCGGCCTGGACATAGGCGCCGTAGGTGTCGAAGTCGAATCGCTGGTCGCGGGTTTGGGCCAGGCGCAGGCGGTCCTTGGTGCGGTAGCGCTCGCTCTTGTTCTGCTGCTGCTGCATGTCCGCGCCGCCTTCCAGGGCGAAGTCGTACAGCCAGCTGACTTGCGGGCGCCAGGTCAGGGAGGTGAGGGCGCCGTACTGGGTTTCGTAGGCGTCGCGCTCCTGCTGGGCGCTGGTGCGCCAGTATTGCGTCCAGCGCCGGTCGTCGAAGGTGTTGACGTAGGTTTTTGCCGACCAGGCCAGCGTCTCGGCCAGGTCGGTGTCGAAGTGCAGGCTGACCTGGTTCATCCGCCGCGTGCCTTTGTCGGTGGCGTTGTAGCTGTTGGTCATGGTCGGGTGCTGGTGGGCGTCCTCTTCACTCAAGTAGCCGGGTTCCTGCGCCTCGGTTTCGTAGTGACGGGCGATCAGGCCGATGCGGTAGCTGTTGTCGTCCGGGGTGTAGAACCATTTGCCGGACATGGAAAACCTGTCCGCCTCGGCGTGATCGCGGTAACCGTCGGATTTCTGGTAGGCGAAGAAGTAGTTCTGCGTCCAGTTGCTGCCTTCGATGCCTTTGGCCAGCTGGGTTTCCTGGGTGTTGTAACTGCCGTAGCGCACCCGCGCCTTGGTGTAGTCGCCGCCGGTGCGGGTCAGCATATTGACGTTGCCGGCGATGTTGTTCAGGCCATAGCGCGCATCGCTGGTGCCGCGCACCACTTCGATGCTGTCCAGCTCCATGGGGAAAATCATGTCCATGAACGGCATGTTGCCGTCGTTGCTGTTGCTCGGGATGCCGTCGATCAGCAACTTCACTGCGTTGACTTCGCCTTCGCCGTTGAAGCCGCGAAAGGAAATCTTGCCGGAGGTGGTGCCTTGGTTGAACTCGGTGAGGATCACCCCTGGCGCGCGACTGAACAGTTCCCAGCTGTAGTTGACCGGCATTTTTTCGAGGATGTCGGCGCCGAGAATGTCCACCGAGCTGAGCACGCTGCTGGTGCTCAGCGGGCCGCTGCTGGCGCTGGCGCCCTGGACCGTGACGGTGCCCAGGGTGAGGGTGGAGTCTTCGGTTTTACCGGTTTCGGCCAGTGCCGAGGACAGCGGGTTGAGGGCGAACAGGCCGATGGACAGCAAGGGCCATAGCGGGCGGGACACAGAGACACGCTTTGCGCGAGGCAAAGTCATTCGAGCAGGCATAACGCACCATTCCTGATGATCAAGACACTTCGAGGACGCCCAGGCGGGCGGCTGACAAGCAGATTGCGCCGCCTATGGGGCGGCGCGGGTGTCGATCAAACGGTAGGGGAGGCGCGCGGGCTCAGGCTCGGCCAGCGGATTCTGGGGTGCAGCGTCGGCAACTCGGGGTTGTCGAGGGTGGTGTCGGGGGCGTATCGCGGTAGGAAATGCCTGTAGTAGTCGGATGGCAGCGCCGCCAGTCCGGCATGACCGCAGCAGCAATCGCTGTGTTTCATGGCGGATTGCGACGGCGCCGACTGGAGCGGGTCGATCAGCTTGCTCAAGTTGGGAGGCAGCGCTTGCGAGGCGCCCCCCGAGCAGAATCCGCCCCACATCAACAGTCCCATGTCCGGCGTCTGCATGGCGCGGCTGAGCGGCATGGCCAGCATGTTCAGCACGATGGCCAGGCAGGCTAGCCAGGGACTGATGCGTTTGAGACGAGCCATGAACGAAGTCGACTGAAAGGGGTGAACATTTAGCGGCAGTTCAGGCGCAAAGTAAAAGCCTGTCTGTGCGCTATTTTGCCGCAGATCGTGGGCGTGATCCGCAACCCCGGTTAGCGATGCAACGGCCTGTTTTTGCGAGGCTTATGCCGAAAAAAATGCCCCGAGCATGTCGGGGCATTGGTCAGGCGGGCGTTTTGGGGGGGGCGCCGTTCAGCGACGAACCTCTGTCGCGTTCGGGCGGTTCTTCAGGTTCTTGTCGGCCTTGTAGCGCAACGCAACGTCCGGCACCGAACCGCCCTTGCCGGTCTCGACCCAGTTGCGGATTCGGCTGGCATCGGCGAAGTGGGTGAACTTGCCGAAGGCGTCGAGGATCACCAGCGACACCGGGCGGTTACCCATGCTGGTCACCAGCACCAGGCAGTGGCCGGCCTGGTTGGTGAAGCCGGTCTTGGTCAGCTTGATGTCCCAGTTGGCGCGGTTGATCAGGTGGTCGGTGTTGGAGAAACCCAAGGTGTAGTTGGGCTTGCGGAACGCCACGGTTTTTTCCTTGGTGGTGCTCAATTGGCTCAGCATCGGGAATTTGCGCGCGTAGGCCAGCAGCTTGCTCAGGTCCCTGGCGGTCGACACGTTATGGATGGACAGGCCGGTAGGTTCGACGTAATGGGTGCTGGTCATGCCCAGCGCCTTGGCCTTGGCGTTCATCGCCGCAATGAAGGCTACGTAGCCGCCCGGGTAGTGGTGAGCCAGGCTCGCGGCGGCGCGGTTTTCCGAGGACATCAGGGCGATCAGCAACATCTCCTTGCGCGGCATTTGGCTGCCGATTTTCACCCGGGAGAACACGCCTTTCATTTCCGGCGTGTCGGTGATGTTGATGTCGATGTATTCGTCCATGTTCTGCTTGGCTTCCAGCACGATCAGGCCGGTCATGAGCTTGCTCACGGAAGCGATCGGCACCACCACGTCCGGGTTGCTGGAATAGATGACTTTGTTGGTTTGCAGATCGACCAGCATGGCGCTGCCGGAAGCGATTTGCAGTTTTGAGGTGTCACGCGGGGCCAGGGTGGTTTCGGCGGCGTGCGCAAAGGTGCCGGTGAAAGCAAATAAAAGGCTGACGAGAGAGAGACGAATTTTCACGCGGATGAACTCGCTAAAAAAAGTAAGAAATACCGTTCTGCAACGGGCTTTATGAAAAATGACGTTACATTTTAGGAGTATGGATCAGAAAACGATAGAGAGCCTTTAAATAAAGGCTGTAAGGCGATGATTGGTTAGGCTTGTAGCCCATCGCGGGCAAAAAAAGGCCCGCTATGAGGGCGGGTCTAATGGGGATTTTCAAAGGAGTAGAGGTAAGTTGCGCCCGATCCTGTCGATGGCGGGTGAAAAGGATGTCGAAGAAACGCGAAACCGGGTGCTGCGCCTGGGTGAACGAGCCGGATGTTCGGGTGCATGTTCTATTGGGCAAGCCTGTCAGCGTCGGCAGTTCAAGGCGGCTACCTGCATTTTGCCAGCGTCCCCCACATTGACGATGCTCAGGCTGTCAGCGCCAGCCTCGGCGGCTTTATTGAATGCCGTGTTCAGAGCGTCGCCGTTGGATGAGCCCTGCACCGTGAAGGCTTTGACGACGTGGCAAGCGTGGGCGGATGAGGCCGTGACGAGGTTGACCTGTTTGCCCGCTTCAGTCAGTTGGGTGGTGCAAGCGGGGATCAATACCGCGATGAGGATCAGCAGAGGGGCGGCATGTAGGTTGCGCATGGCTAAAGCACTCCTGGGGTTCCTGCGGCATCTGGCGGGCGCCGAACATGTCAGCCGCGGATGCACGATAGCAGAGCGTGAGGTTCATCAGAAACCAAAAGCCCTGCGACAAGGCAGGGCTCTTTTCAGCGCGGCTGTCGATCAGCCGTGCAGGGTTTCCGCTGCATACAGCGTGTTTTCCAGCAGGCACGCACGGGTCATCGGGCCAACGCCACCCGGTACCGGGGTGATCCAGCCGGCACGGGGCAGGGCGGTTTCGTACACCACGTCGCCGACCAGCTTGCCGTCTGCCTGACGGTTGATGCCGACGTCGATGACGATCGCGCCTTCCTTGATCCACTCACCTTTGACCAGGCCCGGCTTGCCGGCAGCCACTACCACCAGGTCGGCGCGGCCGACGTGACCGGCGAGGTCCTTGGTGAAGCGGTGGGTCACGGTCACGGTGCAGCCGGCGAGCAGCAGTTCCATGGCCATCGGGCGCCCGACGATATTGGAGGCGCCGACGATCACGGCGTCGAGGCCGTAAAGGTTGACGCCGGTGCTTTCCAGCAGGGTCATGATGCCTTTCGGCGTGCATGGGCGCAGCAGCGGGATGCGCTGGGCCAGGCGGCCGACGTTATACGGGTGGAAACCATCGACGTCTTTGTCCGGGCGGATGCGTTCGAGCAACTGGGAGGCGTCCAGGTGCGCGGGCAATGGCAGTTGCACCAGGATACCGTCGATGTTCGGGTCATCGTTGAGGCCGTCGATCAGGTCGGTAAGGGCCTGCTGGGTGGTCTCGGAAGGCAGGTCGTAGGCCTTGGAAATAAAGCCGACCTCTTCACAGTCTTTACGCTTGTGCGAGACATAAACCTGAGACGCAGGATCGCTGCCGACCAGGATCACCGCGAGGCCAGGCGTGCGCAAGCCTTGCTGGCTACGCTCGGTGACGCGTTTGGCGATCTGCTGGCGCAGGCTGGCGGCGATTGATTTGCCGTCGATAAGTTGTGCAGTCATTACGCGTGATTAACCATCGAGAGGGGGAAGAAAAGTGCGCGCATTCTCGCATGCCAAGACGTGGGGGCAAAGGCGCTTGGTCTGCAAATTGGCCTAACCCCTTAAATAAAATGAATTTTTTTCAAAAAAGATTTGACGGCTTTCCGGCGCGTCTATACTATTCGTCGCACTTGTCGGGCACAGCCTAGCACTGGTTAAGAAGGTCTAGCAGGATTGTTGTTCTGCAAGGCTGGAAGCACTTAGTTTGTAATCCTCCAAGAGTACAGATTAATCAGGCGCCCGTAGCTCAGCTGGATAGAGCATCCGCCTTCTAAGCGGATGGTCGCAGGTTCGAGTCCTGCCGGGTGCGCCATTAGGCAGCTTTGGCACAAGTAGCGTTAGATGGTGGGCGTAGCTCAGTTGGTAGAGCACGGGATTGTGACTCCCGTTGTCGAGGGTTCGATCCCCTTCGTCCACCCCATATTTTTGAAAAGGCGCCAGATTAATCATCTGGCGCCTTTGCTTTAAGAGCTTCAAGCGCGGATGTGGTGGAATTGGTAGACACACTGGATTTAGGTTCCAGCGCCGCGAGGCGTAAGAGTTCGAGTCTCTTCATCCGCACCAATTAAAGCTTTGCCCGGCCGGAAGGCGGGGTCAGGCTCGACAAAGAAGTGGTTTGGTTTCTTTGTTAACGCAATATGGTGGGCGTAGCTCAGTTGGTAGAGCACGGGATTGTGACTCCCGTTGTCGAGGGTTCGATCCCCTTCGTCCACCCCATATTCGAAAGGCGCCAGATTTAACAGTCTGGCGCCTTTTTTGTTTTAGTGGTTCGAGTATTCCGCGGCTGCAGGTTCTGGGTCGCAAGGCAGGGCGTTTCGTCGTATTTATGTGTCTCGATGATGCCGCGCTGCCTGCCGGTCCTGTTCGCAGGGGCGGCCGTCAGGGAGATGATTGGCGACTTCTTCTATATATAGAAGGGTCGGCGCAGAGCCCTGGCACGATTGGCTGTATTTGTCACCGGGGCGAGGCGCAACAGTGTCTTCGTACCGATAAATTGCCTGCTGTTTTTTTACCCGTTTCCAGTAGGGTGACTTCTTGAGTTTGACCCACTAGAATGCATGCCCTTGATTCTGGGGTCGGAAACGGCCGGCTAACGTCTGTGCAACGAGGAATATCCATGCAAGTTTCTGTTGAAAATACTACTGCTCTCGAGCGCCGCCTGAGCATCACCGTGCCGGCAGAGCGCATCGAGACTGCGGTCAACAAGCGTCTGCAGCAGACTGCCCAAAAGGCCAAGATCGCTGGCTTCCGTCCAGGCAAAGTGCCGATGAGCGAAATCAAGCGCCGTTTTGGTGCTGATGCGCGTCAGGAAGCGGTAGGCGACGTGATCCAGGCGTCGTTCTACGAAGCAGTTGTCGAGCAAAAGCTGAACCCGGCTGGTTCGCCTTCGATCGAGCCTAAGTCCCTGGAAGCGGGCAAGGACCTGGAATACGTTGCTGTATTCGAAGTGTTCCCAGAGTTCGAAGTTGCCGGCTTCGACGGTATCGCGATCGAGCGCCTGAGCGCCGAAGTGGCTGATGCCGACCTGGACAACATGCTGGAAATCCTGCGCAAGCAGAACACCCGTTTCGAAGTGGCCGAACGTGCTGCCCAGAACGAAGACCAGCTGAACATCGATTTCGTGGGCAAGGTTGACGGCGAAGCATTCGCTGGCGGCTCCGCCAAGGGTACTCAGCTGGTGCTGGGTTCCAACCGCATGATCCCGGGTTTCGAAGACGGCCTGGTTGGCGCAAAAGCCGGCGAAGAACGCGTTCTGAACCTGACTTTCCCGGCTGACTACCAGAACCTGGACCTGGCCGGCAAAGCCGCCGAGTTCACCGTGACGGTCAACAGCGTGTCCGAGCCTAAGCTGCCAGAGCTGAACGAAGAGTTCTTCGCTCAATTCGGCATCAAGGAAACCGGCATCGACGGCTTCCGCACCGAAGTTCGCAAGAACATGCAGCGCGAGCTGCGTCAGGCCATCAAGTCCAAGGTCAAGAACCAGGTCATGGACGGTCTGCTGACCGCCAACCCGATCGAAGTGCCTAAGGCTTTGCTGTCCAACGAAGTAGATCGCCTGCGCGTACAAGCCGTTCAGCAGTTTGGTGGCAACATCAAACCTGACCAACTGCCGGCCGAGCTGTTCGAAGAGCAAGCCAAGCGCCGCGTCGTGCTGGGCCTGATCGTGGCTGAAGTGGTCAAGCAGTTCGACCTCAAGCCTGACGAAGACCGCGTTCGTGAAATGATCCAGGAAATGGCTTCGGCCTACCAGGAGCCTGAGCAGGTTGTGGCTTGGTACTACAAGAACGACCAGCAACTGAACGAAGTACGTTCGGTTGTGCTGGAAGAACAAGTTGTGGATACTGTTCTGCAGAAGGCTAAGGTGACCGATAAAGCGGTCTCTTACGAAGAAGCAGTCAAGCCGGCGGAAGCAGCACAAGCCGACTGATTGTCCAACTCGTTTGAAATACAACCATAAGCCAGCCTCGCGCTGGCTTATGCGTTTTCAAGACATGACTATTTGGGAGTAACTGCAGAGCATGTTCCGTAATTCCTATATTCAGCAGAACTCTGATATCCAGGCCGCAGGCGGCCTGGTCCCGATGGTTGTCGAGCAGTCCGCTCGTGGCGAACGCGCCTACGACATCTACTCGCGCCTGCTCAAGGAGCGAGTGATCTTTTTGGTGGGGCCGGTAGAGGACTACATGGCCAACCTGATTTGTGCGCAACTGCTGTTCCTTGAAGCGGAAAACCCGGACAAGGACATCCATCTTTACATTAACTCGCCGGGCGGTTCGGTGACCGCGGGCATGTCGATCTACGACACCATGCAGTTCATCAAGCCAAACGTGTCGACCACCTGCATCGGCCAAGCCTGCAGCATGGGCGCTTTCCTGCTGACCGCAGGTGCCGAAGGCAAGCGTTACTGCCTGCCGAACTCGCGCGTGATGATTCACCAGCCACTGGGCGGTTTCCAGGGCCAGGCATCGGACATCGAAATCCATGCCAAGGAAATCCTCTTTATTCGTGAGCGTCTTAACACGCTGATGGCCAAGCACAGCGGGCACACCTTGGAAGAAATCGAGCGTGATACCAACCGTGACAATTTCATGAGCGCCGAAGCCGCGCGTGATTACGGGTTGATCGACGCAGTGATTGACAAGCGCCCCGCTTAATATAAGCAGCTCAAAATAGGCCAGGTCGGCAAGTCCGATCACCTGCGGGCTTGAAAAAGCCCGCATAAGCCTTCATCTTGTGTTGCAAGCCTATCGGATTTGGATCGAACGAATGACTGACACCCGCAACGGCGAGGACAACGGCAAGCTGCTCTATTGCTCCTTCTGTGGCAAAAGCCAGCATGAAGTACGCAAATTGATTGCCGGCCCCTCGGTCTTTATCTGCGACGAGTGCGTCGACCTGTGCAATGACATCATCCGTGAGGAGGTGCAGGAAGCCCAGGCCGAAAGCAGCGCGCATAAATTGCCTTCGCCTAAAGAAATCAGCGGCATCCTTGATCAGTACGTGATTGGTCAAGAGCGTGCAAAAAAGGTTCTGGCCGTAGCGGTGTACAACCACTACAAGCGTTTGAACCAGCGTGACAAGAAAAACGACGAAGTCGAGCTCGGCAAGAGCAACATCTTGCTGATCGGTCCTACAGGCTCGGGTAAAACCCTGCTTGCGGAAACCCTCGCTCGCCTGCTGAACGTTCCGTTCACCATCGCCGACGCCACCACCCTCACCGAGGCTGGCTACGTGGGTGAGGACGTCGAGAACATCATTCAGAAGTTGCTGCAGAAGTGCGACTACGACGTAGAGAAGGCCCAGATGGGTATCGTCTACATCGACGAAATCGATAAGATTTCGCGCAAGTCCGACAACCCGTCGATCACTCGGGATGTTTCCGGTGAAGGCGTGCAGCAAGCCTTGTTGAAACTGATCGAAGGCACGGTTGCTTCCGTACCGCCACAAGGCGGCCGCAAGCATCCACAGCAGGAATTCCTTCAGGTTGATACGCGCAATATCCTGTTCATCTGCGGCGGTGCGTTCTCCGGTCTGGAAAAGGTTATTCAAAACCGTTCCACCCGTGGCGGCATCGGCTTCAGTGCGGAAGTGCGCAGCAAGGAAGAAGGCAAGAAGGTGGGCGAGTCCCTGCGTGAAGTCGAACCTGACGATCTGGTCAAGTTTGGTCTGATCCCGGAATTCGTTGGTCGTCTGCCGGTCCTGGCGACATTGGACGAGCTGGATGAGGCTGCTCTGATTCAGATCCTCACCGAGCCGAAAAACGCCCTGACCAAACAATATGCCAAGCTGTTCGAAATGGAAGGCGTAGACCTCGAGTTCCGTACCGACGCACTCAAATCAGTGGCCAAGCGGGCACTGGAGCGCAAAACCGGTGCGCGTGGCCTGCGTTCGATCCTCGAAGGCGTATTGCTCGACACCATGTACGAAATCCCCTCGCAGTCCGAGGTGAGCAAAGTGGTGATCGACGAAAGCGTTATCGAAGGCAAGTCCAAGCCACTGTATATCTATGAAAACAGTGAGCCGGCTGCCAAGGCTGCGCCAGACGCGTAAGCGTCCGGCTGCTGCATAACAACAAGGGGCCTTTAGGGGCCCCTTTTGTTTTAAGGGCGTGTTTTTCCTGCATTTAACTGCTGGCATTGAGCTTGTTTTTTTTGCCGGCAGCCCCCATCTTGGTTTCATGCTTACTTTTCAACTGTCATAGAGGCGAAATCATGAAGACAACCATCGAATTGCCTCTCCTGCCGTTGCGTGATGTCGTCGTCTATCCGCACATGGTTATCCCGCTGTTCGTGGGGCGCGAGAAGTCTATCGAAGCCCTCGAGGCCGCGATGACGGGCGACAAGCAGATCCTGCTGTTGGCCCAGAGAAATCCTGCTGATGATGATCCAGGCGAAGATGCCCTGTATCGCGTCGGTACCGTTGCGACTGTCCTGCAATTGCTCAAGCTGCCCGACGGCACTGTCAAGGTGTTGGTGGAAGGTGAGCAGCGCGGTGCGGTCGAGCGCTTCATGGAGGTGGACGGCCACCTGCGCGCCGAAGTGGCACTGATCGACGAAGTCGAGGCCCCGGAGCGCGAGTCCGAAGTATTTGTACGCAGCCTGCTCTCGCAATTCGAGCAGTATGTGCAGTTGGGCAAGAAAGTCCCGGCTGAAGTCCTGTCTTCCCTCAACAGCATTGATGAGCCTAGCCGCCTGGTCGACACCATGGCCGCACACATGGCGCTGAAAATCGAGCAGAAGCAAGACATCCTCGAAATCATCGACCTGCCGGCCCGTGTCGAACACGTCCTGGCGCTGCTCGATGCCGAAATCGACCTGCTGCAGGTTGAAAAGCGCATCCGTGGTCGCGTGAAGAAACAAATGGAGCGCAGCCAGCGCGAGTACTACCTGAATGAGCAGATGAAGGCCATTCAGAAGGAACTCGGCGACAGCGAGGAAGGCCACAACGAAATCGAAGAGCTGAAAAAGCGCATCGATTCCGCCGGCCTGCCGAAAGACGCCCTGACCAAGGCCAACGCCGAGCTGAACAAGCTCAAGCAAATGTCGCCGATGTCGGCCGAAGCCACCGTGGTTCGTTCCTACATCGATTGGTTGGTGCAGGTGCCGTGGAAGGCTCAGACCAAGGTGCGCCTGGACCTGGCTCGCGCCGAAGATATCCTCGATGCCGACCATTACGGCCTCGAAGAAGTCAAAGAACGCATTCTCGAATACCTCGCCGTGCAAAAGCGCGTGAAGAAAATTCGTGGCCCGGTGTTGTGCCTGGTCGGTCCGCCGGGTGTGGGTAAAACCTCCCTGGCCGAGTCGATTGCCAATGCCACCAACCGTAAATTCGTGCGAATGGCCCTTGGCGGCGTGCGTGATGAAGCGGAAATCCGTGGTCATCGCCGCACATATATCGGTTCGATGCCAGGAAGATTGATTCAAAAGATGACAAAGGTCGGCGTGCGCAACCCGCTGTTCCTGCTCGATGAAATCGACAAAATGGGCAGCGACATGCGTGGCGATCCGGCATCGGCCTTGCTCGAAGTGCTCGATCCGGAGCAGAACCACAATTTCAACGACCATTACCTGGAAGTCGACTACGACCTGTCCGACGTAATGTTCCTGTGTACCTCCAACTCCATGAACATTCCGCCAGCGTTGCTGGACCGGATGGAGGTGATTCGTCTGCCGGGTTACACCGAAGACGAGAAGATCAACATCGCCGTCAAATACCTCGCGCCCAAGCAGATTTCGGCCAATGGCCTGAAAAAAGGCGAGATCGAATTCGAGGTCGAGTCGATCCGCGATATGGTGCGTTACTACACCCGCGAGGCCGGTGTACGGGGGCTTGAGCGCCAGATTGCGAAGATTTGCCGCAAGGCGGTCAAGGAACATGCGCTGGAAAAACGCTTCTCGGTGAAGATCACGGCCGATGTGCTGGAGCACTATCTGGGCGTGCGTAAATTCAGCTACGGGTTGGCGGAACAGCAGGATCAGGTAGGGCAGGTGACTGGCCTGGCGTGGACCCAGGTGGGTGGCGAATTGCTGACCATCGAAGCCGCGGTGATCCCGGGCAAAGGCCAATTGATCAAGACCGGTTCCCTGGGTGACGTGATGGTCGAATCCATCACCGCCGCGCAGACCGTGGTGCGCAGCCGCGCCCGGAGCCTGGGGATTCCCCTGGACTTCCATGAGAAGCACGACGTCCATATCCACATGCCGGAAGGGGCGACCCCGAAAGACGGCCCTAGCGCTGGCGTAGGCATGTGTACGGCCCTGGTATCGGCCCTGACCGGCATTCCGGTACGCGCCGATGTGGCCATGACCGGGGAAATCACCCTGCGTGGCCAGGTATTGGCCATCGGTGGTCTGAAAGAAAAATTGCTCGCCGCACACCGGGGTGGAATCAAGACCGTGATCATTCCTGAAGAGAATGTCCGCGACTTGAAGGAAATTCCTGACAATATCAAGCAAGATCTTCAGATTAAACCGGTTAAATGGATTGACGAGGTCCTGCAAATTGCGCTGCAATACGCGCCGGAGCCCTTGCCGGATGTGGCTCCGGAGATAGTCGCGAAGGACGAAAAGCGCGAGTCTGATTCCAAGGAAAGAATTAGCACGCATTAATGCGTTAAAGCCTGGGGGCTTCCTTGACAGCTTTTTAGAGCCCTTGTTATAAAGCGGCTCTTAAGTGTCTGTAGGCCATTCAGCACTGGTTTTTGCTTTCACCAAAAAACTTAGAATCATACTCAATAGATATATAAGGGGACTTAGAGTGAACAAGTCGGAACTGATTGATGCTATCGCCGCATCCGCTGATATCCCGAAAGCTGCTGCTGGCCGTGCGCTGGACGCAGTAATCGAATCCGTCACTGGCGCTCTGAAGGCCGGCGATTCGGTGGTACTGGTAGGCTTCGGTACTTTTTCTGTGACTGACCGCCCAGCTCGCACTGGCCGTAACCCACAGACTGGCAAAGCACTGCAAATCGCTGCTGCCAAGAAACCAGGTTTCAAAGCCGGTAAAGCCCTGAAAGAAGCCGTTAACTAAGCCTCGATCAAGCCTTTACCTACCCGGGTCCGACGCAGGTCTGGCCTGGCAGCGGAGCGGCAGCTGACCCACGTATCCATCGGGTCACCACGCCGGGGGTGTGGGTTCTAACCCCCGTCCGCTCCGCCAGTTACGAGAGAAGGCGCATCCTCGGATGCGCCTTTCTTCTATCCGGACTCTACCCACGCTCCACGGTTGCCAATTTTTGAAGTTCAACCGTTTCTGGGGGACGCATGCTGCAAAATATCAGGGACAATTCACAAGGCTGGATTGCCAAGACCATTATCGGGATCATCGTCGCATTGATGGCGTTCACCGGTATCGAGGCTATTTTTCAGGCTTCGACCAACACCAAGCAGGACGTGGCCAAGGTCAACGGTGAAGCAATCACCCAGACCGAACTGAGCCAGGCCGTCGACATGCAACGTCGCCAACTGATGCAACAGATGGGCAAGGATTTCGATGCTTCCCTGCTGGACGAAAAACTGCTGCGCGACGCGGCGCTCAAGAGCCTGATCGATCGCAAGCTGGTACTGCAAGGTGCCGCTGATTCCAAGTTTGCCTTCTCTGACGCCGCGCTGGACCAAGTGATCCTGCAGACGCCGGAGTTCCAGGTGGACGGCAAGTTCAACGCCGAGCGTTTTGACCAGGTGATCCGTCAACTGGGCTACAGCCGTCTGCAGTTCCGTCAGATGATGACCCAGCAAATGCTGATCGAGCAGACTCGCTTGGGCATCCTCGGCAGCGCCTTCGTGACTGACGCGCAGGTGCTGGCATTCGCCCGCCTGGAAAAACAGACCCGCGATTTCGCCACCGTCAATATCAAGGCCAACCCTGCGGCGGTGAAACTCACCGACGACGAGGTCAAGGCTTACTACGACCAGCACGCCAAAGAGTTCATGACCCCGGACCAGGTGGTCATCGACTATCTGGAGTTGAAGAAGTCGTCTTTCTTCGACCAGGTCACCGTCAAGGACGATGAACTGCAGGCAGCGTATGAGAAAGAAACCGCCAACCTCGCTGAGCAGCGTCGTGCGGCGCACATCCTGATTGAAGTCAACGACAAGGTCACCGACGCCCAAGCCAAGGCCAAGATCGAGGAAATCCAGGCGCGCCTGGCCAAGGGTGAGCAGTTCGAAGCCCTGGCCAAGGAGTTCTCCCAGGACCCGGGTTCGGCCAGCAATGGCGGTGACCTCGGCTTTGCCGGTCCTGGCGTCTACGATCCAGACTTCGAAGCTGCCCTGTACGCCTTGAATAAGGACCAGGTCTCGGCACCGGTGCGCAGCACCTTCGGTTGGCACCTGATCAAGCTGTTGGGCGTTGAAGCGCCAGAAGTGCCATCGTTCGCCAGCCTGAAAGACAAGCTGACCCACGAGCTCAAGAATCAACAGGTTGAACAGCGTTTTGTCGAAGCGACCAAGCAATTGGAAGATGCGGCGTTCGAAGCCTCCGACCTGGCTCAGCCGGCCTCCGATCTGAAGCTGACCGTTCACACCTCTGCGCCGTTTGGTCGCGAAGGCGGTGAGGGTGTCGCGGCCAACCGTGCCGTGGTCACTGCCGCGTTCAGCCCGGAAGTGTTGGATGAGGGTGCCAACAGCACCGCCATCGAGCTCGACCCGGAAACCATCATCGTGCTGCGGGCCAAAGAGCATCTGAAGCCTACGCAACTGCCGCTGGAAAGCGTGGCAGCGGCGATCCGCACCCAGATGACCAAGGAACGCGCCAGCGCGGCCGCCAAGACTCACGCTGACGAGTTGATCGCCAGCTTGCGTGATGGCAAGACCCCGCTGAACCAGCCCGTTGATGGCCAGGCCTGGAAAGTCACCGAAGCGGCTACCCGTAGCCAGGAAACGATCGACCCGGTGGTGCTGCAAGCCTTGTTCCGCATGCCCAAGCCTGCGTCCAAGGACAAGCCGACCTTCACCACCGTGACCCTCGCTGATGGCAGCCTGGTGATCGTGCGCTTGAACGGCGTCACCGAAGCGGCGGCTCCATCGGACGATGAGAAGGCGCAATACCGTCGTTTCCTCGCTTCCCGTGTTGGGCAGCAGGATTTCGCGGCGTATCGCAAGCAGCTGGAAACCAAGGCTGAGATCAAGAAGTACTGATCTCGGTTTGAATAAAAAGCCCCCGGCCTGAAAAGACCGGGGGCTTTTTCATGGGCGTTTGCAAAGGGCCAGCAACATCAACGCCACTACCGCCCAGGGAAACGCGAGCACGCCCCAGCTCTGCAACAACAACCCGCCCGCCAGACCGCCGCCCGCAATGCCCAGGTTCCATACCGTCACCAGCATCGACTGCGCGGCGTCCGCCGACTCGCCCGCCGACTTGGCCAGGGCGGTTTGCAGCAAGGCCGGTAGGCCACCGAATGCCAGCCCCCAGGCCGCGACGGCGGTGTAGATGATCGCCGGCGAGTCGATCCAGAACGCCAACGCCAGCGCCGACAGGCCAAACAGCATGCAACTGAACAGCACCAACGGGCGCAGCCATCGATCGATCAGCAGGCCCACCAGCCAGATGCTCAACAACGCCGTCAGGCCAAACACCAGCAGTACCCGGTCGATATCGGCCTGGATGCCGGCGGGCTCCAGCAGGGGGGCGATGTAGGTGTAGAGAATGTTGTGGGCCAGCACGTAGGTAAAGGTCACCCAAAGCACCGGGCGAATACCGCGCAACCTCATCACCTGGCGCAGGCCCAGGCGTTGTTGCGCTGCTTGGCCGGCAAAGTCCGGGAGTTGCCAGCGCGCCCAGAGCAGCAATGCCAGCGTCAGCCCGGTCATGATCGCAAAACTCAAGCGCCAGCCAACGAGGGTGCCCAGCAGGGTGCCGGCCGGCACGCCCAGGGTCAGGGCCAGCGGTGCGCCAAGCATCGCGATGGCAATCGCCCGGCCTTGCCGGTGGGGGGCGACCATACGACTGGCGTAACCCGCCAACAGGGCCCAAAGCAGCCCGGCGAATACCCCGGCGAAAAAGCGCGCTACCAGGGTCAGCCCGTAGTGGTTGGATACGGCCGTCACGCTGTTGACCAGGGCGAAGCCAGCAATGGCCACCAGCAGTAGGGGGCGTCGGCGCCAACCCCGCGTCAGCAGCGTCAAGGGGATGGCCGCGAGCAATGATCCGAGTGCGTAGAGCGTGACCAGTTGGCCAACCAGGGCGGGCGACACGCCCAGGCCTGCGCCCATCTGCGGCAAGAGCCCCGCAGGCATGGCTTCGGTGAGGATGGTGATAAAACCCGCGCAAGCCAGGGCCAACAAACCTCCCAGCGGCAGCACGTCAGGCTCGGTGTTCGCCGGGCAATGGGTAAGTGAAGGGTTGTCGCTCATGACGCTTTATCCATATAAAAGGGGCAAGGCGGCAGAGTAAGGGGCTGTGCTGTGCGGAAAAACAGGCTAAGGTTCCGAACTTAGCGGACGTATGTGTCCGTAATCAGTCGAGACGTGATCATGGACAGCTTGAGCAGCCTGTCGGTATTTGTGCAGGTGGCGGAGACGCGCAGCTTCACCGTCGCCGGTCGCGTGCTGGGGGTATCGTCGTCGGCCGTGGGCAAAAGTATCGCGCGCATGGAAGAGCGCCTGGGCGTCAGGCTGTTTCACCGCAGCACGCGCAGTATCACCCTGACCAGCGAAGGCTCGCTGTTTCTTGAGCGTTCGCGGCGCATTCTGGCCGAGGTCGAGGCGGCCGAGCAGGAATTGACGGACGCCAGCGCCACGCCGCGCGGCAAGTTGCGCGTCAGCCTGCCGCAGGTGCGCGGCTTATTGATGCCGGTGCTCAGCGACTTTATGCGCGCCTACCCGGATATCGAATTGGATGTGGATTTTTCCGACCGCATGGTGGACGTGATCGAGGAAGGTTTCGATGCGGTGATTCGCACAGGCAAGCCCGAAGATTCGCGCTTGATGGCGCGGCATCTGGGCTATTACCAGTTGGTGCTTGTGGGCACGCCGGGCTACTTCGCTCAACACGGCACCCCGCAGCAACCGCAGGATCTCAACGATCACGCGTGCCTGCGGCACAAATTCTGCGCCACCGGCAAGCTGGAAAACTGGCCGTTGCGTCACCTGCCGGGCGCCGCCGAGCCGACCTTGCGTACACCGCTGGTCAGTACCACCATTGAGTCCCTCAACCATGTGGTACACGAGGGATTGGGCATCGCCTGTCTGCCCGACTACATGGTCAACGAGGCCGTGGGGCAGGGGCGCTTGCTACGGGTGTTGGATGATTATCTCGAACACCGTGGCAGTTTCTGGATATTGTGGCCGTCAAGTCGTCATGCATCTGCCAAGTTGCGCGTGTTTATTGACCATATGTGCGCCGGGCTTTTCCCTGCAGGCACCGCTGTGTAGGCTTGTGACGTTTTATCGACAGGAATGCGCGCGCCAAGGCCTCGTTCTGTTGCACAATACCGCCCAGACCGTTTTCCTCAGGATTTTCAATGTCGACATCATTTCACTTGCGTAGCCTCGGGTTGGCGCTGGTGTTGGCGGGCGCCACGGGCTGCTCGTCACCCAAGACCGCTGTTTACGAGCACGAGAATTTCGACGACTCCGGTACGTTCTCCCGTAATTACCCGGTCAGTGACATCGCCGCGTGCGAGGCCGCACGCCGTGCCTTGCTGAGCCAGGGCTACATCATCACCAGCAGCGATCCGAAGCTGGTGGTGGGTAACAAGAGTTTCCAGCAGACCGGCGAAACTCACATGCAGATCAGCTTCAATGTGGTGTGTGCCAATGATGGCAAAGGTAAAAGCCACTCGACGATGTTTGCCAACGCCCTGCAGGATCGTTATGCGCTGAAGAAGGTCAACAACTCCGCCAGCCTGGGTGTGGGTGTGCTGGGCTCGGTGTCGATGCCGATCGGCTCCACCGACGACTCGATGGTGAAGGTGGCGAGTGAGACTGTCTCGGCGCCGAAGTTCTACGAGCGCTATTTCGCACTGGTGGATGTGTTCCTGCCCCAAGAGGTGAAGAAGACCGAACATATTCCCGAACAGCCCAAGGCTGAACTGGGGGTGCCGGAACCCAAAGTTGCCCCGGCAGCGGAGAAGGTGCCAGCGCCGAAGGAAGAACCTGTAGCGCCGGCCGTCTCGACGCCGGTTACACCGGCACCGGAGCCTGCGCCGATCGTCCCGCAGGCAGAACCGAGCCCTGCGCCGGCACCGGCACCTGCGCCAACCACGCCGGACCTGCCGCCGCCGACAGAGGCGATTCCGCCCCTGCCGACGCCCGCGCAGTAAGTCAGACCGCTACGGGATTGGTCTTGTCGACATTGATCCCGTAGCGACTGATCGCTTCACTGATTTTCTCGCGACCTATCAGCCCGTCATCGGCCAGCGCCTTCAGTGCCGCCAGCACAATGAAATGCCGGTCCACCTCGAAGAACTCGCGCAAGGCCTCCCGAGTATCCGACTGCCCGAAGCCGTCCGTGCCCAGCGCTACAAAGCGTCGGTTCGGCACAAAGGGGCGGATCTGGTCGGCGAACAGCTTCATGTAGTCAGTGGCCACCAGCACCGGACCCGTATGCCCGGCCAAGCATTGCTCCACGTAACTCAAGCGCGGCTCGTGTTCCGGGTGCAACAGGTTCCAGCGTTCGGCTTCATGCCCGTCACGGCGCAGCTCGGTCAGGCTGGGCGCACTCCATACGCTGCTGTGTACGGCGAAATCCTTGTCGAGCAACGCTGCTGCGGCGATCACTTCCCGCAGGATCGAACCGCTGCCCATCAATTGCACCTGTGCCTGCTGGTGTGTGCTCAGCGGATACAAGCCCTTGAGAATGCCTTCTTCCACGCCTTCGGGCATTGCCGGGTGCGGGTAGTTCTCGTTGAGCAGGGTGATGTAGTAGTAAATGTCCTCCTGCTCGACATACATGCGCCGCATGCCTTCGCGAATGATCGCCGCCAGTTCGTAGGCAAAAGTCGGGTCATACGATACACAGCACGGAATCACCGACGCCAGGATATGGCTATGCCCATCGTCGTGCTGCAAGCCTTCGCCCATCAGGGTGGTGCGCCCGGCCGTGGCACCCAGCAGGAAGCCGCGTGCCCGGGCATCGCCTGCCGCCCAGGCCAGGTCGCCGACGCGCTGGAAGCCGAACATCGAGTAGAAGATGTAGAAGGGCACGGTCATCAGAGCATGGTTGCTGTAGGACGTACTCGCCGCGATCCAGGAGGCAATCGCACCGGACTCATTCAGACCTTCCTGCATGATCTGTCCGTCCTTGCTCTCTTTGTAGTAGCTCAGTTGCCCGGCGTCTTGTGGGGTGTAGAGCTGGCCGACGGCGGAGTGAATGCCGATCTGACGGAACAGGCTTTCCATGCCGAAGGTGCGTGATTCGTCCGGCACGATGGGCACGATCAGCTTGCCCAGGTGCGGGTCCTTGAGCAGTGTGCCGAGGATCCGCACAAAGGCCATGGTGGTAGAGATGGCGCGCTCGCCGGTGTCTTTGAGCTGGGTCGCGAAAGCGCTCAGTTCAGGAATCTGCAGCGATTCGACGGCGCTGTGGCGCGCCGGTACGTAGCCACCCAACGCCTGGCGCCGGGCGGCGAAGTAGCGCGCCTCTTCGCTGTCGGCAGCCGGCTTGAGGTAAGGAATTTCAGCCAACTGCTCGTCGGGGACTTCCAGGCCGAAGCGATCACGGAACGCTCTGACGGCGTCGGCGCCCATTTTTTTCAGCTGATGGTTGATGTTCTGGCCTTCGCCGGCTTCGCCCATGCCGAAGCCCTTGACGGTTTTCGCCAGGATCACCGTGGGTTGGCCTGAATGACTCATGGCGGCAGCATAGGCGTTATAGACCTTGTCCGGGTCATGACCGCCGCGTGAGAGTTTCCAGATGTCCTCGTCTGAGAGGTCCGCAACCAATGCCAGTAACGCCGGGTATTTGCCGAAGAAATGTTCGCGCACGTAGGCGCCGTCCTGGGATTTGTAGTTCTGATAATCACCGTCCACGCACTCCATCATGCGTTGGCGCAGCAGCCCGCTCTGGTCTTTTTCCAGCAGCGCATCCCAGCCGCCGCCCCAGATTACCTTGATCACATTCCAGCCGGCCGCGCGGTAGAGGCTTTCGAATTCCTGGATCACCTTGGCATTGCCGCGTACTGGGCCGTCCAGGCGCTGCAGGTTGCAGTTGACCACGAAGATCAGGTTGTCGAGTTTTTCACGCCCGGCCAGGGAAATGGCGGCCAGGGATTCCGGCTGGTCCATTTCGCCATCACCAAGGAACGCCCAGACCTTGCGGCCCTGGTGCTGCTTGAGCGCACGCAACTCCAGGTAGCGCATAAAGCGCGCCTGGTAGGCGGCGGTGATCGGTCCGAGCCCCATGGACACGGTGGGGAATTGCCAAAAATCCGGCATCAGCCGTGGGTGCGGGTAGGACGACAAGCCTGCACCGCCCGTTTCGCGGCGGAAGTTGTCGAGCTGAGCCTCGCTGATGCGGCCTTCGAGATACGCGCGGCCGTAGATGCCGGGGGAGGAGTGGCCCTGGATGTAGACCAGATCGCCATCGAAGGTGTCGGTGCGCCCACGGAAAAAGTGGTCGAAGCCGACGTCATACAGCACGGCGGCCGACGCGTAGGTGGCGATATGCCCACCGACGCCGGAGTGTTTACCGGCGCGCAGCACCATGGCCATGGCGTTCCAGCGGATAAACGCACTGGTGCGGCGTTCGAGGGCCAGGTTGCCAGGGTAGGGCAACTGGCGGTCCAGCGGGATCGTGTTGATGTAGGGCGTGGTTACCCGCCCGTAGACGTCACCATGTTGCGCCACGTCGAAATCCAGCAACTGGTCGATCAGGTAGTGGGCACGCGGGCGGCCTTCGGTGGACAGCACCGATTCGATGGCTTCCAGCCATTCGCGGGTTTCCTGTGGGTCGTCGTCCAGTCTTACTGCGGTATTCGGGGTCATGTGAGGCTCCAGGGTCGGCGAATATCAAGCAGCGTGCTCCTAGTGGGAGCGGCGCGCATATAGTTGCAATTGCAACTACATGTCTGAATCTAGCGCGGGATGAGCTACTATTGCAACCTTCTTGAAATTCCCCGGATGGTGTTGCATGTCGTCGAAAGAGCCTGATGTCTGGTTCCGTTTTGTCAGGGCCCACAGGACGGTCATCCGTGAAATCGAGCGGCGCCTGGCTGCGGCCGACCTGCCGCCCTACGCCTGGTACGACGCATTGTGGGGCCTGGAAAGCGGCCCCGAAGGTACTCGGCGCATGCATGAATTGGCCGATGTGCTGGCCATCGAGCGCTATAACCTGACGCGCCTGGTGGACCGCCTGGAAAAAGACGGCCTGGTGGTGCGCTCCCGTTCCGACGGCGACGGCCGTGCCGCGTTTGCCACGATCACCGAGGCCGGCCGGGTGTTGCGCAAAAAGATGTGGGGCATCTACGAAAGCACGGTAGATGAGCTGTTCCTGTCGCAGATCGCACCGGAGCAGCGTCAGGGGTTTGCCGAAGCCCTGGAACGTACTGCCGGGTTGGCGATGGAGGCTGGTGTGCAGGTCCGTAGCCGGCGCAAATCCTGAGACACGACGATTCAACGTGGAAGATGACTGGGTCCCCAAAGCAGACGGCTGTCGACTGACCCGCCGCTGTCGGGAGCAAGCCCCTTGCGCCGTTGTTCGCATTCCGGCTCATTGCAGTGAGTAGCGCTTCATCGCCCGTTCGACCTGCTGTGCAGCGATGAGCCCGTCCTTCGCCAGGGCGCTCAATGCAGACACCGCAATCCAATAACGACTGGGCGCCGATGCCTGTACCGAGCCCGCGCCCAGCCCCACGAACCGCGCATCCACGTAAGCCGCCAACGGGTCGACAATCGGCTGTGCATAGCCGGTCACTGCAATCACCGGCGCGGCATTCCCGGCCAGGCACTCGCGCAAGTGGCTGCTGCGTCTGGGGGCGGTGGGGTGCAGGCGATTCCAGCGTTCGGCGGCCGCGGCCTCTCGGACCAGCCGCGTGTAGCTGGGGCAACTCCACAGCTGCGCGGTGATATTCCAGTCCTCTGCCAACAAGCGTTTGGCCTGCACGACCTCTTCAAGCGCCCGACCTGCGCCGAGCAAGCGCACGTCCCCTGGGGCATCGCGCTGGAGCGGATACATACCCTTGAGCGCATCTTCACGGTCCTGCTCGGTCAACGGTACTGCGTTGTCGTCGTCATGCAGCGCCAGGTAGTAAAACCCGGGCTTGCCGTCGATATACAAGGTGCGCAGTCCCGCCAGCACAATCGCCCGGACTTCCTCACCCGTGGCAGGATCGTAGGGTGTGCAATGCGGATTGCTCGCCAGCCACAGCGGGAGAGAAGGCTGTGCGCCCTTGGGCCAGGCCGAGGGTTGGGTTTCGATGTCGTTGCACAGGATGCCGCGCTGCGCCGTCTCGGCCGACAAGGCACACAGTTGTGCCGACGACACCGCGCTGTGCAGGTACAGCAACGGTTTTTCCGCAGTTTTGCGCGCAAACCAGACGGGCCAACTGCCCACGCGCCGGGAACGGGACTGGCCGCGAATCACCCAGGCCTGCCGGCTGGCTTCCAGGGTGTTGGCCATGCTCATGACGGTGTGCAATGGCGAACTTCGTGTATGTCCGGCCTGGTTCAACGCATCACAGCAAAGCTGTGCGGCGTGCGCGGTGGTGGCAATCATCGGTCTGACTCCTCGGCAAGGGAGGCTTACCCTAAGGGAAATCGACTTATAATTGCAATTGCAATGGTTGCAATTGTTTTTCGATGGCCCAGTGCTAAATCCGCACAACGCTGCTACGTTTAATCTGAAGGTGCAGGAACGTCATGACACCGACATTTTTCCGTCATCACGGCACATTAGGCTGGCTGTGCAGGTCATTTACCTGCGGCTGCTTTCAACTCAAAAAGGAGTTCACCATGGACGATTACCAAGAAGAACTGCTGGAGTACCAGGCCTTTGAATGGGACCCTTTGGACCCTGCCGACGACGCTACTGAGCTGTAAGACCGGCTTCAGGCGGATTGCCGCTGACTGCGGCGAAATTCCCCTGGGGTCTGGTTGTTCCATCGCCTGAACGCCCGTTGAAAGGCCTGGGCCGAGGCAAAACCGAGCAAGTAGGCGATCTCGCCGAATGCCAGTTCCGTATCGCGGATATAGGTCATGGCCAGGTCGCGGCGGGTATCGTTGAGGATCGCCCGGAACTGAGTGCCTTCATCGGCCAGTTTGCGGCGCAGGGTCCAGGTCGGCAGCTTCAAGCGCGCCGCCACTTCTTCCAGGTCGGGTTCCCGGCCGCCATTGAGCATCGGCCCGAGCAAGCGGGTAATGCGCTCGCGCAGGCTGCGGGTGCGGGTCAACTGCTCCAACTCCCTTTCACACAGTTGTAACAGCAGTTGCCAGGTACTCGGGCAATGCTCCGGGTTGCGCAGCGCCAGGGTTGTCTGGCTCAGGCGCAGTTGATTGGCCTCGGCGCCGAAGTGGACCGGGCTGTCACCCAGCACGCTGTATTGTTCGCTGTAGTCCGGTGCTTCGAATTCGATCTCGATGCGCTGCGCCTGCACCGGCTGCTGGGCCAGGCTCGACAGTTGGTGCAGCCAGCCGGCGATGATCGAGTCGACCACAAAGCGGTTATAGGCGTTATACGGGCTGATGGAGTAGAAACGCAGCCACGCGCCTTCGGCGTCTTCATGAAAGCTCGACTGCCCGCGATAGTTGGAGCCGTACAGCGCTTCAAAGCGCGTGAGGGTGCGGGCCGCTTCGCGCACGTTGGGCGCCTGGGCGGCCGTGACGCCGGCCAGGCCGGCCTGGCTCAAGCGGCTCGACTGGCCCATGCGCAGGCCGAGGCTCGGATCGCCGGTCAGTTGAATGGCGGCATGGCCCAGGCGCATGTAACGCGGGATCGACAAGCGCGCGCCGGCTTCGGCGAGCCGTACCGGGTCCAGGCCGTATTGCAGCAACAGCGGTTGCGGGTCCAGGCCGTGGCTGCTGATGGCGTCGGCCAGGGTGTGCACGAAGCCCACCGACAGATCCCCCAGGCGTACCGGCTTCACGGCGTTACAGCCAGATATTCAGCAAGCGCGCGCCACGGGCGTCGCCGTCGGCGAACACCTGGCCGTTGCTGCTGAGGAAGCTCTGGCCGGCGCTGCCCAGGTCCCAGAACTGCCCGCGCAGAAACACGCTCATGCCCGCAATGGCCTGGCTGATGGGCGGCTGGCTGATCAAGGTCAGGCGCCGCCAGGCTTCGCCTTCGCTGAGTTCTTCGGGTTTGAGGCTGATTTCCGCGGGCGTCGACACGCTTTTGAAGCCGCGCCAAGGGCGGCCCCAGGTGTCGCGGCCGATAACAAACGCGGGGACGGCGATCAACCTTGCACCTTGCTCATTGAGCTTGCGGTAGTTGTCCGGGTACCAGCTGTCGCTGCCGATCAGGATGCCCAGGCGTCCGGCCGGGGTGTCGACCACGCTGACGGTGTTTTCATCCCCGGGCGCAATGAAGCCGCGCTCGTCGTAGATCGGGTAGAGCTGACGCTGCGGCTGGCCCAGGGGCAGGCCATCGGCCGCAAATACCAGGCTGGCGTTGTACAGCGCGCCATGCCCGACCTGCAGTTGCCCCTCGCTCACGCTGGGGTTGGGCAACGCGATGGAACCGGCCACCAGGGTCACGCCAAACTCCTTGGCCAGGCCGCCGAACAGCACTTGGTAGTCCCGCGCCATTGCCGGGGCTTTCATGCGCAAGTATGCGTCGTCCATGCGGTTGTCGCCGGTGGCGCTGATCCAGGCGCGCATGAACTGCAGCGGGTTGCTGATCGACAGCCAGTTCATCGCATCTTTCAGGTGGGTCGCCTGATACAGCTCGTTTTTTTCGCCGCGGAGCATCAGCCAGGTGCCGATATGTTCCGGCAGCACCACGATGGTTTTTTCATTGATCAGCCCCTGGTTTCGCGCCGTTTGCAGGTAGGCCGCGAGCTTCAGGTGCAGGCGTTCCAGGCTCTGGTAGTCGCCAGGGAACAGTTCCGGCTGAATGCCCAGCAGGTTGCCGCGATCGGCAGGCTGGCCTTCGTTGACGGCCAGGGTGATGCGCAGGTCGGACAGGTAATGCGCCACGGGGCGTTCCTGGGTCCAGACCAGATAGGCGGCGACGGCGGCAACCAGCGCCAGGGTGACGGTAAAAGCGAGAAGTTTACGCATGGGGGAACAGACAACAGACCGAGTGCAGGGTTCGCGACTAGGGTAGGGCCCGCGGCTCGGCTTGCCAAGGGGCGCTGTGCATTTGGATCAATAACTTGTCAGTTTCGGTCATTGAGTGCTAGCCGAACGCCTCTTAGTCTGTGGGACATAAACCGATGGCAAGCCGTAAGAGCGTGCCACGTCCCGTGATGATCCGTTGTGGAGCTTGACCATGACCGCTGCTGCGTACCCGCACCTGCTGGCCCCGTTGGACCTGGGTTTTACCACCTTGCGCAACCGTACCCTGATGGGCTCGATGCACACGGGGCTGGAAGAAAAACCGGGCGGTTTCGAACGCATGGCGGCCTACTTCGCCGAGCGCGCCCGTGGCGGCGTGGGCCTGATGGTCACCGGCGGCATTGGCCCGAACGATGAAGGTGGGGTGTATTCCGGCGCGGCCAAGCTGACCACCGACGAAGAGGCGCAGAAGCACAAGATCGTGACCCGCGCCGTACACGAAGCCGGCGGCAAGATCTGCATGCAGATCCTCCACGCCGGCCGTTATGCCTACAGCCCCAAGCAGGTGGCACCGAGCGCGATCCAGGCGCCGATCAACCCGTTCAAGCCCAAGGAACTGGACGAAGCGGGCATCGAGAAACAGATCCAGGATTTCGTCACCTGCTCGCTGCTGGCGCAGTCCGCCGAATACGACGGCGTGGAAATCATGGGTTCCGAAGGCTACTTCATCAACCAGTTCCTCGCCGCCCACACCAACCACCGTACCGACCGTTGGGGCGGCAGCTACGAAAACCGCATGCGTTTGGCGGTGGAGATCGTGCGCCGGGTGCGCGAAGCGGTCGGCCCGAACTTCATCATTATCTTCCGCCTGTCGATGCTCGATCTGGTGGAAGGCGGCAGCAGTTGGGAAGAAATCGTGCAACTGGCCAAGGCCATCGAGCAGGCCGGTGCGAGCATCATCAACACCGGGATCGGTTGGCACGAAGCGCGCATTCCGACCATCGCCACCAAGGTGCCGCGGGGCGCGTTCAGTAAAGTCACCGCCAAATTGCGCGGCGCGGTGCAGATCCCGCTGATCACCACCAACCGCATCAACACCCCGGAGATTGCCGAGCAGATCCTCGCCGCAGGCGATGCCGATATGGTCTCGATGGCGCGGCCGTTCCTCGCCGACCCGGAGTTCGTCAACAAGGCCGCGGCCGGTCGTGCCGATGAAATCAACACCTGCATCGGCTGCAACCAGGCCTGCCTCGACCACACCTTCGGCGGCAAGTTGACCACCTGCCTGGTCAACCCGCGCGCGTGCTACGAGACCGAGCTCAACTACCTGCCGGTCAAACAGATCAAGAAAATCGCCGTGGTCGGCGCCGGTCCCGCGGGCCTGGCCGCTGCCACGGTGGCGGCCGAACGCGGCCATCAGGTGACGTTGTTCGATTCGGCCAGCGAGATCGGTGGCCAGTTCAACATCGCCAAGCGCGTGCCGGGCAAGGAAGAGTTTTTCGAGACCCTGCGTTATTTCAACCGCAAATTGCAGACCACCCATGTGGAGGTGTGCCTCAACACCCGCGTCGACGTCGCGCAACTGACGGCAGGCGGGTACGACGAGATCATCCTCGCCACCGGTATCGCCCCACGCACGCCGGCAATTGCGGGCATCGATAACCCGAAGGTGCTGAGCTACCTCGACGTGATCCTCGAGCGCAAACCCGTGGGCAAGCGCGTCGCGGTGATCGGTGCCGGCGGTATCGGCTTCGACGTGTCGGAATTCCTCGTGCATCAGGGCGTGTCCACCAGCCTGGACCGCGACGCGTTCTGGAAAGAGTGGGGCATCGACACGCAGTTGCAAGCGCGTGGCGGCGTCGCCGGGATCAAGCCGCAACCGCACCCGCCGGCGCGCGAGGTGTTCCTGCTGCAGCGCAAGGCTTCCAAGGTTGGCGACGGGCTGGGCAAGACCACCGGCTGGATTCACCGCACCGGGTTGAAGAACAAGCAGGTGCAGATGCTCAACAGCGTCGAGTACCTGAAGATCGACGACGCGGGCCTGCATATCCGCATCGGCGCCGAGGGCGAGCCGCAGTTGTTGGCGGTGGACAACATTGTGATCTGCGCTGGCCAGGACCCGTTGCGCGAATTGCAGGACGGCCTGGTCGCAGCGGGCCAGAACGTGCACCTGATCGGCGGTGCCGACGTCGCCGCCGAACTCGACGCCAAGCGCGCCATCAACCAGGGCTCGCGCCTGGCAGCTGAGTTGTAAAACGCCGAGAAGGGGCAGTGTTAGACTACTGCCCCTTTTTCATACGGACTTGCGCCGATGGGCCCTTTCGACTGGCTCCCCCATGCGCCCCTGGAACCGCTGCCGCTGGATTGGCTGAACGGGGTCGAATTGGCCGTGCTGCGCCTGGACCGCATCGACCCGCTGATCAGCGGCAACAAGTGGTTCAAGCTCAGCGAACACCTGGCCCTGGCGCAACAGGCCGGTGCCGACGGGATCATCAGCCTCGGCGGGGCGTACTCCAACCACCTGCATGCGCTGGCGGCGGCCGGCAAGCGTTTTGATTTTCCCACCGTCGGCCTGTTGCGCGGCCATCCCCAAGACACACCCACCGTTCTCGATCTGAAAGCCTTCGGCATGCAGTTGCATTGGCTGGGCTATGGCGGCTACCGCGCGCGGCATGAACCCGGTTTCTGGCAGCCGTGGCACGAACATTATCCCCATCTCTACCCGGTGCCCGAAGGCGGCGGGGGCATCGCCGGGGCGTTGGGTTGCGGCGTATTGGTCGAGCAGGCGCGTGCGCAATTGAGCAACGTGGGGTGGGACGATTACGACGCATGGTGGCTGGCGGCAGGCACCGGCACGACTGTGGCCGGGCTGGCGTTGGCCGAGGCGGGGGGACATCCGGTGTACGGTGCAATGGCGGTGCCGGACGATCACGGCGTGGCGCAGAACGTGCGCGCCATCGTGCAGGACGGCTTTGCGTTGTTGGACGCCAGCCGGGGCGGCTTCGCCAAGGTCGACCCGTGGTTGCTCGACTTTATCGAGACCACGCAACGGGCCTGCGGCCTGCCGCTAGAGCCGCTTTACAGCGGCAAGGCGCTGCTGGCATTGAAGCAACAGGTCGAAGCCGGACGCTTCCCTCCCGGCACGCGTCTGATCTTCGTCCACACCGGCGGCTTGCAAGGCCGCCGAGGGTTGGCTGCCTAACGCTTGGGCAGCATGCGCAACACAGTGTTATCGCGGATGAAGTAGTGGTGGTACAGACCCGCCACGGCATGCAGGCCGATCAACCAATAACCGATGGAGCCGCCCAGCTCGTGCCACTCTTTGATCTGCTTGGACAAGTCCTTGTTTTCGCCGATCAGGGGCGGTAACTCGATCCCATAGAACATCACGGAATGCCCTTGGGCGCTGACGATCAGCCAGCCGGCGATCGGCATACCGATCATGAAGGCATACAGTGCAAAGTGCATCAGGGTCGCCAGCAGGCTCTGCCATTGCGGCGGTGCCGGTACGATTTTCGGTGCGACCCCCAGCGAGCGGGCAAACAGGCGCAGCCAGACCAGCACAAACACGGTCAGGCCGAACATGAAGTGCATTTCCACGATCAGCGCTCGCCCGCCACTGCCTTTGGGGAAGATCCCGCGAAACTCAATACAGGCGTAGACCACCGCCAGCAGCACCACCATCAACCAGTGCAACGCAATCGACATGGTGCTGTAACGTGAATCGGAATTTTTCCACGGCATCGCTTGATTCCTCACTCATCAGGGCAAACCTCCGTTCTTTGGCGACGAAGTCCTTTTACTGTAAGCCTGTTTTGCAGGGTTTGCTCGGCGCGAATGCCGTTGAGTTGACCTCGATCAGTGGCTTTGCGGCATTTCACCGCGGGCCAGGCGCTGGTTGATGTCGGCGATCACCGCTGGCAGGTCGCTGATGGTGTCGATCATGTAGTGCGGGCGCGAACCTTCGAACATCGCTTCGATACGCGTGCGCTCATGGGCCAGGCCGGCGCTGTCCAGGGCGCGGAACTGCGCGTAGGTCAGGCCCAGGGCGTTGCCGGAACAGGTCAGCGCCACGGTCCACATCCCGGCGCGACGGCCTTCGAGAATGCCCGGTACGGTGTCGTCGACCTTGACGCATGCCGCCACATCGTCAACGCCCAGGGCGATCACGTTGGCCAGGGCCTGCGCCGGCCATGGGCGGCCGTTGGGCACTTCGTCGGTGGCGACCACATGGTCGGCGACGTAGCCGTTGGTGGCGGCCAGCGCGACGACCTTGTCCATCACTTGCTTGGGATAGCCGGAACAGGAACCGATCTTGAGCCCTTGCGCACGCAGCACAGCGATGCAGTCGAGGGCGCCGGGGATCAGCGCCGAGTGCTCGGCGATCTTTTCGATCTGCAGCGGCATGAAGCGCTGGTAGATCGCGGTCACGTCCTCGTCGCTGGGCATGCGGCCGAACGCCTGGCGGTAACGCTCGGCGACCTGCGGCTGGTTGCACAGGGTGCGGATATGGTCCCATTTGCCCATGCCCATCGGGCCACGGGCTTCTTCGATGGAGACCTGGACGCCGAACTCGGCGAAGGCTTCGACAAAAATCTGCGTCGGCGCGAACGAGCCGAAGTCGACCACGGTGCCGGCCCAGTCGAGGATGACAGCCTGCAGGGTATCGGGGTGTTGATAGTTCATGGTTCAGATCCTGGGGGTAAAAAGGGCAATCAGATGTCCAGCACTTGCATCGCGTGCAGCGCCTGCGCAATGGCCGCGACCGCCGCGCGCATCTCGGCCGCATCGACGTGGCCGATGCAGCCCACGCGAAAGGTGTCCACCTCGGTCAATTTGCCGGGGTACAGAATGAAACCCTTGGCCTTGACCCGTTCGTAGAACGCCTTGAACTGGTAGCGCGGGTCTGTCGGCGCATGGAAGGTGACGATGATCGGTGCCTGGATCGCCGCCGGCAGGAAGCTGCGCAGGCCCAGTTCGGCCATGCCGTCCAGCAGCACCTGGCAATTGTTGGCATAGCGTCGCTGGCGCGCGGGCAGGCCGCCGTCTTCGTGGTATTGCAGCAGCGCTTCGTGCAGCGCGGCGACCACGTGGGTCGGCGGGGTGAAGCGCCACTGGCCGGTCCTGGCCATGTACTCGTGCTGCTCGAACAGGTCCAGCGCCAGGGAGTGGCAGTTGCCTTGGGCGGCGCCCAGCGCGTGTTTTTCAGCGAAGACAAAGCCCATGCCCGGCACGCCTTCCAGGCACTTGCCCGAGGCGGCGATGAGGGCGTCGAACGGTACTTCGCGGGCATCGATCGGCAGCGCGCCGAAGGAACTCATCGCGTCGACGATCAGGCGCTTGCCATGCTCTTTGACCGCCTGGGCGATCTGCGGCAGCGGGTTGAGCAGGCCGGTACTGGTTTCGCAATGGATCAACGCGACGTGAGTGATGGCCGGGTCGGCGTGCAGCAGGCGGTCGACGTCGGCGGCGCTGCAGGGTTCGTCTTCGGCGGTTTCAAAGGTGCTGAAATCGCGGCCGAGCACTTCGCAGATCTTCGCCAGGCGCTTGCCATAGGCGCCGTTGATCAGCACCAGCACCTTGCCGTTGCGTGGCACCAGGGTGCCGATGGCCGCTTCGACGGCGAAGGTGCCGCTGCCTTGCAACGGCACGCAATGGTGAGTGGCGGCGCCGTTGAGGATCGCCAGCAGTTGCGAGCAGACGCTGGCGGTCAGTTGATTGAAGCGCTCATCCCATGAACCCCAGTCCACCAGCATTGCCTGGCGGGTGCGGGCAGAGGTGGTCAGGGGGCCTGGGGTCAGCAGGATCGGCGCGGCGCTGCTCATTTCAAGTCCTCGCAAAGTGTTCGGGGTGGACGTTACGGCGCCTAAATTGCAGTTTGGCTTGTCATCAATCAAATTGTTTGTTGTTATGCGAGCTATCAGTCAGGCCGATAGAAAGGTCACTCAACATGAATTTGTTCCAACTGCGCGCATTCGACGCAGTGGCCCGCGAGGGCAGCTTTACCCGCGCGGCGGCGCGGTTGTTCATCAGCCAGCCGGCGGTGACCGGGCACATCAAGGCCCTTGAAGAGCACTACCAGATCCCCTTGTTGCGCCGCACTGCGCGGCGCGTCGAGTTGACCGAAGAGGGGACACGCCTGGCAGCGATCACCCGGGCGATCTTTGGCCTGGTGGACGAAGCCCAGGCCCTGCTGGAGGCCAATCGGCAGTTGCTCAGCGGGCGCCTCGAAGTGGCGGCCGATGGCCCGCACCTGGTGATGCCGATGATCGCCAGCCTGCGCGCGCGCTACCCAGGGATCACCGTGAACCTGCGCCTGGGCAATGCCCAGGAAACCCTGGCAGCGCTGCTGTCCGAGCATGCGGATGTGGCGGTGCTCACCGAAGTCGAACCACGCAACGGCCTGCACTTGCAGGCGCTGGGCGAATCGCGGATCTGCGCGTTGGTGCCGGCCAGCCACCCGTGGGCGACGCTGGCCCAGGGCATTCAGTTGGAGCAATTGCACGAGGTGATCATGGTGCTGCGCGAGCCGGGCTCCATTACCCGGCGCACCTTCGATCACGCCTGCCTCGGCGCCGGGGTGCAGCCGAAAGTGCTGCTGGAGCTGGACAGCCGTGAAGCGGTGACCGAAGCCGTTGCCGCCGAGTTGGGGGTTGGCGTGGTGTCCTCGATGGAGGTCAGCCCGGACCCGCGCGTGTGTGCGCTGCCGATCCACGGGCAGGGGCTGCTCAACCGACACATGTTGGGGTGCATGGAGCGCCGTCGGTCGCTGCGTTTGATTCAGGCGTTTTTCGAGCTGGCGCCGTGAAGGTTTTTTGGTGGAACGTTGCGTTTTTGCCCTATAAACTCTGCCCCCAAAGCGCCGGCCAGTAGACGTCTCGGCGCGATGGATGAGGAAGAGAGCAAGTCATGGGCGCACAGTGGAAAGTCAAACATAAAGAAGCGGCAGCCAATGCCAAGGGCAAGATCTTCGGCAAACTGGTGAAAGAGATCACCATCGCTGCCCGTAACGGTGCCGACACCGCAACCAACGCCCACTTGCGTCTGGTGGTGGAGCAGGCCAAAAAAGCCTCGATGCCCAAGGAAACCCTGGACCGCGCCATCAAGAAAGGCGCCGGTCTGCTCGGGGAAACCGTGCAGTACCACCGCGTGACCTACGAAGGGTTCGCCCCGCATCAGGTGCCGCTGATCGTTGAGTGCGTGACCGACAACATCAACCGCACCGTGGCGGAAATCCGCGTGGCGTTCCGCAAGGGCCAACTGGGCGCTTCCGGCTCCGTGGCCTGGGACTTCAACCACGTCGGCCTGATCGAAGCCGCGCCGGACAGCCCGGACGCCGATCCTGAAATGGCGGCCATTGAAGCCGGCGCCCAGGATTTCGAAGAGGGCGAAGAAGAGGGCACCACCCTGTTCATCACCGAAACCACCGACCTCGACGCCGTGCAGAAAGCGCTGCCGGAGCAGGGTTTTACCGTGCTGTCGGCCAAACTGGGCTATATCGCGAAGAACCCGGTGACGGGGTTGACCGACGAGCAGATGGCTGAAGTCGAAGCCTTCCTCGAAGGCCTGGACAACCATGACGACGTGCAGGATATGTTCGTCGGCCTGGCCGGCTGATCCATGCCTGAATAAACGCGCTCAAAACTGTGGGAGGGGGCTTGCTCCCGATAGCGGTGTGTCAGTCAACGATGATGTTGAATGGGCCACAGCCATCGGGAGCAAGCCCCTTCCCACATTGGGTTCAGTGCTGTGGAATAGATTGCAGTAGCGCTTCGACTTCCTCGAAGCCCGGCCGCGCCAGCACTTCGGGCTGACAGCAGCGCGCCTGCAAGCTTTCCAGGATCTGGCGTGTGGTGTCGCTCAAGCCTACGTCGATCCGCTGCAACAACTCCCCGAGCAACACTCCGAACGCACGCACTTCAATGCGTTGCAGTGCCCGGGTTTCCAGGGTGTCGGCGGTGGCATGGAACGACGCCGCGCCGAAATCCCCGAGCAAGCAGTCGCCCGCCGCGTTCCACAGGATATTGTGGCCGTACAGGTCGCCATGGGTGATGCCATGGCGGTGCAGGTGCGCGCCCACCGAGGCGATGCCGCGAGCCATGCGCAATGCCACCGCGAGGCTGAAGCGGGTAGCCGGTTCGTAGATGTCGCGGGTGCAGGACGCCAGGCTCGGCAGGGCGGCGAGGTTGCGGTAGCTCGGCTCGATCAGGTCCATCACCAGCGCGGCCTGGTCGTCGGGGTGGCCAACCACGCGGCCTTCCACCTTGATCAGGTTGGGGTGCAACCCGGCGGCAATGCATGCCTGCATTTCGTGCAGCGGTGAGCCGTCGCTGGTGATGCTGCCTTTGTACAGCTTGACCGCCACCGGCTTGGCCGAGGGCTGCCAGAGCGCCTTGCGGATCACCCCGGAGGCGCCTTCCCCGAGCACCTCGGCCAGTTCCAGCGTCGACCATGGAATGTCGGGCGTCGCATCGTCGGCGGCCACGTCCGCCGCCATTTCCACCGGGTTGCCGGCATAGGCCAGCCAGGTCAGGCTGGGCAGCGCCAGGAGCCAATCGGGCAGGCCGGTGAGGCGGTTGGAGGCGATGCGGATCAGCTCCAGGTTGTGACAATTGGCCAGGCTTGGCGGCAGGTGCGCCAGGTGGTTGCCGGCCAGCATCAGTTTTTGCAGCAGCGGCCGCTCGCCCAATTCGTCGGGCAGTTGGCTGATGCAGTTATCGGTGAGGATCAACCAGCGCAACAGCGGCGGCAACGCGGCGGCCGGCACGTGGCGGATGCGGTTGGCCTTGAAGCCGATCATGCTCAGCTTTGCGCATTGGCCCAGGCAGGCCGGCAGTTCGGTAAAGGCGTTGTCCGAGCAGAACAACACACGCAGGTGCGGCAGGCGATGCAGGTCGTCGGGCAGGCTGCTCAGGGCGTTGCCGCTGAGGTTGAGGATTTCCAGGGAGTCGGCCAGTTCGAAGATTTCCCGGGGGAATTCGGTCAGCCCACAGGACAGGTCCAGGCGCTGGATGCCGGCCAATTGGCCGGCCTTGAGTTGGGCGAGGGTATTCATGAACGGCGCGGTCACTCGGCAAGGGGGCGTAAAAAGGCGCTCATGATACCGGGTCGGGCGTGTGTTGCGGGCGGACCGCCTGCAATTGGTTCAGGCGACTGGCGGTGCGCGCCAGATCGATGGCCTGGCCGCTCAAGGCCTGCTCCAGCGGGTGCGCGCCGATCAGGATCAGCTGTTTATCCTGGTCGTAGAGCACGTCCACCAGGTTGATAAAGCGCTGTTGCACGGCGATCGGGCAGTCTGCCAGGTGCGGCAGCCCGTCGATGATCCACTCGTCGAAGTCCTGGCACAGCAGCAGGTAATCCATCACCGCCGTGAGTTGTTCGCAGAGGTCATGGAAGGTGAAGGCGATGCGCCGTGCCTGCTGGCTGCGGCAGCGCAACTGGCGGTTGCCGACCGTCAGCACCTGCGCCGGGCAATCCGTGGCCGGCAGCCCGAGCGCGGTTCGCTGCGCCGGTGTCCCCGGCCACACGTACCGACCGCTGCTGAAGCGCTGTTCGGCATGGGCCTGGGGCAGGCTGCGGAAGTCCTTGGGCGAGCTGACTTCCAGCACGTCCATGCGCGCCGCGATCAGGTCGATCACCGGCTTGAATCGCTCGTGGTACAGCGGGTTGGGCAACAGCCCTTGCGGCGGATAATTGGACGTCACCAGCACCAGGACGCGACGTTGGAACAACGCCTGGAACAGGCGGTTGATCAGCATCGCATCGCCGATATCGTGGACATGGAATTCGTCGAAACACAGCACGCGGCAGCCGTCCAGCAGCGCATCCAGGGTCACCGCCAGTGCGTCGTGGTGCTGACGGTGGGCGAACATGCCCCGGTGCAGGCGGGCGAAAAAATCATGGAAATGCACGCGTTGTTTTTCGGCGATCGGCAATGCCTGGAAAAACCCGTCCAGCAGCCAACTTTTGCCGCGCCCCACCGGCCCGTGCAAATACAGGCTGCGGGTGGGCTGGCCGGCGAGCAGGTGGTGGGTCTCGCGCGCCATCGCCGCAATCGCCCGGGCCTGTGCGGCGCTGAGGGTATAGCCGTGCTGCTCGGCCTTGGTCTGAAAGAAGGTGGGGATGGGTGAGTCGTCGTGGGTGGGGTGTTTTTTACCGAGCAAACGACGGATCAGGGAACGCGGCGCCAAGGGGAGTCACTCTGTGTGCGGTGGTCGCTCACTTTAGGGCGACAATCGGGATTTGACCAATAGCGAAGCGCGCCGCCAGCCATCTCGAAAACGCATGGCCTTTACGGGGCGTGGGCTTCAGAACTGCAGCAGCGGCGTGGTCGGCAGCCCCTGCGGGCTGACCATTGCGTAGTTGTACCCGCCGCCGGACCAGTACTCGGCGAGCAAACCATCGGCACTGCGGCTGCCGCGGGGCAGGAAGTTATTTTCCGGACCCGGCGGGCGGATGTAGAAACTGATGTGCCGGCCTTGCCGATCCTCGTACAGCACCATCGCCGCCGCGCCTTGTTCGGTGCTGAGCAAGCGCCCGCTGACGGCGGTGAAACCCGCCTGGCTCAAGTCGGGTAGACGCTGGGCCTGGTTGAAATAGCGGTCGAGCCAGGTTTGCATCGTGGCGTTGCCCCGGGCGTGATAGTCGGCGGGCAGCACACCGTCCTGGGCAAACAGGCGGTAAGCCTGCATGGCATCGGCCATGGGCAGCATGGGCGGTTGCGTGGCTTCGCGCGCCTGCCAGCCACCCAGGCCGCCGAGGCTGACCGCCATCAGCAACACCGCCGCCGTGGCGAAATGGCGGCGCGACTGCTGCTTGATGCGCTGGCGGATCAGCGCCGGGTCCAGGGCCGGGTTGGCCGGCTGCTGCAACGCGCCACTCAAGGCGGCGCGCAATACGTGCGCGTCCTGCTGCCAGGCATGCACCTGGGAGGCGACCTCGGGGTGGGCGGCCAAGTAGGTTTCCAGCACGCGTCGATCGCTCTCCGGCAGTTGCTGGTCGACGTAGGCATGCAAATCGCGTTCGCTGGGGGGCAGGCTGATCATTTGAGTATCCGCAGGGAAGGGCTGGTCATTTCGCCATCGCTGAGTTGACGCAGGGCTTGGCGCGCCCTGGACAGACGCGACATCACAGTGCCGATGGGCACGTCGAGAATCTGCGCGACTTCCTTGTAGCTCAAGCCTTCGACCGACACCCACAACAGCAGGGCGCGCTGTTCGCTGTTGAGCCGGTCGAAGGCTTGCAGGGTCGACTGGGCGATTACCGTGCGCTCGACCGACGGCTGCACATCGTCGCGGCCGGTGAAGAACTCGAGCATGCGCGCATAGCGCCGGGTGCGCCGATGGGCATCGAGGAACTGCCGGTAGAGGATCGAGAACAGCCAGGCGCGCAGGTCGCCGTCGACGGTTTTGTCGGCCCAGCGGGTGATCGCCCGTTCCAGGGTCGATTGCACCAGGTCGTCGGCGCTGCTGGCGTTACGGCTCAGGGACAGGGCAAAGCGCCGCAGCCTGGGGATGAGTTCACGTAACTGTTCGTCGAGTTCATGCATGGGGAGTCGAGTCTAACCGGTTGTGTGCAGGTAGACGCTGCTCCCTGTAGGTTATTCCACTCGCGATGAAAAGAAACTTTACGCGTGTCGGTGAGAAGTTTCTGTAAAGCCTGAGCGCCTGTAATCGCAGGCTCGTACCTCAATCCACCCTCGTACCTGCCAGCCATTTTTCGGCAGTCAACCGATGAGGGTGTATCCATGATGTTTTCACCGACCGAAAAACCGCTTTTTTCCCCGCCCATGCTGGCGCCTCTGCCTGTCCTGCAGCGCGCCTTGGTTGAGCAATGGGGCTTTGGCCCATCGACCCCGCCGAGCGCCGCCTGTATCCACCACGCCATCGAAGCGCAAGCGGCGCTGGCGCCGCATGCGACGGCGGCAGTGTGTGCGGGGCAGCGCATCAGTTATGAACAACTCAACCGCCAAGCCAATCGTTTGGCCGCGGGCTTGATCGAGCAGGGCGTCAAACGCGGCGACACTGTGGCGCTGTTCGTCGAGCGTTCGATCCCCATGCTGGTGGGCCTGTTGGCCGTGTTGAAGGTCGGCGCCGCGTATGTGCCGCAGGACGCCAGAATCGTCCCGCCCCTGCAACTGGCCATGGTCCTCGAGTCATTGACCAGCCCGCTGATTCTGACCCTGTCGCACCTGGCGGATCGCATCCCGTCAGACGCCGCCCATCGCAGCTTGTGCCTGGACACGTTCCTGGCCGAAGTGCCCTGGATCACCCAGGACAATAAGCCGGTGGGCGCCGTCGTCGACACTCACGACCTGTGTTTCGTGCTGTTCACGTCCGGCACCACGGGGCGCCCCAACGGCGTGTGTGTCAGTCACCGTAACGTATGCAACATCCTGTTGACGCAGCCCGGGCGGATGGGCATGGCGCCGGGCCGCAACGTCGGGCAGATCCTCAATATCGGCTTCGACATGGCGGCCTGGGAAATACTCGGCTGCCTGGCCCATGGCGCGACGTTGCTGATTCGCGGCAAAGCCATTGCGCAGACCGCTGCACAGTGCCATGTGTTGATCGCAACCCCTTCGATCCTGGCCGGCCTCGATCCTCGGCAGTGCCCCGATCTCCAGGTGGTCGCGGTCGCCGGAGAACCCTGTTCCCAGGCCCTGGCCGAGCGTTGGGCGGCGCATTGCACGTTCTACAACGGCTGCGGCCCCACCGAAACCACCATCGTCAATACGCTGCATCGGCATGTGCCTGGCACCCCATTGACCATCGGCCAGCCGACCCCCAACAACAGCGTGTATGTGCTCGACGAACAGGGCCGACCCTGTGAGGCGGGGCAAGCCGGGGAAATGTGGGCGGGCGGCGCCGGGGTAACGGCGGGCTACCTGAACAACCGCGCATTGACCCACGAACGGTACCGCCCGGACCCCTTTGTGGGCGGCGACGCCATGATGTTCCGCACACGCGACCTGGGACGCTGGACGGCCGACGGGCAACTCGAGCACCTGGGGCGCGTCGATGACCAAGTGAAAGTCCGCGGGTTCCGGGTGGAGCTGGACGCGGTGTCCAGCGCCCTGGAAGCCGGCGATGGCTGCACGCGGGCCGTCACGCTAAAACTCGACAGCCGCACCTTGGTCGCCTTTGTTTCGCCGGCCAGCGCCGATGTGGCGTCCTGCCGACGCCAATGCGAGCAGCGCCTGGCCTACTACTGCGTGCCGGCGCTGATCGACGCAGTGGAGCATTTTCCACTGACCGCCCGCGGCAAGATCGACAAGGCGCTGTTGCTGCAACGGGCGCGTGAAAGGTGGGTGGCCGTGCAGGCGTTCGCGGTGCAGGAGCCTGGCCATGCTTGATGCCCTGAGCCAAACCGTGGTGCCGCCCAAACCGGCGCTCTGGCGGCGCTGGACGGCGTTGCCGGTGTTTTCCTACTACAACCGCCTGGCGGCGTTGGTGTTGCTCAGCAACCTGGCGTTTGCGGTGCTGGGCGTCGGCCTGCAGGGCGTCAGCGCCCAGACGTTGTCGTCGCTGGTGCTGATCAACCTGTCGCTGGCCATCCTGATTCGCCAGCAATACCTGATCAATGCGTTGTTCTGGCTGGCGACGCGCATCCCCGTCACCTGGCCGCTGCGTGTGCGGCGCAGCGCGGCCAAGGTGTACCACGTCGGCGGGCTGCACAGTGGCGCGGCGCTGGCGGCCACGGGCTGGTTCGCGGGGTGGGTCGGTGTGCAGGCCACGGACTATCTGCAGCGGCCGGGCAGCGTTTCGTCCACCGGGTTGTGGCTTGGCGCGACGCTGCTCGGCGTGTTGCTGTTGATGGTGGGCATGGCGCAACCGCGCATCCGGGGGCGATTTCACAATGGCTTCGAGCGGGTTCATCGGTTTGCGGGGTGGGCCGCGTTGCTGTTGTTTTGGGCGCAGACCTTGCTGGCGTCCGTCGAACGCGGTGCGAGCCTGCTGCACAGTGGCGCGTTCTGGATGCTGGTGCTGTTGACGCTGAGCATCGCGCTGCCCTGGCTGCGGCTGCGCAAGGTCGCCGTTGAGCACACGCGGCCTTCCGGGCATGCGGTGATTACGCGCTTTACCCACACCACACCATTCGCCGGTTCGTCGACCGCGATCAGCCGACATCCGCTGTTGGAGTGGCACTCGTTTGCCAACATCCCCACACCGGGCCAAACCGGGTTTCGGCTGACCATTTCCCGCGCAGGGGATTGGACGGGGCGGTTTATCGAGGACCTGCCGCGCCATGTGTGGGTCAAGGGCATCACCACCGCTGGCGTGGCCCATGTGGAAACCCTGTTCAAGTCGGTGGTGTACGTCGCCACCGGCAGCGGGATCGGCCCGGTCATGCCGCATTTACTCGCGGCGCGGCTGCCGATCCAGCTGATCTGGTCGACCCGCAGCCCGCGCAAGACCTACGGCGACGAATGGGTCGACGAGATCCTGGGTGCCCAGCCCGACGCGTTGATCTGGGACACCGATGAGCGCGGCAAACCTGACCTGGTGCAGTTGGCCTACGGCGCCGTGCAAGCCTGTGGCGCGGAGGCTGTGATCTGTATCGCCAACCAACGACTGACGCAGCAGGTCGTGCAAGAGCTGGAAGCCCGGGGGATACCCGCCTATGGCGCGATCTGGGATTCGTGAAGCGTGTGTGTTCATTAAACGATATCAATCAATGGAGGTGCCTATGAATGTAGTGATCGAGCGTCAGGGTCGGGTGGTCCTGGTCAGGCTCAATCGTCCCCAGGTCAAGAATGCGCTGAACTCGGCGCTGATGACCGAGCTGGTTTCTTGTCTGGAGGCCCTGGACCAGGACCCTCAGGTCGGGTGTTTTGTCATCACCGGCGGTGCGCAGTATTTTGCCGCCGGAGCCGATATCAAGGAGATGAGCGGCAAGACCTATCAGGACATGCTCAACGAGGATTACTTCGTCGGCTGGGAGGCATTTACCCGCCTGCGCACGCCGACCATCGCCGCCGTCAACGGTTACGCCTTCGGCGGAGGGTGCGAACTGGCGCTGATGTGCGACATGATCTTTGCCGCCGATAGCGCCACCTTTGCCCAGCCGGAGATCAAGCTCGGCGTGATCCCTGGCATGGGGGCGACCCAACGTCTGACAGGCTTGATCGGCAAGGCCAAGACCATGGATCTGGTGCTGACCGGGCGGCCGATGACGGCTCATGAGGCTGAACAGGCCGGGTTGGTGTCGCGTGTCTATCCGGCGGCGAGCTTGCTGGAGCAGACGCTGGCGGTGGCCGCGCAAATCGCCGGTTTTTCTCGCCTGGCCACCCGGGCGGCGCGCGAGGCGGTCGAGCAATCCCTGCAGCTCGGGCTGCACGAGGGCGTGCGGCTGGAACGCCGACTGTTCCACAGTCTGTTCGCCACGCCCGATCAGCAGGAGGGCATGCAGGCGTTTCTCGACAAGCGACCGGCCGCGTTTAATCGGGTGTAGGAGGGCCAAGGACTCGGCGCTGGGCTACTCTGAAAAAAACTACAGTGAAGGAGGAATAAACCTACATGGGATTCGTCTCATAGCTCAATTTCCCCTTGGCCATGTGCCCTGGAGCTTTTCATGGTAGATCACTCATCACCGCCCCGTCCGCCACTCAGCACGGCCAGCCTGGCGATCAGGCTGGCGTGTATCGGTGGCGTGGTAGCGGCTGTCGCCGGGGCGTTTGCCTACGTCAACGGCACCTTCGACCCACAACGCCTGCAGCCCAAAACCCTGGTCAATGCCCTGGAAACCAATAACGGCATCCACCCGGGGTTTCGGCGCAATCATGCCAAGGGCGTGTGTGTCGCGGGGTACTTCGAGAGCAGCGCCGAGGCGCGTGCCTACTCCAGTGCCCAGGTATTCAATGCGGCCAGGACCCCATTGATCGGCCGGTTTGCCTTGCCCAGCGGTAACCCCTACGCGCCGGACAGCAGTGTGCCGATCCGCAGTTTTGCCGTGCAATTCAGCCAGGCCAACGGCCAGCAGTGGCGCACCGGGATGAACAGCATGCCGGTGTTTCCGGTGGGCACCCCCGAGGCGTTCTATCAACTGCTCAAGGCCGGCGCGCCCGATCCGGCCACCGGCAAGCCCAACCCGGCGAATATGCCGGCGTTCTTTGCGGCCCATCCCGAGGCCGCGCCGTTCCTGGCGTGGGTCAAGACGGCCAAGCCATCCGCCAGCTATGCGACGGAAACCTACAACGGTATCAACGCGTTTTTCCTGGTGGGCGCCGATGGCAAGCGCCAGGCCGTGCGTTGGGCGGTTGTCGCGCAAAGCCAGGATGCTGTGGGCGATACCGCGCCAGCCGGCAGTGACTTCCTGGAAAAAGACCTGGTGCAACGCCTGGCTTCCGGACCGCTGCGTTGGCAGTTGAACCTGACCCTGGCCAACCCCGGCGATCCGCTCGACGATGCAAGCAAACCCTGGATCGGCGAGCACAAAATACTCAACGCCGGCACCCTGGTGCTGCAAAGCAGCCAAGCGCAAGCAGACGGCGATTGCCGCGACATCAACTTCGATCCGCTGATTCTGCCAAGCGGCATCGAGGCTTCGAATGACCCGCTATTGGCCGCGCGTTCGGCCGCCTACGCCAGTTCCTACCTGCGCCGCGCCGCAGAAGTCAGCCCGTTGCACCGCCCCCCTCAGGAGTCGAAGCCATGAATGCCCAACCACGGTTTTTCGCCCCCCTGGCGCGCCTGCTGCACTGGCTGATGGCGCTGATGATCATCGCCATGCTGTTTATCGGCGCGGGCCTGGCAGCGTCGGTTTCCGAACGGCATGAATGGTTGATCCACCTGCACAAGCCGCTGGGTATTGCGATCCTGGCGTTGGTGATCGTGCGTTTGGCGGTGCGTTTTTCCACGCGCCAACCGCCGTTGCCTGGCGATTTGCCGCGATGGCAAGTGTTGGCGGCCAAGGCCTCCCATTGGCTGCTGTATGCCTTGATGCTGGTGTTGCCGCTGCTCGGCTGGGCGATGATTTCGGCGGCGGGCGACCCGGTGATGCTCAGCCATTCGGTGCAACTGCCGGCGCTGGTGTCGGCCAACGCACCGCTGTTCGCGGTGCTGCGCAAGGCCCATGGCTATCTCGCCTACGTGCTGTTTTTCACGGTGTTGTTGCACCTGGCGGCGGCGCTGTTCCATGGGTTGATTCGCCGTGACGGCGTGCTGCAGAGCATGACGGGCACCCAGGACTGAGGCCCGCGCTTGATCCGTGTGGCGAGCACGCTCGCCACATTCAGCGCAACAGGCCGACGATATCGGCCACGCTGCTCAACACATCCTTGCCCAACTGCATCGAGCGTTTGCCCGACCAGCCGGTGTTCGGGTTGGGCGCGTCGTCGTTGTCCTTGAAGGGCATCTCCAGGGTCAGCGACAGGCAGTCGTACTTCTCACCGACGGCATTGCAGGCCAGGGTCATATTGGCTTCGCCCGGCAGGTCGCGGGTGTAGCCGTGGGTGGTCTGGAAGTCACGGGTCAAGGCGCTCAGGTGGCTGCGAAAGTGCTTTTCCAGGGCTTCGATACGCGGGGTGTAACCGGGGTTGCCTTCGCAGGCGGCGGCGAATACGTAGGGGATTTCTTCGTCACCGTGGATATCGAGGAACAGGTCGACGCCATACTTTTCCATTTGCGTCTGGACGAACAGCACTTCCGGGCTGATCTCCTGGCTGGCGCTCTGCCAGGCGCGATTGAGGTCCTGGCCCATGGCGTTGGTGCGCAGGTGGCCGTGAAACGCGCCGTCGGGGTTCATGTTCGGCACCAGGTACAGGTCGGCGACGGCCAACAGCTTTTTCAGCTCGGCGTCGCCGTCCTGCTGCAGGCGTTCGATGATGCCTTCCATAAACCATTCGGCCATGTGCTCGCCGGGGTGCTGCTGGGCGATGATCCACACCTTGCGCCGACCTTCGCCACCTTTGCCACGGCGCAACAGTTGGATATCGCGGCCTTCGACACTTTTACCGGTGGCCAGCAAGCGGGTGCCGGCATGGTTCAGCGCCTGGTCGATGAGCCAGTCGTGGCGCTCGCGGCTGTAGGGTTCGAAGTAGGCAAACCAGGCGTGTTTCTCACGGGTTTCGAGACTGATGTGCAGGGTTTCGCCGTCGAAACGCGTAGGCACCCGGAACCAATTGACGTGGTCATACGACGCCACGGCGTTGTAGCCGCTCCAGGCGTGTTTATAGGACGATTGCCCGGCATTGCTCAGGCGGAAGGTGTGGGTGTGGCCCACGTGCATGCCTTCGGCCTTGAAGTGGAACCATTGGAAATGGTGACTGCGGGTATCGGGTTTGATTGCCAGCAACAAGTGATAGGCATCGCTGGCATCCAGAACCTGGATGTTGCCGCTGTCGAAGTTGGTGCTGATTTTGATGGAGGTCAAGGCCACGGTCATAGTCTGGCTGCCTGAGTATGAGTGTTGTGGCGGTTATCTTACACAGAGGCCGGGCAAAATCCGGATGCAAAATTGTTGCGGGAGGAGGGGGGCGTCATCCTTGACGCCGCAGCAGCTTAGAATCTATGAGATTGATTCTCAAGTGCTATTTCGCAAAGGTCTGAGCCTGAGCGGTCGCCCGACTTTCTTTTGACGATGGTCTTTTGCTATCATGCGTGCCATCAAGCAACACACAGTCTTCATTAGCCTGAAGCCAAGCCAGAAACACTGGCAAAAAAAAGACCCGGCCAAAGAGCCGGGTCAAAAACCGTGATTAGCCTGATGAGGAGATATTCCAAGAGTCCGACCTAAGGTCCCTTGGTCTATCGACTGATCTCGCGATCAGCTTGGTCCAATAATAATCATTATCATTTGCAAGTCAAATGTTTTTATCCGTGGGATAGAAATATTTTTCTTTCGCGTGGCTCATGCACCGTCCTGAGCCTGCGGCGCCTGCAACGATCGCTCCACCATCGCCTTCGCCATATCAATCAAATACACCACTGAAAATGCCAGGTCACGCTGGTTGCCTTGATGGCTGCTCGCCGATTCGTAGGCTGTGGCAGCCGCGCTGCGCAACAGGTCCGAGGCATGCACCAGGGCTTCCTCCGGGCTGACACCGGGCTTGATGCTGAAGAAGGCGTCGTTCGGGGCCGAGGCGCACATCTCTTCTTTCAAATAGTAATCCAGCGCACGTTGGGCGGCGCCGCTGCTGCGCATGTCGAGCAGCTCATGGGATTCGGGTTCGCAGGGCAGGCGATACGGGCTTGTCGTCATAGGGCGGTACTCGGGTTGGGTGTCGAAACGCTGATACCCGATGATAGTACGTATCGTATTTATGTCGTTTTATGGATTACTACAAACTGTTTATTGCCCTGAAAAATACGCGACGTATTGTCAGGCCCCATGGATAAATGGATCGCGTTGGTCAGGGCCAACATGAAAGACCGCAAGGTCACGCAGGATGAACTGGCCGAACGCCTGGGCATGTCCCAGGGCGGTGTCGGGCATTGGCTGAACAAGCGCCGGGTGCCAAGCCTGGCGGACATGAACCGGGTGCTGGAAGCGCTGGGGCTGGGCTCCCTGGAAGTCGCGCTGGATATTCGTCGCAAGGCCGATGCGCTGCCGGTTGGGCCACCACACTACAACCCGTACTTCCGCTACCCGGTCAGCGATTGGAAAGGCGTGTGCGAACTTCGCGAAGAGCGCCCGGCCTACGGCGCGGCGCGCTTCGAACTGACGGACTACCATGCCCAGGGCGAGGCTTACTGGCTGCCCGTGGTCGGCGACGCGATGACCGCGCCCAGTGGCCTGAGCATCGGTGCCGGGATGATGATCCTGGTGGACCCGGCCATCGACGCCGAACCCGGCAAGCTGGTGGTCGCGCAGTGGGCGCACAGCCCGCAGGCGACCTTCCGCCAGTTGCGCGAAGAGAGCGGCCAACTGTACCTGGTGCCGCTCAATCCGACTTACCCCAAGCGCCTGTTCAGCGACGATTGCCGCATCCTCGGCGTCGTCGTGCAGGCCACGGCGAAGTTCTAGTCCGCGGGTTCAAGCTCGACCAGCGCGCAACCTTCGGCAACCATTTCGCCTTCCTGGCAGAACAGTGCCTTGACCACGCCGGCCTGGGGCGCGCGGATGCTGTGTTCCATCTTCATCGCCTCCAGCACCACCAACTGCGTGCCGGCTTCGACGGTCTGGCCGACATCCACCAGCACCCGCACGATGCTGCCGTTCATCGGCGCGGTGAGGCCGCCTTGGTGGGATTGGTTGGCTTCGACTGCCGCAATCGGATCGAACAGGCTGACGGCATGCATGTCGCCCTCCCAGCGCAGGAACAGCGTGCCTGCGCTACGCACGGCCAGATGGGCACGGCGCACGCCCTGATGGTCGATCAGCAGCTGTTCGCCTTGCAGTCGCGGCGTGTGTTGCGCCAACGTCACCAGGCGATCCTGGCCGTTGCAGCTCAAGTGCAGTGAGACTTCGGCGGGCAGCCCTGCGCGAAAGCCGCGAGTGTCTGCCCACGGCCCGTCGCCGGCCGGCAGGCTCTGCATGAAGGCCGAACCCGCGGCCTGCCAGAATTCGTCGCTCAACGCTCCGGGCAGCGGCAGCAGTTCGTCCTGATAGCGCGGAATAAAGCCGGTATCCAGCTCGGCGGCGGCAAACGCCGGATGGGCGATGATGCGTCGCACAAAGCCCAGGTTGGTCTTGAGTCCGCCGACGGCGAACTCGTCGAGCATGCTCAACAGCCGCAGCCGCGCTTGTTCGCGGTCCTCGCCCCAGGCAATCAGCTTGCCGAGCATCGGGTCGTAGAAGGGCGAAACGCTGTCGCCTTGCTCGACGCCGCTGTCCACGCGGCGGCCCGGGCCGGGTGCGGACTCGCGGTACAGCGTCAGGTGGCCGGTCGCGGGGAGGAAATCATTGGCCGGGTCTTCGGCATACAAGCGCACCTCGATCGCATGGCCGATCAACGGCACCTGCGCCTGGGTGATCGGCAGCGCTTCGCCCTGGGCCACGCGAATCTGCCAGGCCACCAGGTCGAGGCCGGTAATCGCCTCGGTCACCGGGTGCTCCACTTGCAGCCGCGTGTTCATCTCCATAAAGAAAAACTCGCCACGGGCATCCAGCAAAAACTCCACCGTGCCCGCGCCCACATAACCGATGGCCTGGGCCGCACGCACCGCGGCTTCACCCATCGCCCGGCGCTGGTCGCCGCTCAAGCCGGGCGCCGGGGCTTCCTCGACGACTTTTTGGTGGCGCCGCTGGATCGAACAATCGCGCTCGTTGAGGTACAGGCAGTGCCTCTGCTGATCGGCAAATACCTGGATCTCCACATGGCGTGGCTTGAGCAAGTACTTCTCCACCAGCATCTGCGCGTTGCCGAAGGACGACAGCGCCTCACGCTGGGCGGAAGCCAGGGCTTCGGCCAGTTGACTGACGTCCTCGACCACTTTCATGCCCTTGCCGCCGCCACCGGCCGTGGCCTTGAGCAGCACCGGGTAGCCGATGCGCGCGCAGGCGGCGCGGAAGGTGTCCAGGTCCTGAGCTTCGCCGTGGTAGCCCGGCACCAGCGGCACGCCGGCGGTTTCCATCAGTGACTTGGCGGCGGACTTGCTGCCCATGGCGTCGATTGCCGAGGCGGGCGGGCCGAGGAAGATCAGCCCGGCCGCCTCGACGGCACGGGCAAAACCGGCGTTTTCGGAAAGGAAGCCGTAGCCCGGATGAATCGCCTGGGCGCCGCTGGCCTGGGCGGCGGCGATCAGTTTGTCGATTTGCAGGTAACTGTCGGTCGCTTTGCTGCCGCCGAGGTCGACGCGGATATCGGCTTCGCGGCTATGGCGCGCATCGCGATCGGTGGCGCTGTGGACCGCCACGGTGGTCAACCCCATCGCCTTGGCGGTACGCATCACGCGGCAGGCAATTTCGCCACGGTTGGCCACCAGTATCGTGGTCAGTGTGCTCATGAGCGTGGCTCCTGCGACTGCCAGCTGGGCGGGCGTTTTTGCAGGAATGCGCGTAAACCTTCCTGGCCTTCGGCGCTGACGCGGATCCGGGCGATGGCATTTTCGCAATAGCGCCGCAGCGCCGGGGTGAGGGCGCCGTTACCGACTTCGCGCAGCAGATCCTTGCTTGCACGCATCGCTGCCGGGCTGTTTTGCAGGAGGTTGGCAATCCAGTGGTCGACCTGTTGATCCAGGGTTTCGGCCGGATAGCTTTCCGCCAGCAGGCCGATGTCGCGCGCGCGTTCGCCGCCAAAGCGTTCGGCCGTGAGCGCATAACGACGCGCCGCGCGTTCCCCGATGGCTTGCACCACAAACGGGCTGATCACCGCAGGCGCCAAACCGATGCGTACTTCCGACAGGCAGAACTGCGCGTCATCGGCCCCGATCGCCATGTCGCAGCAACTGATCAGGCCCAGCGCGCCACCGTAGGCTGCGCCTTGCACCACCGCCAGCGTCGGGATTTTCAGCTTGGCCAGGTTGTACATCAGCTCCGCCAGTTCGCGCGCGTCGTCGAGGTTGGTGGCGTAATCCAGTTCGGCCGACTGTTGCATCCAGGCCAGGTCGGCGCCGGCGCTGAAGTGTTTGCCGCGCCCGCGCAGGACCAGAAAGCGCAGCGACGCATTGCCCTGCACCTGGTCGAGGGCGATGATCAGTTCGCGGATCATTTCGGCGTTGAAGGCGTTGTGCTTGGCTTCGCGACTGAGCCACAGCGTGGCGAAACCACGGCTGTCGGTGATCAGTTCGAGGGTGTTGAAATCGTTCATGGGGTACAGCTCCATTTACATGCGGAACACGCCGAAGCGGCTCGGCTCGATGGGGGCGTTCAGTGCGGCAGACAGGGCCAGGGCCAGCACGTCGCGGGTCTGCAACGGGTCGATGACGCCGTCATCCCACAGGCGTGCGCTGGAGTAATACGGGTGGCCCTGGGTTTCGTACTGGTCGAGGATCGGCTGTTTGATCGCCGCTTCCTCTTGCGCGCTGAAGCCGTTGCCGGCGCGTTCGGCCTGCTCGCGCTTGACCTGCACCAACACGCCGGCCGCCTGTTCGGCGCCCATCACGCCGATGCGCGCGTTGGGCCACATCCACAAAAAACGCGGGTCGTAGGCGCGGCCGCACATGCCGTAGTTACCCGCGCCAAAACTGCCGCCGATGATCACGGTGAATTTCGGCACCTTGGCGCAGGCCACCGCCGTGACCAGCTTGGCGCCGTGCTTGGCGATACCGCCGGCCTCGTACTTCTGGCCGACCATAAAACCGGTGATGTTTTGCAGGAACAGCAACGGAATCCCGCGCTGACACGCAAGCTCGATGAAGTGCGCGCCTTTTTGCGCGGCTTCGGCGAACAGAATGCCGTTGTTGGCCAGGATCGCTATCGGGTAGCCGTGCAAGTGTGCAAAGCCGCAGACCAGGGTGGTGCCGAACAGCGCCTTGAACTCATCGAACACCGAGCCGTCCACCAGTCGCGCAATCACTTCGCGCACATCGAACGGCTGCTTGGCATCGGCCGGGATCACGCCGTACAACTCTTCGCCGCTGTACAGCGGCGCCACTGGCGTGCGTTGCAGCAACTGGCCTTGTTTGCGCCAGTTGAGGTTGGCCACGCTGCGCCGGGCCAGGGCCAGGGCGTGTTCATCGCTGTCGGCATAGTGGTCGGCCACGCCGGAGATCTTGCAGTGTACGTCGGCACCGCCGAGGTCTTCGGCGCTGACCACTTCACCGGTGGCGGCCTTCACCAGCGGCGGGCCGGCGAGGAAGATGGTGGCTTGCTGGCGCACCATGATTGCTTCGTCCGCCATCGCCGGCACATAGGCGCCGCCAGCGGTACACGAGCCCATCACCACCGCAATCTGCGGGATGCCCTGGGCGCTCATGTTGGCCTGGTTGAAGAAGATCCGCCCGAAGTGCTCGCGGTCGGGGAAGACCTCATCCTGGCGCGGCAGGTTGGCGCCGCCGGAATCCACCAGGTAGATGCATGGCAGGCGGTTCTGTTCGGCGATGGTCTGCGCGCGCAGGTGTTTCTTGACCGTCAGCGGGTAGTAGGAGCCGCCTTTCACCGTGGCGTCGTTGGCGACGATCATGCATTCGACGCCTTCCACGCGGCCGATCCCGACAATCACCCCGGCGGCCGGCACGTCTTCGCCATACACCTGATGAGCGGCCAGTTGGCTGAGTTCCAGGAACGGCGAGCCCGGGTCGAGCAAGCGGTTGATCCGCTCGCGTGGCAGCAGTTTGCCGCGCGAGGTGTGGCGCTCCTGGGCCTTGGCGCCGCCGCCTTGCTGCACCTGGGCGAGCAGGGTGTGCAGGGCGTCGACCTGTTGGCGCATCGCCGCGCTGTTGGCGGCGAACTCCGCCGAGCGCGGGTTGAGCAGGGTGTGCAAGGTGGCCATGGCGCGCTCCTTCAGCGGGTTTCGTTGAAGAGTTCGCGACCGATCAACATGCGCCGGATCTCACTGGTGCCGGCGCCGATTTCGTACAGCTTGGCGTCGCGCAGCAGGCGTCCAGCGGGGAATTCATTGATGTAGCCATTGCCGCCCAGGATCTGGATCGCGTCGAGGGCCATTTGCGTGGCGCGTTCGGCGCTGTAGAGGATCACCCCGGCCGCGTCCTTGCGCGTGGTTTCGCCGCGCTCGCAGGCCTGGGCCACCGCGTACAGGTAGGCGCGGCTGGCGTTGAGTTGGGTGTACATGTCGGCGACCTTGCCCTGGATCAGCTGGAATTCGCCGATGCTCTGGCCGAACTGCTTACGGTCGTGGATGTACGGCACGATCAGGTCCATGCAGGCTTGCATGATCCCGGTCGGGCCGCCGGACAGTACGACGCGTTCGTAGTCCAGGCCGCTCATCAGCACTTTGACGCCGCCGTTGAGCACGCCGAGGATGTTGTCCTCCGGCACTTCCACGTCATCGAAGAACAGCTCGCAGGTGTTGGAGCCGCGCATGCCGAGCTTGTCGAACTTGTTACTGCGGCTGAAGCCTTTCCAGTCGCGCTCGACGATGAACGCCGTGATGCCGTGGGCGCCTTTCTCCAGGTCGGTCTTGGCGTAGATCACGTAGGTGCTGGCGTCGGGGCCGTTGGTGATCCAAGTCTTGCTGCCGTTGAGCACGTAGTGGTCGCCGCGCTTGTCGGCGCGCAGTTTCATCGAGACCACGTCGGAGCCGGCATTCGGCTCGCTCATGGCCAGGGCGCCGACGTGTTCGCCGCTGATCAGCTTCGGCAGGTACTTGAGTTTCTGTTCATGGCTGCCGTTGCGGTTGATCTGGTTCACGCAGAGGTTGGAGTGGGCGCCGTAGGACAACGCCACCGACGCCGAACCACGGCTGATCTCTTCCATGGCCACCACATGGGCCAGGTAGCCCAGGCCGGCACCGCCGTATTCTTCGGCCACGGTAATGCCCAGCAGGCCCATGTCACCGAACTTGCGCCACAGGTCGGCGGGGAACAGGTTGTCGATGTCGATTTGTGCCGCGCGCGGAGAAATCTCCTTGGCCACGAAGGACTGCACTTGGTCGCGCAGCATGTCGATGGTTTCGCCGAGGGCGAAGTTCAGGGAGGGGTAACTCATGGACAGGCACCTTTATTGAGCTTTGTTGTTGTGGGGTGACGGCACCGGGGAGGGGATGCTCACCTTTACGTTAACGTAAGCTTGCGTTGCGGCGCTGTCAATCGTAGTTTACGTTTACGTCAACCTACAAAAAAGACAACAGGGGTCGTTATGGATCAACCGAATCAGAGCTACAGCCGTGGCTCTCAGGACAAGACCTTGTTGGCCATGACGATCGGTCAGGCCTTCGATCACACGGTTGCGCAGTCTCCCGATGGGGAAGCCTTGGTGGTGCGTCACCAGCAACGCCGCTACACCTGGCAGCAACTGGCGGAGACCGTCGACCTGCACGCCCGCGCGCTGCTGGCGTTGGGCCTGCAGCGCGGCGATCGCCTGGGCATCTGGGCGCCGAACTGCGCCGAGTGGTGCATCAGCCAGCTGGCCAGCGCCAAGCTCGGGGTGATCCTGGTCAATATCAATCCGGCCTATCGCAGCACTGAGCTGGAATACGTGCTCAAGCAATCCGGCTGCCAATGGCTGGTGTGTGCCGGTTCGTTCAAGACCTCCGATTACCACGCGATGTTGCAGGAACTGCTGCCCGAGCTGGCGGAGCAACCCGTCGGCCGCTTGAACTGCGAAAAACTGGCGGACCTGCGCGGCGTGATCAGCCTTGCGCCGCGCCCGCCCACGGGCTTTTTGCCCTGGTCGCAACTGGCGGCCCTTGGTGCGGGCATCCCGCCTGAGCGATTGATCGCGCGCCAAGCCAGCCTGCACTTCGACCAGGCCGTCAATATCCAGTACACCTCCGGCACCACCGGCTTCCCCAAGGGCGCCACCCTTAGTCATCTCAATATCCTCAACAACGGCTACATGGTCGGCGAAAGCCTGGGCTTGACCGCGCAGGACCGCCTGGTGATCCCCGTGCCGCTGTATCACTGTTTCGGCATGGTGATGGGCAACCTGGGCTGCATCACCCACGGCACCACCATGATTTACCCGAACGACGGCTTCGACCCGCTGCTGACCCTGGCCGCCGTCGCCGAAGAACGCGCCACCGCCCTGTACGGCGTGCCGACCATGTTTATCGCCATGCTCGACCATCCGCAACGCGGCGAGTTCGACCTGTCCAGCCTGCGCACCGGGATCATGGCCGGTGCCACCTGCCCGATCGAAGTGATGCGCCGGGTCATCGGCGAAATGCACATGAGCGAAGTGCAGATTGCCTACGGCATGACCGAAACCAGCCCGGTGTCCCTGCAGACCGGCCCCGATGACGACCTGGAGCGCCGCGTCACCACGGTCGGCCGCACCCAGCCGCAATTGGAAAGCAAGATCGTCGACCTCGCCGGTCACACCGTCGCGCGTGGCGAGATCGGTGAGCTGTGTACCCGTGGCTACAGCGTGATGCTCGGTTACTGGAACAACCCCGACGGCACCCGCGACGCAATCGACGACGCCGGCTGGATGCATACCGGTGACCTGGCGACCATGGATGAACACGGCTACGTGTGCATCGTCGGGCGCAACAAGGACATGATCATTCGCGGTGGCGAGAACGTGTACCCGCGCGAGCTGGAAGAGTTTTTCTTCGCGCACCCGGCGGTGGCCGATGTGCAGGTCATTGGTATTCCGGATGAGCGTTATGGCGAAGAGATTGTTGCCTGGGTCAAGTGTCACCCCGGGCATGTGGCCAGCGCGCTGGAGTTGCACACGTGGTGCAAGGGGCGTATCGCGCACTTCAAGACGCCCAAGCATTTCAAGTTCGTGGATGAATTCCCGATGACGGTCACCGGCAAGATCCAGAAATTCCGCATGCGCGAGATCTCGATCGAAGAGCTGCGAACGCAGTCTTAGTCGTTTCGCTGAAAACTTGTGGGGGTAGGGAGCAAGCCCCTCCCACAGTTTAAATTGCGTAATCCCAGACAGCACAAAGGGGACCCGAAGGTCCCCTTTAATTTGTTGTTACGTGCTCTTTTTTTATTATTGAGGGGCGGTCTATTGTTGTTTTTGGCAACCGTTACCCTTTACCGCTGTTTTTGGCGACCCCATCCAGGGTCAAGAGCAAACGTATTTTTTTGAGCGCTGATCTGCTTCTTCGTACACGATCCAACCAGTGGGTAGCTACCTGAGGTAGTTTTATTTTTCTCTATCCGGTTGCGGGTTTCGGCATGCCGTACCCTGCGAAGCACATCTTCTCCAAAAAAATCTGTTAGCTGCGTCTCTGCCGTGTTGTTTTTGTTATGTCAGAGTCGTTTCGTCTTATTTTTATTAGGTTTGGCGCTTTTTATTCTTGTTATGCCATAGAGATAGCAGAAGCCGTGCCAACTTTTAAAAATCGTTTAAAATCAATGAGTTGAGTTTTTTGTGGGAAATGCCCTACGGTAAACACGGGAAAATATGTTCCCGTGTTACTCGTCCGGCCGGCCTGCGGTAACACATTGTCACGGCTAAGTTACTCAACTGGCGTTACGCGCCCCGGCAACGCGCGAGCCGCTGGGCCGGCCGAGCACGTCGCTGATCTGCCGGCCCGCGAGAATCAATCGCTCCAGGTCGATGCCGGTCTCGATCCCGAGGCCGTTGAGCAGGTACACCACATCTTCGGTGGCGACGTTACCGCTGGCGCCCTTGGCGTATGGGCAACCGCCTAGGCCGGCGATAGAGCTGTCGAACACGTTGATCCCTTCCAGCAGGCTGGCGTAGACGTTGGCGACGGCCTGCCCATAGGTGTCATGGAAGTGCCCCGCCAACTTGTCCCGTGGCACGTGCGCGCCCACCACCTCGAACAGCCGGCGCGTGGCTCCCGCGGTGCCGGTGCCGATGGTGTCGCCCAGGGACACTTCATAGCAGCCCATGGCAAACAGCTCGCGGGCCACCGCCGCCACTTGTTCCGGGGCGACCGCGCCTTCGTAAGGGCAACCCAGCACGCAGGACACATAGCCGCGCACACTGACACCCTGCTGTTTGGCGGCCGCCATGATCGGCACGAATCGCTCCAGGCTTTCGCTGATCGAGCAGTTGATGTTGCGCTGCGAAAACGCCTCGGACGCCGCAGCAAACACCGCGACCTCCTTGACCCCGGCGGCCAGCGCATCTTCAAAGCCGCGCAGGTTCGGCGCCAGCGCGCCGTAGGTCACGCCGGGCTGGCGCTGGATCTGCGCAAAGACTTCGGCGGAACCGGCCATCTGCGGCACCCATTTGGGCGAAACAAAACTGCCGACTTCGATGTAGCTCAGGCCCGCGGCGCTGAGGGCATCCACCAACTGCACCTTGTCGGCCACGCTGATGGGTTGGGCTTCATTCTGCAAACCGTCGCGCGGGCCGACTTCGACCAGGCGCACGTGGGAGGGGAGGGACATGGCAACTACCTTATGATCAATGGCCAGCCTGGCCTTGGATGGTTTCGGCCAGGGCCTGGGTGCAGCGCTCTTCGGCGGTGTCCAGTTCCAGCTTCATTTGTTCGATGTCCAGCAACTGCTGCTCCAACTGTTCGCGACGCTCGGCGATTTTCACCAGCATGCTGTTGAGTTGGACATGGTTGCCGCTGGTGGGGTCGTAGAGTTCGATCAGTTCACGGCATTCGGCCAGGGAAAAACCGATGCGCTTGCCGCGCAGGATCAGCTTGAGGCTGACCTTGTCCCGCGCCGAGTAGATGCGTTCCTGGCCCCGGCGTTCCGGGGCCAGCAGGCCTTGTTCCTCATAGAAGCGAATGGCGCGGGTGGTGATGTCGAGCTCGCGGGCGAGGTCGGAAATGCTGTAGGTCGTGCTCATGAAGGCGCTCAAGAAAGTCTTGGCGCTAAGCTAATGTCAGGTTGACGTAAACGTCAAGGTCGATCATCAATCCCTGTAGGAGCGAGCTTGCTCGCGAAAAACGTCAACGAGAACGCGGTAGCCCTGATACCCAAAGGCGCCCTCGGGTTTTTCGCGAGCAAGCTCGCTCCTACACGGCGACAGGTTCAGGCTTGCAGCTTGTCGAGTTTCTTCTCGTGCGCCGTGACCTGCTGGCACAACTCGATCATTTGCTCGCGCATCCAGCGGTTGGCGGGGTCCTGGTCGGTGCTCTCGTGCCAGTACAGGTGGGTTTCCACCGGCGGCACGTCGTTGACCGGCAGGTTGAACCAGTGCAGTTCATGGCGGCGGGCGAAGCGCTCGGGCACGGTCATCACCATGTCGGTCTGCTGCAACACTTGCGAGGCCATCAGGTAGTGCTGGGAGCGCAGGGCGATCTTGCGCTGGATGCCCATCTTGCCCAGGGCCAGGTCGACATGGCCCAGGCCGTTGCGGCGGCTGGAGATATGGATATGGGTCAGCGACAGGTAATCATCCAGGGTGAACTTGTCCTTGCCCGCCATCGGGTGGCCCTTGCGCATGGCGCACACGTAGCGGTCTTCCATCAGCTTGACGTGGCGCACCTGCGGGTCGGTGTTGAGCGGTGCGTCGACGGCAAAATCCAGGCGCCCGGCGGCCAGTTCCTTGGTGGTCTCGCGGCGTTTGGACAGGAAACTCTCGATCACCACCGTCGGCGCCAGGCGACGCAAGCGCTGGAACAGCAGTGGCAGGATCACCGCTTCGGTCAAGTCGGTCATGCTGATGCGGTAGGTCTTGGCCGCCTGTTGCGGGTTGAAAATCCGGCTTTCCTGCACCGACACGCGCAGCAATGACAGTGCGTTGCGCACCGGGCCGATGATGTTCTGCGCCATCGGCGTGGGCACCATGCCTTGGGCGGTCCGCACGAACAGCGGGTCGTTGAAGGTCTCGCGCAGGCGTGCCAGAGCGTTGGACACCGCCGGTTGGGTGATGCCGACAATCTGCCCGGCACGGGTCAGGTTGGCTTCGGTGTAGATCGCGTCAAAGACGATAAACAGGTTGAGGTCGACCTTGCTCAGATTCATTTCGTTGCGCTCTTATTGTTAGGTGGCCATGCCCCGATCATATATCGGTGATGAATGTTAATACACGCCGAGAATAGGCTAGGTAAATTATCAACGCTGTTCTAGCATCGATTGCATGACCTAAACAACCTCTCAAAGAAGGGAGCTGCTCATGGATTTCGCCTATTCGCCCAAGGTTCAGGAACTGCGTGAACGCGTCACTGCGTTCATGGACGCTTACGTTTACCCGGCCGAACCGGTGTTCGAACGCCAGGTCAGCGAAGGCGACCGCTGGCAGCCCACCGCGATCATGGAGGAGCTCAAAGCCAAGGCGAAAGCCGAAGGCCTGTGGAACCTGTTCCTGCCCGAATCCGAACTGGGCGCTGGCCTGACCAACCTTGAATACGCGCCGCTGGCGGAAATCATGGGCCGTTCGCTGCTGGGCCCGGAGCCGTTCAACTGCTCCGCCCCGGACACCGGCAACATGGAAGTGCTGGTGCGCTACGCCAACGCCGAACAGAAACAGCGCTGGCTCGAACCGCTGTTGCGCGGCGAGATCCGCTCGGCCTTCGCCATGACCGAGCCCGACGTGGCCTCCTCGGACGCGACCAACATGGCCGCCCGCGCCGAGCGCCAGGGCGACGAGTGGGTGATCAACGGCAAAAAATGGTGGACCTCCGGCGCCTGCGACCCGCGTTGCAAGATCCTGATCTTCATGGGCCTGAGCAATCCCGATGCGCCGCGCCACCAGCAGCACTCGATGATCCTGGTGCCGGTGGACGCCCCTGGCGTGAAAATCGTGCGCCCGCTGCCGGTGTTCGGTTACGACGATGCGCCCCACGGCCACGCCGAAGTGCTGTTCGACAACGTGCGCGTGCCGTATGAAAACGTCCTGCTGGGTGAAGGTCGCGGCTTTGAAATTGCTCAGGGGCGTCTTGGCCCGGGCCGCATTCACCACTGCATGCGCTCCATCGGCATGGCCGAGCGCGCGCTGGAACTGATGTGCAAACGCGCCATCAGCCGCACCGCGTTCGGCAAACCGTTGGCGCGCCTGGGCGGCAATATCGACAAGATCGCCGACTCGCGCATGGAAATCGACATGGCACGCCTGCTGACCCTGAAAGCCGCCTACATGATGGACACCGTGGGTAACAAAGTGGCGAAAAGCGAAATCGCCCAGATCAAGGTGGTGGCGCCGAACGTGGCGTTGAAGGTGATCGACCGCGCGATCCAGATCCATGGCGGCGCCGGCGTCTCCAACGACTTCCCGTTGGCCTACATGTACGCCATGCAACGCACCCTGCGCCTGGCCGATGGCCCGGACGAAGTCCACCGTGCGGCGATCGGCAAGTTCGAGATCGGCAAGTATGTGCCTAAAGAGTTGATGCGCGGCGGGCAGTAACACCGCGTCGCCTGCCGTCGCGGGCAAGCCCCCTCCCACACTAGACCGCGTTCTCATGCACAACTCGGTCAACTGTGGGAGGGGGCTTGCCCGCGACGAGGCCCGTGCGAACAACACAAAACACAAACCTCAGTACACCCAAACCTCCACCCGCCGATTCTTGATCCGGCCCTCATCCGCGGTATTCGCCGCCACCGGCATCTGCGCGCCGAACCCGCGGATATCGCGGAGCACCACGCCGCTCTTGACCAATTCCCGACGCACCGCCATCGCCCGCAGCTTGGACAACAGCGCCGCGCGTTCGGGGTCATTCTTGATATCGCCAAACCCTACCAGCGTCACCTGCTTGTCGAGCTTGCCGTGGCCTTTTATATACGCCACCACGCGCTGCACATCCTGGCGCGCCTTGTTGTCCAGGCTCGCGCTGCCTTCCTCGAAGCGGAAATTCACCGTCAGGCGCTGGGCCTCGCGGGCAATTGCCTGATAGTCCTCGGGCATGGACGGGCGCGGCTCCACGCTTATCGCCTGGACCCGCTGCGCGATAAACCCGTTGGCCGCCACGATCGCCTGGCCCTTGCTGCTCTGGGTGAAGTCCACCAGCGCCTTGGCCCACGGATTGTGCGTGGTCGGCGGTAGGTAAAAGAACAGGCGGCGCGACAGCGGGTAGTCCTCGGTGGCTATCAGGCTGTTCAGCGGCAGCATCGGTTGCGAGTCACCGTCGACGATCGCCACCGCTTTGGCCTGGCGCACATAGGGCAGGCCGATGAAACCGATGCCTTGCGGGTCCTGGCTCACCGCGTCCGACAGTTGCTCGCTGGCCTCGAACCGCTTGGCCGACGCGGCGAGGGGCTTGCCGCGACGGCTCAGGACCAGGTCCTTGAAGGTGTCATAGGTGCCCGACCGATCATCCCGCGCATATAAATGAATCGCCCCGCCGATGCCGCCGAGTGCTTCCCAGGTGCTGATCTCACCGTTGAAGATTTGCGCCAGTTGCTCGGTGTTCAGCGTATTCAGCGGGTTGCGCGGGTTGAGGATGATGGCCAGGCCGTCGATGGCGATCACCTGTTCGGCCTCGGGGCTTTTCAGGTCGCCCAGGGGTTCGAGGTCCACCAGTTCGCTGTCTTTGATCGGGCGGGAGGCGGCGGCGAGGTCGGCGCTGGCTTTGTGCAGGGCGGCAAAACCGGTGCTGGAACCATGGGCGTCGACCTCGATGGTCAGCGTCTTGCCCTGGCGGGTCTTGCCGATCACGCGCTGTTCATTGGCGCCTTCGGCGGGTTCAGCGTGGACCCCTTGCAGCCCCTGCTGCTCCATCAACCCCTTGACCAGCGCCGGGCCAAGCGCCGCGCCGATCGTGTTGGAGCCCTGGATGCGCAAGGCGGGGCCCTGATCGGGGATGGGCAGCGGCGCGCTAACGGCACTCAGGGGAAAAAGGGTCAGCAGTAACAGAACGCGCAGGATCATGCCGGCACCGTCTCAAGGCAAAGGGAGTGCCGCGAGATTAAGTCAGTTGGGTTTCAGTAATATGACTGTCACTCAACCGTAAAAATGTGAGAGCGGGCTTGCTCCCACATTGTTTAAGCGCGCCGTCCGTGAAGTCAGCTCAATTCCAGCCAGATCGGTGCATGGTCCGAGGGTTTTTCCAGGCCGCGCAGTTCGTAGTCCACCCCAGCATCCTTGACCCTGGGCAGCAAGCCGTTGGACGCCAGGATCACATCGATACGCAGGCCACGCTTGGGTTCATCTTCAAACCCGCGACTGCGGTAGTCGAACCAGCTGAAGCGGTCGGTCACGTCGGGGTTGAGGTGGCGGAAGCTGTCCACCAGGCCCCAGTTCTTCAGGCGGGCCATCCACTCGCGCTCTTCCGGCAGGAAGCTGCACTTGCCGGTTTTCAGCCAGCGCTTGGCATTGTCGGGGCCAATGCCGATGTCGCAGTCTTCCGGGGAAATATTCACATCGCCCATTACCACCAGCGCCTGGTCGTTGCTGAACTGGCTTTCCAGCAACTGTTGCAGGTCTGCGTAGAAGCGCTGCTTGGCCGGGAACTTGGTGGGGTGGTCGCGGCTTTCGCCTTGGGGGAAATAGCCGTTCATGATGGTGATCGGGTTGCCTTGCGCATCGGCGAAGGTGCCCCAGATAAAGCGACGCTGGGCGTCTTCTTCATCGCTGGCAAAGCCTTTGTGTACGCTCAGCGCTTCCTGGCGCGAGAGCAGGGCCACGCCGTAGTGGCCTTTCTGGCCGTGGTAGTACACGTGATACCCCAGGGCCTGCACTTCGGCCAGCGGGAACTGGTCGTCGTGGACCTTGGTTTCCTGTAGGCCGATCACATCGGGTTGATGCTTTTCAATCAGCGCCGCCAACTGATGCGGGCGAGCCCGTAGCCCGTTGATATTGAAAGAGACGATTTTCATGGTCGGCTGTCCAGTCTGGCAAAAGGGCGATGCTAGCCGACAAGTCGGACGGGGGCCAGCGTGGCGGTAGGACGGATGCGCTGCTAATGTCTGGGAACGACTCGCGCTGCGTAAGTTCGTACCCATAAGAACGCCGTCTTTTGAATGGCGCCCAGGGAGATTCACTGTATGTCTGACACTTCAACTGCGATTGCCGAAATCCGCCTGCTCAATAGCGACTATTCCAGCGAAGCGCGCTCCCTGCTGTACCAGGCTTATCGCCATGAGCCGACGTTCGCCTACATCTTCGAAGCTGAGCGGCCGGGGTATGAGCAGCGGGTCCGTGCCACCGTGCGCGAGTTGGTCAAACAGCATTTCTTCCAGAAGCTTCCCGCCATCGGCCTGTTCGTCGACGACCGACTGATCGGCGTTGCGTTGATCGCGCCACCCCAGCGGCGCCTGGGCATCACCGAGAGCTGGGCGTGGCAATTGCGCATGTGGTTGAGCACCGGTGTGCGGGGGACGCGGCGTTACCTGGATTATCACCAGGCGGTGCTGGCGTGCCTGCCCAGCGATTCGGTGCATGTGTTGCCGTTGCTGGGTATTCACCCGCAATTCCAGGGCAAGCACTTCGGTGAGCAACTGCTCGGCGCGGTACACAACTGGTGCGCCGAGGACCCGCATTCGTCCGGTGTGGTGCTCGATACCGGCAACTCACGTTACCTGGAGTTCTACAAGCGTCAGGGTTATGAGGAAATCGGCGAAGTTGCTGTAGGACCGATCCTGGAGCATGTGTTTTTTCATGCCAATCCACAGCCGTTACAGGCTGTAACGACTTGAGTCAGGATTTTCAGATAAATCTGAGTTCAAAGAGTCTCTCCAGCTCGTGTAGCATCCGCGCCTATGAAGTTTCCAGGAAGATTCACCAGCGGCTTGATTCTGCTGTTCACAAGCTGCGGCGCTTTGGCGCAAAGCGAACTGGACGTGCGAGTCAAACCCTCAAACGACGCGTTGAAAGCCAACATCGAAGGCTACATCGGCGGGGTAGGCGATCGCGATGAAGAAGCGTTGCTGCGCTTCAGCCGTGGCGCCGAAGAGCAGGCGCGCAAAGCGGCCCAGGCCTTGGGCTTCTATCAGCCGCAGATCAGCAGTGATGTGCAGGGCGGCAAGAACCCGCGCCTGACCCTGACCATCGAGCCCGGCGAACCGGTGCATTTGCGCGACGTGACCATTCGGGTCGACGGCCCGGCCGCCGCCCTCAAAGCCTTTCGTGTGCCTGCCAGCCGCGACCTTGAATCCGGTGCCGTGCTCAACCACGGCCATTACGAAGACGCCAAGCGTCTGATCCAGAACCAGGCCTCGCGCTACGGCTTTTTCAATGGGCGCTTTACCCGCCAGACCCTGTCGGTCGACCCCAAGGCGGGCGTCGCCGATATCGAACTGGTGTATGACAGCGGCCCGCGCTACACCTTGGGCAAGGTCAATTTTGCTGGCGATACGCCGTTCGATGAAGAACTGTTGCAACGCATGGTGCCGTTCAAAAACGGCGCGCCCTACGATTCCGAACTGATTGCCGAGTTGAACCAGAACCTGCAAGCCAGCGGCTTTTTCGAAGGCGTGCGGGTGGACGCCGCGCCGGCTGCGTCGGCCAACGATGTGATCCCGGTCGCAGTGCAACTGGAAACCCGCAAGCCACGCACCATGGGCCTGGGCCTCGGCTTTTCCACCGACGTCGGCCCGCGCGGCAAAGCCAACTGGACGCGCCACTGGGTCAATCCGCAGGGCCACAGTTATGGCTGGGAAGCCGAATTGTCGGCGCCACGGCAGAACGTCGGCCTGTGGTACGACATCCCGCTCGACCCACCGCTTACCGACAAACTGCGTTTTGCCGGCGGCTACCAGAATGAAGAACTGGCCAACACCGACACCCTGAGTAAATTGCTCACCCTCGGCCCGGAATGGCACAGCAAGTTGCCCAGCGGCTGGACCCGGGTGGTCTCCCTCAAGTGGCAGCGTGAAGAATATCGCCTGGGCGATGACTCGGGCCTGAGCAACCTGTTGATGCCGGGGCTCAGCTATTCCTATTTGCGCAGCGACAACCGCATCGATCCCCACCACGGCTATCGCCTGCAATTCGACACCAAGCTGGCCAAGGAAGGCTTCGGCTCCGACACCAACCTGCTTTACGGCACGGCCATGGTCAAAGGCCTGACCACCGTGTGGGACAAGCACCGCTTCCTCGCGCGGGCGCAGATCGGCGGCAGCGCCACCAACGGCTACAAGTCGGTGCCGCCGTCGCTGCGTTTCTTTGCCGGTGGCGACCAGAGCGTGCGTGGTTACGAGTACCAGACCCTGTCGCCGGAGAACGACCGTGGCGACCGCATCGGTGGCCGCTACATGGTGGCCTTGAGCGCCGAGTATCAATACTCCATCGCCGAAAAATGGCGGATCGCGACCTTTATCGACCAGGGCAACTCCTTCAACACCCTGGAAATGCCAAGCCTGAAAACCGGCGTGGGCGTCGGCCTGCGCTGGGTGTCGCCCGTCGGGCCGATTCGCCTTGACCTGGCCCATGCCCTGGAAGACCCGGGCGGTATCCGTTTGCACTTTTCCATGGGGCCTGAGCTGTGATGCGTGGTTTGAAAATAGCCGGGCTGGCTGCCGTTGCCCTCCTGGCCATGGTGTTGCTGGCGCTGTGGACCGTACTCGGAACCCAGGCGGGCAGCCGTTGGGCGTTGGGCCAGGTGCCGGGCTTGAGCGTGGATAATTTCCAGGGCCGTTTGGGCGGCCAATGGAGTGCCGAGCATCTGCTGTGGCAGCAGGGCAGTGACCGTGTCGAGCTCAACGCGCCGACGTTCGACTGGTCGCCGGCCTGCCTGCTGCGCCTGACGCTGTGCATTGACCGGTTGGCGGTGGATCAAGTCAGCCTGCAATTTGCGCCGAGCACGGAGCCGAGCAGCGGGCCGATCCAGCTGCCGGCGCTGAAGTTGCCGGTTGCGCTCCAGTTGGGCGACGTTCGCGTCGGCAGCCTGCTGTTTAACGGCAGTGAGGAACTCAAGGGTATGCAACTGGCGGCGCATTGGACCGCCGCGGGCCTGCAGATCGATTCCGTGCATCTGCAACGCGATGATCTGGTGCTGGACCTGTCCGGGCTACTCCAACCCAGCGGTGACTGGCCGTTGACCGCCAGCGGCAACCTGAGCCTGCCTTACGCCCCCGGCGGCGCGCCGTGGACGGTGGCGTTCAGGGCCGATGGCGACCTGCTCAAGACCCTCAAGCTCGACGCCGACAGCAGCGGCTACCTGCCGGCCAAGCTCAGCGGCGAGTTGCAGCCGCTGGTGGAAAACCTGCCGGCACAGCTGCACATCACCGCCGACGCCTTCAAACCCAGCGCCGATTTGCCTGACACCCTGCAACTCAATCAACTTGACCTCACCGCCAAAGGCGACCTGGACAGCGGTTACCAATTGCTCGGCAAAGCCGTACTGCCCGCAGAAAAGGGCCCGGTGGACTTACTGCTGCAAGGTAAGGTCGATGCCAAGGGCGCGCAGATCGCCGGCCTGGATCTGAGTGCCGGTGACAAACAAAGCTTGAAACTCACGGCACAGCTGGACTGGCAGCAGGGCTTTCAAGCCGATGCGAAAATCGATTGGCTGGACTTTCCCTGGCATCGCCTCTACCCCTTGATTGACGAGCCGCAAGTCACCTTGCGCACCTTCAATGGTGAAATTTTCTATAAAGACGGCAACTACCTCGGCAACCTCAAGGCCGACCTCGATGGCCCCGCGGGCAAATTCAATGTGGTCACGCCGTTCAGCGGCGACCTCAAACAAGTGTTCCTGCCCGAGCTGAAACTGACCGCTGGCCAAGGCAAGGCCGAAGGCCACCTCAACCTGCAGTTTGCCGATGGCATCGCCTGGGACACGGCGCTCGACCTGTCGGCGCTGAACCCGGCGTATTGGGTCGCGGAGTTGCCGGGCACGCTGGCCGGACCGCTGCGCAGCAAAGGCGAGTTCAAGAACCAGCAGCTCAAACTGAGCGCCGACCTCGGCCTCAAGGGCCGTCTGCGCGGGCAGCCCGCCGTATTGGCCGCCAAGGCCGAAGGCGCGGGTGAGCAATGGACCCTGGCCAACCTGGATATCCGCCTGGGCGACAACCGCATCAACGGCAGCGGCAGCCTGCAACAACGCCTGGCCGGGCAGATCGATATCAAACTGACGCGGCTGGCCCAGCTGTGGCCGCAGTTACGCGGGCAGGTCAATGGCCGACTCGATGTGGCCGGTAGCCTCAAAGCGCCTCAAGGCAAACTCGACCTCAAGGGCCAGCAACTGGCGTTTGCCGACAATCGCCTGCAAAGCCTGAGCCTCGACGCCACGCTCGATAACGCCCAGCGCGCAAAGATCGACCTCAAGGGCAGCGGCATCCAAAGCGGCGACACCCAAGTCGGCACCCTGACAGCCAGCGCCCAGGGCGATGTCAGGCAACAGAAGGTCCAGTTGGATCTGGCCGGCCCACTGGTCAAGCTGGCCCTGGCCCTGGATGGCAACCTCGACCAAGGCAACTGGCGCGGACGCCTGGCCAGCGGTGACGTGCAGGCCGGCGGCCAGGACTGGAAGCTGCAGGCCCCGGCGAAAATCGAGCGCCTGGCCGATGGCAGGCTGACCTTCGCCGCCCACTGCTGGGTCGCGGGCCCGGCCAGCCTGTGTGCTGAAGATCAGCGCCTGATGCCTGAACCGAAGCTGCGTTACCACCTCAAGCAATTCCCCATCGATAGCCTGGCGGCCTGGTTGCCCAAGGACTTCGCCTGGCAGGGCACGCTCAACGCCGACGTACAGCTCGACCTGCCGGCCAGCGGCCCCAAAGGCGTGATCGCAGTGGATGCCAGTGGCGGCACGTTGCGCGTCAAGGACAAGCACCAGTGGCTGGATTTCCCCTACGACACGCTGCAATTGGACGCCACCCTCAACCCCAAGCGCATCGACACCCAGCTCAACTTCCAGGGCGGCAAGCTCGGTGAGTTGCGGTTGCAGGCACAGATCAACCCGCTGGCGAAAAACAAGCCGATCACCGGTACTTTCAGCCTCACCGGTCTGGACCTCACCGTGGCGCGGCCGTTTGTGCCGATGGTGGAAAAACTCAACGGCAAGCTCAACGGCAATGGCCGCATCTCCGGTGGCCTGCTGGCGCCGCTGGTCAACGGCAGCATGAACCTGGTGGGCGGCGAGATTTCCGGGGCGGAACTGCCCATCAGCCTCGAAGGCTTGAACGTACAGGCGCTGATTGCTGGCGAAAGCGTGCAACTCGATGGCCGCTGGCACAGCGGCAAGGCCGGGCAGGGCAGCCTCAAGGGCCACATCGACTGGGGGCGCGCTCTGGCGGTTGACCTCAGCCTGCAAGGCTCGCATCTGCCGGTCACCGTCGAACCTTACGCGGTGCTGGAAGTCGCGCCCGACCTGAAGATCAGCCTGAAGAACGACAAGCTCGCGATCGCCGGCAAGGTGCAGATCCCGCGGGGTGACATCACCGTGCGCGAACTGCCGCCGTCGACGGTCAAGGTCTCCGATGACACGGTGATCGTCGGCAGCCAGACCGAAGAGGGCAAGCCGCCGATGGCAATGGCAATGGATATCGACGTGGCGGTGGGTGAAGACCAGCTCAACTTCTCGGGCTTCGGCCTCACCGCCAAGGTGCAGGGGCATGTGCATATCGGCGACAACCTGGACACCCGCGGCGAGCTGTGGCTCAACGACGGCCGCTACCGTGCCTACGGCCAGAAGCTGGATGTGCGCCGTGCGCGTTTGCTGTTCGCCGGGCCGCTCGACCAGCCTTATCTGGATATCGAAGCGATCCGCAAGACCGGCGATGTCGTCGCTGGTATCCGCCTGAGCGGCAGCGCCGAACAGCCCACTACGCAGATCTTCTCCGAGCCGGCCATGAGCCAGGAGCAGGCGCTGTCCTACCTGGTGCTCGGCCGTCCGCTGAGCACCACCGGTGAAGACAACAATATGCTCGCTCAAGCCGCCCTGGGCCTGGGCTTGATGGGCAGTGCCGGCGTGACCTCGGACATTGCCAAGGACCTCGGCATCCAGGATTTCGAGCTCGACACCCAAGGCAGCGGCACCAACACCGCCGTGGTCGCCAGCGGCAAGATCTCGGAGAAGCTCAGCCTGCGTTATGGGGTCGGGGTGTTCGAGCCGGCCAGCACCATTGCCTTGCGTTACCTGTTGAGCAAGAAGGTGTACCTGGAAGTGGCCAGTGGGGTGGCCAGTTCGTTGGATATTTTCTACAAGCGCGATTTCTAGCGCCGGACTCGGTAAAAAAGTGGGAGCGGGTGCCTGCGCTCGCATATACCAAGCAAGCTAATCATTTCATTTGACATTAGCTGCCTAAGCAGTAATATCTCGTCACACATTCGCTGCCTAGGCAGTAATAAGGTGACTTCCGATGAAACACTTCACCCCGGACAACTTCCACAACTGCCGCCTCGGGCTGTTGCTGGGCCGTGCGGCGATCCTTAAAGACAAAATCATCGACATCCATATGGAACCGCACGGCATCACCGCCGCGCAGTTCAAGGTGTTGATCATCATGGCGCAGTTCGGTGTCGACACCCCGGCGGAGCTGTGCCGCCACCTGTCCCTGGACAGCGGTTCGATGACCCGCATGCTCGATCGCCTGGAGCAAAAAGGCCTGCTTGATCGCAAGCGTTCGGCGCTGGACCGTCGCCAAGTGCAACTGGTGTTGACCGATGACGGCCAGCGCCTGGCGGACAGGCTGCCGTACATCGGCGCCGAGGCGTTGAACCAGTTGGCCAGCGCACTGGAGCCGGGTGAATTGCAAATCCTGGAAAAGATCCTCATGAAAATGCTGATAGCTGCCGGTGATCCGATCACCCTGCAGCGGGTAGGTAAAGCATGAACACACGTGCCCTTTGCCTGGTGCTGGCGGCCATGAGCATGGCCGGTTGCGCCAATTTCAGCGGCCTCGACACCCAGGGCCAACGCCTCGACGCGAACACCCTGCAGACCGGTAAGTCGTTGACCGGCGTGACCCTGTCGAGCGCCGCCTGGCCCAGCGCCGACTGGTGGAAAAGCCTCGGCGATCCGCAGCTCGACGGTTTGATCCAGGAAGCCCTGCAAAACAGTCCCGACATGCAAGTGGCCAGCGCCCGTGCCCACCAGGCCGAAGCCGCCGCCTATGCCGCCAACGCCGCACGCCTGCCGACCCTGGACGCCAGCGCCGGTGTGAGCCGTTCGCGCCTGGCCAGGGACAAGGACCCGCTGGGGCAGGGCGATGCCTACTCGACGGTGCGAAACATCGGCGCCAGCTTCAACTACAACTTCGACCTCTGGGGCGGCCAGCGTGCTGCCTGGGAAGCCGCGTTGGGCCAGGCCCGCGCCGCCGAAGTCGACCAGCAGGCCGCGCGCCTGACCCTGGCGGCCGATGTGGCCAAGGCCTACAGCGACCTGGGCCAGGCGCATATCGTGCGGGACCTGGCCAATGACGACCTCAAGCGCACCCGGCAAATGCTCAGCCTGAGCCAGCGCCGCCTGAACTCGGGCATCGACAGCCGGTACCAGTACCAGCAGACCGAAAGCCTGGAAGCCAGCTCCCAGTCGCAACTGATCGATGCGGAAAAACAACTGCAGAGCGCGAAAATCGCCCTGGCGGTATTGCTCGGCAAAGGCCCGGACCGCGGCAACGAACTGGCGCGCCCGGCGGTGCTCAAGCCTAGCGCCGTCGCTGTGCCCTCGGTGCTGCCCGCCGAACTGCTGGGCCGGCGCCCGGACCTGATCGCCGCACGTTGGCGGGTGGAAGCGGCGAGCAAGAACATCGCCGCCGGCAAGGCCAGCTTCTACCCCAACCTCAACCTGAGCGCGAGCGCCGGGGCGGAGTCGTTGCTGGGGGATGCGATGTTCGGTTCGGCCAGCCGCTTCTTCAACATTGCGCCGACGATTTCGCTGCCGATTTTCGATGGCGGCCGCCTGCGCGCCAACCTCGATGCGCGCGATGCCGACTATGACCTGGCCGTGGCCCAGTACAACAAAACCCTGGTGCAAGCCCTCGGCGATATCGGCAACAGCCTTTCACAACTGCGCGAAACCGGTCGGCAAATCCAGGCCCAGCAACACGCCGCGGACATTGCCCAGCAGTCCTACGACACCGCGATGCAGCGTTACAGCTCCGGGATCGGCAACTACCTGGACGTGCTCAGCATCGAGCAGCAATTGCTGCAGGCCCAGCGTCAGCTGGCGACCTTGAACGCCGCGCAAATCGATCTGTCGATCCAATTGATGCAAGCCCTGGGTGGCGGCTACGACGCCGCAAATGTGGCATCGACCACCCCAGCTACACGCACGGAATAATTTGAGGTAACTGACATGGCCACTGCCGAAAGCAACAACGCAACGGGAACGCCCGATAACAACCCGCGCAAACGCAAAGTCATGCTGGTCGGCCTGGTGCTGATCGTCATCCTCGGCGTGGTCGGCGTGTGGGGCTGGTATGAACTCTACGGTCGCTTCAATGAAAGCACCGACGACGCCTACGTGAACGGCAACGTGGTGGAAATCACCCCGCTGGTCACCGGCACCGTGGTCAGCATCGGCGCCGACGATGGCGACCTGGTCCACGAAGGCCAGGTGCTGATCAACTTCGACCCCAACGACGCGGCGGTCGGCCTGCAAAGTGCGCAGGCCAACCTGGCCCGCACCGTGCGCCAGGTGCGGGGCTTGTACAGCAACGTCGACGGCATGAAAGCCCAGGTCAATGCGCAGAAAGCCGACGTGCAAACTGCCCAGGACAACTACAACCGGCGTAAGACCCTGGCCCAGGGCGGGGCGATTTCCCAGGAAGAACTGTCCCACGCCCGCGACAGCCTGACCGCGGCCAAGAATGCCCTGACCAACCTTGAGCAGCAGCTCAAAAGCAGCAACGCCCTGGTCGACGACACGGTGATCTCGTCCCATCCGGACGTGCAAGCCGCCGCCGCGCAACTGCGCCAGGCCTACCTGGCTAATGCGCGCAGCACCCTGATCGCCCCCGTCACCGGCTATGTGGCCAAGCGCACCGTGCAACTGGGTCAGCGCGTGCAGCCGGGGACGGCGTTGATGGCGGTGATCCCGCTGAACCAGTTGTGGATCGACGCCAACTTCAAGGAAACCCAACTGCGCAATATGCGTATCGGCCAACCGGTGGACATCGAAGCAGACATTTACGGCAGCGATGTGAAGTTCAGCGGCACCATCGACAGCCTCGGCGCCGGCACCGGCAGCGCGTTTGCCTTGCTGCCTGCGCAGAACGCCACCGGCAACTGGATCAAGATCGTGCAACGGGTGCCGGTACGCATCCACGTCAATGCCGAAGAACTGGCCAAACACCCCCTGCGGGTGGGCTTGAGCACGGTGGTCAACGTCGACCTGCACGACCGCAGCGGCCCGGTACTGGCGCAACAGGCACCCCAAAAGGCCTCGTTCACCACCAACGTGTATGACCGCCAGTTGGCCGAAGCCGATGCCATGATCACCCAGTTGATTCATGACAACAGCCTCGCCGCGCCCAAGGCTGTGCAACGCTGATGAGCCATAACGCGTCTTTCTCGCCACCCAGCTTGGTGATGGCCACGATTGGCCTGTCGCTGGCGACCTTCATGCAGGTGCTCGATACCACGATCGCCAACGTGGCGTTGCCGACCATTTCCGGCAACCTTGGCGTGAGTTCGGAGCAGGGCACCTGGGTGATCACCTCGTTTGCGGTGAGCAACGCCATTGCCCTGCCGCTGACCGGCTGGTTGAGCCGGCGCTTCGGCGAGGTGAAGCTGTTTCTCTGGGCCACCGTGCTGTTTGTGCTGGCCTCGTTTCTCTGCGGTATTTCCACGTCGATGCCCGAGCTGATCGGCTTTCGGGTGTTGCAAGGCCTGGTGGCGGGGCCGTTGTACCCGATGACCCAGACGTTGCTGATCGCGGTCTACCCGCCGGCGAGGCGCGGCATGGCCCTGGCACTGCTGGCGATGGTCACGGTGGTGGCGCCGATTGCCGGTCCCATCCTCGGCGGCTGGATCACCGACAGCTACAGCTGGCCGTGGATCTTCTTCATCAACGTGCCCATCGGCATCTTTGCGGTGATGGTGGTGCGTTCGCAGTTGAAGAAACGCCCGGTGGTCACCAGCTACCAGCCGATGGACTATGTGGGGTTGTTGAGCTTGATCGTCGGGGTCGGCGCGTTGCAGATCATCCTCGACAAGGGCAACGACCTGGACTGGTTCGAATCCAACTTCATCATCGTGGGGGCGGCGATTTCGGTGATTGCCCTGGCGGTGTTCATCATCTGGGAGATGACCGACAAACACCCAGTGGTCAACCTGCGGCTGTTTGCCTACCGCAACTTCCGCATCGGCACCATCGTGCTGGTCCTCGGCTACGCGGGCTTCTTCGGCATCAACCTGATCCTGCCGCAGTGGCTGCAAACCCAGATGGGCTACACCGCGACCTGGGCCGGCCTGGCCGTGGCGCCGATCGGTATTCTGCCGGTGCTGATGTCGCCGTTTGTCGGCAAGTACGCGCACCGATTCGACCTGCGCGTCCTGGCGGGCCTGGCGTTCCTGGCGATTGGCTTGAGCTGCTTCATGCGCGCCAGCTTCACCAATGAGGTGGACTTCCAGCACATCGCCCTGGTGCAGCTGTTCATGGGCATCGGCGTGGCGCTGTTCTTCATGCCGACCTTGAGCATCCTGATGTCCGACCTGCCGCCGCACCAGATCGCCGACGGCGCCGGCCTGGCGACGTTCCTGCGGACCCTGGGCGGCAGCTTCGCGGCCTCGCTGACCACCTGGATCTGGATTCGCCGCGCCGACCAGCACCATGCGTACATGAGCGAGAACATGACCACCTACGACGCGGCGACCCGCGATGCGTTGAATGCGTTGGGCGGCGCGGGGCAAAAGGCCTACGCCCAACTCGACCAGATCCTCACCAGCCAGGCGTACATGATGTCCACCGTGGATTACTTCACGTTGCTGGGGTGGATGTTCATGGGCTTGATGCTGCTGGTGTGGCTGGCCAAACCGCCGTTTACCGCGAAGGCGGGACCGGCTGCATCAGGGCACTGATCAGCCAAGGCTGGAATGCAATCAGCCAGGGCTGAAATGCAATCAACCAGGGTTGGAATGCAATCAACTGTGGGAGGGGGCTTGCCCCCGATAGCGGTGTATCAGTCAGCCTATTTGAAGCTGACCCACTGCCATCGGGGGCAAGCCCCCTCCCACAGTTGATCAGGCGCCGGGCAGTGCCAGTTGCGGATTGACGAAGTCAAACGCCGCCAGCTGAAACCCTTGCTCATCCACCTGCAATGCCCAGCCTTGCTTGTCCCAATCCCCCAGCACAATACGCTTGGCCGCCTGATCGCCGATCTGCAACTTATGAATGGCGGGGCGGTGCGTATGGCCGTGGACCAGGGTACGCACACCGAACTGCTGCATCACCCGCGGCACTTCCTCGGGGGTGACGTCGACAATGTCGTTGGCTTTCATCCGCGTCTGCGCCCGGCTTTCGTTGCGCAGCTTGCGCGCCAGTTTGTGGCGGGTGCGCAAGGGCAGGTGACGCAGGATAAACAGCACAATCGGGTTGCGCAGGATGCGCCGCAGCTTCATATAGCCGACGTCGCGGGTGCAGAGGCTGTCGCCGTGCATCAGCAGCACGGGCTCGCCGGCGAGTTGCACGACGCTCGGGTCCTTGAGCAGCTTGGCGCCTGCGGCTTTGCAGAACGTCTTGCCGATCAGGAAGTCGCGGTTGCCGTGCATGATGAAAATCGCGGTGCCGCTGTCGCTCAGTTCGCGCAGGGCCGCGCAAATCGAGCGCTGGAAAGGGGTGATCCCATCGTCGCCAACCCAGGCTTCAAAGAAGTCCCCGAGGATGTACAACGCCTGGGCGCCACGGGCGCGGCCGTGGAGTAAATCCAGAAACGCCCGGGTAATGTCCGGGCGTTCCTCTTCCAGATGCAAGTCTGAAATCAGCAATATCACTCAATGATCTCGGCTTTCTCGATGATCACGTCGTCTGCTGGCACGTCTTGGTGGCCGGCTTTGCTGGTGGTGGCAACGCCTTTGATCTTGTCGACGACGTCAGTGCCTTCGGTGACTTTACCGAACACCGCGTAGCCCCAGCCCTGCACGTTCTTGCCGCTGTGGTTGAGGAAGGCGTTGTCGGCGACGTTGATGAAGAACTGCGCGGAGGCCGAATGCGGCTCCATGGTACGGGCCATGGCGACGGTGTATTTGTCGTTGGAAAGGCCGTTGTCCGCTTCGTTCTGGATGCTTGGGCGCTTGTCTTTCTTTTCTTTCATGCCAGGCTCGAAACCGCCGCCCTGGACCATGAAGTTGCCGATGACACGGTGGAAAACGGTGTTTTCGTAGTGGCCGGCTTTCACGTATTCAATGAAGTTGGCGACGGTGATCGGCGCTTTCTCGGCGTTCAGCTCGATGACGATGTCACCGTGGTTGGTGGTCAGTTTGACTTGAGTCATGTGTACTACTCTTTTCAGGGAATTCGTGGGTTCGGGCGCTGTGCGCCTGACCTGTTTGGCTAAACGTTGGCCAAGACGCGCAGTTTAGCGTGCCCTGCGGGAATTTCGAGGTGGTTTTTTACCGCCCGGGCAATTAAAGCAGCAGTTTTTGGCCGCACCCTGTCAGGCGGTTGACCGCTTCGGCTATGATAAGCCCTTTGTTTTATCTGGCCTGCCCAAGGCCACGTACTCGTCTGTTCAAGGATAATATGAGCAAGCCCACTGTCGACCCTACCTCGAACGCCAAGGCCGGTCCTGCCGCCACGGTCAATTTCCTGCGCCCGATCATCCAGGCGGACCTGGATTCGGGCAAGCACACGCAGATCGTCACGCGCTTTCCGCCGGAGCCCAACGGCTACCTGCACATCGGTCACGCCAAGTCGATCTGTGTGAACTTCGGTCTGGCCCAGGAGTTCGGTGGCGTCACGCACCTGCGTTTCGACGATACCAACCCGGCCAAGGAAGACCAGGAATACATCGACGCCATCGAAAGCGACATCAAGTGGCTGGGCTTCGAATGGTCCGGTGAAGTGCGCTATGCGTCCAAGTATTTCGACCAGTTGTTCGACTGGGCCATCGTGCTGATCAAGGCCGGCAAGGCCTACGTCGACGACCTCACCCCTGAACAGGCCAAGGAATACCGTGGCACGCTGACCGAACCGGGCAAGAACAGCCCGTTCCGCGACCGTTCGGTGGAAGAGAACCTGGACTGGTTCGCCCGCATGCGCGCCGGTGAGTTCGCAGACGGTGCCCGTGTACTGCGTGCCAAGATCGACATGGCCTCGCCGAACATGAACCTGCGCGACCCGATCATGTACCGCATCCGCCATGCCCATCACCACCAGACCGGTGACAAGTGGTGCATCTACCCGAACTACGACTTCACCCACGGTCAGTCGGACGCCATCGAAGGCATCACCCACTCCATCTGCACCCTGGAGTTCGAAAGTCACCGTCCGCTGTACGAATGGTTCCTGGAGCACCTGCCGGTTCCGGCACACCCGCGCCAGTACGAATTCAGCCGCCTGAACCTGAACTACACCATCACCAGCAAGCGCAAGCTCAAGCAACTGGTGGATGAACAGCACGTCAACGGCTGGGACGACCCGCGCATGTCGACGCTGTCGGGCTTCCGCCGTCGCGGCTACACGCCCAAGTCCATCCGCAACTTCTGCGAAATGGTCGGCACCAACCGTTCCGACGGCGTGGTCGACTTCGGCATGCTCGAATTCAGCATCCGTGACGACCTCGACCACAGCGCCCCGCGCGCCATGTGCGTGCTGCGCCCGCTGAAAGTCGTGATCACCAACTACCCGGAAGGCCAGGTCGAGAACCTCGAACTGCCACGCCACCCGAAAGAAGACATGGGCGTGCGCGCACTGCCGTTCGCCCGTGAAATCTACATCGACCGTGACGACTTCATGGAAGAGCCGCCAAAAGGCTACAAGCGCCTGGAACCTACCGGCGAAGTGCGCCTGCGCGGCAGCTACGTGATCCGCGCCGACGAAGCGATCAAGGACGCCGCGGGCAACATCGTCGAACTGCGCTGCTCGTATGATCCAGAAACCCTGGGCAAGAACCCTGAAGGCCGCAAGGTCAAGGGCGTGATCCACTGGGTGCCGGCCGCCGCCAGCGTCGAGTGCGAAGTGCGTCTGTACGACCGTCTGTTCCGTTCGCCGAACCCTGAGAAAGCCGAAGACAGCGCGAGCTTCCTCGACAACATCAATCCGAACTCCCTGCAAGTACTCACGGGTTGTCGTGCCGAGCCATCCCTTGGCAATGCACAGCCGGAAGACCGTTTCCAGTTCGAGCGCGAAGGCTACTTCTGCGCGGATATCAAGGACTCGAAACCTGGCCATCCGGTATTCAACCGTACCGTGACCTTGCGTGATTCGTGGGGCCAGTGATTTAAGGAACCGTCGTGCTAACGATCTACAACACGCTCAGCAAGAGCAAAGAAGTCTTCAAGCCGCTGGATGGCAACAAGGTACGCATGTACGTGTGCGGCATGACCGTGTACGACTACTGCCACATCGGCCACGGCCGCAGCATGGTCGCCTTTGACCTGGTGACCCGCTGGTTGCGTTTCAGCGGCTACGACTTGACCTATGTGCGCAACATCACCGACATCGACGACAAGATCATCAACCGCGCCAAGGAAAACGGCGAGCCGTTCGACGCCCTGACCGCGCGCATGATCGCCGCTATGCACGAGGACGAGGCGCGCCTCAACATCCTTAAGCCGGACATGGAACCGCGTGCCACGGACCATATCCCGGGCATGCACGCGATGATCCAGACCTTGATCGACAAGGGCTACGCCTACGCTCCAGGCAATGGCGACGTGTACTACCGCGTCGCCAAGTTCATGGGCTACGGCAAGCTGTCGCGCAAGAAAATCGAAGACCTGCGCATCGGCGCGCGCATCGAAGTCGACGAAGCCAAGCAAGACCCGCTCGACTTCGTGCTGTGGAAAGGCACCAAGCCCGGCGAGCCAAGCTGGGAATCGCCTTGGGGCGCCGGGCGTCCGGGCTGGCACATCGAATGCTCGGTGATGTCCACCTGCTGCCTGGGCGAGACCTTCGACATTCATGGCGGCGGCAGCGACCTCGAGTTCCCGCACCACGAAAACGAAATCGCCCAAAGCGAAGCCGCCACCGGCAAGACCTACGCCAACGCCTGGATGCACTGCGGCATGATCCGCATCAATGGCGAGAAGATGTCCAAGTCCTTGAACAACTTCTTCACCATCCGCGACGTGCTGGAAAAGTACCACCCGGAGGTGGTCCGCTACCTGCTGGTGTCCAGCCACTACCGCAGCGCGATCAACTATTCGGAAGACAACCTCAAGGACGCCAAAGGCGCCCTGGAGCGTTTCTACCACGCGTTGAAAGGCCTGCCCTCCGTGGCCCCGGCCGGCGGCGAAGCGTTCGTGGCCCGGTTCACCGAAGTGATGAACGACGACTTCGGCACACCGGAAGCCTGCGCGGTGCTGTTCGAGATGGTGCGCGAGATCAACCGCCTGCGTGAGAGCGATCTCGACGCAGCGGCCGGTCTGGCTGCACGCCTGAAAGAACTGGCCAGCGTGCTGGGCGTGTTGCAGATGGAAGCCGATGACTTCCTGCAAGCCGGCGCCGAAGGGCGTGTGGATGCGGCTGAAGTGGACGCGCTGATCCAGGCGCGCTTGACGGCGCGGGCCAACAAGGACTGGGCGGAGTCCGACCGGATCCGTGACCAACTGACCGCGATGGGTGTGGTGTTGGAAGACGGCAAGGGTGGGACGACGTGGCGCTTGGCTGATCAGGCTTGATCAGTAAACGCTGAATGAAAAACGCCCCGACTGGTTCGGGGCGTTTTTCATTTTGGGTTCAGCGAAACATGCGCGAAGGGCCGGTCTTCGTAACGCTGTCGGAACACGGCTTCGAGCGGTAGCCAACCTGCGACGTTCTGGAAAAAGCCCATTTGCTTTGACGCCCGCCCAATCCTGGCTTTAGATGGTCGACCAGACCAAGCCCATGATGAAACTGACGGTGATTCAAATGGATTGTATTTTCTGCAGCATTGTCCGAAAAACCTCCCCGGCCCATATTCTGTGGGAAGACGAACAGCATATGGCCTTCCTGTCTATTTTCCCCAACACACCCGGTTTCAGCGTGGTGATCCCCAAGCAGCACTACGGAAGCTACGCCTTCGCCCAGTCGGATGAGGTGCTGGCAGGTCTGGTGGTGGCGGCGAAGAAAACTGCGCAGCAGATCGACCGGGCGTTTCCCGATGTGGCGCGCACGGGGATGATTCTGGAAGGCTACGGGGTGGATCACCTGCATGCGAAGCTGTTTCCCATGCATGGGACCGGACAGGACAGTGACTTCAAGCCCATCAGTTCCAGGGTCGACAAGTTCTTTGATCGCTACGAGGGGTACATCTCGTCCCACGATTTTGTGCGGGCGGATGATGCCGAATTAGCGGAGTTGGCGGCACACATCCGATCCTTCGCCTAGCCTCGATCCAAATGTGGGAGGGGGCTTGCCCCCGATAGCGGTGTGTCAGCGACAGCTGCATTCACTGACACCCTGCTATCGGGGGCAAGCCCCCTCCCACATTTTTTTGACCGTGTCGCATCAGAACTCAGCGACGGCTGCTGACCTCGGCGGGCACATCGTCACCGGCCATGCGCTTGCGGAACAGCGCGGTGCGCGCCAGCAGCAGCGTCGTCACCGGCACGGTGATCGACAGCAAAATCGGGATCAACCACCCGTGCAACACCGGCCCGGACTTGAGCACCGAAAAGTAGATAATCGACGCCAACGCCACGCTCCACGCACCCAACGTCGAGGCCAGTGCCGGCGGGTGCATGCGCTGGAAGAAATCCTTCATGCGCAGCAACCCGATTGCGCCAATCAGGGCAAACGCGCTGCTCAGCACCAGCAACACGGCCACGCACACTTCAACCCATAACGGCATCATTCGATCACCTCGCCACGCAGCAGGAATTTGGCCAGGGCAAATGACCCGACAAAGCCAAACAGCGCAATCAACAGCGCCGCTTCGAAGTAGGTATCACTGGCATACCGAATGCCCAGCACCAGCATCATCAGCATCGCCAGGATGTACAGGTAGTCCAACGCCAGGACCCGGTCCTGGGCCGATGGGCCTTTGAACAGGCGGACCAGTGTCAGCGCCATGGCCAGCGAGAACAGGAACAGGCTGAACAGGATCGCATTGGAGAGCAGGGCGCTCATTCGAAGATCTCCATCAAGGGCCGTTCGTAGTCGTGTTTGAAGTGCTGGATAAACTGCGCTTCATCGTCCAGGTCGAAGACGTGCAGCAGCAGGATGCTGCGGTCCAGGGCGAGTTCCGACCAGACGGTGCCGGGGGTCACGCTGGTGATCATCGACAACACGGCCAGGCCGTTGGCGTCGCGCAGGTCCAGGGGGATTTTGATAAAGCGCGAACGCGGTGGCCGCGAGCCGCACACCAGCACGCCCCAGGCGACTTGCAGGTTGGAGATGATCACGTCACGCCCCACCCGGAAGAACAGGCGGATGATCACCCCGGGGCGGCGGATGCGGATCGGCAGCGGGCGCAGCGGCGCCATCAGCAGCGGCGCGAGCAAACCCAATAGCGCACCCAGTAACAGGTTGCCGGGGCTGATCGACAAGTTGAGCAGCAGCCACAACACCCACAACGCCAGCGATAACCACGGGGCCGGGAACAGGCGCTTCATGGCTGCACCTCCAGCGCCGCGGTCTTGGCTTCAGGGCTGGGCACCGGGCGTGTGGCCATGACCGCCATCACATACTGTTCCGGGTTGTTCAGGCTCTTGGCGGTGTCCAGGGTGTAGCGCATCAGCGGCTCGGCCTTGAAGGTCAGCAGGATGCTCAGGCCGAGCAGGAAGAAGATCGGCACGCACTCATAACGGCGCAGCAGCGGTGACGGGCGTTCTTCCGGGGTCCAGAAGCGCTGGATGCCCAGGCGGGCGAAGGCGATCAGCGAGGCCAGGCCGGACAGGATCAGCAACGTCACCAGGCCCCACGCGGCAGGGCGGACAGGCTCATCCAGCGCATGGCCCAAGCCCGGCGGATTGACCAGCGCGCTCAACAGGCTGAGCTTGCCGATAAACCCCGACAGCGGCGGCATGCCGATGATCAGCAGGGCGCAGGCGACAAAGCTCAAGCCGAGGAAGGCCATGGTCCAGGGAATCACCTGGCCGACCACGGCTTTCTGTTCGTCATCAAGGTTGACGCCGGGGCGCGGATGCAGGGATTCCATGGCTTTGGGCAGCGCATCAATCTCTTCATCCAGCGGCAGGTCGTTGGCCGAGCGCGAGCGTTCGATCAATTCGGCCAACAGGAACAGCGCGCTCAAGGCCAGTGTGGAACTGACCAGATAGAACAGTGCTCCGGCTGTCAGGCTCGGCTGGGCGAACCCCACCGACGAGAGCAGGATGCCGGCCGAGACCAGGATGCTCAAACTGGCCATGCGCTCCAGGCGCTGCGCCGCCAGCATCGCCAGCGCCGCGCAGATGATGGTCGCCATGCCGCCGTACACCAGCCAGTCGCCGCCGAACAGCGCCGACGCCCCGGCCTGGCCGGAGAACAGCAGGGTCCACAGGCGCAGCACGGTGTACACGCCGACCTTGGTCATGATCGCGAACATCGCTGCCACCGGCGCGCTGGCCGATGAGTACGCCGGCGCCAGCCAGAAGTTCAGCGGCCACATGCCGGCCTTGGCCAGGAATGCGGTGGCGAGGATCGCCGCACCCGCGTGCAACAGGCCGCGATCGGCCTCTGGCACCAGCGGGATTTTCAGCGCCAGGTCCGCGAAGTTCAGTGTGCCGGTGACGCCATAGATCATCGCCGCGCCAATCAGGAACAGCGACGAGGCCAGCAGGTTGATCGCGATGTAATGCAGCCCCGACGACACCCGCGCCCGGCCGGAACCGTGCAGCATCAAGCCATAGGAGGCCGCCAGCAACACCTCGAAGAACACGAACAGGTTGAACAGGTCGGCGGTGAGAAAGGCGCCGTAGAGGCCCATCATCTGGATCTGGAACAACGCATGGAAACTGGTGCCCGCACGGTCCCAGCGCGCCATCGCGAACAGCAGCGCACTCACGCCGATGATCCCGGTGAGCACCAGCATCAGCGCCGACAGTTGGTCCACCACCAGCACGATGCCGAACGGCACTTGCCAGTTTCCGGGCAAGTACACGCCGATCGAACCGGGGCCGCCTTGTTGCGTCCAGTACAACAGCAGGATGGCGATAGCGAGGCCGAGCATGCTCGAGAACAGGTTGATACGCGCCTTGAGCGGACGGTGCTTCTCGCCGAGCATCAGCATCAGCGCGGCGGTCAGCAACGGCAGCAGGATCGGCGCGACGATCAGTTGATTGACCCAGGTCATTCCTTGGGCTCCCGGCCGTCCACATGGTCGGTGCCAGTCAGGCCCCGCGACGCCAGCAGTACCACGAGGAACAGCGCGGTCATGGCGAAGCTGATCACGATCGCCGTCAGCACCAGCGCCTGGGGCAGCGGGTCGGTGTAGTGCAACAGGTCTTGCGGCACGCCGTCCTTGATGATCGGCTCCTTACCGATAAACAGGCTGCCCATGCTGAAAATGAACAGGTTGACCCCATACGACAACAGGCACAGACCCATCACCACCTGGAACGTCCGTGGCCGCAGGATCAACCAGACGCCGGAGGCCGCCAGGACCCCAATGGCAATTGCGATGACTTCTTCCATCAGGCGGCTCCTTCCGGTGTGGCAACGGTTTTCGGCTGGTTGCTCGGTTTATGGGCCCGCACCGATTGGTGACCGAGGGCGGTGAGCATCAGCAGCGTCGAGCCGACGACCATGGCGTACACGCCGACGTCGAAGAACAGGGCGCTGGCGATATGGATGTCGCCCAGCACCGGCACGCTGAGATGCCAGGTGTGGGTGGTGAGGAACGGGTAGCCGGCGAACAATGCGCCGAGCCCGGTCAGGGTCGCCGAGAACAGGCCGAAGCCCATCCAGCGCATCGGCCGCAGACTCATCTGCGCCTCGACCCACTGGGTGCCGGCGACCATGTATTGCAGGATAAACGCCACCGACATCACCAGGCCCGCGACGAAACCACCGCCCGGTTGGTTGTGGCCGCGCATGAACAGGTAGAACGACACCACCAGCGCAATCGGCAGCAGCAGGCGCACCAGCACCGCTGGCACCATCATGTAGCCCAGGGCGGTGTCGCTGGCCTGGCGCGGGTTGATCAGGTCGGTGGCCACGTCCGGCGCGAGTTGGCGCTGTTGCGCGGGCAGTTGCATGCTTTCCTTGGAGGGGCGGAAGCGTCGCAGCAGGGCATACACGGTCAGCGCCACGGCGCCGAGCACGGTGATTTCGCCGAGGGTGTCGAAGCCACGGAAGTCCACCAGCATCACGTTCACCACATTGCTGCCGCCGCCTTCGGGGAGGGCGCGGCTCAAGTAGAACGAGGAAATGTCGTTAGGCGTCTGGCGGGTCAGCATCGCGTAGGACAGCAGCGCCATGCCGCCACCGACCACGGTGGACAGCAGGAAGTCGCGCAAGCGGCGAATGCGTGCCTTGCGCAGCGTACTGGGCAGTGGCGACACTTCTTCGATCCGCCGTGGCAGCCAGCGCAGGCCCAGCAGGATCAGCACGGTGGTCACCACTTCCACGACCAGTTGCGTCAGCGCCAGGTCCGGCGCCGAGAACCACACGAAGGTGATGCAGGTCATCATGCCGCACACGCTGACCATGGTCAGGGCCGCCAGCCGGTGGTACTTGGCCTGCCAGGCGGCGCCGAGGGCGCAGGCAATCGCCAGCAGCCACAGGGTGACGAACACGATGGAGCCCGGGATCTTCGGCCGGTCGCCCCAACTGAGGCCGCTGTTGAGCAGCGGGATCAGCCCGCCGATCACGGCGACCAGCACCAGCAGGAACAACTGCGTCTGCAGGCGCTTGGTGCTGATGCGTTTCTCGATTTTGCGCGCGCCGCGCATCATCAGCACCAGGCAGCGCTCGAAGCCGCGCTTGCCGTTGAAGTAGCTGATCACCGGCGGGTACTTGAAGCGCCCGCGCTTGAGTTGCTTGCGCAGCAGCAGATAGAGCAGCACCCCGCCGCACATCGCCACCAGGCTCATGATCATCGGCGCGTTCCAGCCGTGCCAGATGGCCAGGCTGTATTGCGGCAACACGCCGCCGACGACCGGCAGCGCGGCGGCGGCGAGGATCGAGCCGACCACCTGGGCCGGGAAGATCCCCACCAGCAGGCAGGTGAACACCAGCAGCTCCACCGGCGCGCGCATCCAGCGGGGAGGCTCGTGCGGGATGTGGGGCAGGTCCGTCGCGGGCGGGCCGAAGAACACATCCACGGTGAAACGCAGCGCGTAGGCCACGCTGAACGTGCCGGCGATGGTCGCGATCACCGGCAGGGCGATTTCCACCCAGGCGGTCGACGAGATGAATACGGTTTCAGCGAAGAACATCTCTTTGGACAGGAAGCCATTGAGCAACGGCACGCCGGCCATGGACGCACTGGCCACCATCGCCAGGGTCGCGGTAAACGGGATCAGGCGCACCAGGCCGCTGAGCTTGCGGATATCGCGGGTGCCGCTTTCGTGGTCGATGATGCCGGCCGCCATGAACAGCGAGGCCTTGAAGGTAGCGTGGTTGAGGATATGGAACACCGCGGCGACAGCGGCCAGTGGGCTGTTGAGGCCGAGCAGCAGGGTGATCAGGCCGAGGTGGCTGATGGTGGAGTAGGCCAGCAGGCCCTTGAGATCGTTCTGGAACATGGCGCAGTAAGCGCCGAGCAGGAGGGTCAGGGCGCCGGCGCCGCCGACGAGCCAGAACCATTCTTCGCTGCCGGACAGCGACGGCCACAGGCGGGCCAGCAGGAACACGCCGGCCTTCACCATCGTCGCCGAATGCAGGTAGGCCGACACCGGTGTCGGTGCCGCCATGGCGTGGGGCAGCCAGAAGTGGAACGGGAACTGCGCGCTTTTGCTCAGCGCGCCGATCAGCACCAGGGCCAGCATGACCGGGTACAGCGAGTGCGCGCGAATCTGATCGCCCGCCGCGAGGACCAGGTCCAGGTCATAGCTGCCGACGATATGCCCCAGCAGCATCACGCCGGCCAGCAGGCACAAACCGCCCGCGCCGGTGACCATCAACGCCATGTAGGCACCGCGCCGCGCATCGGCGCGGTGGTGCCAGTAACCGATCAGCAGGAACGAGAACAGGCTGGTCAGTTCCCAGAAGAACACGATCTGGATCAGGTTGCCGGAGATCACCAGGCCGAGCATGGCCCCCATGAATGCCAGGAAAAACGCAAAGAAGCGCGGCACCGGATCGTCCGGCGACATGTAGTAACGCGCATACAGCGACACCAGCGTGCCGATGCCGAGCACCAGCATCGAGAACAGCCAGGCGAAGCCGTCCATGCGCAAGACGAAATTCACGCCCAGGCTGGGCAACCACATGAATTCTTCGCGGATCACCCCGCCGTGGGCGATTTGAGGGTAGAGCAGGGCGACTTGAACAGTACCGATCAGGGCGATGAGGCCGGCCAGCAAGGATTCGGTGTTACGTGCGTTGTGCGGCAGCAAGGCCGCCAGACAGCTGCCGATAAAAGGCAGAAGCAGTAGAACTATCAGGGACATAGGCTTCTAATCTGCGGGAGTTTGGGATGCATCATACGTGCCGCTTTCTTGATCACCAAACGGCAACGTGTGGCAGGATCCTACAAGGTAGGCTGAAAACGCCCATTTGGCATTGTTTCAGCTAACCCTCACCCACGCGCTCCAGCGCCTGATCGTGGACGCTGGGCGTGCCCGGGATGGCGATTTGACAGCCACCGCCCGGGCTAGGACCTTACCCCTGCTGTTCCTGTTCCCGCGCATTTTGCAATTCGATCGCCTTCTGCCCGCGCGTCTTCAACTCACTCACCACCACCGCCGCCACGATCAACGCCGCCCCGACCATGGCAATCGGCGGGAACCGCTCCCCGGCAATCCGCCCAACCACGCCGGCCCACACCGGTTCCCCGGCATAAATCAATGTGGCCCGCGTCGGCGAAACGCTTTGCTGCGCCCAGTTCATCGCCACCTGGATCACCGCGCTGGTCAAGCCCAGGCCCACCGCGCTGAACAACAGCAACCAGGAGAACCCCGGCAACGCCTCGCCCATCGGCACCACCATGAGGAACGACAACAACGACGCCGTGGCCAGTTGCACCACGGTCACCCGACGCACGTCCACTTGCCCGGCAAATGCGCTGATCAGGATGATCTCGGCGGCAATCGCCACCGCGCCGATCAGCGTGGCGATCTCGCCGGGGCTGAAATTCAGCGAAGCACCGGCCGGGCCGGTCAACAGCATCAACCCGGCGAACGCCAGCATGATGCCAATGCTCGGCATCAACCCTGGCCGACGACCCAGCACCAGCCATTGCAACAACGGCACGAACGGGACATAGAGCGCGGTAATGAATGCCGACTGGCTGCTCAGAATCGTCTGCAGGCCGATGGTCTGCAGCCCGTAGCCAAACATGATCGCCACGCCGATAAATACGCCGGCTTTCAACTCGAACAGGGTCAGGTCGCGCAGGGTGCGCAAAGAGAAAAAACCGACCGCGATCGTCGCCGCAGCAAACCGCAGGCCCACGAAAAACATCGGCCCGCTGACCGTCATGGCGTGCTGCACCAGCAAAAAGGTGCCGCCCCAGATCATGGTGATGAACACCAGGATGCATTCGGCTTTGCTGAAGCGGTTGAAACGCGAAGGAGCATTCGGGGTGGTCATGGCGGCTCAGTCTTGCAAGGGAAGGGCGCGGACCGCACAATGCGCCGCACGCTGGGCAGTATACTGCGCACACCCACCCATTGAGCAATATAGTGCACAAAGAAAATCCGCAACGGGCCTCGGTCCTGCAGCATGTCAGCCAGAATGTTCGTCGCCTGCGTCATGCCGCCGACTTGAGCCAGACCGCGCTCTCGGAAAAGTCCGGAGTCAGCCGACGCATGCTGGTGGCCATCGAGGCTGGCGAGAAAAACGTCAGCCTGTCCACCCTCGACCGCGTCGCCGAAGCGCTGGATGTGGCTTTCAGCGACCTGATCCAGGCCCCGGATGCACCTGACCATAGCCGTATCAACGAACTGGCCTGGGCCGGTGACATCCCCGGCAGCAAAGCTGTATTGCTTGCCAAGGCCACGGCGCGGCGTGAAGTCGAGCTGTGGGAGATGCGCCTGGAGCCGGGCGATTGCTACAGCCCCGAGCCGGACCCGGATGGCTGGAGCGTGCAGTTGTTCGTGTTCGAAGGCCGCCTGACATTGGTGCTGGATGGTCAGGAAAAACCGGTCGGCGCCGGTGAGTTCTTCATGTTCGCCAGCCGCCAGGCCCACGCCTATCGCAATGACGGCGACGTGGCGGTGCGCTTTGTGCGCAATGTGGTGATCTAACTGTTGACCCGCCAACAGCGGATGGACACTTTGCTCGATCGCAGGCGGGTTCCCTTGCATTAAAATGACGGCAACCTACTGATCTTATTGAAGATTGGTTTCGGGCACGACTCCTGCAATCACTCCAGTATCCCCTTGGACTCTGGAGTCGGCCCATGTCAGCCCACCCTCAACACCCTGCTCATATCATCCGATCAGACGCCGAAGCCATCGCGGTCGCCACGCGCCTGGCCGAACACTTCGCCGTCGAGGCCAGCGTGCGCGACCGCGAGCGGCGCCTGCCGGTCGCTGAACTCGACGAATTTTCCGCCAGCGGCCTGTGGGGCATCACCATCCCCAAGGCCTATGGCGGCGCCGAGGTGTCCTATGTGACGGTGGCAGAGGTGATCAAGTTGATCGCCGCCGCCGATCCGTCCCTGGCGCAGATCCCGCAGAACCACCTGGGGGTGGTGGATATCCTGCTGCAAACCGGCAGCGAGGAGCAAAAACTCCACTACTTCGGCAAGGTCCTGGCCGGCTACCGTTTCGGTAACGCTTTCTCCGAAGCCAAGAGCAAGAACGCCGGCACCTTCGACACGCAGATTCGCGTTCACGCCGATCATGCGCAGATCAATGGCGAGAAGTTCTACTGCACCGGCGCGCTGTTCGCCCATATCGTGCCGGCGGTGGGCACCAACGAACAGGGCAAGGCCTTGATTGCCTTCGTCGAGCGCGATGCGCCGGGCCTCACGGTCATCGACAGCTGGGACGGCTTCGGCCAGCGCACCACCGCCAGTGGCGGCGTGACCCTCGATGGCGTGACGGTGCCGCTGAGCGCGGTGATTCCCGCGCACCTGGCGTTCGACCAACCGACCGCTGACGGCCCGATCTCGCAGATCATCCAGGCCGCGATCGACACCGGCATCGCCGTGGGTGCCCTCGAGCAAGCGAAAGTCTTCGCGCGCCAGGCCCGCCCATGGATCGACAGCCAACAGGATCACGGCTGGCAGGACCCATTCACCATCGCCGCCATCGGTGATCTGGAATGGCGCGTACACGGCACCGAAGCGATTCTCGCCAAGGCCGGCAAGGCGGTCGACCAGGCCCTCGCCGAACCGAACGAAGACACCGTCGCCAACGCCTCGCTGATCGTCGCCCAGGCCAAAGTGCTGTCGGCCGAAACCGCGTTGCTCGCCAGCAGCAAGCTCTTCGAGCTGGGCGGCACCCGCTCGGTGACCGGCAAGCACAACCTCGACCGCTTCTGGCGCAACGCGCGCACCCACACCCTGCACGACCCGGTCCGCTGGAAATACCACCTGATCGGTAACTTCGTGCTCAACGGCGTCAAACCCGCACGCCATGCCTGGAACTGAGGAGCCTGCCCCATGAATGCACTGACCCAACCCACCGCGCTCGACCAGGCTCGCCAATTGCTGGAGAGCACCCGACGTGTGCTGCAAAAAAGTGATGACCCTTACGTAATCAGCCGCTTCGGCGACTGGCAGATCCGCGTGGAGGTGGCCGCCGCCTTGCTGGAATACGCCGAAACCCACCCAACGCCTGTCGCCGCCACCGAAGCGCAGATCGCCGCCGCCGAAGCCTTGCTGTTCGCCAGCGCCGCCGAATTCGAACTGACCGGCCAGCGCAGCGCGTTGCCGTCGCCCCTCGAAGAGCCGCTGCGCTGGAAGTACCAGCTTGTCGGCAACTACCACCTCAACGGTGTCGCCCCCGGGAGGACTGCTTGATGTCCCGTGAAATCCGCTTGAATGCCTTCGACATGAATTGCGTCGGCCACCAATCCCCCGGCCTGTGGGCACACCCGCGTGATCGCTCGTGGCAGTACAAGGACCTGGAGTACTGGACCGACCTGGCGAAAATCCTCGAGCGCGGCAAGTTCGACGGCCTGTTTATCGCCGATGTGCTGGGCATCTACGACGTGTACAACGGCAATGGCGACGCGGCGATCCGCCAGGCCACTCAAGTGCCGGTCAACGACCCGCTGTCGCTGATCGCGCCGATGGCGCTGGTCACCGAACACCTGGGTTTTGGCCTGACCGCGTCGTTGTCCTTCGAACACCCGTATCCGTTCGCTCGACGCCTTTCCACGCTCGACCACCTGACCAAAGGCCGTGTCGGCTGGAACATTGTCACCTCTTACCTGGAAAGCGGCGCCAAGAACCTCGGCCAGAACGCCCAGACCGAACACGATGCGCGCTACGACTACGCCGAGGAATACCTGGAGGTTTGCTACAAACTCTGGGAAGGCAGCTGGGAAGAGGGCGCCGTGCTGCGTGACCGCGAGCGGCGGATTTTCAGTGACCCGAGCAAGATCCACGAGATCCGCCACGTCGGCAAACACTTCCAGGTGCCCGGCATCCACCTGTGCGAGCCGTCGCCGCAACGCACGCCGTTGCTGTACCAGGCGGGCGCGTCCAGCCGTGGCAAGCAGTTCGCTGCCGAGCAGGCCGAGTGCGTGTTTGTCGCCGCACCGTCCAAGACGCTGCTGAAAAACACCGTCGCCGACATTCGTCGCCGCGCGGCCGAGGCCGGGCGTGATCCGCGCAAGATCCTGATCTTCAACCTGCAGACGGTGATCGTCGGCGAGACCGACGCGAAGGCCAAGGCCAAGTTCGACGAATACAAATCCTACGTCAGCTACGAAGGCGCCATGGCGCTGATCTCCGGCTGGACTGGCATCGACTTCAGCCAGTTCAAGCCCGACGACCCGCTCAAGCATGTGCATACCAACGCGATTCAGTCGGCGGTGGAAGCCTTCTCCACGGCGGACCCGAGCAAGGTCTGGACGCCCAAGGAACTGGCCGACTGGGTCGGTATCGGCGGCTTTGGCCCGCTGTTTGTCGGCAGCCCGGAGACGGTCGCGGACTTGTTGCAGGAGTGGGTGGAAGACACCGATGTGGACGGCTTCAACCTGGCCTATGCGCTGACCCACGAAACCTTTATCGACGCGGTGGAACTGCTGGTGCCGGAGTTGCAGAAGCGTGGCGTGTACAAGAAGGAATACGCCCAGGGCACGTTGCGCGAGAAGTTGTTTGGTGAAGGCCCGAGGTTGCCGGTGTCCCATCCAGGCAGTCGCTATCGAACCTTAGCGAATGTGCAGAAAGATAGGGCTGTTGAGCATGCCTGATTCAACCGTGTGAAAGGACCGTCGGGTGGTGTGAATAACTCACAACACCCGACGACGACTCACGGTTCTCATCGTTCCATATCGAAAATTCCATTTTCTACTTTTAAGACGCGTACTCTGCCATCGTCAAGTTCGACGGTTGCCGTGAAGTTAAACTGTCCCGAGAGTTTTCCTGCAAAGCTCTCAAAGTTTGGAATGGATTTAAATGTGATCGTGCCACTGTCGGCCGGCCAGACGAGACTTTCAGGGATATTGAAGAAGAATATCCGCACCTGTTTACTGTCTGGACTAAAGCTGTAAGTGCCGGGTGCAAGGCCTTTGGCTATGTTGATGGATAATCGATAGTCCTTGAGGTCGGGTTTCGACGTGAACTGTCGTGACCAGGCCTGTAGATAAGCCGGGAAACTACCTGAATCGTCTCCTAGGCTGAACGCTGTCTCAGTAGATTCATAGCGCTCAGTAATTAACTCGCTGAAGTCGCACACTATTGAACCGCTGGCTCTGGCTTTTTCGTCCTCGGTAAATCCCTGGAGTTTCATCTCGCCCTGGGTAAGAGAGACTGTTTTTGAACCGCTTTGTGCTGCAAACTCGAAGCTTGACTCCACTGTCTGCAGGGTGCTGTTCAGCGTGACCGTCACACTTCCGCTGATGGCGGTGTAAGGGCGAAATGACGAGGAAGTTGCTTTTGTCCATGACGCATTGGCTTTCCCCTGCGCACCATGGTCGTCAACGATTGCGTAGGTTTTTTTTACAACGTCACCCTCGTTAGGCAACCACAGCGAAATATATTGATATTGACCAAGATGGTCTTCATCGCTTGCGCCTGAGATATACCATCTGTTTGTTTGTTCATCCAGATAGAAATAGAAGCGTGTGCCCTCGAAACTGTTAAAGTCCTCGTCGTCATTCACTATTGCACTGGCTGTGCCTGAAGTGGCTTTTGGCTTGGTTTTATTCGAGCTGCTCATAAGCGGCTCTCCTTTGTTGTGACGTGGGTTCGGCTTGAGTCTATTAAGCGGGCAACACAATATCTACTGTCAAAAATGACAGGTATAACGTGATCGTTTCTAATAGCGAAAGTGGTTATTCGGAACACATGTTTGAATGCCGGTGACTTATCAATTCCGACCCCGCTCGGCAGGGTGTTCGCTGTTGCTACAGCAACAGCGAAGAAGCACTTTGTGCTGTGTCAGCTTCATAACTGTTGATGAACGCCTGGGTTATACGGCGTTTTATATCGGCATGGTTCCTGCTTAGTCTTTATATCAACGCTATCGACTTTCCGTTCAATCCTCATTCAGCCAGCGGACCACCGCACGCTTACCCACCCAATAGGAGCATCACCCCTATGAGCGTGCATGTACTCAAACCTCCGCCGGCTCTGGAATGGCCGGCCGAGTTGCTCGGTCAGTTGCCCACGGCCCTGGAACAACTGCGCCATTGGGCACAGATCACGCCGCTGCACACCGCCCTGCGCCACAAGCGCCAGGGCCAGTGGTACGCCTGGCGCTGGATCGATGTGTTGCGCGATGTCGAGCGCCTGGCCGATGGCCTGCGTCAGCACGGGTTCAGCGAACAATCGCAACTGGCGCTCAGCGGGGCTTTCGAGCCCAACCTGTTATTGCTGGCGCTGGCCGCCCAATCGGTCGGCGGCCAGGTACTGACCCTGGCCGATGACTTGGAGCCTGAGGCGCTGCGCCAACAACTCTGGCGCATTCGCCCGAGCCATTCCTACGTGCAGGGGCGTCAGCAGCAGCGGCACTGGCAGTCGGCCAACCTGGTGGATTTCGCCCAAGTGCTTGGTGCGACCGACCCGGCCCGGCACCTCAGTCGCTGGTGGCAGCCGGCCGGCGAGAGCGTGCTGTGGAGCGAGGAGGGCACTCACTGGCAAGGCGGCCTGGCGGTACTGCTGGCGCAATGGCTGAACAGCGGTCACGGCCTGGCCTTCCCGGAAAGCCTGGCATCAGCCCGGCGTGATCGCGGCGAAGCCGCGCCCACCGGCTTGCTGTTGTCACCTGCGCGCCTGCAGCACTTGGCCGACGACATCGAAAGCCGCCTGGCGCCCCACGGCACCTGGCGCCGTCGGCTCTGCGACTGGGCCATCGCCCAGCCGCACAGCGGCCTGCGCCGTCTGCTGAAAAACCGCGTGCGCAAACTGCTGGGCTTTCAACGCCTGGCCTCTATCTGGCAGCCACCCAGCACGGGCAAGTCCGTTGTCGAGCCGGTGTGGCTGGCTGAATTCAAACGGGACATCGCATGAGCCAAGCCATTCTCCGGGTGCGGGATATCTCGCTGTCGTTCAAAGGGGTCAAGGCGATCAACGCGCTGTCCTTCGATGTCCAGCGCGGCGAAATCTGCGCGCTGATCGGCCCCAACGGCGCCGGCAAGAGTTCGCTGCTCAATGTGCTCAACGGCGTGTATCGCTTCGATGCCGGCGAGATCGTGTTCGAGCAGCAGCACTTCCACCGTATCGACCCCTTGGGCGCCGCGCGTCGCGGCATTGGGCGGACCTTCCAGAACAACGCGCTGTTCAAAAAGATGAGCGTGCTCGACAACATCCTCACCGGCCTGTCGCGGCATATGAGCACCCGCTTTATCGAACAGGCCCTCGGCTTGCCCCGCGCACGGCGCGAGGCCGAAGCGTTCCGCCGGCGTGCCCAGGGCATTCTCGAGTTTCTTGAGTTGCAGGCCCACCGTGATGTGCCGGTCGGCAACTTGTCCTACGGCCTGCAGAAACGCGTGGAACTGGGCCGGGCGCTGATCGCCGGGCCCAGCCTGCTCCTGCTGGATGAGCCCATGGCTGGGATGAACGCCGAGGAGAAACAGGAAATGGCGCGCTTTGTCGCCGATGTGAACCGCGACCTCGGCACCACCGTGGTGTTGATCGAACACGACATGGGCGTGGTCATGGGCCTGTCCGACCATGTGGTGGTGCTCGACTACGGGCGCAAGGTCGGCGACGGCACACCCGCGCAAGTGCAGGCCAACCCCGACGTGATCGCGGCGTACCTGGGAGTGGTCCACTGATGACGTTCTTTTTCGAAACCCTGCTCGGCGGCCTGCTCGCCGGCACCCTGTACTCGCTGGTCGCCATCGGCTTCGTGCTGATCTACAAGGCCAGCGGCGTGTTCAATTTCGCCCAGGGCTCGATGCTGCTGTTTGCCGCCCTGACCTTCGTCAGCCTGCACGAGCAGGGCGTGCCGTTTGCCCTGGCGCTGTTGTTGACGGTGGTGGTGATGATCGTCGGCGCCTTGCTCATCGAGCGCCTGGTTCTCCGCCCGCTGGTGAACCGTTCGCAGATCACCCTGTTCATGGCCACCCTGGGCTTGTCGTTCATTGTCGAGGGCCTGGCCCAGGGCTTGATGGGCTCGCAGGTGCGTGCGCTGGACTTGGGCATCGACGATGTGCCGCTGTTCGTCGGGCCGCTGATGCTCAGCCAGTTCGACCTGATCGCCGCCGCCGCCGCCGTGGTGCTGGTGACGGTGCTGGCGCTGCTGTTCAACAAGACCCGCATCGGCGTGTCGTTGCGCGCCGTGGCGGATGACACCACGGCGGCGCTGTCCATCGGCATCAACCTCAACCGTATCTGGCAGATCGTCTGGGCGGTGGCCGGGACCGTCGGGCTGGTGGCCGGGCTGCTGTGGGGCGCGCGTCAGGGCGTGCAGTTTTCATTGTCGCTGGTGGTGCTCAAGGCCTTGCCGGTGTTGATCATCGGCGGCTTTACCTCGATTGGTGGGGCGATTGTCGGCGGGCTGATTGTCGGCGCGGCGGAGAACCTTGCCGAGGTGTATATCGGCCCACTGCTCGGCGGCGGCATCACGCCGTGGTTCGCCTACGCCCTGGCCCTGGCCTTCCTGTATATCCGCCCCGCCGGCCTGTTCGGCGAGCGTGCCATCGAGCGAGTCTGAAACCATGTCGATCCCTGTTGTGCAAGAAACCGCGCCATTGCGGCTGATTCAGCGGCGTGTGCCTTGGGGCCTGCTCGGCCTGTTGGCGCTGGCGTTTGTCGTGGTGCCGCTGTGGGGCAATGATTATTGGCTCAATGCGATCCTGATCCCGTTCCTGGTGCTGTCCCTGGCCGGGCTGGGCCTGAACCTGTTGACCGGCTACACCGGGCAGACCTCGGTGGGCGCGGCCGGCTTCATGGCGGTCGGTGCGTTTGCCACCTACGGCTTTCTGCTGCGCCTGCCGGAGCTGGGCTTGCCGGTGGCGTTGCTCGGCGGCGGCATTATCAGCGCGCTGGTCGGTTTGCTGTTCGGCCTGCCCAGCTCGCGGATCAAGGGCTTCTACCTGATGGTCACCACCCTGGCCGCGCAGTTTTTCCTCGAGTGGCTGTTCGTCAAATTCCCCTGGTTCTACAACTACGGCTCGTCCGGCACCATCTCCGCGCCGAAGCTGGCGTTGCTCGGTTATGACCTCAACACGCCGCTGGGCCGTTACTGGCTGACGTTGCTGACCGTGCTGCTGTTGACCTGGACCGCCGTCAACCTGGTGCGCAGCCAGGTGGGGCGCAACTGGATGGCGATCCGCGACATGGACACCGCCGCCGCCGTGGTCGGCATCCCGGTGGTGCGCTACAAGCGCCTGGCGTTTGCGGTCAGCTCGTTCTACCTGGGCATCGCCGGCGCGCTGTGGGCCTTTGCCTACCTGGGCACGGCCAGCGCGAGCAGCTTCGATATCAATCGCTCGTTCCAGATTCTGTTCATCATCATTATCGGTGGCATGGGCAGCATCGCCGGCAACTTCGTCGGCGCGGCGTTTATCAGCTTGCTGCCGATCTTCCTCAGCCATGCCGGGCAGGCGCTGTTCGGCGGTTCGGTGGATGCGGGGCAATTGCAGAACCTGCAGAAAATCATCTTTGGCGTGCTGATCATCGTGTTCCTGATCAAGGAACCCGAGGGCTTGATTCGCCTGTTGCACAACTTTCGCGATCGGCTGCGTCAGTGGCCCCTACGGTTTTGACCTCTATGAGAACTCCCATGCGTGCATCCTTGAAACGTTCCCTGGCCGGCGCCGCCTTCGCGCTGGCCACCCTGGCCGCTGCAGTGCCCCAGGCCGTGGCTTCGGCCGACCAGCAGTTCTTTCCGTTGGCCACCTACCGCGTCGGCGCCTATGCCTCCAGCGGCGTGCAGGTGTGGGCCGGGATGATCGACTACCTGCGTTATATCAACGAGGTCGAAGGCGGCATCAATGGCGTAAAACTGGTGTGGCAGGAATGCGAGACCGAATGGACGGCAGAGAAGGGCATCGAGTGCTACGAGCGCTTCAAGAACGGCCTGGATGGCGCGCCGGTCGCGGTCTACCAGCCTAATGGCGCACCGGCGGCCTACGCCCTGAGCGAGCGCGCCGAGGTGGACAAGATCCCGTTGATCACCCTCGGTTACGGCCGCACCGAAGCCACCGACGGCACCGTGTTCCCGTACAACTTCCCGGTGATGCTGACCTTCTACAGCGAGGCGTCGAGCCTGGTGAACTACATCGCCCAGCGCGAAGGCGGTTTCGACAAACTCAAGGGCAAAAAGATCGCCACGGTCTACCACGACTCGGCCTACGGTCGCGAAACCCTCGGCCCGCTGAAGCTGCTCGCCGAGCAGTACGGCTTCGAGAATATCCAGATTCCGGTGGCCGACCCGGGCAACGAACAGTCCGCGCAATGGCGCCAGGTGCGCCAGGCCAACCCGGACTGGGTGTTCCTGCGCACGTGGGGCGTGTCCACGCCGGTCGCGGTGAAAACTGCGGCACGCTTTGGCTTCCCGGTCGACCATATCATCGGCGATATCTGGGCCAGTTCCAGCGAAGACGTATTGCCTGCCGGCACCGCTGCCAAAGGCTACCTGGCGCTCACCCCATACCCGGCCGGCGCCGGTTTCGAGATCCACAAGCGCCTCAAGCAATACGTCCTCGACAAGGGCCACAGCGACCTCAAGGACCTGAAAAACTTCGGCAGCGTCTACTACAACTCAGGCCTGGTGAACGCCGCCGTGGCGGTGGAAGCGATCCGCACCGCCCAGGCCAAATTCGGCCAGCGCCCGCTCAATGGCGAAGAAGGCCGCTGGGGCCTGGAGCACCTGAATATCGACGACGCGCGCCTCAAGGCCATGGGCTACCTGGGCCTGATGCAGAACCTCAAGTTGTCGTGCCGTGACCACGAAGGCGGCGGCTCGGCGCGGGTGCAGCAGTGGGACGGCGCCAACTGGACGCTGGTCAGCGACTGGATTGCCGCCGACCGCGCGCTGTTGCGCCCGCTGATCGACGAAAAGTCCGCCGCGTTCGCCAAGGAAAAAGGCCTGACGCCACGCACCTGCACCGGAGATGAATAAACCATGAGCCTACCTGCCAGTGAATCCGCACACGCCGCGCTGCTGACGGTCAACGACATCGAAGTGATCTACGATGGCGCGATCCTCGCCGTGGCCGGGGTGTCGCTGAGCGTGCCCAAGGGCGCGATCGTCGCCCTGCTCGGCGCCAATGGCGCCGGCAAGAGCACCACGCTCAAGGCGATCTCCGGGCTGGTGCGCGCCGAGCGTGCCGAAGTCAGCCGTGGCGTGATCGAATACGCCGGCCACGACCTGGCCGGCGTCGACCCCAGCCAACGGGTGCGCCAGGGCATGGTGCATGTACTCGAAGGCCGCCATGTGTTCGGCCAGCTCACGGTGGAAGACAACCTGCGCAGCGGCGGCTTCGTGCGCCGCCTGAGCCGCCGGGCCATGGAGGCCGATCTGGAACGCATCTACGCCTGGTTCCCCAGGCTCAAGACCAAGCGTCACACCCGCGCCGGCCTCACCTCCGGCGGCGAGCAGCAGATGGTCGCCATCGGCCGGGCGTTGATGACCCGTCCTACTTTGGTACTGCTCGACGAGCCGTCCATGGGTTTGGCGCCTATGATCGTGCAGGAGATATTCGAGATCGTCGCGCAGCTCAACCGCGAGCAGCAGGTGAGCTTCCTGATCGCCGAGCAGAACATCAACGTCGCGCTCAACTATGCGTCCCACGGCTACGTGCTGGATACTGGCCGCGTGGTCTTGAGCGGCAGCGCCGCTGAACTGTTGGCGCGGGGCGATTTGCATGACATCTATCTGGGTAAACAGTAAAGGCGAACAGGCATGACTGAATCCATCCGCAACGCCGATGTCCTGATCATCGGCGGCGGCCTGAGCGGTACGATGCTGGCCGTGCAACTGCTGCGCCTGCCCGGCTCGCGGCAGATCCTGGTGATCGAACCGCGCGCCGAACTTGGCCGCGGCGAGGCCTACAGTGCGGTCGAGCTGGGCCATACCTTGAACGGCAATGCGGCGCGCATGAGTGTCGACCCGGACAACGCCGACGACCTGACCCAATGGCTCACCGACTACATCGGCGCCGGCGGCTGGCCGGAGTCGGACCAGCAGCATGTGCCGATCAGCGAGCTGTTCCCGCCGCGCGGGATGTTCGGGTTGTACGCGCAGCAACGCTTGGCCGAGGCCAAGGCGCTGTCGACGTCTACCGTCGAGCATATCCGCGCCGAAGTGGTCGACCTGCAAGTGGACCCCGCCTCGACGCTGCTGACCCTGGATAACGGCCAGCAACTGCGCGGCGCCCAGGCGGTGTTGGCGACCGGCATGTTCCCGGCGGCGCGCACGCCGCAGACCGAATCCAGCGGTTTGAACGCCGCCGCAGTCGACCCGTGGGACGTGCAGGCCATGAGCCAACTCGACCCGCGCGCGACGGTGCTGATCATCGGTTCCGGGCTGACCATGGTCGACGCCGTGGTGTCCCTGGAACAGGCTGGGCACCGGGGCCCGATCGAGGTGTTCTCGCGCCACGGTCTGCTGCCCCATGTGCGTCGACAGCCACCGGGCTGGGACGATTTTCTCGCCGCCGACCACCGCCTGCGCAGCCCTCGGCAGTTGCTGCGCGAGGTGCGTCGGCAGTGTCGCATCGCGACGGCGCAGGGCATCGATTGGCAGGCGCCGCTGGACACCGTGCGCGCGCATATCGGCCGTTTGTGGAGCCAGGCCAGCGAGCGCGAGAAGCGCCAGTTCGTGCGGCATGTGCGGCCGTGGTGGGAAAGTCATCACCACCGTTCGCCGCCGCTGAGTGCGCAGTTGGTGGCGCGTCTGCATGAGGAAGGGCGCTTGCGCATTCGCGCGGCGTCGTTCAAGGGCTTGGCGCCTGCGGTCCACGGCGTCAGCATCCGCTTGCGTTACCGTGGCGAGCAAACGATCACCCAGGTTGCGGGCGCGGCGCTGATCAATTCCAGCGGCATTGAATACGACTGGCGCCGCGTAGCCCGGCCGTTGCCCCAGCAGTTGCTCAAACGCGGGTTGATCCAGCCCGGGCCGCTGGCGCTGGGGATCGCAGCGGATGCCTCGGGGGCGGTGCTGGATGCCCAGGGCCAGGCCAGCCGGCGCTTGTTCGCCATGGGCCCGCCGCTGCGCGGGATGTGGTGGGAGAGCACGGCGGTGACCGATGTGGCGCTTCAGGCCAAGGCGCTGGCGTTGAAGCTGACAACGATCTAAAGGTGGGAGGGGGCAACTTCCTCTACCTAGGGGTCTTCACAAAACCGGGTTTTAGGCCAAATACCTCGACACCCTGCGGCGTCGATTGCCCGGTGGTCACGGTCACGCGTTCCACCGGCTGGTCCATCGTCGGCCGATATTCGACGGTCATGTCCGGCTGGATCGCCTGGCTCGGAATCACGATCGCCTGCGCGTTGTTGTAAGTGACGATGGTCAGTCGCGCACTCATCCCCAGCCGTACCCGCTGCAGTTGCTGCGGGGTCAGCCTGGGGATCGACAGGGTTACCGGGAACTGCGCGCTGCCCTGGGTCTCGCCGGCAATCGCCAAACCGCTGACCACACTCACCGAGCCGCTCAACCGTTCGCCGTCGAAGCCATCGCCCATCACTTCCACCGCCTGGCCCTGGTGCAGTTGGTTGATGTCCAGCTCGGAGACCCTGGCGACGATTTTCAGCCGTTCGATATTGGCCAGGCCGAACAGCACCTGGCCCTGGCTGACCTTGCTGCCGGCCTGCACCGGGGCGTTGGTGTTGCCCGCGCCTGCTGCCGCGTTGCTGCTTCCGGGGGCGGGCACCACGATGCCGGAGAAGGGTGCCTTGACCTCCTTGTCTTCGAGCTGTCGGTAGAGCGCGTCGTACTTCACCGTGGCATTGGTCAGCTCCATCTCGGCGATCTGTCGGTATTCGCCCTTGCCTTGCTCCAGTGCCTGTTGCAGTTCATCGCGTGCGGCGATCAGGTCCAGTTGTTGCTGCTGGGTCTGTTGCTTGAGGTCGTCCAGTTCGTTGCGCGGGATGATGCCGCGCTGAAACAGGTTTTCACTTTCGGTGAGTTTGCGCTGGGTGTTGTCGGCGCTCATTTGCGCGGTGCGCAGGCTGCGGCGTGCACGGCTGACGGTGGGGCTGCTGTCCCAGTCTTGCATTTCCTGCACGGTGCGCCGGGCCTTGAGTTGCGCGGAGAGTGCATCGCGCAGTTGCACTTCGAGCAGGGCCGGGTCCATGCGCAGCAACACTTGCCCGGCGTCGACGCGTTGGCCTTGTTCCACCAGGTTGGCCTGCACATTGCCGTCGAACGGCGCGGTGAGGGTGAGGGTGGTGTCGGGCTCGATCTTGCCCACCAGGCCGATCTGATGCACCAGCGCGCCAGGCGTCACCGCCAGCCACTGTTCGGTCGGGAGGATCGGGTCGGCGGCGCTGCGATGGCTTTGCACCGCAACGCCGGCGGCCGCCAGCAGCACGATCAATCCAGCCGCCAGCAGGCGTTTTTGGTTAGTAGTCATTGAGGGCGATTTCCCAGCTTTCCAGCGTCATGCCCAGGGTCAGATCGAGCTGGGTCTGGGCGTTCAAATAAGCGATCAGCGCATTGAGCTGCGTGTTTTCGGCGTTGCGCAGGTCGGTCTCGAAACTCAGCACCTGGAAGTTGGTGGAGCGCCCGGCGCTGAGTTTTTCGCGTTCGATCTCGATCTTGCGCCGCGACAATTCCACGGCGCGCTGGGAGATTTCGTACTGGCGCCAGCGCGTGCCGAGGTCGCGCACCACGTTGTTCACGCTGCGTTCCAGTTCCTGGCGGGCGTCGGTGATGCGGATGGCCTGATCCTCCACATTCACCCGTGCGCGCACTTCGGCCTGGCGCGTGCTGATGTCGCCGATGGGGATTTGCACCTGCACCCCGGCGTAGCTGTCCCAACTGCGGTTGTTGCCGCTGCCGGTGTCGTTGTCGTAGTTGTTGCGTATCTGGTTCGCCCCGGCCACCAGGTCCACTTGCCAGCGCCCGGAGTCTTTGGCGATCACCAGGTTGAGGTCGGCCTGCTGGCTGCCGAGCAGGGTGGCGAGGTACTCCGGTTGCTGGTTCTGCGCCAGGTTGAAGGCCTCGCGTTTGTCGATCTGCATGGGCTTGGCCTCCAGGGCTTCGGTGGCGCGGATCGGCGTCGACAGGTCGAGGGCCAGCAGGCGCAGCAAGGCCAGGCGGCTGGTGTCGAGTTGGTTCTGCGCTTCTTCCACGCCCAGTTGTTGGGTGGCGATATCGGCTTCGGTCTGCACGATCTCGAACTCGGCCATGCGCCCGGCGCTGATCAGCGCCTTGTTGACTTCCAGCAAGGTGTTGGCGCGTTTCAGCGCGTCCTGGACGATGCTCAGTTGCTCCTGGGCGCGCAGCAACTCGCGGTAGGTGGCGATGATCTGGCTGATGGTTTGTGCCACGGTGGCCTTGAGGTTCAGGCGGTTGGCCTGCTCCGACAGGCGCGACAGGCGCAGCGGCGCGGTGGTCGCGTCCCAGCCGGCGCCGCGCATCAGCGGTTGGATGAGCGCCAGGTCGAGGCCGTCGCTGCGGTAGCGACCGGCCCGGTTGGCGTTATTCAGTTGCTGGGTCCAGGCCATGCTCAGGCGCGTGCCGTACTCGCCCAGCAGGCTGGTGGCAGGGGCCACGTTGGTATTGCGTGCATTGTCGGCGGAACCGCGGGAGCTGCGGTAATAGCTGTTGAGGGTGAGCTTGGGGTTGAACACGTCTTCGGCCACGCGCAGGTCGAATTTCTGCGCGACCCGCTGCAGGTAGGCGCTGCGAATCGCCGGATTGTTGCGCAGGCCCAGGTACACCGCGTCGCCCAGGGTGATGGCGGTGACCTGGGCATTCAGCGAGACGCCGCGATCATAGCCGCTGCGCGTGGTGCTGGGCGCCGTGGGCCGGATCAGCATATCGGCGGCGACACTCGGCAGGCTGATCAGCGCCAGGAGCAGCAGCAGGCGTTTATTCATCGCGCAACGCCTCCACCGGCTGCAACCGTGAGGCCGAGACCGCCGGGTAAATGCCGAAGAACAACCCCACCAGCAAGGTGCTGCCCACCCCCAGGGGCAGGGCGGCGACCGCCAGGGCGAAGGCCCAGCCCGACAGCCAGGCGTAGAGCCACGCGGCGGTCATGCCGAGCACCGCGCCGCACAGCGCGCCGACGGCGGTGAGGGTGATGGCTTCGAGCAGGAACAGGTTGCGGATATCCCGCTGGCGTGCGCCGAGCGCCATGCGAATGCCGATCTCGCGGCGGCGTTCGGAGACGTTCATCAGCATCACGTTCATCACCCCGACACCGCCGCCCACCAGCGAGATCGCGCCCAGGGCCAGCAGCAGGTAGGCGAAGGTGCGGCTCTGCCGGGTCATGCCGTCGATCATTTGCTGGGGCACCGTGATGTCGACGCTGTGCTCGGTCAATTGGCGTTGCAGCGCGGCGGCGGCGTCCCGGGCGATGCGTTCCATGTCCTGGCCCGGCGCGGCGCGGATGATTACGTTGCCGATTTGCGGGCTGGCGTAGATGCGGCGCATGCCGTCGGCGGGAATGAACAGCGATTCGTTGGCCTGCACCGGCATCAGCATCGCCCGGGGCTGGTGGTGCAGGATGCCGACCACCTGGAACAGGTAATCGTTGATACGCACGCGGTCGCCCAGCTTTAACGGCGCGCCGGGGGTACCAAGGGCCTGGGCGATCTGGTCGCCGATCACGCCGTAGGTTTCGTTGGCATCGAACGCCGACAGGAAGCGCCCCTCGCGCAGCGCCAGGCGCAGGGCCGCGGGGATATCCGGTGTGCTGCCGACGAAGTTGGCGTTGACGCTGCGGCCCTGGAACACGATGGGGCCGCTGAACAGGCTCAGCGCGCCGATGTGCGCGATCCCGGGCACGGCCTGGCGCACGGCGTCGAGGTCGAGGCGGGCACGCATCGGTACGCTGCTGTCGGCTTTGGGCGGAAACTGCGCGACCAGGGTGTCGGTGCCCATGTCCTTGAAAATCAGCGCGGCATCCACCGCCGCGTTATGCCCGATATTGATCAGCGCCACCACCGACGAACTGCCGATCACGATGCCCAGCAGCGCGAGGATCGAGCGCTTGCCCAGGGTGCGCAGGCTGACGAACGCTTCATGCAGCAATTGGCTCAGGCTCTGCTCGACCCGCAGGCTCATGGGCGCCCGGCCTCATGCACCACGCCGTTGCGCACCAGGATCTTGCGCTCCAGGCGTTCGGCGATGTGCGCGTCGTGGGTGACGATGATCAGCGTGACCTGCTGCTCGCGGTTCAGCGCCAGGAGCAGGTCCATGATGTCCTGGGCGGTGCTGCTGTCGAGGTTGCCGGTGGGTTCGTCGGCCAGGATGACCGAGGGCTTGCCCACCAGCGCCCGCGCAATCGCCACACGTTGGCGCTGGCCGCCGGAGAGGTCGGCGGGGCGATGGTGCGCGCGCTCGGCCAGGCCGACTTGTTCGAGCATGCGCAGGGCCTGCTCCACCGACTCGTGGCGCGACACGCCGCGATAACTCAGGGGCAGGGCGACATTGTCCAATGCGCTGAGGCGCGGCAGCAGGTTGAAACTCTGGAACACGAAGCCGATCTGCTGGTTGCGGATCGCCGCCAGTTCATCCGGGCTGGCGCTGAAAATGTCGTGGCCGGCAAAGCGGTACTGGCCGCAGTTGGGCAGGTCCAGCAGGCCGAGGATGTTGAGCAGGGTACTTTTGCCGGAGCCGGAGGCGCCGAGGATGCCGCAGCTGTCACCGCGGGCGATGGACAGGCACACATCATTGAGGATGGACAGGTGCTGTCCGGCGAGCTGATAGCGTTTGCCGATGCCTTGCAGGGAGATCAAGCCTGGGTGCGCGGGGGTATCTGTCATCATGACTACGCCTGCAGTCTCGACGCTGCCGTGCTGCCCCGGTAAAAATTTGTAACAAGTTCGGGAGCTGCCTGGGACACGTCACGGACTGGTTTGATTTCTTGTTTTTAAAATATTCTTTGAATACTAACCGCGTTCAACCGGCTCCGCCAGCCATCGTTGTAGAGGGTTTTTACCCTTTGAAATAAATGCACCGGGGGCAAAACCCACCGCGCAAAAATCCTTTGGTCAGCCTCGACGGGCCCGTCTGCCAAGGCTTGCGCTGATATGGCGCAGTGTCACTACTTGCTTTCGAGCGGTGGCCCCGGTATAAAAAATCAAATTTATTTTTAAAACAATATTTCCCGCGTGGAACTTTTATGGTCGTGAAGAAAGTCAGTTCTCCAAACGTTACCAAGACTCGATTGCTGGATGCGACAGAGGCTCTCTTCATCAAATACGGGTATGACGCTGTTTTGTTGCGGCAGATTACCGAGCGTGCCCAGGTGAACCTGGCTGCGGTGAACTATCACTTCGGGGACAAGGACGCCCTGATGAAAACCCTGCTGATGCAGCGCCTGGAGCCGCTCAACGAGCAGCGCCTGGAACTGCTGGCACGCTGCGAAGCCGAATCCGACGGCCCCCTCGATTGCGACACGCTGCTCGGCGTGCTGTTCGCCCCGGCCATGGGCCTGGAGCGCAGCGACCCGGCGAGTGGGGAAGGGCGTTCGTTCATTCGTTTCCTGGGGCGGGTCTACAGCGACACCTCGCCGTTTATCCAGGAATACCTCAAGGTCCATTACCAGCCGGTGTTCCAGCGCTTCTTCGAAGCCTTCGCCCTGGCCTTGCCGGACTTGCCGCGCAACGAACTGGGGGTACGCCTGCAATTTGCCCTCAAGGCGATTTCCGGTGTGATGGCCGGCACCGAACTGCGCCTGCTGATGAACTCCATGAGCCTGGGCCGCCCGGCCACGGATGCCGAAGTAATGGCCAAGTTGATCACGCTGGTCTCGGCGGCGATTCGCGTGCCGCAGCAAAGCCCCGAGGCGCAAGTGGCGTTGGCCAAGGTGCTCGATACCCAGCGCGCCATTCGCGAGCAAGCGTCCGCGCCCGCCGGCAAGGTGGCGCGCTAGCTCGAATCCGGGACAAAAAAAAGCCCGCTGGGGCGGCGGGCTTGATGTGCAACGTTTGTAACGGATGAGGCTTCACCCTACGTCCCGCGATGTGAATAAGTCGTGAAAAATATGTAAGAAGAAGTGTGAATGTGTTGGCGCAGGTAAACGCGCTAAATGCCCTCAGGTTCAGATCTTCCAGCGGCCAGCACTTTTGGCCAACTGCTGGCGCATCTCATCCACATTTGCCGCCAATTGCACGGTCAGCAACCGATACCCATCCAACGCACTGTAGACCGGCGCATCCAATGTCGGCTCGGTAGCCGTGGCCTGGCTCGGCCGCTCCAACCGTGGTGTCACGCCCGACCTCAGCGCGCGCGCCATGCCCACCAATTGCACGCGAATCTGCCGATGCTCGCCCTTCAACATTACCTGCATCCGCGCCATTGCCTGTTCGTCGCGAGGGTCTGGCCGGGTGTTGCCCAGAATCTCCAGGGTGCTGATGCACATGCGCAAATGCCGCTGGATCGTGTCCAGCTGGGTCATGGAGATCCGTACCTCCTTGGACACCGAAGGCATCAACGAACGCAGTTGCAGCATCGCTGTATTCACGCGGCTGAGCAGTTTGAGGTGTTCGTCATCAGTGACCGATTGACCGCTGATGATGCGGTTATAGATCGCGGCACAGTCGCGCAAGGCACTGGCCAGGTTGTAGCGCCAGGAGTACACGGCATACAGCGGCAAGGCGAAGGAAAACGCCAGGGCCAACGCAATACCGATCAGGATATCGACCGTGCGCCACAGCCCGTCCGACAGCGGATTGTCACCATGCCCGGCGACGATAAACACGGTGATCGCCGACAACAAGGCGGTGTATCCGCCCTTGCCGATGGCGTGATAGGAGAAGAACCCGCACACCACCGACATCAACAAGTAGGTCAGCAGCGGCTGCCCCACATATGTCTCCTGCACCACCAGCAGCAAGCCGACGCTGGCGCCGATCAGTGTGCCGTAGGCGCGTTCCATGGCTTTCTTGCCGATATTGCCGTGGTGCTGCAGGCCGCCGATCACCACCAGCATGGTCACCGACGCCCACTCGCCGTGGGGCAGGTTGATGCCGGTGGTCAGCAGGATCGTCGCCAGCAAGCCGATGGACACGCGCACGGCGTGGATCAGCTTGGCATGGCGATAGCGGCGGTAAGGGTCGAGCAGCGGGCGCAGCAGGCGCCGGGCAAATACAGGCAAGTGCAGGTTAATCAACGGCGAGGCGTCCTCTAGAAAATGTAGTCAGTGGTCAAGAAGCTCGAGTTGCGGTTGTGCAGGATCTCGCTGAGCAGTGCCTTGTTGCTGTCCTGGAACTTGGTCGCCACCAGGGTGCGGATCGAGAACACACGCAAGGCGTCATGTACCGACAGTGTGCCTTCGGCCGAGTTCTTGCGGCCGTTGAAGGGGAAGGTGTCCGGGCCGCGCTGGCACTGGGCGTTGATATTGATGCGGCCGACCTGATTGGCGAAGGTGTCCACCAGCCGTCCGATTTCCGCCGGGTCGGTGCCGAACAGGCTCAGTTGCTGGCCGAAATCCGATTCCAGTACGTAATCGATCACTGTCTCCAGGTCACGGTAGGGCACGATCGGCACCACCGGGCCGAACTGTTCCTCGTGGTACACGCGCATCTGCGGGTTGACCGGGTACAGCACCGCCGGGTAGAAGAACGAACCGCGACTGACGCCGCCATGGGCATTCATCACGCGGGCGCCGTGTTGGGCTGCATCGGCCACCAGTGCCTTGAGGTAATCGACCTTGCCCACTTCCGGCAGCGGCGTCAGCGCCACGCCGTCGTCCCACGGCATGCCGGGCTTCAAGGTCGCCAACTTGGCGTTGAATTTCTGGATGAAACTGTCGACCACGTCTTCATGCACAAACAGGATTTTCAACGCGGTGCAGCGCTGGCCGTTGAACGACAGCGAGCCGGTGACCGCTTCGCTGACGGCGTTGTCCAGGTCGACCTGGGGCAGCACGATGCCAGGGTTTTTCGCGTCCAGGCCCAGGGCTGCGCGCAGGCGGTGCGGGCGCGGGTGCAGTTTTTTCAGGTCGCTGGCGGCCTTGTTGGTGCCGATGAACGCGAAAATATCGATCTTGCCGCTGGCCATCAGCGCGCTGACGGTTTCGCGGCCGCTGCCATAGATCACGTTGATCACCCCGGCCGGGAAGCTGTCGCGGAATGCCTCCAGCAGCGGGCGGATCAACAGCACGCCGAGCTTGGCCGGCTTGAACACCACGGTATTGCCCATGATCAGCGCCGGGATCAGCGTGGTAAACGTCTCGTTCAGCGGGTAGTTGTACGGCCCCATGCACAGCGCCACGCCCATCGGTACGCGGCGGATCTGGCCGAGGGTGTCCTGTTCCAGCTCGAAGCGGCTGCTGCGGCGGTCGAGCTCCTTGAGGGCATTGATGGTGTCGGTGATGTAGTCGCAGGTGCGGTCGAACTCTTTCTGCGAGTCCTTGAGGTTCTTGCCGATTTCCCACATCAGCAGCTTGACCACCGCATCACGCTGTTCGCGCATGCGCCGCAAGAACGCTTCGACGTGGCGGATGCGGTCGACCACGCGCATCGTCGGCCATTCCCCCTGGCCGCGGTCATAGGCGCGCACGGCGGCGTCGAGGGCGCTGAGGGCGGTGTCGGCATCCAGCAGCGGCGTGCTGCCGATTTGTACGCGCTCGTCGCCCAGTTGCACCGGGCTGAGCACTTGGGCCAAGGGGCCGTTCCACACCCGCAACTGGCCGTCGACCAGGTAATCGCGCTGTTCGATGGGCGCTCCCAGGCGGAATTGCTCGGGAATATCGGCGGCGCAGGAAGGAAACAGCTGGGCGAGCAGGTTATCGGTGGTCATGTCGCTACCCCTGAAATAGTTGCAAAACATGACTAGAGAGTCACCCAACAACGGGTTCTGTGGCAAGGCTTGCGCGCTTTCTTGTACGCACGGCTGCACATGGCGGGTAAACTGCGAGGCTTTCTTGAAGGAGTTCACATGAGTCAGTACCAGCCGGGCATTCTTGCCGCACCGGTGCCTTTACAGGCACGCCATCTGTTTTTTGCCGTGGACTCCCTGGCCGCTGTACCTGCTGCGTTGAACGCATTGGTGCAGTGGGCGGATTCGGCCGCAGTGGTCGGTCTGGGTGAGCCGCTGGTCAACGCACTGGGCGCGCAGATCGAAGGGCTGCGCGCATTCCCAGCTGTCAGCGCGCCGGGCGCGCACAACCCCTCCACGCAGCAAGCATTGTGGGTGTGGCTGCATGGCGTGGATCGCGGCGAATTGCTCTTGCGCAGCCGCGCGCTGGAGAAAGCCCTGGCCCCGGCGTTCCGCCTGGTGCAGTCGACTGAAGGCTTCCGCTACAAGAGCGGTTTTGACCTGACCGATTACGAAGACGGCACCGAAAACCCCCACGACGATGCCGCCGTCGAAGCCGCGCTGACCGACAGCGGCGCCAGCTTCGCCGCGATCCAGCAATGGCAGCACGACCTCGATGGTTTTGCCGCGTTGCCTGCCCAGGAACGTGACCACATCATCGGTCGCCGCCACGGCGACAACGAAGAACTGGAGGACGCGCCCGAGTCCGCCCACACCAAACGCACCGCCCAGGAAAGCTTCACCCCGGAAGCGTTCGTGGTGCGCCGCTCGATGCCCTGGGCAGAAAACGGCCAGGCTGGCTTGATGTTCCTCGCGTTCGGGCATTCCTTCGATGCGTTTGAAGCGCAACTGCGCCGCATGAGCGGGTTGGAAGACGGCATCGTCGACGGCCTGTACCGCATCAGCACACCGTTGACCGGCGGCTATTACTGGTGCCCGCCGCTCAAGGACGGGCGCCTGGACCTGAGTGCCGTGTTGATCTGACCAGGCGTTTGCCTGGGTCATTGCGTCAGTACACGCGCCATCACCGATACGGAGTTGGCGCGTTTTTTTTACGGGTGCAGGCAACATGAAGATGTTGACAGCCAACGCATTGGCGACTGGAAAAAATCGTCGCAGCCCGTAATCTAGAGGCCTTTTGTCACCTGTGCGGATTGTGCATGTCTTCTGTTGCCGATGGGCTGCCCCTGAATAAACGCCTGCCGGCGGTGATCGCCATTTCCCTGGGCATCGGCATGGCGACCCTGGACACGGCCATCGTCAACACGGCGCTGCCGACCCTGGCCGACGGCATTGGCACCGACTCCGCGTCGGTGATCTGGGTGGTCAATGCCTACCAGTTGGCGATCATTGCCACGGTGTTGCCCTTCGCTTCGCTGAGCGATGTGCTCGGGCACCGTCGGGTGTACCTCGGTGGCTTGTTGCTGTTTATCGTATCGTCGCTGTTTTGCGGGATCGCCGGGTCGCTGGTGACGCTCACGGCTGCGCGGGTGGTGCAGGGGCTCGGTGCGGCCGCGATCATGAGCGTCAACACGGCGTTGCTGCGGCATATCTATCCGTCGCGCATGCTCGGGCGCGGCCTGGGCTATAACTCGCTGGTGGTGGGGCTGGCGTTCACGCTCGGGCCGACGGCGGCGTCGGCGATCCTGTCGGTGGCGAGTTGGCACTGGCTGTACCTGATCAACGTGCCGCTGGGGTTGCTGGCGCTGCTGTTGGGCCTGCGCTCATTGCCGGTCATTCCCATGGCCGGGCATGCCTTCGATCGTCTTGCCGCGCTGTTGTGTGCCGGGCTGTTCGCCTTGCTGGTGCTTGGCCTGGGGACGGCGGTGCATGGCGCCCAAGGTGCGTTGACCCTGGGCCTGATCGCGCTGGCGCTGGTCTGCGGTGCGCTGCTGCTGCGCCGCCAGGCCGGGCACCCGGCGCCGATGCTGGCAGTGGACTTGTTCAAGCGCCCGGTGTTTGCGCTGTCTTCGCTCACGGCGATCTGCGCCTTCAGTGCCCAGGGCCTGGCCTTTGTGTCGCTGCCGTTTCTGCTGCAGGCAGTGCTCGGGCACAGCCAGGTGGAGACCGGTTTTCTGATGACGCCCTGGCCTGCGGTCGTGGCGGTGATGGCCTTGGTCGCCGGGCGCCTGGCCGACCGCGTGTCCCTCGGCCTGTTGTGTGGGATCGGCCTGTTGATGCTGAGCGTGGGCATGGCGGCCCTGGCGACGTTGCACAATGATGCGTCGGCGTTCGAGATCGGCTGGCGCATGGCCTTGTGCGGAGCCGGTTTCGGGTTCTTCCAGTCGCCCAACCTCAAGGCATTGATGACCAGCGCGCCCTTGGCCCGCAGCGGCGGGGCCAGTGGCATTGTGGCGATCTCGCGGTTGCTGGGGCAGACGCTGGGAGCGTCGCTGGTGGCGTTGTGTTTTCACTGGTCCCTGGGCAGCGGCCCGCACTACGCGTTGTGGCTGGGCTGTGCGTTTGCGTTGGTGGGCAGTGTGGCCAGCGGCCTGCGGTTGTTGCCGTATGACAAAAAGGTTTAATCGAGCGTTGTAAAAAGCCGTTCGAGAAGGCTACGGTGGCGACCTGAATATTTCGGGATGTTTCAGATTTATGGCAAGCCAGGCCCAACGCACTGCCGACATCACCTCCCGCCGCGCCGCGCTGACCTTGGCTTTATGCCTGCCCAGTGACGTGTTGCTTTATCTGCTGCTGCCCATGGAATCCCAGGCGTTCGGCATCACGCTGGCCCAGGCCGGGGTGCTGCTGGCGGCCAACCGACTGGTGCGGATTTTCGGTTACCGCCACGTGCTCAATTTCTATGCCCGCCACGGCGATCGTCTGACCTGCATGATCGCCGCCGGTGCCGCGACGCTGTGTGCCTTGGGTAACTCGATGCTGTCGGGCTTCGCTGCATTGCTGGGCTTGCGGCTGGTCTGGGGCTTGTGTTTTGCCGCGTTGAACTTGTCGACCCAAGTGCTGGCGACCGCCGAGCCGACGGGGGCCGCACGCCGGGCAGGGCGGTCGCGGGCCTTGATCGCCCTCGGGCCGATGCTCGCATTGCCGCTCGGCGGCTGGCTGACCTTATGGGCCGGGCCGCGTCCGATCTTTCTGATTCTCGCCGGATGCTGCCTGCTGGGCTTGTGGATGGCGCGGGGGTTGCCTACTGTCGGCCATGATTTGCACAGCAGTCCGGGGCGCCGTTTCAAGTGGCCCGACAGCGTGGCGCTGTGGTCGTTTATTGAAGGCGTGGCGCTGGATGGGCTGTTTATCTTTGGCCTGTCGATCCAGGCACAGAAGCTTCTCGGGGGCGACGCGGTGCTGATCGCCGGTGCCTTGATGGCCTTGCGTTATGTCTCGGAAATGCTCCTGAGCCCGCTGGGCGGTCGCGCCGCGCAACGCTTCGGCGCCACGTCGATGCTGTTGTTGTTTTCGTTCCTGAGCGCTTTGGCCCTGGCGGCATTCGGCAGTTATTGGGTGATCGTCGGCGCGGCGGCAGTGCTGGTGTTGCGGGCGTTGCAGTTGCCCCTGGTGACGACCTTGGTGGCCGAACGCAACCCCGGTTCGATGCGCGTGTCGGCATTGGCCTCCAACGCGGTATGGCGCGATATCGGCGCCGGCCTCGGGCCGCTGCTGGCGGGGTTGTTGCTGCCGGTCGCCGCGGCCCCTTGGGTGTTTGGCCTGGCGGGCGCCGCGATAGCCGTCAGCGCCGTGTTCTGCTGGCGGGCAAAGCGTTCCAACTGACAATGTGAGGTAGTGTGTGACCCGACAAGAAGACTGTGTACGCGTGCTGGATGACGCCTATCGACACTGGACCGGCCAGGGCTTGCCGGCGCCCGAGCATCTGGACGCACAGCAACGCCTGACCTGGCTGCATGCCCATGCGCCCTACAGCTTGCTGGCCCACGATGGCGCGGCGGACCCGCGGTTTAACTACGCCAATGCGTGCGCCTTGGCGTGCTTCAAATACCCGCGCGAGACCTTCATCGGCATGCCGTCACGCTTCAGCGCCTCGGAACTCGACCGCGCCGCGCGCCAGGTGTTATTGGAGCACGTCAGCGCCAACGGCATCGCCCATGGCTACAGCGGCTGGCGGGTGGATGCACATCAGCAGCCGTTCATGATCCATGCCGGTGTGGTGTGGACGTTGCTCGATGCCGCCGGCCTGCCGTGTGGGCAGGCGGCGCTGTTCTGGCCGGATGCGCAGCGTATCGGGGTGTTGGCTTAAGCGCCTTTGAAACTGTCCAGCCAGGACGGGTCGAAACGGGTTTGCTCGGTATCGAGCCCCAACGCTTGCATCTTCGCCCTATGTGCCTCGATCTCGCCGACCAACTGCACCTGGGCGCTGGAGTTGGCGTCCAGCTCATGCATCTGCGTCAGCCCCAGGTGATAGAACCGCAGCACCTTGAGCGCCGTCGGGTCATTGGCTTGCACGCGGTCGGTGACCTTGTGCATCACGTTGGTCACGCGCATCAGGTTGCGCTTGAGCTGCCAGCCATACACCGCCGGCGCCAGCCATGGCTGGGTCCAGAACGGGCCACGCACCAGGGCGAGGGTGATCAACACCCCGGCAAACACCCCACCCACGTTGTAGCGAAAGTTGTCGCCGCCGGCTTCGCCAAACAGCATCACCGCCAGGCTCGACAACAGCATCGCCAGGGCCACGAACAACACGGCCACGATCAACGTACTGCGACGGGTCTGCTGGCGGTAGGTGATGGGGTCGCAGGGTTTGAGTTCGAACATCCGGGGAAAATCTCCTTGGCGTTTGTAGGGGATAGGGCAGGGCCGCATCTTCTCATGCTTGGCGATGGGGTGTGCGGTAAACACGTTGAACGAAGGCGTGTGGGGCGTTCTCTATGATCGATTGCAAGCAGCCCCGGCCCGGATCGCACACGCAATGCCCCGAAAGAGCGTGAGCAACCAAATGCTGTCGAAAAAAAAGCCCCGTCGTTGAACGGGGCGTTTGTTTATTTGGGCGGTACCCAGTTGACGTCGGTGATGCCGTACTTCTCGGCCCAGGGCCGGGTGGTTTTTTTCACCTGTTCGTGGCCGACCCGACCGATACGGCTGACATGCGCAATATCGGCATCAACGGCCGCCCAGTGCCAGGCCTCGGCGTTATTCATCACTTCGGCACGCACCACGAAAGACTTCGGTTGACCGTGCAGTTGATAGGTAATGGTGTAGATTTTTGCGCTACTCATGTTGCCTCCCTGTCTTGTTATAGATGGATAGGAAAGCGTTTAAAAAGGTTCATTCGAAATGACAAATTGCCGGTCCGGGCGGCATAGTGGAGCCTTCGCCACGCGCCCAAGGATCGCGTCATGTCCCGCCTGACCCAAAGCCACCTGTACCTGCAACGCCTGGGCTACGCTGCGCCGCCGCCGCCGACCCTGCAAACCTTGCAGGACCTGCAATTGCGGCATGTGTGTACGTTCGCCTTTGAAAGCCTGTCGACCCTGCTGCGCTTGCCGGTGCCGATCGACCTGCCCAGCGTCGAACAAAAAGTCTTGCTCGATGGACGCGGCGGGTATTGCTATGAACTGAACCAACTGTTCCTGGAGCTGCTGCAGGAGCTGGGCTTCGACGCACGCGGCATCACCGGACGGGTCGTGATGGGCGGGCCACCGGATGCACACACCGCGCGTACCCATCGCCTGAGCCTGGTGACGGTGGACGGTGTGCGCTATATCTGCGACGTCGGCTTTGGCGGCATGGTGCCGAGCAGCCCGTTACGCCTGGACAGCGAAGCGATCCAGGCCACCGCCCACGAACCCTTTCGGCTGACCGTTAAGCACGGCAGCTACACCCTGTGGGCCGACGTCGGCGGGGAGTGGCGTGGCTTGTATGTGTTCGACCTGCAGGTGCAGGCAGACATCGACTATGAAATCGGCAACTGGTACGTCTCCACCCACGCGGGCTCGCCGTTTCTCGGTCAGTTGAAAGTGGCACTGCTCGCGCCGGGTAAGCGTCACACCTTGAACAACGGCCACTACGCGATGCACTCCCTGGACGGTCCCAGCGAAAAACGCGCGATAGCCAGTGCCGATGAATTGCTTGATGTGCTGCGCGGCACCTTTGGTCTTCGTTTGCCGGTGCATCAGCGGCTTCGCGAAACGCTCGATGGTTTAGTGTCGGCCAATCTTTAGACGCATTGAGGCCGCATCTTCTCTGGCCCATAAACGCAAAAACGGCACCCGAAGGTGCCGTTTCTGTTTACTGCGTACCGCTAAGCGATCAAACGCCCAGTACCGCGTGCTGCACCAAAGTGAGCAACGGTTGTGGGTACACGCCGAGGAAGAAGGCGAGCACGGCGATGGCCAGCAGCATCACGCCACCGGCTTTCTGTTCCCAGTGCAGCTCGGCATCCACACGACGCAGGTTTGGCTCGATCAGGTACAGGGTGACCATCACGCGCAGGTAGTAGAACACGCCGATGGCGCTACCCAGGATGAGCGAGGCAACCAGCCACCATTGATGCGCTTCAACGCCGGTCGCGATGATGTAGAACTTGCCGATAAAGCCCGCAGTCAGCGGGATACCGGCCAGGGACAGCATCATCAGGGTCAACACGGCGGTCAGGTACGGACGGCGCCAGAACAGGCCGCGGTATTCGTACAGGGCGTCGGCGTCACGGCCTTTGTAAGGCGAGGACATCAGGGTGATGACACCGAAGGCGCCGAGGCTGGTGATCACGTAGGTGACCAGATACACGCCGATCGCTTCCAGGGCCAGGCCTTTGCTCGCCACCAGGGCGATCAGCAGGTAGCCGAAGTGGGCGATGGACGAGTAACCCAGCAGACGCTTGAGGTTGTTCTGGGTCAGCGCCAGCAGGTTACCGAACAGGATCGAGGCAACGGCGATCACGCTCAGTACGTCGCTCAACACGCCGGTGTTGGCCGCTGGGGAGATCTGGAACAGACGCACCACCACCGCAAACACCGCAACTTTCGTCGCCGTGGCCAGGAACGCGGCCACCGGCGCCGGAGCGCCTTCGTACACGTCCGGTGTCCACAGGTGGAAGGGCACCAGCGACAGTTTGAAAGCCAGGCCGATCAGCATCATCGCCAGGCCCAGTTGGGCGATCGGCGCAGGCATGCTGGTGGCCGCCAGGGCGTGGCCGATACCGGTGAAGCTCAGGCTGCCGGCTTCGGCGTAGAGCAGGGCCATACCGAACAACAGGAACGCGGAACCGGCGGCCGACAGCACCATGTACTTGATGCCGGCTTCCAGGGAGCGCTTGTTGAAGAAGGCGTAGGCCACCAGGCCGTAGGTCGGGATCGACAGCAGTTCCAGGCCGATGAACAAACCGGCCAGGTGCTGCGCGCTGACCAGCACGATACCGCCGGCCGCAGCCAGCAGGATCAGCAGGTACAGCTCTTCGCGGTTGCCCGGGTAGCCGGTGCCGCCTTCGCCGAGGTAGGCGTGGGCGAGGGTGACGCAGGCCAGGGTGGCGACGAGGATCAACGCGATATACAGCAGCGCGAAGTCATCGATCATCATCAGCGGGGTCACCGCCAGGGGCGCGACCTTGAGTGCCGGGATGATCGACAGCAAGGCCAGGTTCAAACCCGCACAGGACAGCAGGAAGGTTTGCGCATGATTGCGACGCCAGGCGATCGACAGCATCACCACCACAATGGTGAGGCTGGTGATCAGCAGCGGCGCAAGCGCGATAAAGTGTTGGATCGTGAATTCCATAGCGCTCTTACCGGGCCGAAGCGAGTTGAGAGAAGGCGGTGCCGAACCACTGCTGCACGCCATGCATCGTTGCGGCAGAAGTGTCCAGGAACGGTTGTGGGTACACGCCGATGTAGATCAGCAGGACCGCCATACCGAGCACCATGATCAGTTCGCGAGCATCCATCCCGCGCAGGACGGTGTCGGACTTGGCCGGACCGAAGTACGCACGGTGGATCATGATCAGCGAGTAGACCGAACCGAATACCAGGCCGGAAGTAGCGATGGCGCTGATCCACGGTGTCTGCACGAAGGTCCCCATCAGGATCAGGAACTCGCCGATGAAGTTACCGGTGCCCGGCAAGCCCAGGGACGCGGCGGCAAAGAACAGGCTGATCGCCGGCAGGTAGGCGATGCGCGACCACACGCCACCCATCTCACGCATGTCACGGGTGTGCAGGCGCTCGTACAACTGACCACTGAGGATAAACAGTGCGGCGGCTGAAACACCGTGCGCCAACATCTGGATCACGGCGCCTTGCAACGCCACCTGGCTGCCGGAGTAGATACCGATCAGTACGAAACCCATGTGGGAAACGGACGAGAAGGCAACCAGACGCTTGATGTCGGTTTGCGCGAAGGCCAGGAACGCACCGTAGAAGATCCCGATCAGACCCAGGGTCATGGCGATCGGCGCGAACTCGGCCGAGGCATTCGGGAACAGCGGCAGGGCGAAACGCAGCAGGCCGTAGGCCGCCGTCTTCAGCAGGATACCGGCCAGGTCCACGGAACCGGCGGTCGGCGCCTGGGCGTGGGCATCCGGCAGCCAGGAGTGGAACGGCACCACCGGCAGCTTCACCGCGAAGGCGATGAAGAAGCCCAGCATCAGGATGTACTCGGTGGTCAGGGACATCTTGGTTTTCAACAGATCGGCGTAGTTGAAGGTAATCACGCCCGTGCTGTTGAAGTTGACCAAGACCAGACCGAGGATCGCCACCAACATGATCAGGCCGGAAGCCTGGGTGAAGATGAAGAACTTGGTCGCCGCGTAGATCCGGGTTTTCTTGCCGTCCGAAGAACTATGACCCCAGAGCGCGATGAGGAAGTACATCGGCACCAGCATCATTTCCCAGAAGAAGAAGAACATGAACAGGTCGAGGGCGAGGAACACGCCGACCACGCCGCCCAGGATCCACATCAGGTTCAGGTGGAAGAAGCCCACGTGACGCTGGATCTCTTTCCAGGAGCAGAGTACCGAGAGAACACCCAGCAGGCCGGTCAGCAGGATCATCAGCAACGACAGGCCGTCGAGGGCCAGGTGTACGTTGATGCCGAAGCGCTGGATCCAGACGTGCTTGAACTCAAGCGCCCAGGTCGGATCGGCGCCAGGCGCCGGAGCAAATGAATAGTCGCCATGGGCCCACAGCCAGAGGCCGAGCGCGAGTTCCAGGGACATGGTCAGCAACGCAATCCAGCGGGGGAGGGTGGCGCCGAAGCGTTCACCCATCCAGCAGAGCAGGCCGCCGATAAAGGGGATCAGGATTAGCCAGGGCAGAATCATGACGGGCTCGTTTCCTTTCGCAAGTTCGCAAAGTTCGCAATGTACTTAGACATGGTCAGACCGCTACCACAACGATGGCGCCGATCACCAGAACGGCACCGGCCGCCATGGAAGCTGCATACCAACGTAATTGGCCAGTCTCGCTGCGGCTCAGGGCGGTGTGGCTAGCCTTGGCGGCACGCGGGATCAAACCGATGGTCTGGTCGAGCGGGTCTTTGCGCAGTACGTGGCTGATCGCAAGGTAAGGCTTGACGAACAGTTTGTCGTAGATCCAGTCGAAGCCCCAGGCGGCGAACCACCAGGCCGAAAGGAAACGGCCGATGCCACTGTTGGCGACGGCAGTGACGAAGCGACGCTTGCCGAGGAACAGCAGGGCCGCCAGCAGGATACCCGCGATGGCAATGGCGCCCGAGGCGATTTCCAGGCTGTGCTGGGCTTCGCCGCCGGCATGGCCGACGCTTTCCGGCAGTACGCCGGCCAGTGGCGGGGTGATCATGGCGCCGATGAAGGTCGACAGGATGATCAGCACCGACAGTGGCAGCCAATGGGAGATGCCGTGGCCTGCGTGTGCTTCGGTCTTGGCTTCACCGTGGAAGGTGATGAAGATCAGGCGGAAGGTGTACAGCGAGGTCATGAACGCACCCACCAGGCCTGCGTAGAGCAGGTTCTGGTTACCGCTGGCAAAGGCTTCCCAGAGGATTTCGTCTTTCGAGTAGAAACCGGCGGTCACCAATGGCAGGGCTGCGAGTGCGGCACCGCCGACGATGAAGCTGGCGTAGGCCAGTGGCAGTTTCTTCCACAAGCCGCCCATCTTGAAGATGTTCTGCTCGTGGTGGCAGGCGACGATCACCGCACCGGAGGCGAGGAACAGCAGGGCCTTGAAGAACGCGTGGGTCATCAGGTGGAAGATCGCCGCGTCCCAGGCGCCGACGCCCAGGGCCAGGAACATGTAGCCGATCTGGCTCATGGTCGAGTAGGCGAGGATACGCTTGATGTCGGTCTGCACCAGCGCGGCGAAGCCGGCCAGTACCAGGGTCACGCCGCCGACCACGCCCACCAGGTGCAGGACGTCCGGCGCCAGGGTGAACAGGCCGTGGGTACGGGCGATCAGGTAGACACCCGCGGTCACCATCGTTGCGGCGTGGATCAGTGCCGAAACAGGCGTCGGGCCGGCCATCGCATCCGCGAGCCAGGTTTGCAGCGGCAGTTGCGCGGATTTACCGACAGCGCCGCCCAGCAGCATCAGGGTCGCCAGGGTGATCCAGAAGTCGCCGACCTGGAATTTCTGCGGTGCCAGCACCAGCAGTTCCTGGATGTTCAGCGTGCCCACCTGTTGGAACAGGATGAACAGGCCGATGGCCATGAACACGTCGCCGATCCGGGTCACGATAAAGGCCTTGAGTGCCGCGTTACCGTTGTTGCGGTTGCTGTAGTAGAAACCGATCAACAGGTACGAGCACAGGCCCACGCCTTCCCAGCCGAAGTACAGGAACAACAGGTTATCGCCCAGCACCAGGAACAGCATGCTGGCGATAAACAGGTTGGTGTACGCGAAGAAGCGCGAGTAACCGGCTTCACCGCGCATGTACCAGGACGCGAACAGGTGGATCAGGAAACCTACACCCACCACCACGCCGAGCATGGTGATCGACAGGCCGTCGACGTAGAGGGCGAAGTTGGGCTTGAAGCCCTCCACCGACATCCACTGCCACAACACCAGGGTGTAGTGGCCGCCTTCCGGCGGCGCGACGTTGAATTGCCAGATGACGTAGGCGGCGACAATCGCCGACAGGCCGATGGAGCCCACGCCGACCAGGGCCGAGAGGTTTTCCGACCAGCGTCCGCGAGAGAACGACAGCAGCAGGAAACCGATCAGGGGAAATACGAAAGTCAGAAAGATCATGTTCATCCGCGCATCTCACTGGCAGCGTCGATATCAAGCGTGTGGAAGCGACGATACAGTTGCAGCAGGATCGCCAGGCCAATACTGGCCTCGGCGGCTGCCAGGCTGATCACCAGGATGAACATGACTTGTCCATCTGGCTGGCCCCAACGGCTACCTGCCACGATGAACGCCAGTGCCGCAGCGTTCATCATGACTTCCAGGCTCATCAACACGAACAAAATGTTACGGCGAACCATCAGGCCGACCAGGCCAAGGCAGAACAGGATGCCGGCGACCGCCAGACCATGCTCCAAAGGGATAGCAGGCATCATCATTGCTCCTTGGCTTCGTTACGGCCCAAGTGGAAGGCGGTGATGACTGCGGCGAGCAGCAGCATCGAAGCCAGTTCGACCACCAGCAGATACGGGCCGAACAGGCTGACGCCCACGGCCTTCGCGCCAACGGTGGTGTGGCCGATGGCCTGGCCGCTCTGGTGAGCGAACAGGACATACAGCAGTTCAGCCAGCAGCAGCGCGGCGAGGACCACCGGGCCGAGCCAGATGCCCGGCTTGAGCCAGACGCGTTCCTGGGCGACCGAGGCCGGCCCGAGGTTGAGCATCATCACCACAAACACGAACAGCACCATGATGGCGCCAGCGTAGGCGATCACTTCCAGTACACCGGCGAACGGTGCGCCGAGGCTGAAAAAGGTCATGGCCACGGCGATCAGCGAAATGATCAGGTAGAGCAGGGCGTGCACGGGGTTGGTGTTGGTGACCACGCGAAGCGTGGACACCACTGCAATACCCGATGCGAAATAGAAAGCGAATTCCATCTTTCTTCCTTAAGGCAGCAAGCTCTTCACGTTGATCGGCTCGGCTTCGTTTTGTGCGGCGCCTTTCGGCTTACCGGCAACGGCCATACCTGCAACACGATAGAAGTTGTAATCAGGGTTTTTACCGGGACCAGAGATCAGCAGATCTTCTTTCTCGTACACCAGGTCCTGACGTTTGAACTCGGCCATCTCGAAATCCGGTGTGAGCTGGATCGCGGTGGTCGGGCAAGCTTCCTCGCAGAGGCCGCAAAAAATGCAGCGCGAGAAGTTGATGCGGAAGAAGTCCGGGTACCAGCGACCGTCTTCGGTTTCAGCTTTCTGCAGGGAGATGCAACCCACCGGGCACGCCACGGCGCACAGGTTGCAGGCTACGCAACGCTCTTCGCCATCGGGGTCGCGGGTCAGTACGATGCGGCCGCGATAGCGCGGCGGCAGGTACACCGCTTCTTCCGGGTATTGCAGGGTGTCGCGTTTGCGAAAGCCGTGACCGAACACCATCACCAGGCTTCGCAACTGGGTACCGGTACCCTTAACGATGTCGCCAATATATTTGAACATGGGTCAAATCCTCACTGAACCGCGCCCGCGGGCGTGTTCAACAACACAACGGCAGCCGTCACCAGCAAATTGATCAGGGTCAGCGGCAGGCAGAAGCGCCAGCTGAAATCCATCACCTGGTCATACCGTGGACGCGGAATGGAAGCGCGCAGCAGGATAAACAGCATGATGAAGAACGCGGTCTTCAGTAAGAACCAGAAGATCGCCAGCTGCGGCAGGATGCCGAACGGACCGTGCCAGCCGCCGAAGAACAGCGTGACCAGCAGGGCCGAGATCAAGATGATGCCGATGTACTCACCGACGAAGAACATGCCCCATTTCATGCCGGCATATTCAATGTGGTAACCGTCGGCCAGTTCCTGTTCCGCTTCCGGTTGGTCGAACGGGTGACGGTGAGTCACGGCGACGCCAGCGATGAAGAACGTACAGAAGCCAAAGAACTGCGGAATGATGAACCACAGGTTCTGCGCCTGGTACTCGACGATGTCGCGCATGTTGAACGAGCCGACCTGCACCACGATGCCCATCAGCGCGAGGCCCATGAACACTTCGTAGGACACGGTCTGGGCCGAGGCCCGCAAGCTGCCCAGCAGGGCGAACTTGTTGTTACTGGCCCAGCCGGCGAACAGCACCGCGTAGACCGACAAACCGGCCATGGCGAAGAAGAACAGCAAGCCGATGTTCAGGTCCGCCACGCCCCAGGTCGGGGTGATCGGGATGATCGAGAAGGCGATCAGCAAGGCGCTCATGGCCACGACCGGTGCCAGGGTGAAGATCACCTTGTCGGCAAACGGCGGGGTCCAGTCTTCCTTGAAGAACATTTTCAGCATGTCGGCAGCGATCTGGAACATGCCGAACGGGCCAACGCGGTTCGGACCGTAACGGTCCTGCCACCAGCCCAGCAGGCGACGTTCGACGAAGCTGAGCAGGGCGCCCGCCACGACCACGGCCAACAGGATCACGATGGCCTTGACGACCGCAATGATCACATCGATGACTTCAGGGGTGAACCAGGTCATTGCGCTGCCTCCTGCAGACCGTCAACGGTTTGGCCAAAGATCGACGGTGGAATACCGGCGATGCCTTTTGGCAGTGCAACCAGGCCGGCACCCAACTCGTCGTTGATGCGCAGCGGCAGACGCAGGGTCTTGCCCGCGACGTTCAGACTGAGCAGGGCACCATCGTTGACGCCGAGACGGTCGGCTTCGGACTTGGCCAGGGACACGTAGGCAGCCGGGATGCGTTCTTGAACCGGTGCGGCTTTGGACGAGGTCTCGTCGCTGCCGAACAGGTGGAAGAACGGCACAACCTGCCAGGTGCCCTGGGCCGGGTTGAACGGACGCGGTACGGCGGCGAACCAGTTCAACGCATCGCCCTGGGGTTCGATCAGGCGGGTGCCCGGGTCGCCAGCGCGGATGTGACCACCGACTTCGTCCTGGAACTTGTTCCAGGCCTGCGGCGAGTTCCAGCCCGGCGACCAGGCAAATGGCACTTGCTGACGCGGCTCGACCGAACCCGAGTAACCTTCCATGGAGAAGGCGAACGCGGTGTCGTTGTCTTGCGGAGTACGCGGTTCATGCACGCTGATGTCGGCCCGCATGGCGGTACGACCGGAGTAGCGCAGCGGCTCACGGGCGAGTTTCATGCCCTTGATGCGGAACGCGGCGGACGGTGCAGCGTCGACGATACGCGCCAGTTGCGGGGCGCTCGCCGCGACGGCTGCGGTGACGTGGTCGAGTTGGGTCCAGTCGATCGGCTGATTGAGCAGAGTCGAGCGCAGGGCATGCAGCCAGCGCCAGCCTTCGTGAACCAGGATGCTGGCGTCCATGTACTTCGGATCGAACACCTGGAAGAAGCGCTGGGCGCGGCCTTCCTGGCTGACCAGGGTGCCATCGCCTTCGGCGAAGGTCGCGGCCGGCAATACCAGGTCGGCACGCTCGCTGGTAGCGGTCTTCTGGTGGTCGGCGACGATCAGCACTTTGGCAGCGTTCAGCGCGGCGTCGACCTTGGCCGAATCCGTGCGGGTGTACAGGTCGTTTTCCAGCACTACCAGGGCGTCGGCTTTGCCGTCGATCACGGCTTGCAGGGCGCTGTCGACGGAGTCGCCACCGAGCATGGCCAGGCCGAGGCTGTTGGCTTCCGGCACGATCAGGCTGATGGAACCGTTCTTCTCGCGCAGCTTCAAGGCCTTGGCGATGTTGGCCGCCGCTTCGATCAGCGCCTTGGAACCCAGCGAGGTGCCGGCGATGATCAGTGGGCGCTTGGCCGCCAGCAGGGCGTCGGCGATGCGTTGGGCAAGTGCCACGGCTTCAGCGTCCAGACCTTCGACGGCCGGCGCGCTGGCGTCAAGGGCGTGGGCCACGGCGAAACCGAGGCGGGCCAGGTCATCTGGCGCTGCGTGTACGCATTCTTCGGCGATGTCGTCGAGCTTGGTTTCGGCCAGGCTGGCGATAAACAGCGGGTTCAGCGCGTGCTGGCCGATGTTTTTCACCGCGGCGTCGAGCCAAGGCTGTACGCGCATGGCGTCGGCCATGGCTTCGGCCTTGCCTTTGACCGACTGGCGCAGCGACAGGGCCATACGTGCGGCGGTCTGGGTGAGGTCTTCACCGAGCACGAAGATCGCATCGTGGTCTTCGATGTCGCGCATGTTCGGCACTGGCAGCGGGCTGTCGTTCAGCACTTGCAGGACCAGGCGGATGCGCTCCAGTTCAGCGGCTTCGATACCGCAGTAGAAGTGCTCGGCGCCGACCAGTTCGCGCAACGCGTAGTTGCTTTCGAGGCTGGCACGCGGCGAACCGATGCCGACGATGTTGCGACCGCGCAGCAGGTCGGCGGCTTTATCCAGGGCTTCGTCGGTGTTCAGCTTCGCGCCGCCGGCCAGCAGTGGCTGGCGTGGGCGGTCTTCGCGGTTGACGTAGCCATAGCCGAAACGGCCACGGTCGCACAGGAAGTACTGGTTGACCGAACCGTTGAAGCGGTTTTCGATGCGACGCAGTTCGCCGTAGCGCTCGCCCGGGGAGATGTTGCAACCGCTGGAGCAGCCATGGCAGATGCTCGGGGCGAACTGCATGTCCCACTTGCGGTTGTAGCGCTCGGAGTGCGTCTTGTCGGTGAACACACCGGTCGGGCAGACTTCGGTGAGGTTGCCGGAGAATTCGCTTTCCAGTACGCCGTCTTCAACGCGACCGAAGTACACGTTGTCGTGGGCGCCGAAGACGCCGAGGTCGGTGCCGCCAGCGTAGTCTTTATAGAAGCGCACGCAGCGGTAGCAGGCGATGCAGCGGTTCATTTCGTGGGAAATGAACGGGCCCAGTTCCTGGTTCTGGTGGGTGCGCTTGGTGAAGCGATAGCGGCGCTCGTTGTGGCCGGTCATCACCGTCATGTCTTGCAGGTGGCAGTGGCCGCCTTCCTCACAGACCGGGCAGTCGTGAGGGTGATTGGTCATCAGCCATTCGACGACACTGGCGCGGAACGCCTTGGATTCTTCATCGTCGATGGAGATCCAGGTGTTGTCGGTGGCTGGGGTCATGCAGGACATGACGATGCGACCACGGGTGTCGTTCTCGTCGGTGTACTGCTTGACCGCACACTGGCGACAGGCACCGACGCTACCAAGAGCGGGGTGCCAGCAGAAATAAGGGATGTCGAGGCCTAGTGACAGACACGCCTGTAACAGGTTGTCTGCCCCATCGACTTCGAGCGCTTTGCCGTCTACGTGGATAGTGGCCATGGTTCAAAGATCTTCGTTGGCCCGTTGTCAGCGGGCGTGGCTAATGGAATCTTGTTATTCATGTGCATCAACACAGCCTTGACGGCGTCAGCACATGACGAGGCGAAGGGCACGGACCCTTCGCCTGTTTAAGCGTTACGCGCCGACTACGATCGGCCTCGCCAGAGGCGGGACGGCGGCGCTGGTAGGCGCGATGCCGGCTTCGAACTCCGAGCGGAAATATTTGATTGCGCTGCCCAATGGCTCCACGGCGCCCGGTGCGTGAGCACAGAAGGTCTTGCCTGGGCCGAGGAAACCGACCAGCCCCAGCAGGGTATCGATGTCACCCTCGCGGCCTTCGCCTTTTTCCAGCGCCATCAGCAGCTTGACGCTCCACGGCAGACCGTCGCGGCACGGAGTGCAGAAACCGCAGGATTCACGGGCAAAGAACTGCTCCATGTTGCGCAGCAGCGAGACCATGTTCACGGTGTTGTCCACCGCCATCGCCAGGCCAGTACCCATCCGGGTGCCCACCTTGCCGATGCCGCCGGCATACATCTGTGCGTCGAGGTGCTCGGGGAGCAGGAAGCCGGTGCCGGCGCCGCCTGGCTGCCAGGCCTTGAGGGTGTAGCCGTCGCGCATGCCGCCGGCGTAGTCCTCGAACAGCTCGCGCGCGGTCACGCCGAATGGCAGTTCCCACAGGCCAGGGTTCTTGACCTTGCCGGAGAAGCCCATGAGCTTGGTGCCCATGTCTTCACTGCCTTCGCGGGCCAACGATTTGTACCAGTCCACGCCGTCGGCAATGATCGCCGGCACGTTGCACAGGGTTTCGACGTTGTTCACGCAAGTCGGCTTGCCCCACACGCCGACGGCGGCAGGGAAGGGCGGCTTGGAACGCGGGTTGGCGCGGCGGCCTTCGAGGGAGTTGATCAGTGCGGTTTCTTCACCGCAGATATAACGCCCGGCGCCGGTGTGTACGAACAGTTCGAAGTCGAAACCCGAACCGAGGATGTTCTTGCCCAGCAGGCCCGCAGCCTTGGCTTCTTGCACGGCACGGTTGAGGTGCTTGGCGGCGGTGGTGTATTCGCCACGCAGGAAGATGTAGCCGCGGTAGGTTTTCAGCGCGCGGGCGCTGATCAGCATGCCTTCGATCAGCAGATGGGGCAGTTGCTCCATCAGCATGCGGTCTTTCCAGGTGTTCGGCTCCATTTCATCCGCGTTGCACAGCAGGTAGCGGATGTTGATGGATTCGTCTTTGGGCATCAGGCCCCACTTCACGCCAGTGGGGAAGCCTGCGCCGCCGCGGCCCTTGAGGCCGGCGTCCTTCACGGTCTGGACGATATCGTCCTGGGCCATGTCGGCGAAGGCTTTGCGCGCAGCGGCGTAACCGTTCTTGGCCTGGTACTCCTCGAGCCATACCGGCTCGGCATCGTCACGCAGGCGCCAGGTCAGCGGGTGAGTCTCGGGCGACCGCTTGATGCGGTTGGCCGGGCCGAAGGAAGTCAGGGTCATGGGTAGCCCTCGAGCAATTGGGTCACGCCAGCAGGCTGCACGTCACCGAATGTGTCGTCGTCGATCATCAACGCCGGCGCCTTGTCGCAGTTGCCCAGGCAGCACACCGGCAGCAGCGTGAAGCGGCCGTCCGGGGTGGTCTGGCCGAGGCCGATGCCAAGCTTGTTCTGGATCTCGCTGACCACCGACTCGTGACCACCGATGTAGCAGACCATGCTGTCGCATACGCGAATGATATGGCGGCCCACGGGCTGGCGGAAGATCTGGCTGTAGAACGTGGCCACGCCTTCAACGTCGCTGGCGGGGATGCCGAGGATCTCGCCGATGGCGTAGAGGGCGCCGTCCGGCACCCAGCCACGTTCCTTCTGGACGATCTTCAAGGCTTCGATCGACGCCGCGCGCGGGTCTTCGTAGTGATGCAGCTCGTGCTCGATGGCCGAGCGCTCGGTTTCACTCAAGGTGAAACGGTCTGTCTGGATAAGCGTGTTATTCATGCTTAGCGGTCCACGTCGGCCATAACGAAATCGATACTACCCAGGTACGCAATCAAGTCCGCGACCATCTCGCCTTTGATCACCGAAGGGATCTGCTGCAAGTGCGGGAAGCTTGGAGTACGAATCCGGGTGCGGTAGCTCATGGTGCCGCCATCGCTCGTCAGGTAATAACTGTTGATACCCTTGGTCGCTTCGATCATCTGGAAGGATTCGTTGGCCGGCATCACCGGGCCCCACGAAACTTGCAGGAAGTGCGTGATCAGGGTTTCGATGTGCTGCAGCGTGCGCTCTTTCGGCGGCGGCGTGGTCAGCGGGTGATCCGCCTTGTACGGGCCGGCCGGCATGTTGCGCAGGCACTGGTCGATGATCTTGATGCTCTGGCGCATCTCTTCGACGCGGACCATGCAGCGGTCATAGGCATCGCCGTTCGCGGCCAGCGGTACTTCGAATTCGAAGTTCTCGTAGCCGGAGTACGGACGGGCCTTGCGCAGGTCGAAATCGCAACCGGTGGAACGCAGGCCGGCACCGGTGACGCCCCATTCCAGGGCCTCTTTGGTGTTGTAGGCGGCGACGCCAATGGTCCGACCCTTGAGGATGCTGTTGTCCAGGGCGGCCTTGGTGTATTCGTCGAGACGCTTGGGCAGCCAGTCGACGAATTCCTTGACCAGTTTTTCCCAGCCGCGCGGCAGGTCGTGGGCCACACCGCCGATGCGGTACCAGGCCGGGTGCAGGCGGAAACCGGTGATGGCTTCGATGACTTTGTAGGCGCGCTGACGGTCGGTGAAGGTGAAGAACACCGGAGTCATGGCGCCGACGTCCTGGATGTAGGTCCCCAGGAACAGCAGGTGGCTGGTGATCCGGAAGAACTCGGCCATCATGACGCGGATGGTGTCGACGCGGTCGGGCACCTTGATGCCGGCCAGCTTCTCGACCGAGAGCACGTAAGGCAGGTTGTTCATCACGCCGCCGAGGTAGTCGATACGGTCGGTGTACGGGATGAAGCTGTGCCAGGACTGGCGTTCGGCCATCTTCTCGGCACCACGGTGGTGGTAGCCGATGTCCGGCACGCAGTCGACGATTTCTTCGCCGTCCAGCTGCAGGATGATACGGAAGGCACCGTGCGCCGAAGGGTGGTTCGGGCCCAGGTTGAGGAACATGTAGTCCTCGTTGGTGCCGGAACGCTTCATGCCCCAGTCTTCCGGACGGAAGCGTGCGGCTTCTTCTTCCAGTTGCTGTTTGGCCAGGGTCAGGCTGAACGGGTCGAATTCGGTGGCGCGGGCAGGGTAGTCCTTGCGCAGCGGGTGACCTTCCCAGGTCGGCGGCATCATGATGCGCGACAGGTGCGGGTGGCCCGGGAAGTCGATACCGAACATGTCCCAGACTTCACGCTCGTACCAGCTGGCGTTGGGCCAGATGCCGGTGACGGTCGGCACGCTCAGGTCGCTTTCGGAGAGGGCGACCTTGATCATCACGTCGCTGTTACGTTCGATCGACAGCAGGTGATAGAACACGGTGAAGTCGACGCCGCTCGGCAGCCCCTGGCGCTTGGTGCGCAGACGCTCGTCCACGCCATGCAGGTCATAGAGCATGACGTACGGCTTGGGCAGGTTGCGCAGGAAGGTCAGGACTTCGACGAGCTTGGCGCGCGCCACCCACAGCACCGGCATGCCGGTACGTGTGGCCTGGGCGGTGAAGGCGTCAGGGCCAAAACGGTTATTGAGTTCGACGACCACATCCTGGTCGTCTGCCTTATAAGGCGGGATGTACAGAGCACTGCCTGTAGTCATGGTTTTTTATCGCTTTCGGTCAACGTAAAGAATGAAGCCAGGTTTTCGTTCTATAAAAGAAGCGGCTCTGGATCAGACTTCGTCGGGGCTGCGCAGGTTGGTGACCTGAATACGCTGTTCGCGGCGCTGTTCCTTTTGTGACGGCATCTCGGCGCGGTAAACGCCTTGATCTCCGACAACCCAGGAAAGTGGGCGACGCTCCTTGCCAATCGATTCCTGCAACAGCATCAAGCCTTGCAGAAATGCTTCGGGGCGGGGCGGGCAGCCAGGCACGTAGACGTCCACGGGCAGGAACTTGTCCACCCCCTGAACAACGGAGTAGATGTCGTACATGCCACCGGAGTTGGCGCACGAACCCATGGAGATAACCCACTTCGGCTCGAGCATTTGCTCGTAGAGACGCTGAATGATCGGCGCCATCTTGATAAAGCAGGTACCGGCGATAACCATGAAATCCGCCTGACGCGGCGAGGCCCGGATCACTTCGGCGCCGAAGCGCGCGATGTCGTGGGGCGCCGTGAAGGCGGTGGTCATTTCCACGTAGCAGCAGGACAGACCGAAGTTGTACGGCCACAGGGAGTTTTTACGCCCCCAGTTGACCGCGCCGCTCAGCACGTCTTCCAGCTTGCCCATGTAGATGTTTTTGTGGACTTGGTCTTCTAACGGATCGGAAACGGTTTCCCGTTCGCCGATGGGGTACTGCTCGTTAGGAGCATCCGGGTCGATCCTGGTGAGATTGTATTGCATCGCCAAAGCCTCATTGTTTCAGCTTCGCTTGCCGCTTGCGACGAGCTTCCGGAGCCCAATCAAGGGCGCCCACTCGAAATAGGTAGACAAGGCCTGCCAACAGAATTGCTATGAAAACGAGGGCTTCGACGAATCCGGTCCAGCCGCTTTCGCGGACAGACACAGACCAGGCAAAGAGAAAGAGGGCTTCGATATCGAAGATCACGAAGAGCATCGCGACCAGATAGAATTTGGCTGAGAGCCGCAAGCGGGCGCCACCTGTGGGCAGCATGCCGGACTCGAACGGTTCGTTTTTGCTGCGGCCCCAGGCTTTTGACCCGAGTAGGCTGGAGACGCCGAGCATGAAGGCACAGAGGCCGACAACACCGAGGAGGAAAATGGCAAAGCCCCAGTTGTGGGCCATGAGTCCTGTCGCTTCGGTCATGCTGGTAATCCTTAGCAGAGAGCAAAGGTCTCTGAGCTCGAAAAAGTAACAATGCAGTGACGATATGTCGCAGCGCAATCAATCGCGGTGATTTTATGGCTAAACACCGGGCAAGTAAAATTCATATAGCGAAATTATTCGGTGGAATAAGCACATAGTACGCCTCCGTAGGGCTGCAGCCCTTGAGTTACGGGCATTAGCGGGCTTTTTATCAAATATGTTTTGTTTAACCTGTAACGACGCTTTCATGGTCCAAATGATAATGAATGTTATTTGGGCGGGCGTTAAGCGGGTGGTTGCGGTGTGGTGCAGGAAGTTGTCGTTACTTGCTTGATTACCGCTAGTTGCCGGAGCGCATCTTTTAACTGATTTATCTGAACCAAATACCGCTTTGGATCAATGTTTCACACAAATTCTTCTGGTTGGCCCATTCCTCGATGTGGGAGGGGGCTTGCCCCCGATGGCGGTGGATCAGCAACAGACGTATTGACTGGCACACCGTAATCGGGGGCAAGCCCCCTCCCACATTTTTGATCTTTGTGGTGTCAGGGGGGATTTTCTTCGGGCAAAAAAACGCCCCGAACCAGTCGGGGCGTCAGGTCGTGCGGCATTGCGGTTAGCTGTTTACTGGGGGCGCAATGGCCGTTTGCTCAGTCACTCAGTGGAACTGTTCTTCTTCGGTCGAACCGGTCAGCGCGGTCACGGACGAGGTGCCGCCCTGGATCACGGTGGTCATGTCGTCGAAGTAGCCGGTGCCCACTTCCTGCTGGTGAGCCACGAAGGTGTAACCCTTGGCGGCGTCAGCGAATTCCTGCTCCTGCAGTTTCACGTAGGCGGTCATGTCGTTGCGGGCGTAGTCGTGCGCCAGGTTGAACATGCTGTGCCACATGTTGTGAATGCCGGCCAGGGTGATGAACTGGTGCTTGTAGCCCATGGCGGACAGTTCGCGCTGGAACTTGGCGATGGTCGCGTCGTCCAGGTTTTTCTTCCAGTTGAAGGAAGGCGAGCAGTTGTAGGACAGCAGTTGGTCCGGGTATTCCTTTTTGATCGCTTCGGCGAAACGACGGGCTTCTGCCAGGTCCGGCTTGGCGGTTTCGCACCAGATCAGGTCGGCGTAAGGCGCATAGGCCAGGCCGCGAGCGATGGCCTGGTCGAGACCGGCGCGCACTTTGTAGAAGCCTTCCTGGGTACGTTCGCCAGTGACGAACGGTTGGTCATACGGGTCGCAGTCCGAAGTCAGCAAGTCGGCAGCGTTGGCGTCGGTACGGGCCAGGATGATGGTCGGTGTGCCGGCAACGTCAGCCGCCAGACGGGCAGCGGTCAGCTTCTGTACAGCTTCCTGGGTCGGTACCAGTACCTTGCCGCCCATGTGGCCGCATTTCTTCACCGAGGCCAGTTGGTCTTCGAAGTGAACGCCGGCGGCGCCTGCTTCGATCATGCTCTTCATCAGCTCGTAGGCGTTCAACACGCCGCCGAAACCGGCTTCGGCGTCAGCCACGATCGGTGCGAAGTAGTCGATGTAGCCTTCGTCGCCTGGGCCTTTACCGGCTTTCCACTGGATCTGGTCGGCGCGACGGAACGAGTTGTTGATGCGCTTGACCACGGTCGGTACGGAGTCCACCGGGTACAGCGATTGGTCGGGGTACATGGATTCAGCGGAGTTGTTGTCCGCTGCCACTTGCCAGCCGGACAGGTAGATCGCCTGGATACCGGCTTTTACCTGTTGGACTGCCTGGCCACCGGTCAGGGCGCCCATGCAGTTGACGAAATCTTTGTCGGGACGGAAGGATGGCTTGGCGCCCTGGGTGACCAGGTTCCACAGCTTCTCGGCGCCGAGTTTTGCAAAAGTGTGCTCAGGTTGAACCGAGCCACGCAGGCGGACGACGTCAGCAGCGGAATAAGCGCGGGTCACGCCTTTCCAGCGTGGGTTTTCAGCCCAGTCTTTTTCAAGGGCTGCAATTTGCTGTTCGCGTGTCAGTGCCATGGAGATAAACCTCGTCGCATAGGTCTGGGTGGAAAATTCCGTTTGCCAGCCACGTATACAGTGCGTGGGCTTGGCTGCTCGCTGACCAGAAGCACAGGTGTTCAAGTCAAGTCTGGCGGGGAAGCGACGGGATGAACGAATGACGAGGGGGGGAGTGGGGCAGGTAGGGGCGAACTGCGAACGGTCTTCGGGCGTCGTGGGCCTTGGGGCGATTCATCAGTGTGTAGCCGGGTTACCTGGTTAGCTTCCGTCCCTCGGGACAACTTCGTTCCAGTCGCAACCTCGTCAAACACACCTTGTGGGCGGTACAGACACGAATCGGCTCAGTTGGGTAGCTTAGAGCGACGATCCGAAGGCCCTTGCCAGGGCCTCTGATTAGCGGGAGCGAGGCCATCATGCCCATGCTTTTTTGGATCGTCAAATGTTTTGTAGTGCTTTTTTTCAGGCACTACATCTTTAGTCTTATACGACTCATCAGTCAGTTATCGGTGCTTCAGTTCAAGGTGTCGACTTTAACCCGTAAAGTCAGGTCGTCGCGGCCCTGGGTAGCGTAAGTGCGGGTCGTAGAGGATTTGTCGGCCTGGGTTTCGCGATTGATGCCGGCCAGCGGAATCCACTCGCCCAGGCGGCCGCTGACGGTTGTGTCGGTGCTTTGCACGTTCACTACATCGGGACGCTCCTGGCTCATGCGGTCACGGTTGGTGCTGATCGCCAGGTGTACGGTGTCGCCGGTCACGCTGGCGGTGACGTAGAACCCCTGGGTGACGTTGCGGTATTGGGTCTGGTTCTGCGGGCGGCCGTAGGCATCGGGCTGGGTGGTGGTCAGTGGCACGCTCTGGCCTACCTGGATCAGTGCGGGCACGCCTTCACTGGCCTGGATCTGCTGGATGCCGCCGTCGCGGCTGGCGGTGCCGTAGCTGATGATGCGGGTCTGGCTGTCGCCGCTGCTTTGCTGGTTGTTTTCGTTGGTGTCGACGGTGATCAGCAGGCGCTTGGCCGGTATGTCCAGTTGCGAGAGCAGGGTGCGCAGGTCCTGGATCCTGACGGGGTCGGCATTGACGATCAGTTGATTGCCGTAGGCGCTGACGGTGCCGTCCTTGCCGAGGAAGTTCTGCGCCACGGGCAGCAGGTCGGCGCTGGTGCGGTGGCTCAAATTGACGACTTCGGTGTCGGCCGCCGCTGTGAAGCTGGCGGTCAGGAGGAGGGCGGTGAGCAGGGTGCGTAGGGACATGTCCGTTATCTCTGCGAGTCATAAGGCTTGATAGTGCCAGTTTGTCGGCCTGGCGGGTCGCAAGTTGAATCGTAGACGGCAAAACACCCTGGCATCGGTGGATGGCAGGGTGTTTTGGGGTGCTGCTGGTAATGCTATCGGGGGCAAGCCCCCTCCCACACTTGACGGCATTCCAAGGGGCGCTCTCGGTCAAAATGTGGGAGGGGCAAGCCCCCTCCCACACTTGACGGCATTCCAAGGGACGCTCTCGGTCAAAATGTGGGAGGGGCAAGCCCCCTCCCACACTTGACGGCATTTCAAGGGACGCTCTCGGTCAAAATGTGGGAGGGGCAAGCCCCCTCCCACACTTGACGGCATTCCAAGGGATGCTCTCGGTCAAAATGTGGGAGGGGGCTTGCCCCCGATAGCAACGACGCGGTCCCGGATCAGCCCTCGCGCACCATATCGACGTGCGGAATCCCGACTTCAAGGAATTCCTCGCTGACGATCTTGAAGCCCAGTCGCTCATAGAACGGCGCGGCATAGACCTGCGCACTGAGGAACTGTTTATTCTGGCCGCGCTTCTCGGCTTCGCCAATCACGGCTTCCATCAGCTTGTCGCCGACTTTAAGCCCGCGCCAGTCCTTGAGGACCGACACGCGGCCGATCTCGCCGCTGGGCAGCAGGCGCGCGGTGCCAATCGGAAAGTCGCCCTCGAACGCGAGGAAATGCACGGCGTCCGCGTCGTCTGCGTCCCATTCCAGTTCGGGTGGGACCGATTGTTCGGCGATAAATACCGCTTCACGAATGCGCCGAATCTCGGCGATATCCTTATGCCAGTTCGCGACATTGACGTGAATCTTATTCATCGGCAAACCCCAGGCTTCCCTGCTTGACCAGCTCGCACAGCAGGTCGCGGGCATCGTCGTCCGCCAGCCATTCGCTCAGGTTGTCGATGTGCAGGGCGTCGGCTGCGCAGATCATTTTCAGCAGTTCGCGCAGCTTGCCCGGCAGGTAACGGCTCTGGCCGCTGGCGAACAGCAGCAGGTCGTCGTCGACTTCGGACCAGGCCATGCGCGCGCTTGGGTTGCGGATCAACACGCCGCCATCTTCCAGGCTGCCGACCACGTCTTCTTCCAGCAGCTCTTCCGGGCCGGCGACCAGTTCCGGGTAGCGCGGCTCGGTCATGAACTGGCCGAACCAGGTCAGCAGCATGCGCTCGTCGCTCATGTGCTCGGCCAGCAGGCTCTTGAGGCGGTCGAGGGCATCGCTCTGGATCTGGTGTGGATCGCTGGCCGGTTGGATGTCGGCGTCGGTGTAACGCTCTTCGTCGGTCAGGTACTGGCTGAGGAAGTCGGTGAAGTGGGTCAGCACTTCGGCGGCGCTTGGCGCGCGGAAGCCGACCGAGTAGGTCATGCAGTCATCTTCGGCAATGCCATAGTGGGCCAGGCGTGGCGGCAGGTAGAGCATGTCGCCCGGTTCCAGCACCCATTCGGCGATCTCTTCGAATTCGGCGAGGATGCGCAGGTCGGCGTGTTGCAGCATCGGGCTGTCAGAGCTGCACATCTGGCCGATCTTCCAGTTGCGCTTGCCATGGGCTTGCAGCAGGAACACGTCGTAATTATCGAAGTGCGGACCCACGCTGCCGCCGGGTGCGGCGAAGCTGATCATCACGTCGTCGATGCGCCAGCTGGGCAGGAAGCGGAACTGTTCGAGCAGTTCGGCGACTTCCGGCACGAACTGGTCGACCGCCTGCACCAGCAGGGTCCACTCGCGCTCGGGCAGGGTGCTGAAGGTGTCTTCGGCGAACGGGCCGCGGCGCAGTTCCCACGGACGCTCGCCGTGTTCGATCACCAGGCGCGACTCGACTTCTTCTTCCAGGGCCAGGCCGGCCAGTTCATCGGCGTCGATCGGGCTTTCGAAATCAGGAATGGCCTGACGGATCAGCAGCGGTTTTTTCTGCCAGTAGTCGCGCAGGAATTCCCGTGCCGTGATGCCGCCCAGAAGTTGAAGAGGGATATCAGGATTCATGTGTAACCTATTGAAAAAAAGCACTTTTCAGACTGGAATAAAAACGCCCGGCGCGGCCGGGCGTCTCAAAGGGGCTTGCGATGATCAGATGCGTTTGGCTTGGGCCACGGCGTTGCCGATGTAGTTGGCCGGGGTGAGCAGTTTCAGCTCGGCCTTGGCAGCGGCGGGCATGTCCAGGCCGTCGATGAAAGTTTGCAGTGCTTCAGGGCTGATGCCTTTGCCGCGCGTCAACTCTTTGAGCTTCTCATACGGGTTTTCGATGTTGTAGCGGCGCATCACGGTCTGGATCGGTTCGGCCAGAACTTCCCAGCATGCATCCAGGTCAGCGGCGATTTTCTGCTCGTTGAGTTCCAGCTTGCTGATGCCTTTGAGGCTGGCTTCGTAGGCGATCACGCTGTGGGCAAAGCCCACGCCGAGGTTGCGCAGTACGGTGGAGTCGGTCAGGTCGCGCTGCCAGCGGGAGATCGGCAACTTGCTGGCCAGATGCTGGAACAGGGCGTTGGCGATGCCGAGGTTGCCTTCGGAGTTTTCGAAGTCGATCGGGTTGACCTTGTGCGGCATGGTCGACGAACCGATTTCGCCGGCAATGGTGCGCTGCTTGAAGTAGCCCAGGGAGATGTAGCCCCAGACGTCACGGTCAAAGTCGATCAGGATGGTGTTGAAGCGCGCAATCGCGTCGAACAGCTCGGCGATGTAGTCGTGCGGTTCGATCTGCGTGGTGTACGGGTTGAAGCCCAGGCCCAGTTCGTCTTCGATGAAGGCGCGGGCGTTGGCTTCCCAGTCGATCTCCGGATAGGCCGACAGGTGGGCGTTGTAGTTGCCCACGGCGCCGTTGATCTTGCCCAGCAGCGGGACGGCCGCCACTTGAGCGATCTGGCGCTCCAGGCGATACACCACGTTGGCCAGTTCTTTGCCCAGGGTGGTCGGCGAGGCCGGTTGACCGTGGGTGCGCGACAGCATCGGCACAGCGGCGAAGCGGATCGCCAGTTCGCGGATGGCTTCGGCGGTCTGGCGCATCAGCGGCAGCATCACCTCATCACGGCCTTCGCGCAGCATCAGGGCGTGGGACAGGTTGTTGATGTCCTCGCTGGTGCAGGCGAAGTGGATGAATTCGCTGACGTTGGCCAGTTCCGGCAGCTTGGCCGCTTGCTCTTTGAGCAGGTATTCGATGGCTTTGACGTCGTGGTTGGTGGTGCGCTCGATCTCTTTGACACGCTCGGCGTGCTCCAGAGAGAAGTTTTCCGCCAGGGTGTTCAATACCGCGTTGGCTTCGGCGGAGAACGCCGGCACTTCACTGATGGCAGGGTGAGCGGCCAGGCGCTGGAGCCAGCGCACTTCAACCAGTACGCGGGCACGGATCAGGCCGTATTCACTGAAAATCGGGCGCAGGGCCTGGGTCTTGCCGGCGTAGCGGCCGTCAACAGGGGAAACCGCAGTGAGCGAAGAGAGCTGCATGGGGTGTTCTCGGACAGTCGGGCAACGAAATGGGGCGCGTATCATACATGAAAAAATCCGCCGGTCCGTTGCCAACTGACCGGCGTATTACGCGTAACGGCTTGAAAATAGCCCGTGGCTGCGACTTATTCGTTGCGCATCAACGGGTAAAGCTCTTTGAGCAATTTGCGACGGCTGATGACCAACTGCCAACGATGACCGCCCAGCTGGCGCCACAACCGCGCCGAGCGGATACCGGCCAGAAGCAGGGCGCGGATCTTCGAGGCGTTGTTCGGTTGTTGCAGGTTGCGCATGTCGCCATGCACCTGGATGCGCTGGCGCAATGTGCTCAAGGTGTCCTGGTACAGCGCGCCGCAGGCGGCGATGACGTTTTCGTGGGCCGGGCCGAAGTGTTCAACCTGGGACTGGATCTGCGGCAGGCGCTTGCCGATGGTCTCCAGCAGGTCGTCACGCTTGGCCAGTTGGCGCTCGAGGCCGAGCATCGACAGGGCGTAGCGCAGCGGTTCGCGCTGCAAGGTGCTCGGGTCGCGTTCCAGTGCGCCGACCAGCGCGCGGTAGCCTTCACGCAGCGCCAGGTCGTCACCGCCATAGACTTCCAGGGTGTCCTTGGGGTCGCGAACCAGCAGGCTGCCGAGCATGCAGGTCAGGCCGGCCTCGGTAACCTGGCCGGTCTTGGCGATCTTGTCCACCAGCACTGCGGCGAGGAAGACCCCGCCGAGCGCGGTCAATTGCTCCTGGATCGGGCTCATGCCGGGCTGCTCCAGGGTTCGGCGACTTCAATCACGCCGCCCCCCAGGCACACCTCGCCATCGTAGAACACCACGGACTGGCCAGGCGTGACCGCGCGCTGCGGGTCATCGAAGGTGGCGCGGTAACCGTCGGCGGTTTTTTCCAGGGTGCAGGGCTGGTCGCTCTGGCGATAGCGCACCTTGGCGGTCAGGCGGCGCGGCGCGCTCAGGTCCACCGGGTTGACCCAGTAGATATCCGAAGCGAGCAGTGCGCGGGAGAACAGCCATGGGTGGTCATTGCCCTGGCCCACGATCAGTTCGTTGTGCTCCAGGTCCTTGACCAGCACGTACCACGGCTCGTCGCCGGCGTCTTTCAAACCGCCGATGCCCAGGCCCTGGCGCTGGCCGATGGTGTGGTACATCAGGCCGTGATGGCGGCCGATGACCTCGCCTTCGGTGGTTTTGATCTCGCCCGGTTGCGCTGGCAGGTATTGCTTGAGGAAGTCGCTGAAGCGGCGCTCGCCGATAAAGCAGATCCCGGTGGAATCCTTCTTCTTGGCGGTGGCCAGGTCGTGCTGCTCGGCGATCCGGCGTACTTCGGGCTTTTCCAGTTCGCCGACCGGGAACAGGGTCTTGGCGATCTGTTCGCCGCCAACGGCGTGCAGGAAGTAGCTCTGGTCCTTGTTGGGGTCCAGGCCCTTGAGCAGTTCGGTGCGCCCGTCGATGTCACGACGGCGCACGTAGTGGCCGGTGGCAATCAGGTCGGCGCCGAGCATCATGGCGTAGTCGAGGAACGCCTTGAACTTGATCTCGCGGTTGCACAGGATGTCCGGGTTCGGCGTGCGGCCGGCCTTGTATTCGGCCAGGAAGTGCTCGAACACGTTGTCCCAGTACTCGGCGGCGAAGTTGGCGGTGTGCAGCTTGATGCCGATCTTGTCGCACACGGCCTGGGCATCCGCCAGGTCGTCCATGGCGGTGCAATATTCCGTTCCATCGTCTTCTTCCCAGTTCTTCATGAACAGGCCTTCCACCTCATAACCCTGCTCCATGAGCAGAACGGCGGAAACGGAAGAATCCACGCCGCCGGACATGCCGACGATGACGCGCTTCTTTTGTGTGTCAGAAGGGGCTGGATCACGCATAGGGTTTCAACGGGTGTCTTGAAAAAGGACGCGATTCTAACAGGCCCAAGCCTTCAAGGCTAAAGAGAAGGTCGGATCAATTCGAGACTGTGGCGAAAGCCGGCCAGATAATCATCGATACACCGGATGATCAGCTCACTGCGCCAGACGTCGCGCAGGCCCATCAGCTCGTCACGGCTCAGCCAGCGGGCGCGCACGATGCCGTCGTCAAGTTGATAGTCCGGGCGGTGTTTCAGCGCCTTGGCGGTGAAGCAGACCCTCTGGTAGGTCACGCCGTTGCTCGGCGCGGTGTACAGGTAGATGCCGACGATGCCGGTGGCTTCGACGTCCCAGCCGGTTTCTTCGAGGGTTTCACGCACGGCGGCTTCGGTCAGGGTTTCGTGCGGGTCGAGGTGGCCGGCGGGCTGGTTGAGCACGGCGCGGCCGCCCTTGAGTTCTTCGACCATCAGGAAGCGGCCGTTGTCTTCGACGATGGTGGCGACGGTGATGTGGGGTTGCCAGGTCATTGGATGCCTCTCGATTCTGAGTGCGGTGCGGTCTTCAGGCAGGATTGCAGTCGGTGTGGGAGGGGAGCAAGCTCCCTCCCACATTTGAATCCGGTTTATTCGCTGGAAACACAAACCCCGGCACGGGGCCGGGGTTTGTTTGCATCCTTACAACCTTACTTCAGCTTGGCAATTGCCGCGTTGAGGGTGTTGCTCGGGCGCATGACTTTGCTGGTCAGCTCCGGGTTCGGCGCGTAGTAGCCGCCGATGTCCACTGGCTTGCCCTGTACGGCGTTGAGCTCGGCAACGATGGTTGCCTCGTTCGCGGCGAGGGTCTTGGCCAGTTCACCGAATTGCGCTTGCAGCGCGGTGTCTTCGGTCTGTGCGGCCAGGGCTTGGGCCCAGTACAGCGCCAGGTAGAAGTGGCTGCCGCGGTTGTCGATGTTGCCGACTTTGCGCGATGGCGACTTGTTGTTGTCGAGGAACTGGCCGGTGGCCTGGTCCAGGGTCTTGGACAGCACCAGGGCTTTCGGGTTGTTGTAAGTCACGCCCAAATGCTCAAGCGATGCGGCCAGGGCCAGGAACTCGCCCAGGGAATCCCAACGCAGGAAGTTTTCTTCCAGCAGTTGCTGCACGTGCTTGGGTGCCGAACCGCCAGCGCCGGTTTCGAACAGACCGCCACCGTTCATCAGCGGCACGATCGACAGCATCTTGGCGCTGGTGCCCAGTTCCATGATCGGGAACAGGTCGGTCAGGTAGTCGCGCAGTACGTTACCGGTCACCGAGATGGTGTCCAGGCCCTTGCGGGTGCGCTCCAGGGTGAACTTCATCGCGTCGACCGGCGACATGATGCGGATGTCCAGGCCGTCGGTGTTGTGGTCTTTCAGGTAGGTCTGGACTTTCTCGATCACCGCACCGTCGTGGGCGCGCTGTGGGTCCAGCCAGAAGATGGCCGGGGTGTTGCTGGCGCGGGCGCGGTTGACGGCGAGTTTGACCCAGTCCTGGATCGGCGCGTCTTTGGCCTGGCACATACGGAAGATGTCGCCGGCTTCGACGGCCTGTTCCATCAGCAGGTTGCCCTTGCTGTCGGTAACGCGGACGACGCCGTCAGCCTTGACCTGGAAGGTCTTGTCGTGAGAGCCGTACTCTTCGGCTTTCTGTGCCATCAGACCAACGTTTGGCACGCTGCCCATGGTGGTCGGATCGAACGCGCCATTGGCCTTGCAGTCTTCGATGACGGCTTGGTAGATGGTGGCGTAGCAGCGATCTGGGATCACGGCCTTGGTGTCGTGCAGCTGGCCGTCGGTGCCCCACATTTTGCCGGAGTCACGGATCATGGCCGGCATCGAGGCGTCGACGATCACGTCGCTCGGCACGTGCAGGTTGGTGATGCCTTTGTCGGAGTTGACCATCGCCAAGGAAGGGCGAGCGGCGTAGACCGCCTGGATATCGGCTTCGATCTGCGCTTGCTGCTCGGCCGGCAGGGCCTTGATGCGAGCGTACAGGTCGCCGATGCCGTTGTTCAGGTTGAAGCCGATCTGCTCCAGCACGGCGGCGTGCTTGGTCAGGGCGTCTTTATAGAACTCGGCAACGATCTGGCCGAACATGATCGGGTCGGAGACCTTCATCATGGTGGCTTTCAGGTGAACCGACAGCAGTACGCCTTGTTTCTTGGCGTCTTCGATTTCAGCGGCGATGAAGCTGCGCAGGGCGTTCTTGCTCAGCACGGAGCTGTCGATGATTTCGCCAGCTTGTACGGAAGTCTTTTCCTTCAGTACGGTCGCGGTGCCGTCTTTAGCGATCAGTTCGATTTTGACCGCGTCGGCTGCCTCGATCTGTACGGCTTTTTCGCTGCCGTAGAAGTCGCCGTGGCTCATGTAAGCGACGTGGGACTTGGAGTCGGCAGCCCAGGCGCCCATCTTGTGCGGGTGCTTGCGTGCGTAGTTCTTGACCGACAGCGGTGCGCGGCGGTCGGAGTTGCCTTCGCGCAGTACCGGGTTCACGGCGCTGCCCTTGATCTTGTCGTAACGTGCGCGGGTTTCTTTTTCCGCGTCGGTGGTTACGGTTTCCGGGTAGTCCGGCAGGGCGTAGCCCTTGGCTTGCAGTTCTTTGATCGCCGCCTGCAGTTGAGGCGTCGAGGCGCTGATGTTAGGCAGCTTGATGATGTTGGCTTCAGGCGTAACGGCCAGGGCGCCCAGTTCGGCGAGGTGGTCCGGGACGGCTTTGGTGCCCAGTTGCTCGGGGAAGCTTGCGAGGATGCGCCCGGCGAGGGAGATGTCGCGGGTTTCCACGGCAATATCAGCGGAAGCGGTGAAGGCCTCTACGATAGGCAGCAGTGAATAGGTGGCGAGGGCTGGTGCTTCGTCGGTGAAGGTGTAGATGATCTTCGAGCGGGTGGGCATATTCGGATTAACTCTCTTCTTTGCTGAAAGCGTGCGCAGAAACTCGAGATGCGCCGGGTAGAGCGCGTTCGTTCAAAGTCATCCATGAGCGAAAGGTCGAGGTTTCTTCGCGGTGATGTTGGGTTGCATCAGTCGAGCGTCAAGCGGGTGGACTATTGTTTAGTCCGGCTTTTCTGGCGCTGGGCGCTGCTTTCTATTGAAGAAGCAGGCGGTCGGCCGTCGTGACTCTTTGGTCAGCGGCGGCATTATACATAGGTCGCTATGCTTACGCCGAGCCTTCATACAAAAGGTGGGTCGTCCATTGGTCTAAAGGTCGCAGGGACCAAGTTGCGCCTAAAGTCGCATGATGTGCTCAAGATTGGCGCTTTTCCCTTTGCTTTCAAGCTTGTAGGCGACTAAATATGCTGTTTTCGATGCAAATGAGCGTGGCGTGAGGTTTAAGTCGTCATTTATCTGGAGTAGGCTCGAACGCAGCCAGATGTTCAATCCATAGATGGAGTTCAGCATGGGATACAAGAAGATTCAGGTTCCGGCAGTCGGCGACAAAATCACCGTCAATGCAGACCATTCTCTCAATGTTCCTGACCAACCGATCATCCCTTATATCGAAGGTGACGGTATCGGTGTCGACATCAGCCCAGTGATGATCAAGGTGGTCGACGCCGCTGTTGAAAAAGCTTACGGCGGCAAGCGCAAGATTTCGTGGATGGAAGTTTACGCCGGTGAGAAGGCGACCCAAGTCTATGACCAGGACACCTGGCTGCCCCAGGAAACCCTGGACGCGGTGCGCGATTACGTAGTCTCCATCAAAGGCCCGCTGACCACGCCGGTCGGTGGTGGCATCCGTTCGTTGAACGTGGCCCTGCGCCAACAACTCGACCTGTATGTGTGCCTGCGCCCGGTGCGCTGGTTCGAAGGCGTGCCGAGCCCGGTCAAAAAGCCTGGCGACGTGGACATGACCATCTTCCGTGAAAACTCCGAAGATATTTACGCCGGGATCGAGTGGAAAGCCGGTTCGCCGGAAGCGATCAAAGTGATCAAGTTCCTCAAGGAGGAAATGGGCGTCACCAAGATCCGCTTCGACCAGGATTGCGGTATCGGCATCAAGCCGGTGTCCAAAGAGGGCACCAAGCGCCTGGCGCGCAAGGCCCTGCAATATGTCGTGGATAACGACCGCGAGTCGCTGACCATCGTACACAAAGGCAACATCATGAAGTTCACCGAAGGTGCCTTCAAGGAATGGGCCTACGAAGTGGCGGCTGAAGAATTCGGCGCAACCCTGCTCGATGGCGGGCCGTGGATGCAGTTCAAGAACCCGAAGACCGGCAAGAATGTCGTGGTCAAGGATGCGATTGCCGATGCCATGCTGCAGCAGATCCTGCTGCGTCCGGCTGAATATGATGTGATCGCGACCCTCAACCTCAACGGTGATTACCTGTCTGACGCCCTGGCGGCGGAAGTCGGTGGTATCGGCATTGCGCCGGGCGCCAACCTGTCCGACACCGTGGCAATGTTTGAAGCCACCCACGGTACCGCGCCGAAATATGCCGGTAAGGACCAGGTCAACCCGGGTTCGCTGATCCTGTCGGCGGAAATGATGCTGCGCCACATGGGCTGGACCGAAGCGGCCGATCTGATCATCAAGGGCACCAATGGCGCTATCTCGGCCAAGACCGTGACCTATGACTTCGAGCGCCTGATGGAGGGCGCGAAGTTGGTGTCGTCGTCGGGCTTTGGCGATGCGCTGATCTCGCACATGTAAACACGCAGGCATAAAAAACGGCCACTCCAATGGGTTGGGTGGCCGTTTTTTATTTGCATGCTTCTCGCTTGGCAGTGAATCAGGCCGTTAGCTTCTTTTCTTTTTGAGCGGCGGATACAACGGGTTTTGCAGATGTAGTGATCGTGCTTGCACAGATGTTCACGGCGTGCAGCCCTTTCGGTCCTTGAATGATCTCAAAGCTCACAGCTTGGCCCGCTTTCAGCGTTTTGTAGCCATCCATATGGATCGCTGAATAATGCGCAAAAAGGTCCTCGGTCTTACCTTCTTCATTAATGAAGCCGTAACCCTTGGCATTGTTGAACCATTTGACCTTGCCACTGATCTTGACGCCAGACATACCCATATCCCTCTGCACCAGACTCCATCACTGGAGTATCATCCAGTTTATCCGTCCTAACCCGAATAAATAAGGTTGACTGCGCGGACCTTTTTTACCCACTGTGGGTTCTATTGGTTGTAACACCGATTTGCCGATAGTCAAGGTGACCGAACGGTCGGAGTTGAAATTCTGACAGGTCGCCCCCACCACTGTATTTGAACCACTGACGAACCTTTCTTTCCATGCATGCAATCAGCCAGATTCGACTAACATTCAATCAGGATCGACCGGATCACGAGCACGATGACGACGGTTCTGCAGGCATTGCTGTTCAGGAGGCCAAGCCTGCTCTACAGGCGCCGCCGATGTACAAGGTGGTTTTGTTCAACGATGACTACACACCGATGGATTTCGTGGTCGAAGTACTCGAGGTGTTTTTTAACCTGAACCGCGAGTTGGCGACCAAGGTAATGCTGGCCGTTCACACAGAAGGACGGGCAGTATGTGGAGTGTTTACCCGCGACATCGCCGAGACAAAGGCCATGCAGGTCAACCAGTACGCCAGGGAAAGCCAGCATCCGCTACTCTGTGAAATCGAGAAGGACGGTTAACGCCGACCACTTGGGTATGAGGTGAAGCTATGTTAAACCGCGAGCTCGAAGTCACCCTCAATCTTGCCTTCAAAGAGGCCCGTTCGAAGCGTCATGAATTCATGACCGTCGAGCACCTGCTGCTGGCACTTTTGGATAACGAAGCTGCCGCCACCGTTTTGCGTGCGTGCGGCGCCAACCTCGACAAACTCAAGCATGACCTGCAGGAGTTCATCGACTCCACGACGCCACTGATCCCCGTGCATGACGAGGACCGTGAAACCCAGCCGACCCTGGGCTTTCAGCGGGTATTGCAGCGTGCTGTTTTCCACGTACAGAGCTCCGGTAAGCGTGAAGTCACGGGCGCCAATGTGCTTGTCGCCATCTTCAGCGAACAGGAAAGCCAGGCAGTGTTCCTGCTCAAGCAGCAGAGCGTTGCCCGTATCGATGTCGTCAACTACATCGCCCACGGTATCTCCAAAGTGCCTGGGCACGGCGATCATTCCGAGGGTGAGCAGGAAATGCAGGACGACGAGGGCGGTGAGTCTTCTTCTTCGGGCAACCCATTGGATGCCTATGCCAGCAATCTCAATGAGCTGGCGCGCCAGGGGCGGATCGATCCGCTGGTGGGGCGCGAGGCTGAAGTTGAGCGCGTGGCGCAGATCCTCGCACGTCGTCGCAAGAACAACCCGTTGCTGGTGGGTGAAGCGGGCGTGGGTAAAACCGCGATTGCCGAAGGCCTGGCCAAGCGTATCGTCGACAACCAGGTGCCGGACTTGCTGGCCAGCAGCGTCGTCTACTCCCTTGACCTCGGCGCGTTGCTCGCCGGGACCAAGTACCGCGGCGATTTCGAGAAGCGCTTCAAGGCGCTGCTCGGCGAGCTGAAAAAACGCCCGCAGGCGATCCTGTTCATCGATGAAATCCACACGATCATTGGGGCCGGTGCGGCCTCCGGTGGTGTGATGGATGCTTCCAACCTGCTCAAGCCATTGTTGTCGTCGGGTGATATCCGCTGCATCGGCTCGACCACGTTCCAGGAATTCCGCGGGATCTTCGAGAAAGACCGTGCCCTGGCGCGTCGCTTCCAGAAAGTCGACGTGTCCGAGCCTTCGGTTGAAGACACCATCGGCATCCTGCGTGGGCTCAAGGGGCGTTTCGAAGCGCATCATGGCATCGAGTACACCGATGAAGCGTTGCGGGCCGCTGCCGAGCTGGCGTCGCGCTACATCAACGATCGGCACATGCCGGACAAGGCCATCGACGTGATCGACGAGGCGGGTGCCTATCAGCGTCTGCAGCCGGTCGAGAAGCGTGTGAAGCGCATCGACGTGGCTCAGGTCGAGGATATCGTGGCCAAGATCGCGCGGATTCCGCCAAAACACGTCACCACCTCCGACAAAGAGCTGCTGCGTAACCTGGAGCGCGACCTCAAGCTCACCGTGTTTGGCCAGGATGCGGCCATCGACTCGCTGTCCACTGCGATCAAGTTGTCGCGGGCGGGCCTCAAGTCGCCGGACAAGCCCGTCGGTTCGTTCCTGTTCGCCGGCCCGACCGGCGTCGGCAAGACCGAAGCGGCTCGGCAGTTGGCCAAGGCCATGGGCATTGAGTTGGTGCGGTTCGACATGTCCGAATACATGGAACGTCACACCGTGTCGCGCCTGATCGGTGCGCCTCCGGGCTATGTCGGTTTTGATCAGGGCGGCCTGTTGACCGAGGCGATCACCAAGCAGCCGCATTGCGTATTGCTGCTCGATGAAATCGAGAAGGCTCACCCGGAAGTCTTCAACCTACTGCTGCAGGTCATGGACCACGGCACTCTGACCGACAACAACGGGCGCAAGGCGGATTTCCGCAACGTGATCGTGATCATGACCACCAACGCCGGTGCTGAAACCGCGGCGCGGGCGTCGATCGGCTTTACGCATCAGGATCACTCTTCCGATGCGATGGAAGTGATCAAGAAGAGCTTCACGCCGGAGTTCCGCAACCGCCTGGACACCATTATCCAGTTTGGTCGCCTCAGCCATGAGGTCATCAAAAACGTGGTGGACAAGTTCCTCACCGAGCTTCAAGCGCAGTTGGAAGACAAGCGCGTGCAGCTGGAAGTGACGGACGCGGCGCGCAATTGGCTGGCCGAAGGTGGTTACGACGCGGCAATGGGCGCTCGCCCGATGGCGCGTCTGATCCAGGACAAGATCAAGCGACCATTGGCCGAAGAGATCCTGTTCGGCGAGCTCTCCGACCATGGTGGCGTGGTGCATATCGACCTGAAGGACGGCGAGCTGACCTTCGAGTTCGAGACCACGGCCGAAATGGCCTGATCGTTCTGCAGCTACGCAAAAGGCGCCGAAAGGCGCCTTTTTGCTGTCTTGAAATGCAATTGCCAGAACAATGGCGATCCAATGTGGGGGGGAACAAGCCCCCTCCCGCATTGGGTTTCGGGTGTCAGGTAAATGCTATACACACAAAAACGCCCGGCATAACCGGGCGTCTTGTATTGACTTGATTAGCGGGCGCGGTAAGTGATGCGCCCTTTGCTCAAGTCATAGGGCGTCAGCTCGACGCGCACTTTGTCACCGGTAAGAATACGAATGTAGTTCTTGCGCATCTTGCCGGAGATATGCGCGGTTACGACGTGCCCATTTTCCAACTCCACACGAAACATGGTGTTGGGCAGGGTGTCGACGACAGTGCCTTCCATTTCGAAGCTGTCTTCTTTCGACATGCAGTAAAGCCCTCGGTATCCAGTGAATGGCCCGGTGCAACTGCGCCAGGCAAAAGCGGCGTGCATTGTGCCCGAAAAAGGGTGTTTAAGCCAAGAGGTTCTAGTTAAGCGTGACCCATCTTTGATTAATCAGCAGTTCAATCGGCCGATATTGGGTCTTGTAGTTCATCTTTTTGCAGTTTTTGATCCAGTATCCAAGGTACACCGCCTCCAGTTCCAAGCGCCGGGCTTCGCTGATTTGCCAGAGGATCGCGAAGCGTCCCAGGCTGCGCCGCTCTTCGTCGGGTTCATAGAAGGTGTACACCGCCGACAGGCCGTTGGGCAGCAAATCGGTCACGGCGACGGCCAGCAGGCGCCCGTCGAGTCGGAATTCGTAGAAACGTGAGAAAGGCAGTTCACGCACCAGGAAGGTGGAAAACTGGTCGCGACTGGGTGGGAACATGTCGCCGTCGGCGTGGCGTTGTTCGATGTAGCGCTGGTAAAGATCGAAGTATTCTTCGCTGAACCTGGGGTTGGCCGCCGTGACCGTCAGGTCGGCGTTGCGCTTGAGGATGCGCTTCTGGTTGCGGTCCGGCACAAACTGCGCCACGGGAATGCGTGCCGGCACGCAGGCATTGCAGTTTTGGCAGTGCGGTCGGTACAGGTGATCGCCGCTGCGCCGAAAGCCCATTTCCGAAAGGTCGGCATACACATGCACGTCCATCGGCTGGCTGGGGTCGAGGAACAGCGTGGTGGCCTGTTCGTCGGGCAGATAGCTGCAAGAGTGGGCTTGAGTGGCATAAAACTTCAAGCGCGCCAGCTCGGTCATGATCAACCCTCGGATAAGCTTTGAAATAAGTGTAAGCCAGGTGCGAGGAAGTCGCCTAGGAAACCCACGGTCCAGCGTTGGGTTGGTCCAGATAGTCGCGCAGGAAGCCGGCGAACTCGCTGCGCGGTATGGCGCGGGCGCCCAGGCTGTGCAGGTGATCGTTGGGCATCTGGCAGTCGATCAGCACAAAACCCCATGCCTGCAGCTGCCGGGTCAGCGTGGCAAAACCGAACTTCGAGGCGTTATCGGCGCGGCTGAACATGGATTCGCCAAAAAACAGCCGGCCCATCGCCAGCCCATACAGGCCGCCCACCAGTTCGCCGTTGTCCCAGACCTCGACCGAGTGCGCGTAACCCCGCGCGTGCAGCTCCTGGTAGGCGCTCTGGATGCCTTCGGTGATCCAGGTGCCATCTGCATAGGCGCGAGGCGCGGCGCAGGCCTGGATGACCGCAGCGAAGTCCTGGTCGAAGGTCACGCGATAGCGCTGCTGGCGCAATAATTTGCCCAGGCTGCGGGATACGTGCAGTTCGTCGGGGAAAATCACCGTGCGAGGGTCCGGTGACCACCAGAGAATCGGCTGGCCTTGCGAGAACCACGGAAAGCAGCCGTGGCGATAGGCCTGGATCAGCCGCTCGGCCGACAGGTCGCCACCGGCGGCGAGCAGGCCATTGGGTTCGCGCATGGCTTTGGCCAGCGGCGGGAAGGTCAGGGTGTCGCGTTGTAACCAGGTCAGCATGGCATCCAGGCTTACGGAAGGGGAGGGGGGTGGCAGGCGTCGGGTCTGCCCAGAGGGTTGATTATTGTCGACCCGGCGTCAGGGGGCCAGCCCGAATCGGGCATTGCTGTGGATTAGCGTGAGCGGGTGTTTCTGCAACTCTCTCTCAGAGACGTGGTCGTATTCGGGGCTGCCCCATGCAGGCCAATTGCCAAGCTTGCCTGGATTGCTAAAAACAGCGCATAAGCCTTTGTCAGCAAAGACAATGCATGCTCAAATTGAACAGTGTGTGACACTTGAATTGTCCAGGCTGCCGCGCAAGGGGCAAGGGCGTGGCATCGCGGACACAAACCCGTACAATGCGGGCATTCTGGCGTTATCGCCGTTTCACTCGTCAATCGCTCGGTGTTAAAGGTAGATTTAACGGCGTTCGTTTATTTTTCGGCTGCTCGGATTGGGCGGCAGTGTGCAGTCATTCAACAGATGGACGCGCTAAAGGCGCAGGAAAAGACCCGTTTTGAAGAAATCCACCGCGACACAAAAAACAGTCGTGCCGGCCTGGCGTCAGCACCTGCATTATCGGCTCAAGGAAGGTGCGCTGATCGCCATCGGCGCGCTGTGCCTGTTCCTGATGATGGCCTTGCTCACCTATGGCAAGGACGATCCGGGCTGGAGCCACAACAGCAAGATCGATGACGTGCAGAACTTCGGTGGGCCTGCCGGTTCCTACAGCGCCGATATCCTGTTCATGGTGCTGGGTTATTTCGCGTACATCTTCCCGTTGCTGCTGGCGATCAAGACCTGGCAGATCTTCCGCCAGCGTCATGAGCCGTGGCAGTGGAGCGGTTGGCTGTTTTCCTGGCGCCTGATCGGCCTGGTGTTCCTGGTGCTGTCCGGCGCGGCGCTGGCGCATATCCATTTCCATGCGCCGACCGGCCTGCCGGCGGGCGCTGGCGGCGCGCTGGGTGAGAGCCTCGGCGACCTGGCCCGCAAGACCCTGAATATCCAGGGCAGCACCCTGATGTTTATCGCGCTGTTCCTGTTCGGCCTCACCGTGTTCACCGACCTGTCGTGGTTCAAGGTGATGGACGTGACCGGCAAAATCACCCTCGACCTGCTGGAGCTGTTCCAGGGCGCCGCCAACCGCTGGTGGGCGGCCCGGGTGGAGCGCAAGCGCATGGTGGCCCAATTGCGCGAGGTGGACACCCGCGTCAACGAGGTCGTGGCCCCGAGCACGCCGGACCGGCGTGAACAGGCCAAGGTCAAGGAACGCCTGATCGAACGCGAACAAGCCCTGAGCAAGCACATGTCGGAGCGCGAGAAACAGGTGCCGCCGGTGATTGCCCCGGCACCGCCCAAGGCTCCCGAGCCGAGCCATCGCGTGCAGAAAGAAAAACAGGCGCCGTTGTTTGTCGACAGCGCGGTCGAAGGCACGCTGCCGCCGATCTCGATTCTCGACCCGGCCGAGAAGAAACAACTCAACTATTCCCCGGAGTCCCTGGCGGCCGTCGGCCATCTGCTGGAAATCAAACTCAAGGAATTCGGCGTCGAAGTCTCGGTGGACTCGATCCACCCCGGCCCGGTGATTACCCGTTACGAAATCCAGCCAGCGGCCGGGGTCAAGGTCAGCCGAATCTCCAACCTGGCCAAAGACCTCGCCCGCTCCCTGGCCGTGACCAGCGTGCGCGTGGTGGAAGTGATCCCTGGCAAAACCACCGTGGGCATCGAGATTCCCAACGAAGACCGCCAGATCGTGCGCTTCTCCGAGGTGCTGTCGACCCCGGAATACGACAACTTCAAATCGCCGGTCACCCTGGCCCTGGGCCATGACATCGGCGGCAAGCCGGTAATCACCGACCTGGCGAAAATGCCTCACCTGCTGGTGGCCGGTACCACCGGTTCGGGTAAGTCGGTGGGGGTCAACGCGATGATCCTGTCGATCCTGTTCAAGTCCGGCCCGGAAGACGCCAAGCTGATCATGATCGACCCGAAGATGCTCGAATTGTCGATCTACGAAGGCATTCCGCACTTGCTCTGCCCGGTGGTCACCGATATGAAGGACGCCGCCAACGCCCTGCGCTGGAGCGTTGCCGAGATGGAGCGGCGCTACAAGCTGATGGCGAAGATGGGCGTGCGCAACCTGTCGGGCTTCAATGCCAAGGTCAAGGAAGCCCAGGACGCCGGCACGCCGCTGACCGACCCGCTGTACAAGCGCGAAAGCATCCACGACGAAGCGCCATTGCTGACCAAGTTGCCGACCATCGTCGTGGTGGTCGACGAATTTGCCGACATGATGATGATCGTCGGCAAGAAGGTTGAAGAGTTGATCGCACGTATCGCACAGAAGGCGCGTGCTGCCGGTATCCACTTGATCCTCGCAACCCAGCGGCCGTCGGTGGATGTGATCACCGGTCTGATCAAGGCCAACATCCCGACGCGCATGGCGTTCCAGGTGTCGAGCAAGATCGACTCGCGGACCATCATCGACCAGGGCGGCGCCGAACAATTGCTGGGCCACGGTGACATGCTCTACATGCCGCCGGGCACCAGCCTGCCGATTCGCGTGCATGGCGCGTTCGTTTCCGACGATGAAGTGCATCGCGTGGTGGAAGCCTGGAAACTGCGCGGTGCGCCGGAATACAACGACGACATCCTCGCCGGTGTTGAAGAAGCCGGCAGCGGCTTCGACGGCGGCAGCAGCGGTGGCGACGATGATGCCGAAACCGACGCGCTGTACGACGAAGCGGTGGCCTTCGTGTTGGAAAGCCGTCGCGCCTCGATCTCCGCCGTGCAGCGCAAGCTGAAAATCGGCTACAACCGCGCCGCCCGCATGATCGAAGCCATGGAAAATGCCGGCGTCGTCACCGCAATGAACACCAACGGCTCGCGCGAAGTCATCGCCCCCGGGCAGATGCGCGACTGATCACGCGCCGCGTGGCAGCACGCGGCGCGCCCTAACGACTCAATGAGGACTCCCATGCGTCTTATCCGCATGCTGTTGTTGCCGGCACTGGCCCTGACTGCTGTTTCGGCTCACGCTGATCCGGCCTCCGTCGCCAGCCTGACCAACCTGCTGGACAAATCCAAGACCCTGACCGCACGCTTCTCCCAGCTGACCCTGGATGCCGGCGGCACCCAGTTGCAGGAAACCGCCGGTGAAATGGCCGTGCAGCGCCCTGGGCTGTTCTACTGGCACACGGAAGGGAAGGCCGAGCAGACCATCGTTTCCGATGGCCAGAAAGTCACGCTGTGGGACCCGGACCTGGAACAGGCGACCATCAAAAAGCTCGATCCGCGCTTGAACCAGACCCCGGCGCTGTTGCTGTCGGGCGATGTGTCGAAGATCAACGACAGCTTCGAGATCACCTCCAAGCAAACCAGCAATGTGATCGAATTCACCCTCAAGCCGAAATCCAAGGACACGCTGTTCGACAGCCTGCACCTTTCGTTCGGTAACGGCGTGATCAATAACATGCGCCTGATCGACAGCGTCGGCCAGCGCACCGATATCCTGTTCACCGGGGTCAAGGCCAACGTGCCGGTGCCCGCGTCCACGTTCAAGTTCGACATCCCCAAGGGTGCCGACGTGATCCAGGAATAACCTGCCTAGAGGTTTCAAACGCTGCCCATGGACCTGTTTCGAAGTGACCCGATCGCTCAACCCCTGGCCGCACGCTTGCGTTCGACCAACCTGGATGAGTACGTCGGTCAGGAACACCTGCTCGCTCGCGGCAAGCCTTTGCGCGAAGCCCTGGAGCAGGGAGCGCTGCACTCGATGATTTTCTGGGGGCCGCCGGGGGTGGGTAAAACCACGCTGGCGCGGCTGTTGGCGAAAGTCTCGGATGCTCACTTCGAAACGGTCTCGGCGGTGCTGGCTGGGGTCAAAGAGATCCGCCAGGCCGTGGAAGTGGCCAAGCAGCAGGCCGGGCAATACGGCAAGCGCACCATCTTGTTCGTCGACGAAGTGCATCGCTTCAACAAGTCGCAGCAGGACGCGTTCTTGCCGTATGTCGAAGACGGCACGCTGATTTTTATCGGTGCAACCACCGAGAACCCGTCCTTCGAATTGAACAACGCCTTGCTCTCGCGGGCGCGGGTGTATGTGCTCAAGAGCCTGGATGAAGCGGCGATGCAAAAGCTGCTGCAGCGCGCCTTGAGCGAAGACAAGGGCTTGGGCAAGCGCCAGTTGAGCCTCAGCGATGAAGGCTTCAAGATCCTGTTCAGCGCCGCCGACGGCGATGGGCGGCGCTTTCTGAACCTGCTGGAGAACGCCTCCGACCTGGCCGAGGACGGCAGCGAGATTGGCGTCGAACTCCTGCAAAGCCTGCTCGGCGACACGCGCCGGCGTTTCGACAAGGGTGGTGAAGCGTTCTACGATCAGATTTCGGCGCTGCACAAATCGGTGCGCGGCTCCAACCCCGACGGCGCGTTGTACTGGTTCGCACGCATGATCGACGGTGGCTGCGACCCGCTCTACCTCGCGCGCCGCGTGGTGCGTATGGCCAGCGAAGACATCGGCAACGCCGACCCCCGCGCCTTGAGCCTGTGCCTTGCGGCGTGGGAAGTGCAGGAGCGCCTGGGCAGCCCCGAAGGCGAGCTGGCGGTGGCCCAGGCCATTACCTACCTGGCCTGCGCGCCGAAAAGCAACGCGGTGTACATGGGCTTCAAATCGGCACTGCGCGCCGCGGCCGAACATGGCTCCCTCGAAGTGCCGCTGCACCTGCGCAATGCGCCGACCAAATTGATGAAACAACTGGGTTACGGCGATGAATACCGCTACGCCCACGATGAGCCGGACGCCTATGCCGCCGGCGAAGATTACTTCCCTGACGCGCTCGAGCCGCAGCCGTTCTACCAGCCGGTGCCCCGTGGCCTGGAGCTGAAGATCGGTGAAAAGCTCAATCACCTCGCTCAACTCGACCGTCTCAGCCCCAAACAGCGGAGAAAGTAGTGCTCAAGACGATTCTTGCCGTGTCCGTTGCCGGCATCGCTGGTACATTATTGCGTTTCGCCACTGGTAATTGGGTTAACGCCAACTGGCCGAGGTATTTTTATACGGCGACCCTGGCGGTCAACCTGGTCGGCTGCCTGATCATCGGGCTGTTGTACGGTTGGTTCCTGTTGCGCCCGGAAGTGCCGATTGAAATTCGTGCCGGCTTGATTGTCGGCTTTGTAGGCGGTCTGACGACCTTTTCATCCTTTTCACTGGATACGGTGCGCCTGCTGGAAAGCGGGCAGGCCCTGGTCGCCTTCGGGTACCTGGGCATCAGCGTGTTCGGCGGGCTGCTCGCCACCTGGGCCGGCCTGTCCTTGACCAAACTTTGATAAACGAGAGACCGACATGCTCGATTCCAAACTGTTACGTAGCAACCTTCAGGACGTAGCGGACCGCCTGGCATCCCGTGGCTTTGCCTTGGATGTTGCGCGCATCGAAGCGCTGGAAGAACAGCGCAAGACCGTCCAGACCCGCACCGAAGCACTGCAGGCTGAGCGTAATGCGCGTTCCAAGTCCATCGGGCAGGCCAAGCAGCGCGGTGAAGACATCGCGCCGTTGATGGCGGATGTCGAGCGCATGGGCACCGAGCTGTCCGACGGCAAACTCGAACTGGACAAGATCCAGGGCGAGCTGGATTCGATCCTGCTGGGCATTCCGAACCTGCCGCACGAGTCGGTGCCGGTCGGTGCGGACGAAGACGGCAACGTCGAAGTGCGCCGCTGGGGCACGCCAAAGGCCTTTGATTTCGCGATCAAGGACCACGTCGCCCTGGGCGAACTGAACGGCGGCCTGGATTTCGAAACCGCCGCCAAGCTGTCCGGTGCGCGCTTTGCCTTGCTGCGCGGCCCGATTGCCCGCCTGCATCGCGCCCTGGCGCAGTTCATGATCAACCTGCACACCGGCGAGCACGGCTACGAAGAGGCCTACACCCCGTATCTGGTTCAGGCGCCGGCCCTGCAGGGCACCGGCCAGTTGCCGAAGTTCGAGGAAGACCTGTTCAAGATCAGCCGCGATGGCGAAGCCGACCTGTACCTGATCCCGACCGCCGAAGTGTCGCTGACCAACATCGTCGCCGGCGAGATCCTCGACGCCAAGCACCTGCCGCTCAAGCTCGTCGCCCACACGCCGTGCTTTCGCAGTGAAGCCGGTGCATCGGGGCGCGACACCCGCGGCATGATCCGCCAGCACCAGTTCGACAAAGTCGAGATGGTGCAGGTTGTCGAGCCGTCGACCTCCATGGAAGCCCTCGAAGGCCTGACCGCCAACGCCGAACGCGTGCTGCAACTGTTGGAGCTGCCGTACCGCGTGCTGGCGCTGTGTACCGGCGACATGGGTTTCAGCGCCGTGAAGACCTACGACCTCGAAGTGTGGGTGCCGAGCCAGGATAAATACCGCGAGATCTCGTCGTGCTCCAACTGCGGTGATTTCCAGGCCCGTCGCATGCAGGCGCGTTTCCGCAACCCGGAAACCGGCAAGCCGGAACTGGTGCATACCCTCAACGGTTCGGGCCTGGCCGTAGGCCGTACCCTGGTGGCCGTGCTCGAAAACTACCAGCAGGCCGACGGTTCGATCCGTGTGCCGGATGTGCTCAAGCCGTACATGGCGGGCATCGAGGTCATCGGCTAAATGGAATTTCTGCCGCTGTTTCATAACCTGCGCGGCAGTCGTGTGTTGGTCGTCGGTGGCGGGGAGATTGCCTTGCGCAAGTCCCGCCTGCTGGCCGACGCCGGCGCGCTGCTGCGGGTGGTTGCTCCCCAGATCGAAGACCAGTTGCGTGAACTGGTGCTGGGCAGTGGCGGGGAACTGATCGTGCGCGGTTATCAGGAGGCCGACCTTGACGGTTGCACCCTGATCATCGCCGCAACGGACGACGAACCACTGAACGCGCAAGTGTCCAGTGATGCCAAGCGCCGTTGCGTACCGGTCAACGTGGTGGATGCGCCAGCCCTGTGCAGCGTGATCTTCCCGGCGATTGTCGACCGTTCGCCCTTGGTGATCGCGGTGTCCAGCGGCGGCGATGCGCCGGTGTTGGCGCGCTTGATCCGGGCCAAGCTGGAAACCTGGATTCCGTCCACGTATGGCCAGTTGGCCGGGCTGGCGGCGCGCTTTCGGGCCCAGGTCAAGCGTTTGTACCCGGACGTGCAGCAGCGCCGCGCGTTCTGGGAAGAAGTCTTCCAGGGCCCGATTGCCGACCGGCAACTGGCCGGGCAGGGCGATGAAGCCGAGCGTTTGCTGATCGAAAAGGTCAACGGCGCGCCGCCTTATGCGCCGGGCGAAGTCTACCTGGTGGGCGCCGGCCCCGGCGATCCGGACCTGTTGACCTTCCGCGCCTTGCGTTTGATGCAGCAAGCCGATGTGGTGCTCTACGACCGTCTGGTGGCCCCAGCGATTCTTGAGCTGTGCCGTCGTGATGCCGAGCGCGTCTACGTGGGCAAGCGTCGCGCCGATCACGCCGTGCCCCAGGACCAGATCAACCAGCAATTGGTCGACCTGGCCAAGCAGGGCAAGCGCGTGCTGCGCCTCAAGGGCGGCGATCCGTTCATCTTCGGCCGTGGCGGCGAAGAGATCGAAGAACTGGCGGCCCATGGCATTCCGTTCCAGGTGGTGCCGGGGATCACGGCAGCCAGCGGCTGCGCGGCGTATGCCGGGATTCCGTTGACCCACCGTGACTATGCGCAATCGGTACGCTTTATCACCGGTCACCTGAAGAACGGCACCTCGGACCTGCCTTGGGGTGATCTGGTGGGCCCGTCGCAGACCCTGGTGTTCTACATGGGCTTGATCGGTTTGCCGATCATCTGCGAACAGTTGATCAAGCATGGACGTTCGGCGGACACGCCAGCGGCGTTGATCCAGCAGGGCACCACGTCCAACCAGCGCGTGTTCACCGGCACCCTGGCCGACCTGCCGCGCCTGGTGGCGGAGCATGAAGTGCATGCGCCGACGCTGGTGATCGTCGGTGAAGTGGTGGTGCTGCGCGAGAAGCTCAAATGGTTTGAAGGCGCCCAGGCTCAGGTCTGAGCCTGAATGCATCGGGGGCAAGCCCCCTCCCACATTTTGGAATGCCTTCCAATGTGGGAGGGGGCTTGCCCCCGATGAGGCCATTAGATCCAACCCATCCTCTGGATCAACGCCAGACGCCCTTAGCGCTCAACCGCCCGCGATCATGCTCGGCATCAAACACCTGCAACGGCCCCTTGGGCACAATCCCCGTCGGATTGATGGTGCGGTGGCTGGCATAGTAATGCCCCTTGATGTGCGCAAAGTCCACCGTCTCGGCCACTCCCGGCCATTGATAGATTTCCCGCAACCAATTCGACAGATTCGGATAATCGGCAATCCGCCGCAGGTTGCATTTGAAGTGGCTGTAATACACCGCATCAAATCGAATCAGCGTGGTAAACAGCCGTACATCCGCCTCGGTCAGGTACTCACCGGCCAGGTAGCGATGCTCGCCCAGGTGCTGTTCCAAGTGGTCCAGTTCGGCAAACACATCATCGAACGCACGCTCATAGGCCTGCTGCGAGGTGGCGAAGCCTGCGCGGTACACGCCGTTGTTCACGGCGGGGTAGATGCGCTCGTTCAGCGCATCGATGCGCGGGCGCAGAGCCTCGGGGTAGAAGTCCAGGGTGTTGCCGGTCAGCCCGTTGAACGCGCTGTTGAACATGCGGATGATCTCCGCTGATTCATTGCTGACGATGCGCTTGAGTTGTTTGTCCCACAGCACCGGCACCGTGACGCGCCCGGTGTAATCGGCCGTGTCGGCGGTGTAGCGCTGGTGCATGAACGCGAAGCCATCCAGCGAGTCGCCGCTGGAGCCGCGGGCCTTGTCGAAGGTCCAGCCGTTTTCCAGCATCAGCCAGCTGACCACGGACACGTCGATCAGACCTTCCAGCCCCTTGAGTTTGCGCAGGATCAGCGTGCGATGGGCCCACGGGCAGGCGAGCGACACATACAGGTGGTAACGACCGGCTTCGGCCTTGAAGCCACCTTCGCCGCTGGGGCCGGGCTGGCCGTCAGCGGTCACCCAGTGGCGGCGTTGTGCCTGTTCCCGCTGGAACGCGCCATCCGCGCTACTTTCGTACCACTGGTCGTGCCAGCGTCCTTCAATCAGCAAACCCATGACTGGCTCCTTGGCTAATAAGCGTTGGAGTCCAGTCTAAAGGGATGAGTTCGAACTAAAAGCGCAAAGATTGCGGGGGAATGATCGATTAAATCGATTTATCCCGTGCGTCCCAGTATTGCTGGGCCAATTCGAACGCTTGCTCCCGCGGATGACCGAGGCCGCGCAAGGCCAGGGCCATGGTGGCGATCAAGGCGAGTTGCGGGTAGCTGTCCTCGACCTCGCCGCGCCACAGCGCTTTCAACTGCTCGGGCTCCAGGCTGGCCGGTTTGACATGGCGCTGGGCGGCGAGGGCGGGCCATTCTTCGTCCCAGCTTTCGCCACCGGTGCTGCCGTAGAGGTGGCTGATCGTGTCGGGGTTGATCTCGATTTCGCCGCCATCGCCCTTGACCACAATCACCGTGTCGCCGAGCAGGCCGCTGGCATCGCGGTGTACGCCCTGGTAGCCGGGATGGAAGATGCTTTGCAGGCCGCAGCGTGCATTCAGCGGGTTGAGCAGGCGTGCCAGGGAGTGGATCGGCGAGCGCAGGCCCAGGGTGTTGCGCAGGTCGATCATGCGTTGCAGTTGCGGGGCCCAGTCGCCCAGCGGGATAAATGCCAGGTTGCCGTGCTCGAAGGCTGTCTCGACCTGCTGCCAATTGCGGCACAGCGGGATCTGTAGACCTTCCAGCAATTGCTCGGTGTACAGCCGGCCGGCCGTGTGGGCGCCGCCGCCATGCATGAGGATGCGTACACCGTTCTGCGCCAGGCACTTGGCGGCCAGCAGGAACCACGGCAGGTGGCGCTTTTTGCCGGCATAGGTCGGCCAGTCGATATCCACCTCCAGCGCCGGGGCGTGCAGGCGCTCGCGCACCGCTTCGGTGAAACCGGCGAGTTCTTCCGGGCTTTCCTCTTTGTGGCGCAGCAGCATGAGGAAGGCGCCGAGCTGGGTGTCTTCGACTTTTTCGTCAAGCAGCATACCCATGGCTTCGCGGGCTTCTTCGCGGGTCAGGTTGCGCGCACCGCGCTTGCCTTTGCCCAGGATACGCACGAACGGTGCAAACGGGTGCTCGGCAGGGGTTTCGAGGGTCAGCGGAGCAAAGTCGGTCATAAGCAATTCGTCGGTCTGGGCAGGCCGGCCAGCTTGGCGGCGAGTTTGGCGGGAGTGCCGTTGAACAGTTTGTTGAGGTGCAGGCTGTTGCCCTTGTCCGCACCCAGCTTCAAGGCGGTGTACTTGATCAGCGGGCGTGTGGCGGGGGACAGCTGGAACTCTTGATAAAACTGGCGCAGCAGCTCGAGGATTTCCCAATGCGCCGGGGTCAGCTCGAGGGCTTCGGCGGCGGCGAGGGCGTTGGCCACGTCGGCCGACCACTCGTTCAGGTCGACGAGGTAGCCGTCCTTGTCCAGTTCGAGGGTGCGCGCGCCCACGGTCAGGGTGTTCATAGCCAGGTGTTGACCTTGTCGTAGTCGATCGACAGTTGCACGAAACCTGGGTAATCCACGCAGTCGGCCCAGTCGGGCAGCGGCAGGTTGCGCGCCAGGCTGTCTTCGGCCAGCACAAAGACCTTCACGCCTTTGGTCAGCAGCGCCGGGTGACGCAGCCCGTAGGCGCCGTCGCCACAGAGCAGGATCGCATCGTCGCTGCCACAGACGCGCAGGCAGCTGTCGAGGCGGCTATCGGTAAACGGGGAGTGGGACACCACATGTAAAGTCGACATCAGAGGGTTATCACCTGGTCGTAACGGTCAATCAACTGGGAAATCTGTTCGTCGTTCAGCGGCTGTGCATTGACCGGGTGCGTCAGCCCGCGCGCAGCCAGGCTGTGGCCGCAGGCAAACACCTCGTCGATACCGAACAGCCCCAGTGCTTGCAGGTTGGCGCCGAGGTCTTTTTGCTGCACGGCCTTGGCGTCCTGGTGCGGCGCCAGTTGGAACACGCCGTCATCCAGGAACAACAGGCCGATGGGTAGATCGAACGCGCCGCCGGCCAATACGATATCCAGGGCTTCCCGCGCGCTCGGCCCGGACCACGGTGCCTGGCGGCTGATGACCAGCAAGGATTTGGACATGTCACGGCCCTCCAAAACAGATCAGGCGGTCGGCGGCCTGGGTCGCGTCGTGCAATTGCCCAAGGCCCGACAGCTCCCATGGCGCCTCCAGGTTCACCGCGCTGCGCTGGTAACGCGCGGCTTCTTCGCTGTCGAGCACGCCACGGCGCAGGGCGGCGGCGATGCACACCACGGCGTCCAACTGATGCGCGCTGACAAACTCACGCCATTGGCGAGCGATGTCTTGCTCATCCTGTGGCGCAACGATGGTGTTGGAGGCACTGTAGACGCCGTCCTGATAAAAAAACAGGCGCACAATCTCGTGCCCGCCGGCCAGCGCCGCCTGGGCGAACAGCAAGGCGCGACGCGAGGAGGGCGCATGGGCGGCGGAAAACAGTGCTATCGCAAATTTCATGGAACCCCCTGCAAGCAAACGTGGGCCAATGATAAGGCCGCCGCCGGGAAAAAGCCCGCCGTGATCAAAACGGTCACTGCCGATGATCGTTCTGACGATTGCCGTCGGCGCTGAAGGCTGACTACGCTGTCGCCAGTCGAATCGGAAACGGAGTCTCCATGTCAGGTCCCTTGGCGTCCCTCAAAGTACTGGATTTTTCCACCTTGCTGCCCGGCCCGTTTGCGTCGCTGATGCTGGCGGACATGGGCGCCGAGGTGCTGCGCATCGAATCGCCCACGCGCATGGACCTGCTGCGCGTGCTGCCGCCCCACGATCAGGGCACCTCGGCCAGCCATGCTTACCTCAATCGCAATAAGCGCAGCCTCGCCCTGGATCTGAAGCAGGCCGAGGCGCTGGAGATTGTGCGCGAGCTGGTCAAGGGCTACGACATCGTGCTCGAACAGTTTCGCCCCGGGGTGATGGAGCGCCTGGGCCTGGGGTATGCGGCGTTGAAGGCGATCAACCCGCGGCTGATTTATGTGTCGATCACCGGGTACGGTCAGACCGGCCCCTACAAGGACCGCGCTGGGCACGATATCAACTACCTGGCGTTGGCCGGAGTGGCCAGCCATACCGGGCGGCGGGACAGCGGGCCGCTGCCGTTGGGCGTGCAATTGGCGGATGTCGCCGGTGGCTCGCTGCACGCGGTGGTGGGCCTGCTCGCGGCGGTGATTGCGCGGCAACAGAGCGGCGTTGGCCAATACCTGGATGTGAGCATGACCGACTGCTCGTTCAGCTTGAATGCCATGGCCGGCGCTGGCTACCTGGCCTGTGGCGTGGAGCCGGGGTGGGAGACCCATGTGCTCAATGGCGGCAGTTTCTACGATTATTACCGTTCCCGCGATGGGCGCTGGATGTCGGTCGGCAGTCTGGAACCGGCATTCATGCAGCAATTGTGCGCCGCGTTGGGGCGACCGGAACTGGCGGCACAAGGCTTGTCGCCCGAGCCTGAGCAGCAAAAGGCGCTCAAGCAGGCGCTGCAGGTTGAGTTCGAGAAGCGCAGCTTCGAGGAATTGTGCGAGTTGTTTGCCGGGGTCGATGCGTGCGTCGAACCGGTGCTGAGCCTGAGCGAAGCCGTGGAGCATCCGCAGTTGAAGGCGCGGGAACTGGTCACCCAGGTGCCGCGGCCCGACGGCTCGACCCAGGCGCAGATGGCTTGCCCGCTGAAGTTCTCCGAAGGGTTGCCAGCCCCCCGGCATATCGGGGCGGCGGTGGGCGCGCACAGTGATGAAGTGCTGATGGAATTGGGCTTGAGCTCACAGCGCATCAGCGCGTTGCGTGCTGCCAAGGTGATTGTGTAGTGACTGGGCGGGCCTCATCGGGGGCAAGCCCCCTCCCACAATTAGCTCTGTGAACAGGGTCAAAATGTGGGAGGGGGCTTGCCCCCGATGAGGCCCTCACACACACCGCATATTTCACTCGACGCGAGTTTCCCCGGTAAACACCAACGTCTGCCGACAGCGCCTGCACAGATAACGCCGCCCCTGCCTCACCAACCCATGGCGCTGTGACGAAAACGGGAAGTCGCTGTCGGCACATGGGCAGCGGTAGATATAGCGGGTCACCTGGCGGCGCTTGACCTCATAGGTGTGGCAACGGTCTGGCGGCAGTTCATACACGCCGCGCATGATCAGTTGCCATTCCTCGCCATGGGGCTGGATGCGCTCGCCAAACAATTGGTGGGCGATCAGGTGCGCCACTTCATGGGCCACGGTCTGTTTCAGGAAGTGTTGGCTGTTTTCTCGGTACAACTGTGGGTTGAAGCGCAGCAGGTTTTCGTGCAAATGCGCGACACCGGCTTTCTGGCCCCGCAACTTGAGGCTGACCTGGGGGCGTTTGAAGCTTCGTTTGAAAAAGGATTCGGCTAGCAGGAAACAATCTTCGACGCGGGTATTGAGTTGCTCGGGCATGCTGTACATCTCTCCAGAGATGTCCAGTATGCCGCAAAGGCGGGTGTTTCCGAATCGGTCAGGCGCCGAATGGTCATGCATGACGCACAAAGCCACCTTGCGGTGGCCTTGCCTGCTGGGTGAAACCGCTTAGTTGGTATAGATCGGGCCAACGCCCAGGCCCCAGACGATCACGGTGAACGCCATGATTGCCACCAGCACGACCAGGCCCACGGCCAGCACCGAGCTGGAAAACAGAAAGCCTTCGTCCGGATCGATGCTCATGAACGTCGGCAACCCCACATACAGCAGGTACACCGTGTAACAGATCGCCGCCGTGCCGACGACCATCCCCAGCCACATGTGCGGGTAGAGCGCCGCCAGCCCGCCGATGAACAACGGTGTCGCGGTGTAGGTGGCAAAGGCGACACAACGCGCCATGCTGGGGCTGGCGTCGTAGGTGCGCGCCATCCAGTGAATGAAGGCGCCCATGATCGCTACGCCGCCGAGCATCGCCAGGTACGACATGACGGTCATCCACAAGGCGCTTTCCTGGGTCAGCATGACCGGGGAACGACTGCCGATGACCCAGCCGACCTGGGTGGTGCCGATAAAGGCTGATACGGCGGGGATCGCCGCGAGAATCAAGGTGTGAGTGAGGTACATGTGGCCGACGCTTTCTTCTTTATCGCCACGAATTTCCCGCCATTCCTGGTCGGGATGGGTAAAAAGCCCCACGACGTGATGGATCATGCCAGTCACTCCTGTCGTTATTACCATCGCCCCCCATCGGAGCGCCTACGGGCCAGATGGCCTGAAAGGTCTGGATAGTTATGTGCGACCTCAAGTCGCAGTATAGGAAGTGATGACCGGAAAAACCGTAGGGCTTTAGAGCAAATTGCGCTGTAAACAGTGGGCTTAATCGCGGCGCGGTCTGTCGTTGGCAATGCACTCAAGTGGGGGAGGAGGTTTGCTCCCTCCCACATTGGAACTTGGTCAACCTTACCGGTAAAATACCGCGCTTTTCGTCACACACCTCTAGCGGATCCAAGCGCCATGGGCACTCTTACGGTCAACCAGAACAAACTGCAAAAACGCCTGCGTCGCCTGGCTGGTGAAGCGGTCGCCGATTTCAACATGATCGAGGACGGCGACAAGGTCATGGTCTGCCTCTCCGGCGGCAAAGACAGCTACACCATGCTCGACGTGCTGCTGCACCTGCAAAAGGTTGCGCCGATCAAGTTCGAGATCGTTGCCGTCAACATGGACCAGAAACAACCGGGCTTCCCCGAAGACGTGCTGCCGGCCTACCTCAAGACACTGGGCATCGAGTACCACATCGTCGAAAAAGACACCTATTCGGTGGTCAAGGAGCTGATCCCGGAGGGCAAGACCACCTGCTCGCTGTGTTCGCGCCTGCGCCGTGGCACGCTCTACACGTTTGCCGATGAGATCGGTGCGACCAAGATGGCCCTGGGGCATCACCGCGACGATATCGTCGAGACATTCTTCCTCAACATGTTCTTCAACGGCTCCCTCAAAGCCATGCCGCCCAAGCTGCGCGCCGATGACGGACGCAACGTAGTGATTCGCCCGCTGGCGTATTGCAACGAGAAGGACATCCAGGCCTACTCCGACTTCAAGCAATTCCCGATCATCCCGTGCAACCTGTGCGGCTCCCAGGAAAACCTGCAGCGCCAGGTGGTCAAGGAGATGCTCCAGGACTGGGAACGCAAGACCCCAGGGCGTACCGAGAGTATCTTCCGCAGCTTGCAGAACGTGATCCCGTCGCAGTTGGCCGACCGTAACCTGTTCGACTTCACCAGCCTGCGTATCGACGAGAACGCCGCTTCGCGCTTCGTCAACGTGGTGAACCTCTGACGTTTCTCAACGCTCTGAACGACGGCGCTCACAGGCGCCGTTTTCATTTCAATCCCCAGGAGAGGGCATGCGCGATTACAAGTGGCTGCACGAATATTGTCTGAACCGCTTCGGTTCGGCGGCCGAACTGGAAGCCCGTCTGCCTGTGCCCAAGACGCCGGCGCAATTACGCCAGATCAGTGATGATCGCTACCTGTCGACCCTGGCGCTGCGGGTTTTCCGCGCCGGGCTCAAGCACAGCGTGGTGGATGCCAAATGGCCTGCATTCGAGCAGGTGTTCTTTGGCTTCGACCCGGAAAAAGTCGTGCTGATGGGCGCCGAGCACCTGGAGCGCTTGATGCAGGATACGCGCATCATCCGCCACCTGGGCAAGCTCAAGAGTGTGCCGCGCAACGCGCAGATGATCCTGGATATCGCCCAGGAGAAGGGTAGCTTCGGCGCGTTTATCGCCGACTGGCCGGTGACCGATATCGTCGGTTTATGGAAATACCTGAGCAAGCACGGTCATCAGTTGGGCGGGCTGTCGGCGCCGCGCTTTCTGCGCATGGTGGGCAAGGATACGTTCGTGCCGAGCGATGACGTGGTCGCGGCCCTGCACGCGCAGAAGATCGTCGACAAGGCCCCCACCAGCCTGCGCGACCTGGCGACGGTGCAGGGGGCGTTCAACCAGTGGCATGCCGAGAGCGGGCGGCCGATGTGTCAGTTGTCGATGATGCTGGCGTATACGGTCAATCATTGAGACCGAGGTGATGCCATCGTGGGCAAGCCCACTCCCACAGGAAACTGCATTTCAACTGTGGGCTTGTCCGCGATGATGGCGGGTCAGGCCGGCTGACCCTCGCCGGCCAAGCGCCGATCCAACTGGAACCGCCAGCGCACATACAGCAACGCCGTACAGAACAGCGCCAGGCTCGCCAGCATTTCCAGCACGCCGAACCACTGGCGGTTCGGGTCATACGCCGCCAGTGCGCCCTTGATGAAATACAGGTTCACCACAAAGCACATCCACGAATGCCCGCGTGCGCTGCCGATCAGTATCCCCGGCGCCAGCACCAGCAGCGGCACCAGTTCGATCAGCAGGATCACCCACGGCCGTGCGCCGTGCAGGTCGGCGACGAACAGGTAATACACGCAGAGCAGGCCCACCAGGCCGAAAAACGCCAGCAGGCTCAGGGCGCGTGCGACTTTGACCCGCGGCTCCAGCCACGCCTGGGGTGGCAGGATCTTAGGTTTTTTGGCCACGGCCGTTCTCCAGCAACGCAGCGGTTTTCGCCAGGCGCAGGCCGAGGGCCTTGCACAGGGCGATTTCATGTTGATCCAGCAGGCGCTTGCCGTCGGGGCCAGCATGGTGGCTGGCGCCATAAGGCGTACCGCCACCCTGGGTGTCGAGCAGCGCTTGTTCGCTATAGGGCAGGCCGGTGATCAGCATGCCGTGGTGCAGCAGCGGCAGCAGCATCGACATCAGCGTGGTCTCCTGGCCGCCGTGCAGGCTGGCGGTGGAGGTGAACACCCCGGCCGGTTTGCCGACCAGGGCGCCAGTCAGCCACAGGTTACTGGTGCCGTCGATAAAGTACTTCAATGGCGCGGCCATATTGCCGAAGCGGGTCGGGCTGCCCAGGGCCAGGCCTGAACAGTTCTTCAGATCATCCAGGCTGGCATACAGCGCGCCTTCGGCCGGAATGCTCGGCGCTACGGCTTCGCACTCGCTGGAGATCGCCGGTACGGTGCGCAGGCGCGCTTCCATCCCGCCTTGTTCGATGCCTCGGGCAATGTGCCGGGCCATTTCGCTGACCGAGCCGTTGCGGCTGTAATACAACACCAGCACATACGGCGTACTCACGGCAGGATCTCCAGCACGCTCTCCGGTGGGCGGCCGATGATGGCTTTGTCGGGGGTTTCGAGGATCGGACGTTCCATCAACTTGGGGTGCTCGGCGATGGCGGCGATCAACTGTGTTTCGCTGAGCGTCGCGTCTGCCAGGTTGAGGGTTTTGTATTCCTCTTCGCCGGTGCGCAGCAATTGGCGTGCGCTGATCCCCAGTTTTGCCAGCAGGGCCTTCAGTTGCGCGGCATTCAGCGGGGTTTCCAGGTAGCGCACCACCGTCGGCGCGAGGCCGCGTGCTTCCAGCAGTTCGAGCGCTCCGCGGGATTTCGAGCAGCGCGGGTTGTGATAAAGCGTCAGATCGGTCATGTGCGGGTCGCATCTTGCGTAAGGTGGCGGGTATTCTACCTGCGCTGCGCCCGGTCCTTAAACCGTAAGAGGCGATCCGTCGCAGCCAACGTTCATTTTTGCGAAGGATTACCCCATGACAAGGCGACTGATCGGTGCATTGGCGATCATCACAACCCTGCTGCTCAGCGGCTGCGGTAATGACTACGGCGTTGACCAATATGGCCAGAAAGTGGCGGCCGAACGCCTGGACAAGCAATGGCTGGTGGTCAACTACTGGGCGGAATGGTGTGGCCCGTGCCGCACGGAAATCCCGGAGCTCAATGCCTTGGCTGAACAGCTCAAAGGGCAGAACGTCGGCGTGTTCGGGGTCAATTTCGACAATGTGCAGGGCGCGGAACTGAAGGAAGCCAGTGACAAGCTGGGCATCAAGTTCACCGTGCTGGCGCAGAACCCGGACGGGATCTTTGATATTCCACGCAGCGAAGCGTTGCCGGTGACTTACATCATCGACGACAAGGGCAAGGTGCGTGAGCAGTTGATGGGCGAACAGACGGCACAAGGCGTGCTGGCCAAGCTCAAGGCCCTGCGCGGTTGAACATATGGGAGGGGGCTTGCTCCCGATAGCGGTGTGTCAGCCAGCATATTCGGTACTGACATAGCGCAATCGGGAGCAAGCCCCCTCCCACAGTTAGATCCCATTGAACCTGCTATCAGCCTTCTTCCAGCCACAGGCGGATAGGCTTGCCTTCGGCCGGCCAGAAGCGGGTCTGCTCGATCGGCGAGATGTCCCAGCGCTCAACGCCTTGCAGGGCCTGGAAGAAGCGGTGTTCCTGCTCCATCAGGGCGTCGCCGCAGAGTTTGCGCGTACTGCCGATCTTGCCGAAGCTGAGTTTGTCGCCCTCGACGGTGTACGGTGCAAACCAGTGGTTGCACCCGCCGTTGCCGTAGGCGCGCCCATCGGCGCCCAAGGTGACACTCAGGTGCGCGTAATCCATCAGCGGCCGCTCACCGATCCATTCCACCACGTAGCTGTGATCCCGCTCGAGCTTTGCCGCATCACCGGCGCAGCCCATCAGGCCGGCACCGACGGCGGCCAGCAGAAGCAGGCCCTTCATTGCGCGGCCTTCTGGCATTTCGGGCAGCGGTGCTTGGCGCCTTCGCTGGCCCAGCCCAACTCGGCAATGCGCGCATTGGCGGCCGGTTGCAGCGGTTCCTTGGTCAGCTTGGTCTCCACCGCGAATTCAAACTCCAGCACGGCCTCGCAGCTGTCGCAGTTGACCTTCCAGGTGTGAATCTCCAGCTCGCCGAACTTCGGCCCCTGGGCCATGGCGACCCACTGACCTGCCGGGCGGATGGAGTAGCGCGCGTCGCCTTCGACGGTGAGGCGCATCGACAGGGTTTTACTGCCGCGCAGGGTGACGATCAGTACGTCGCCATGCTTGATCGAACCACCGTTGCCGGTGACCTGATAGCGGCCCGGCACCAGGGCGCGGCATTCGATCAGGGTGTGTTGCGGGCTCAGCAAGCTGAAGCGGAAATCGTGTTCGGCCATGGTTCCTCCAAATAGGCGCGGCATCCTAGCACGCGCGCCTGCGGATCATGCGCCTGGTATGTGACCGCTGATCATCCGTCGACACGATTCTGCGCCCGGCCATCGGCCCAGGCCGCAATGTTGGCCAGGGTGGTCTCGGCGATCGCCGCCAGGGCCTCGCGGGTGAGAAATGCCTGGTGCGCGGTGATGATCACGTTGGGGAACGTCAGCAGGCGCGCGAGCACGTCGTCCTGCAGGGGCAGGTCGGAGCGGTCCTCGAAAAACAGCTGGGCTTCTTCTTCATACACATCCAGCCCCAGGTAGCCGAGTTGGCCGTCCTTGAGCGCTTCGATCAGCGCGGGGGTGTCCACCAGGCCGCCGCGCCCGGTGTTGATCAACATTGCGCCGGGCTGCATCTGCGCCAGGGAGCGGGCGTTGATCAGGTGCTTGCTGTCGGTGGTGAGCGGGCAGTGCAGGCTGATGATCTGCGCTTCGGCCAGCAGCTCGGGCAGGCTCACATAGCGCGCACCGAGCGCTTGGACCAGCGGGTTGGGGAACGGGTCGTAGGCCAGTAGGTGGCAGCCGAAACCGGCCATGATCTTGGCGAAGGTGGCGCCGATCTGCCCGGTGCCGACCACGCCGACGGTCTTGCCGACAAGGTCGAAGCCGGTCAGGCCATGCAGGCTGAAATCGCCCTCGCGGGTGCGGTTGTAGGCACGGTGCAGGCGCCGGTTCAGGGCGAGAATCAGTGCCACGGCGTGTTCGGCGACGGCATGAGGCGAGTAGGCGGGCACACGCACGATGGTCAGGCCCAGGCGCTTGGCGGCGGCGAGGTCGACATGGTTGTAACCGGCCGAGCGCAGCGCGATCAGGCGGGTTCCGCCCGTGGCCAGGTGCTCGAGCACGGGCGCGCTGAGGTCATCGTTGATAAACGCGCAGACCACTTCGTGGCGTTCGGCCAGGGCCACGGTGTCGAGGGTGAGCCGGGCGGGCTGGAATTGCAGTTCCAGGCCGGGCGGCAGCGACACGCCGAGAAAACTGTCGCGGTCGTAGGTCTGGCTGCTGAAAAGAATGACGCGCATGAAAAAGCTCCCTGCAATGTACGTTTTGGTAACGCGGACCCTGTGGGAACGGGCCCGGCGTTGTAAAAAATCTCAGGCGCTGACCCGCGCTTCACTGGCCAACCGGGCAATGGCCATGTCCAGCTCGTCCAGCGCGGCCATGGCCTTGGCGTCGTCCTGCTTGAGCAGGGTTTCGGCGCGTTGGCAGGCGGCGCGCAGTTGCGGTACGCCGCAGTAGCGGGTGGCGCCATGCAGGCGATGGACGCGTTCGATCAAGGCATGGTTGTCATTGGCCTCCCGGGCGAGGGTAATGGCCAGGCGGTCGGCTTCGAGGGAGGCGAGCAACATGGCGAGCATGTCCGCCGCCAGGTCCGCCTTGCCCGCGGCCAGCCGCAGTCCTTCTTCGTGGTCCAGCACCAGCAATCGCACGCCTGGGCCGAGGCCTTCGGTCGGGCGCTCCGGCCCTTGGTTGCGCAGGGCCAGGCCGGTCCATTTCAGCACCACCTGGGCCAATTGCCGTTCGCTGATGGGTTTGGTCAGGTAGTCGTCCATGCCGCTTTGCAGCAGCGCACGCTTTTCGTTGGCCATGGCGTGGGCGGTGAGGGCCACCACCGGCAGCGGTGTGCCGTGGCGCTCGCTTTCCCACTGGCGAATCGCCTCGGTGCTTTGACGCCCGTCCATGCCGGGCATCTGCACGTCCATCAGCACCAGGTCGAAGGTTTCCTGCTGGACGGCATTGATGGCCGCATAGCCGCTTTCCACGGCCTGGACCTTGGCCCCCATGTCTTCCAGCAGGGTTTGCACCAGCAACAGGTTCGCCGGGTTGTCATCCACGCAGAGCACCCGCGGCGCGCGGCTGGACAACGGTTCACCCGGTTCGCAGCGCGTGGGGCGCGGGCTGATCAGGTCGGTCAGGGCGCGGCGCAGCTTGCGCGTACACGCGGGCTTGGCCTGCAATTGGCTGTTGGGGTTGGGCACCGACGGGCTGAACAGCATTTGCTCGGTGGTCGGGCACAGCACCAGCACCTTGCAGCCCAGGTGTTCGAGGTCCCACAGATGCTGGTTGAGGCGCTCGGGCGGGAGGTCATTGGCGGTGACGCCGAGTACCGCCAGGTCGATCGCCTGTTCGGTCTGATGCGCGCCGGTGATGCCGTTGGTCAGGCTTTCCAGGGTATTGAACGGCGTGACATCCAGGCCACAGTCTTCGAGCTGGTGTTGCAAGGCCTGGCGCGCCAGTTCGTGGTTTTCCAGCACGGCCACGCGGCGGCCGAGCAGCGGCGCGCAGGGCAGGTCTTCGACGTCGTCGCGGGTCTTGGGCAGGTTCAGGCTGATCCAGAACTCCGAGCCTTCGCCCGGTGTGCTGTCGACGCCGATTTCACCGCCCATCTGCTCGATCAAGCGCTTGGAAATCACCAGGCCCAGGCCGGTGCCGCCCGGTTGGCGCGACAGCGAGTTGTCGGCCTGGCTGAACGCCTGGAACAGCGCGCGCACGTCCTGGTTGGACAGGCCGATGCCGGTGTCCTGCACGCTGATGCGCAGTTGCACACTGTCTTCTTGTTCATCCTCGATCATCGCCCGGGCCACGATGGTGCCTTCGCGGGTGAACTTGATCGCATTGCTGATCAGGTTGGTCAAGATCTGCTTGAGGCGCAGCGGGTCACCCACCAATGCCAGCGGTGTGTCGCGGTACACCAGGCTCACCAGTTCCAGCTGTTTGGCATGGGCGGCGGGGGCGAGGATGGTCAGGGTGTCTTGCAGCAGGTCACGCAGGTTGAAGGGCACGCTGTCGAGTACCAGCTTGCCGGCTTCGATTTTCGAGAAATCGAGGATCTCGTTGATGATGCCCAGCAGGTTATCGGCGGACTTTTCGATGGTGCCCAGGTAATCCAGCTGACGCGGTGTCAGCTCGCTTTTTTGCAGCAGATGGGTGAAACCGAGGATGCCGTTGAGCGGGGTGCGGATCTCGTGGCTCATATTCGCCAGGAACTCCGACTTGATGCGACTGGCCTCCAGGGCTTCCTTGCGCGCCAGGTCCAGCTCGATGTTCTGGATCTCGATGGTTTCCAGGTTCTGGCGCACGTCTTCGGTGGCCTGGTCGATGCTGTGCTGCAGTTCTTCCCGAGCGTTCTGCAGGGTCTCGGCCATGCGGTTGATGCCTGAGGCAAGTTGGTCCAGCTCCTGGCTGCCCAGCGCCGGCAAGCGGGTTTCCAGGTTGCCGTCCTTGAGTTGGGCCACGGCTTGCTTGATCTGGCCGATCGGCGAATTGATGGTGCGGCTGATGCGCAGGGCCAAGGTTGCCGTGCAGATCAGGCCGATGGCGATCAGCAGCAGGCTGGCGAACAGGCTGCGATAACCGCGCAGCAACATGCCGTTGTGGGACAGTTCCACCTCGACCCAGCCAAGCAAGCGGTCGGATTCATCGGGAATCAGCTCGCCGGCAAGGTTGCGATGACGGCCAAACACCGGCAGCAGATAGCGCGTGGCGTCGTTACCGGTGCGCTGCAACAGGTGCGAGCTGTTACCCACCGGCGGCTGGTTGAGCATGGTCGGGCCGGCGTGGGCCATCGACGAGCGGTCCGGCGCAAGGAAGGAAACGGCGCGCACGTCCTGTTGTTCCAGGGATTGGGTGGCGATGCGTTCGAGCAGGTCGGCGTTCTTGCTGCTCAGCGCCGGAGCCACCAGTGGGGCCAACTGCTCGGCGATCATTTCGCCACGTTGCAGCAACTGGGATTGCAACTCCGAGAGCTGCATCCAGGTGAAATAGCCGCCCAACAACAAGGCCATCAGACTGGTCGGTAATAAGGTCAGCAACAGTACGCGGCCTTTTATCCCCATTCTTCTAAGCACGCCACTCTCCTGCTACCACGTTGTGATCGATCGCCCGTGCAGGCATCCGGCCCGCACCCCTGCGCAGTGTAGCCATTTGCGCGGCGTGGAATCTTGCAAATTAATGACAGCAGGCAATCTTCGGGCCATTTGGCGCGACGTGGCGATTGCCTGGCGCGGGGGAATCTTGAATAATCAGTGATTGAGAATGACTTGCAGGCGCTAATGAATCCCGTGGAAGTTGGTCTACCCAGTATCCTGACCATCGAAGATGACCCCGTGCTGGGCGCCTATGTCCACGAGCATCTGGGGCGCTGTGGCTTTCAGGTCACGTGGTGCCGGAACGGCCAGCAAGGCCTGCAGATGGCCCGCGAGCACGTCTTCGACGTGGTGTTGATGGATATTCTGCTGCCGGGGCTGGACGGGCTGTCGATCCTCACGCATCTGCGCCGGAGCCATGCGGTCCCGGTGATCCTGGTGTCGGCCCTGGGCGCCGAAGCCGATCGCGTGAACGGCTTTCGCCTGGGTGCGGACGACTACCTGCCCAAGCCGTTCAGCATGATCGAGTTGCGCGTGCGTATTGAAGCCATCCTGCGCCGGGTGGCCCTGGATCGCCGTCCGCCGCTGAGTTTGCCGCCCGTGCGCGACGACGCCCGGAGCCTGCGCTTTGACGATGAACTGTCCGACGTCTTCTATCAGCAGCACTGGGCCGGGTTGACCCGCAGCGAGTACCGCCTGCTGCAGACCCTGCACAACAACGGCGAGGAAGTGCTGAGCAAAGCCTTCCTTTATCAGCACGTGCTGCAGCGCGGTTATGCGCCCCATGACCGCAGCCTCGATATGCATATCAGCCAGATTCGCCGCAAACTCAAGACCATCGGCTATAGCGAGCGTGAAGTGCGTACCGTCTGGGGTAAGGGCTATGTGTTGAGCGGTCACGATGACGGCCTTTGAGGGGGGCTTGAAACGTCTGCCGGGCAGGCACTCGTTGTTCTGGAAGTTGGCCTGCCTGCTGATTGCCTTCTGCTTGTTGATGATCTGGCTCAGTTGGTCCTGGGGCCGGTACATGGAGCAGCAGAACGCTTATCTGTCCGACACCTCCCGCGAGATTCTCAGCGGTTATGCGGCGGGAGCGGAGTTGGCCTGGAGTACCCAGGGCGCTGACGGCGTGGACGCCTGGTTGCAACTGATGGCTGCGCGTGAGCGCACCTGGATCGGCGTGATCGGCAACGACCTGCAATCCCTCGCCAGCACGCCGTTGACCGACAAGGAAAGCCAGCGCCTGACTTTTCTGCGCGGCCTGGACTGGCCGGTCAGCCGCCACGCCAAAGGCCTGCCATGGTTGAAAATCCCGTTTCCCCTGGACCCCAGTGTCGGCTCGCTGGTGATCGAGTTGCCCCAGCGCTTTATGCCGGGGCGCTACCAACTGTTCTGGCGGGTGGTGACCAATGGCGTGATTCCCGGTCTGTTTACCCTGTTGTTGTGCATCGGCCTGTACCGGCTGCTGATCATGCCGCTCAATCAATTGCGCGAGCAGGCCAACGCCTGGCGTGCCGATCAATTGAACACGCGGCTGTCCCACGATGCCACCAGCCGCCAGGATGAATTGGGCGAGCTGGGGCGGGCGTTTGACCATATGTCCGAGCGGTTGCAGGGCACGGTGGTATTGCAGCAACAGCTGTTGCGGGACATGTCCCATGAACTGCGCACCCCCCTCAGCCGTTTACGCGTGGCCTGTGACAGCGAGCAGGATCTGGCGCAACTGCGTGAACGGCTGGGGCGGGAGATCGACGTCATGCAGCGCCTGGTCGAGGACAGCCTGCAATTGGCCTGGTTGGACACCGAGCGGACGCCGCTGCCTGTCGAAGACATTCAGGTTCAGGCGTTGTGGGACATGCTCAAGGACAACGCCTGTTTCGAAAGCGATTGGCCAGCCTCGCGGCTGCCATGCCGGCTGGGGCCGGATTGTTGGGTACGCGGCAATCTGAACGCCCTGGCCCAGGCGCTGGAAAATATCCTGCGCAACGCCATACGGCATTCACCTGCGGGCGGTGTCGTCAGCCTCGATGGGCGCCGTGATGGCGCATATTGGCACCTATGGCTGGAGGATCAGGGCGGGGGTATTGATGAACGCGATCTGGAACGGATCTTCGCGCCGTTCATCCGCCTGGACGGCTCACGGCCTGGCGACGGTGGCTTCGGGCTGGGGTTGAGCATCGCGCGCAATGCGGTGCAACGTCAGGACGGCAGCTTGTGGGCGGAGAATACCGGCCAGGGCTTGCGTGTGCATCTGCGTTTGTGCGCAGCCTAGGGCTCAAGCGCGACGCAGTTTGCGTTTATTCCATTGGTGCGCGACCCACCAGCGCCAATAACCCATGGTCAGGCAATAGGCCAGCGCGCCCAACACCACACCCAGTACCAGCGAGCCGAGCAGGAACGGCTGCCACAGCGTGCTCAACTGACCGCTGATCCACTCCCACGTCAGGTCGTCGGGCAGGCTGCGCGCCGGCACGTTCATCAGCCAGGCGCCGGTCATGTAGGTACACAGGAACACCACTGGCATGGTGATCGGGTTGGTCAGCCACACCAGGCTGATGGCAATCGGCATATTGCCCCGCACCGTGATCGCCAGCATCGCCGCCAAGAGCATCTGCAAGGGGATCGGGATAAACGCCGCGAACAGGCCTACCGCCATGGCGCGGGCTACCGAGTGCCGATTCAGGTGCCAGAGGTTCGGGTCATGCAGCAAGGTGCCCAGAAACTGTAATGACTTGTGTTCCCTGATACTGGTCGGGTCGGGCATGTACCGTTTGAATAAGCGCCGGGGCATAAGGGGTCCAGATCAAGTCGAGGGGCAAGTATGCGCGCATTCTATAAACAGAAAATTCAGACTTTGTGACAAAACATCATAGGCTGCGGCCGGGGGCCAGCTAAGACTGAATGGATCACGTCAAAGGAATGATCCATGAGGACAGGGATGTTCGCGCTTGCACTCGGGCTGCTTGCGCTGCGATTTCTACCCGCACTGCCGTCTGCCGGGATGCTGTTGGCCCTGGCAGTGGTGGCGTTGATGCTGCTGCCGTTTCGCACTTATCCGCTGGCGTTTTTCCTGTTCGGTTTGTGTTGGGCATGTGTGAGCGCGCAGTGGGCGCTGGATGACCGCTTGCGTCCGATGCTCGACGGCCAGACGCGTTGGCTGGAGGGGCGTGTGAGCGGGTTGCCGCAGCAGACTGACAGCGGCGTGCGTTTCGAACTGAGCGACAGCCGGTCGCGCAACGCCCGCTTGCCCGCGCGCATTCGGCTGTACTGGCACGGTGGCCCACCGGTACGCAGCGGTGAGCGTTGGCGCCTCGCGGTGACGCTTAAACGTCCGTCGGGCCTGCTCAACTTCCATGGCGTCGACCATGAAGCCTGGCTGCTCGCCCAGCGCATCGGCGCCACCGGCTCGGTAAAGGACGGCGAACGCCTGGCGCCGGCCCGCAATGCTTGGCGTGACGCGGTCCGTCAGCGCTTGACGGCGGTGGACGCCCAAGGGCGCGAGGCGGGGTTGGCGGCCCTGGTGCTGGGGGACGGCTCCGGGCTGACGGCCGACGACTGGCGTGTCTTGCAGGACACCGGCACGGTGCATTTGCTGGTCATTTCCGGCCAGCACATTGGCCTGTTGGCGGGGTTGATCTATGCGCTCGTCGCCGCTCTGGCGCGCTACGGCTGCTGGCCGCGCACCTGGCCGTGGCTGCCGTGGGCGTGTGGCCTGGCGTTTACCGCGGCGTTGGGGTACGGCCTGCTGGCGGGGTTCGGCGTGCCGGTGCAGCGCGCCTGTGTAATGGTGGGGCTGGTGTTGCTGTGGCGTTTGCGTTTCCGTCATCTGGGCATCTGGTGGCCGCTGTTGCTGGCGTTCAATGGTGTGCTGATCCTTGAACCCTTGGCCAGCTTGCAGCCGGGGTTCTGGTTGTCCTTTGCGGCCGTGGCGGTACTGGGGCTGACGTTCGGCGGTCGGTTAGGCCGCTGGAGTGCTTGGCAGGCATGGACCCGTCCGCAATGGTTGATAGCCATCGGTCTTTTCCCGGTGTTGCTGGTGCTGGGTTTGCCCATCAGCCTCAGTGCGCCGCTGGCCAATCTATTTGCGGTGCCGTGGATCAGCCTGGTGGTATTGCCCCTGGCCCTGCTCGGGACGGCATTGCTGGCGGTGCCGTTCGTGGGCGCGGGCTTGTTGTGGCTGGCGGGTGGGGCGCTGGACGGCTTGTTCAACGCCCTGGCGCTGCTGGCGGGGCAATTGCCCGCGTGGATACCGGCCGAGGTGCCCATGGGCTATTGGCTGGTTAGCCTGGTCGGTGCGGTGTTGCTGTTGCTGCCCAAGGGTGTGCCGATTCGGCTGCTCGGCTGGCCGATGCTGTTGTTGGCGGTGTTCCCGCCGCGCGAGCCGGTGCCCCACGGGCAGGTGGACGTACTGCAGCTGGATGTCGGGCAGGGGCTGGCGTTGATCCTGCGCACCCGCCATCACACCTTGCTCTACGATGCCGGCCCGCGCTCCGGGGCGGTCGATCTCGGCGCGCGGGTGGTGTTGCCGTCGCTGAAGAGGCTCGGGGTAGACGCTCTGGACATGATGTTACTGAGCCATGCCGATGCCGATCATGCCGGCGGTGCGGCGGCTGTCGCCCGTGGGCTGCCGATCAAACGGGTCGTCGGTGGTGAAACTGAAGGGTTGCCGGCGCTTCTCGACACTCAGCCTTGTATCAGCGGTGAACAATGGGCGTGGGACGGCGTGTCCTTTGAATTGTGGCAATGGCCAGACGCAGTTGATGGCAACCCCAAATCCTGTGTATTGCACGTACAGGCCAATGGCGAGCGCCTGCTGCTCACCGGCGATATCGATCGCGCCGCCGAGCAGGCGTTTCTGGCCTCGACCCTGGCGGTGCCGACCGATTGGCTGCAAGCCCCTCACCATGGTAGCCGCAGTTCGTCATCCTGGCCGTTTCTGCAGCGGCTGGCGCCGAAGTCGGTGCTGATTTCCCGAGGGCGCGGCAATGCGTTCGGTCATCCTCATCCACAAGTGGTGGAGCGCTATCAAGCGTTGGGAGCGCAGGTGTATGACAGCGCCGAACAGGGCGCGGTACGTTTGCGATTGGGCGCCTTCGCGCCACCGATTGTTGCGCGCAGTCAACGCCGCTTCTGGCGAGAAGCGCTACCGTAACCGCACGTTACCAATGGCCGAAGCCTGTGATCGGCGGGTCGTGGGTCGACGAGCCCCGCTGCCTGACCTATATGGTAAAGTGGCGCACTTTTTCGAGGGGACATTCACTGTGTGGGAATTGGTCAAATCCGGCGGCTGGATGATGTTGCCGATCATCTTGAGCTCCATCGCCGCACTCGGCATCGTTGCCGAACGCCTGTGGACCTTGCGCGCCAGCCGTGTCACACCCGAGCATCTGCTGGGGCAGGTCTGGGGCTGGATCAAGAACAAGCAGCTCGACAAGCAGAAACTCAAGGAGCTGCGTGCCAATTCACCCCTGGGTGAAATTCTCGCGGCCGGGCTGGCCAACTCCAAGCATGGTCGCGAGATCATGAAAGAGTGCATCGAAGAGGCCGCCGCGCGGGTCATCCATGAGCTGGAGCGTTATATCAACGCCCTCGGCACTATCGCCGCCATGGCACCGTTGCTCGGTCTGCTGGGCACGGTACTGGGCATGATCGATATTTTCAGCTCGTTCATGGGCTCGGGCATGAGCACCAACGCCGCGGTGCTGGCCGGTGGTATCTCCAAGGCCCTGATCACCACGGCAGCGGGCCTGATGGTCGGTATTCCCTCGGTGTTCTTCCACCGTTTCCTGCAACGCCGGATCGATGAGTTGGTGGTCGGCATGGAGCAGGAAGCCATCAAACTGGTGGAAGTGGTGCAGGGCGACCGTGACGTGGACTTGGTCGGGGACAAAGCGTGAAATTTCGCCGCAAGCAACGGGAAAATGTTGATATCAACCTCGCGTCGCTGATCGACGTGGTGTTTATCCTGCTGCTGTTTTTTGTCGTGACCACCACCTTTACGCGGCAGACCCAGCTACGGGTCGATTTGCCGGAAGCGGTCAGCGGCTCGCCGGCCGAGGACCAGGAAGTCAAGCAACTGGATATCGCCATCAGTGCCGACGGCGTGTTTTCGGTGAATAACCAGTTGCTCGAGAAGAACGACCTCAACAGCCTGATGGAAGCCCTGCAGAAAGAGTCCGGTGGCGATACCAAGATGCCGCTGTCGATCAGTGCCGATGGCAAGACCCAGCACCAGGCTGTCATTACCGCGATGGACGCTGCCGGCAAGCTGGGGTTCAGCCACTTGCGCATGAGCACCGTCGAGGCGGTGAGCCAACCCTGATGGCCATGTCCGATCGCTTGCTCAAGGCCTGGTACGAAGGCCATCCGGCGCTGACGTTGCTGCGGCCGCTGGAGTCGCTGTATCGCGCGGTGGTGCAGCGCAAGCGCGCGCGCTTCCTGGCGGGCGAGGGCGAGATCTACCAATCGCCGGTGCCGGTGGTGGTGGTCGGCAATATCACCGTGGGCGGGACTGGCAAGACGCCGTTGATCCTGTGGTTGATCGAGCATTGCCAGCGCAGAGGTTTGCGTGTGGGCGTGGTCAGTCGCGGGTATGGCGCGAAGCCACCGCAGTTGCCGTGGCGGGTCGAGGCCGGCCACGCTGCTGAAGTGGCTGGCGATGAACCCTTGCTGATCGTGCAGCGCTGCGGCGTCCCCTTGATGATCGACCCCGATCGCAGCCGCGCAGTGAAGACGCTGCTGGCCAGCGAAACCCTGGACCTGATCCTCTCCGACGACGGCCTGCAGCATTACCGCCTGGCTCGCGACCTTGAGCTGGTGCTGATCGACGCCGCCCGGGGCCTGGGCAATCGCCGCTGCCTGCCTGCCGGGCCGTTGCGCGAACCGGCGGAGCGCCTGAAGAGCGTGGATGCGCTGCTCTATAATGGCGCCGCGGCCGATCGCGAAGATGGTTTCGCCTTTCGTCTGCTGCCCACGGCGTTGGTCAACTTGCAAACCGGCGAACGCCAGCCGGTCGATTACTTCCCGGCGGGCCAGCAGGTGCATGCGGTCGCCGGTATCGGCAACCCGCAACGTTTCTTCAACACCCTTGAAACGCTACACTGGCAGCCGATACCCCATGCTTTTGCCGACCATGCGTCCTACAGCGCGGAAGTCTTGAATTTCACGCCATCATTGCCGCTGGTCATGACCGAGAAGGACGCGGTGAAGTGCCGCGCCTTTGCCCAGTCCGACTGGTGGTACCTTGCGGTGGATGCGGTGCCGTCGCCAGCGTTTGTCGCCTGGTTCGACATGCAACTGATGCGTCTGTTGCCCGCCCGTCTCTTGCCTTAAACGCTTCATTCCAGGAAACACTCATGGACACCAAACTGCTCGACATCCTCGCTTGCCCGATCTGCAAAGGCCCACTCAAGCTCAGCGCGGACAAGACCGAACTGATCAGCAAAGGCGCCGGCCTGGCTTACCCGATCCGTGATGGCATCCCGGTGATGCTGGAAAGCGAAGCCCGCACGCTGACCACCGACGAGCGCCTGGATAAATGACTACAGCCTTTACCGTTGTCATTCCATCGCGCTACGCCTCGACCCGCTTGCCGGGTAAACCGCTGCAACTGATCGGCAACAAGCCGATGATTCAGCTGGTGTGGGAACAGGCCTGCAAAAGCAGCGCCGAACGCGTGGTGGTGGCCACCGATGATCCGCGCATTATCGATGCGTGCAAAACCTTCGGTGCCGAAGCGGTACTGACCCGCGAAGACCATAATTCCGGCACCGACCGCCTGGCCGAAGTGGCCACACAACTTGGCCTGGCGCCTGATGCCATCGTGGTCAATGTGCAAGGTGACGAGCCGTTGATCCCGCCGCGCGTGATCGACCAGGTGGCCGCGAACCTGGCGGCCCATGGCGAAGCGCGCATGGCGACCCTGGCCGAGCCCATCGAAGACATTGAAACGCTGTTCAACCCGAACGTGGTCAAGGTGGTCAGCGACATCAACGGCCTGGCGCTGACATTCAGCCGCTCGACGTTGCCCTGGGCGCGGGATGCTTTTGCCAGGCATCCTGACCGGTTGCCAGAAGGCGTGCCGTACCGCCGTCACATCGGTATCTATGCCTACCGTGCCGGTTTCCTGCATGACTTCGTCAGTTGGGGCCCGTGCTGGCTGGAAAACACCGAATCCCTGGAACAACTGCGTGCCCTGTGGCACGGCGTGCGTATCCATGTCGGCGATGCTCTGGAAGCACCGCCTGCGGGTGTTGACACCCACGAAGACCTCGAGCGCGTCCGCCGCCTGCTGGGGGCCTGATGGAGGTTCTGTTTGTCTGCCTGGGCAACATCTGCCGCTCGCCCACCGCTGAAGGCGTATTGCGCCATAAATTGCGCGAAGCGGGTTTGGCTGGCCAGGTCGACGTGGCGTCCGCCGGCACGGGGGAATGGCATATCGGCAACCCACCGGACTCACGCAGCCAACAGGCAGCGCAGCAGCGCGGTTACGATCTGTCGGCCCAGCGTGCGCAGCAGGTCTCCCGCGCCGACTTTGCGCGTTACGACCTGATCCTGGCCATGGACCACAGCAACCTGCGTAACCTCAAAGCGATGCAGCCGGGGCAGGGCAAGGCCGAGCTCGACCTGTTCCTGCGCCGCTACGACTCTGAAGTGGACGAGGTGCCAGACCCTTACTACGAAGGCGAACAAGGCTTTGAGCGGGTCCTGGACCTGATCGAACGAGCCTGTGATTTATTGGTGATCGAATTGAAGGGGCGGTTATGACCTTGCAAGTGCTTGCGCAAGTATCGCTCAAGCCATTCAACAGCTTCGGCATCGACGTGCGTGCCCAGCTCTTCGCCGAGGCCCACAGCGACGCGGATGTTCGCGAGGCCCTGGCCTATGCCGCCGCCCAGGCAGTACCGCTGCTGGTGATCGGTGGTGGCAGCAACCTGCTGCTGACCCGGGACATTCCGGCCCTGGTATTGCGCATGGCGACCCAGGGTATTCGGGTGCTGCAGGATGACGGCCAGCATGTGGTGGTCGAGGCCGAAGCGGGCGAAGCCTGGCACCCGTTCGTACTGTGGACCCTGGAACATGGCTTCTGCGGCCTCGAAAACCTCAGCCTGATCCCGGGCACCGTGGGCGCCGCACCGATGCAAAACATCGGCGCCTACGGTGTGGAGATCAAGGATGTGTTCGCCGGCTTGACGGCCCTGGATCGCCAGACCGGCGAGTTACGTGATTTCAGCCTGGAAGAATGCAACTTCGCCTACCGGGACAGCCTGTTCAAACACGAAACCGGACGGTGGCTGATCCTGCGGGTGCGGTTTGCCCTGAGCCGCGTCAGCCACCTCAAGCTCGACTACGGCCCCGTGCAACAGCGCCTGGCCGGGCAGGGGATTACCGACGCCACCCCGAGCGATGTCAGCCGGGCGATCTGCGGCATCCGTCGGGAAAAACTGCCGGACCCCGCAGAACTGGGCAATGCCGGCAGCTTCTTCAAAAACCCATTGGTGTCCCAGGCGCTGGCCGCCGAGCTGCAGGGCGTGTATCCGGACTTGGTGGCCTATCCCCAGGCCGACGGGCAGATGAAACTCGCTGCCGGCTGGTTGATCGACAAGGCCGGTTGGAAGGGCTTTCGTGATGGAGATGCCGGCGTGCATAAGATGCAGGCATTGGTGCTGGTCAACTACGGCGGCGCCACCGGGCATGACATTGCCAACCTGGCGCTACGTATCCAGCAGGATATTGCCCAGCGTTTCAAGGTCGATCTGGAGATGGAGCCCAACCAGTACTGAGCCCTGAACAAAGCGCCCTGAAACAAAAATGCCCCGTATCTTGCGATACGGGGCATTTTTTGTACTGCTGGCAATCAGTCGTCGCGGCTCATGATGCCGAAGATCTGCAACAGGCTGATGAACAGGTTGTAGATCGACACATACAGGCTGATGGTCGCCATGATGTAGTTGCGCTCACCGCCGTGGATGATGGCGCTGGTCTGGAACAGGATGCACACGGAGGAGAACAGCACAAAACCTGCGCTGATCGCCAACTGCAGACCGCTGATCTGGAAGAACATGCCAGCGACCACTGCCCCCAGCAACACGAAGAAGCCGGCGGTGATGAAGCCACCCAGGAAACTCATGTCCTTGCGGGTGATCAGCACATACGCCGACAAACCACCAAACACCAGGGCTGTCATGGCAAACGCCGAGCTGACCACTTCCGCGCCGCCGGCCATGCCGAGGTAACGGTTAAGGATCGGGCCGAGGATAAAGCCCATGAAACCGGTCAAGGCAAACGCCGACACCAGGCCCCAGGCCGAGTCACGCAGCTTGTTGGTCAGGAAGAACAGACCGTAGAAGCCGATCAACACGATAAAGACATTCGGGTAGCCGACGTGCATCTGCTGCGCCATGAACGCCATCACGCCGCTGAATGCGAGGGTAAGGGCGAGCAAGCCATAGGTGTTGCGCAAGACGCGGCTGACTTCAAGCTGCTCAGCCTGCGCGTTACCATTCACTGCGTAATTCTGTTCGCGCATGGCGACACTCCTTCGGTTTTGAAACGTTCAGTCGCAAAGATCATAACAGACGCTCTGTAACAAGCGATGGCGAGAGTTTGACAGTGTGTTTCATTCGGGTATTATGGCGCCCGCTGAGACAGGATGGGCTGCTATAATCCTGTGATGCAAAAGGGAAATTGGCAGAGTGGTTGAATGCACCGGTCTTGAAAACCGGCGAACGTTAATAGCGTTCCCAGGGTTCGAATCCCTGGTTTCCCGCCAAGATTTACACGAAAGCCCCGCTGATGCGGGGCTTTTGCGTTTCTGGGGCTTGGACACTTCCGATCTTAATTTGCTCGGCGTTCCAGAACTATTATGGAAGCGTTCCATAACTTTTCTATTTTGACGGCTTCGCGGTGGCGCCGAGTCTCCTATAAACGCGCTTTGTGATTTCCTGATTGCTATGCCCCAATAGCAGGCTCGCATCGCCGATATCCACAATTTCAGACGCCGCCTTGGGTCGGATATCTCGGAATTGAAACCCGCCGATCTTTGCAGCGAGCATCGGATCTCCTTGTTCGATAGCTTTCTCGCAAGCCATCTCTCAGCAGGTGAGATCGTAGAAAATGGCGCTTCCGCTAGCGCCCGCTACGATCTTGTTGTGGCAATAAGCCATATAGGGGAGGAAGTGGGCATGAAACGGTTTATGATTTTTTCAGTGATAGCAGTGCTGGCAGGATGCTCAGGGAAAATTGTCACGTATGAGCAATCTGACTGCAAGAATGGTTGTGAGGGTGTTCCTTTTTTTCGGCTAGTTCAGGTAAAGGAGCATTACATTCAGGACAAAATCCTGAATAAAGAAGGTGAGATGCTACGTTACGCCGGCGGCGACGAAAACACTGGCTGCTTTGCGGTCCAAGTCACTGAAACGAAGCTAATCCCGGCGGCCCAGGAAAGCTATATCCGTTACGAGGCTGGATGGCTCGAAACCTCTAAATTCTCGGTAGACCTAAACGATAACGGTAGCTTGGCAAAGGTGGGCGCCGATTCGACACCCGGACTGAAGATGGCAGTGGACGCGGTGTCCACACTAGCAACCGCCTATGGGACGGTGAAGTCCGCCGATAAGTCTAAATCAAAGATTCAACTACCTTACTGCAACGCTGGCAGAGTTCCCGTGACCGGAGCCTAGTTGAACCAGTTAGGCCCAGCTCATCGCTGGGCTTTTTGCATCTGTACTTGGTTGTAGCGTACTGTATTTTCCCCTCTTTAGTATGCGGCGTGTTACCTATGTCTGATGAAGTTCGGCTTGTCGTCATCATCAATACCCAGCCAGGTCGAGGCTCGGGCCAGCTCGCGGCTTTTGAAAAACTCGCTCCTTTGGTCAGGGCTGAGCAAGGGTGCATTCAATATGATATCCATCCTGTAGTCGGAAATAGCGATAGCTTTGTATTGATCGAGAAGTGGGCATCAAAAGAAGCGCTTGATGCACATGATCTCGCTCCGCATATGCTTGAGGCAGCCAAGCACAACCCGACGTTCCGTGCGGGGCCGGCTACAGTGCTGTTTTTGGAATCGGCGGTGCTTTCATCGCACTGAAGAAGGGCTGAGCTCACAACAGAAGATCCCAGCCCCACGCAGGGCTCTTTGCATCTGGCTTTCCCAGTGCTATTTTTCCGAATTAACCCCCACACGGAGAGTGCAATGGCCCGATACTTCAAAAGTCTAGACAATGGCAAGGTTGAAGAAGTCGATGCGTTTCAGGTTCTGGCAATATTGTTCCTAGGCCCACTCTATCTTTGCTTCGCCGGCCTTTGGCGCCATTTATTAATCTGGGGTATTGCTATAGGGTTGGGGCTGTTTGCAGGCCCGCCTTGGGCAGCTATACCTATTGCTGGACTGCCAATCATCTACTGTTTTTTGATACGTAAAATTGTGGCAGATGAGTATTTGAAGAAGGGCTGGGTAGAGGTGGCTGATCCAAAGCTTGCACTCGATAAAGAAGTTCCAGACGCTTAGTCTCTTGCAGATTAGTTGCTTTGAGCCCAGCCTCGCGCTGGGCTTTTTGCTTTCTGCGGCCAGGTGCTACAGTCCCGCCAAACCAAAGAGGGAACGACATGCGAAGTGTTGTAGCGGGACTGGCGGTTATTCTGCTGGCTGGGTGTTCAAGCGTTAGCGACATCAGGAAGAATCCACCATTGCTTGAAATCGAGTCGAAGCATTCGGCTAAGGCTGTCGCCGAGTGCATCAGAGATGGGTGGCAGGCGACCGACCTGGTAGGTGGAAGCCTCGGAGGGATTTTGCAGACTTCGGGCGACCGATACACGGTGATAGCACCGAATCCTGAGAACCCATGGCATCTGGCTGACGTTGATCCGAAAGGAATAGGTTCACTTGTCCGATACCATTTTTTCCGTACCTGGCAGTCGCCATCAGACAAAATATCCGGTGTCGTGAGTGCTTGCTCTCGATGAGCGCTGTAGATATCAATGCCATCTATGGACAAGGTACGACATGCGAATTCTGATAGCGGCGCTAGCGGCAGTGCCGTTGTCACAGCAATAGCCGCTGGATCAGCATTGAAGAACGGGTATGACGCGGCCTCGGAGTCGGACAAGCCGGTAGCGGCAGCCTTGAAGGTTTTAGTGCTCACCCTCTCCACGGACTTGCTGTAGCGGTCGCCCCGGGCGTCGATGCACATGGCGCTCAGGTAGATCGGCCTGGCCAATTTTCCCCGGCGCGACGCTCCTCAGCGACGTGTAATTGATCATGCCCTGGCGGCCGCTCGGGCCGATGTTTATTCGCGGGCACGGCTGAATCATTGGGCTGATTTGCAGTCAAAAAATTAACCCTCTCAAGCAATTAGGACGTTCAAGATGAAGCGCGCAGCAATAACCCTTTTGGCCATTTCTGGTCTTATTCTGCTTGGTGGTTGCGTGCCTATCTGGGACGACGGAGGACGGTATGGGCATGATCGTTACAGAGGGGATGATCATGGGCGCAGATACGACCAGGGCTACGATGACCAAGGTCGGGGCCGTGGGTACGATCGCCGATACGATGATCGCGGGTATGATCGTTATCACGGTCGAGATCGTGATGATCGGGATGACTGATTCCTTGAGTATCAGTGGCGGCCTATAGCGTTATAGGCCGCGAATTCGTCCGCATCGGATGTCGCTTGAATCCCTCCGAGTGTTGCCCGTCTACGCCGCGACAAAATCCGCTAAGGCCAGGGGCAAGGCAACCACCCTGCTGTCATCACAGAGGGCTGAGCGATATCCGATACACGGCGCTGGTTGATCAGTTTTCCTGGTTCGCCTCGATCATCTTTTCGATGTCGGTGGCGACCGGCTTCCTCCAGTTCTTGATCCGGCCTGGCTTCAGGTCGATGTTCAGGATCAGGTAGTCACCGTAATGCTGGGCGGGGAAGAGGTCCGGCACGTAGCCTTCATCGCACCCACGAACCTCGGCCACCTCGCAATAAGTCGCAGATAGCGAAACGCCCGCTCAGGGGTGGGATACGCATTCAGGTCGGGGAGGGCATCAATCGTCATGCTTGCGGCTCCAGGGGAGGGAGAAGCCAGAAGCGCAGCGCAAGCAAGGGCGCGCGATCAGCCTTCGAGTCCCGCAATCCTCGCGTGACCCGAAGGGTGTTAAGCGCGCTTAGATGCGGATGATCTGGGTGATGTGCGGCTTACCTTTGAGGGGGGCGTAGATTTCTACGATTGCTGCCCAGATTGCTGGCGAACCAGGCTGCTGTGCTTTGGCGTGATAGCGATAGTTTGTGCCAGCGACGACCTGGGTCGCAACCGTCTCAGGGGTGTATTGCACCCCCACAAAGCCTTCCAAGGCTTCTTTGAATACAGCATGGTCCTTTGGAGTCAGTTCGTGGTAAGCAGTCCATCCGCCAACACCAACGTAGTTTTCTTGAGCTGACATACTATAAATCTCCATATTTAAGTTCCTACTCGTTTGGCTTTTCGGAGTTCGCCCCGTCTATTGAATGGTTTCCGGAATCCATTTCCTGAGGGTGCTCCTGGGCAACGACTGTTGGTCGCAAAACAGATTCCTGGGAAGGCACCAATGCTTAACGCTTTGGTCGGGCAGGGTCAGCCATAGGCGCGCGTGCATGCCTGAGCATTTGGCTATGGAGGATGGGGTGGCGGTCACCCGCTTCAGATCCTCTTCCCTGATAGAAACAATTCACCAATGAGTGATGATTGCCAGACGTCCACGTCTTGTCCAAGGTGGCTCTGCGCATGAGGCATGCCGCTTGATGGCTTTAAGCTATCAAATACAAGGGGAATGTATGTACGTGTTTGGCAGTGCTGGGTGTAAGGCATCGACGATTGGTGAAATCGAAAGCAGCACCTGATCCCGCAATTTTTTAACCTGGAGGGGGCCTAATCGGCGGTTATCGTTGGGTGCCACGCTCCGTTAACGGATGCAGCGAGTGGGATGAGTATTACGGAACTAAAACCTTCAATACCGTCTACATTTCAGGGAGCATTCCCTTCCGGAGAAGACAGTCATGTTTAGATCACGCACGCTTGTAGCTGCTATCTGCCTTACTTTGGCCGTTGGCTCGGTGGCTGCACTCGCAGACCCTGGCAATGGGAAAGGTCAAGGCAATGGAAAAGGCAACTCACAAGGTGGTCAAGGTCATGGCAACCAGGGTAATAAGGGGAAAGGTCCCAGCGGAGACGATTGGTCTCGCGGGCCAAGCATTGACCGCGGCAGCGTATTGGGAGTGCTCGGCGGCTACCGTGACTACTGGAGCCCAGGCCCTTCACTGCCACCCGGAATACAAAAGAACCTCGCCAGAGGGAAGCCTCTTCCTCCAGGCATCGCCAAGAAGCTTGATGGTCGATTGCTGGGCAGACTTCCACATTACGACGGCTACGAATGGCAGCAGGCAGGCACGGACTTGATACTGGTCGCAATTGCTTCCGGCATAATCTACGAAGTCCTCAACGGCGCCTTCGATTAAGGCGATAACGCTTCGACGATCTATGCCAAACGCCCGCCGCCACGCGGGCGTTTTTGTATCCGCGCTAAACGCGACCATGAGCAATCGCAAGGTCGGCTGTCTCAGGGGCTGATCGTAGGCTTGCTTCACGGCTACGCCAATGCACAAACACACCAAATCCATGACAACCAAACAATCCGGCGGGGGGCAATCGAACGTGTCTATCGGGAAAGATCAAGGCACATCACAACCATTCCGATTTCGGCCATGTCGGTACTGAAAGGGATTTCGCCCAGCGCCCTGAACAATTTAGGGCCAAAGGAAAAATGCCCAGAAGAGTTGGGTGTCAGCCTGCGCCAAAAAAGCAAAGCCCCGGAGGTTCGCGGCTCCAGGGCTTCTATTTTCGCCTCCATCCCTAAACGGCTGGCGAACGTGGTCGCAGATTATCAGCGGTCCCCGGATGTTTCACTACGACTATTGGCGATAGTGTTCGATCGGCAGCACGCGGGGGAGGGCGGAATGATTTCTGCAACCTTATGCGCCCCATGATCGGCGCGGGCTCCAACGCATTCAAAAGTGCCTTGGTGCGGTAATTATTAGAATCTAACGTATTGTTTTAAAAAGTTACTTTGGATTCCTGGAAGCCGGTGAACGTTACTGGCGATTCCAGGGTTCGAATCCTGACGTACACCTTTTATGAAGGCGTTGACCCGAGTAAGAGGTTCGCCAACGTGACGAGTCCACTCGCCGCGTTATCCGATAATGCTCGAGGGGCGAAGCACCCGATGTTGCGCTGCTGATCCGGTTTGCTTTTCCAAAGCTGGGAGCCAATCTAAGCGATTAACTGCTGAACAAACCTCGCCTGGGTTGCGACATGTGCAGCCCCTGGCGAACTCGGGGATCAGCACGAAAGGCTTCGCTCAGTCGCTATGCTCGCTCCTCATTCGTATTAGCCATTTCACGACTTCGAACCACATTACGCTCAGCGCGACGATGCCAAATGCGAAAAGTAGCAGTACTGGCGCGGGTGTCACGAATGAGAACAGCTGGGTAACCGGCGGAAAAAACAGCGCTATCGCCAACATGGCCAACGTTGCGAAAGCGATCCAACTGAGCTGGGTGCCAAACGCGCCAGGCCCCACCCAGCGCGTGCGGCCCCATGACTTATTGGTATGGATCAGGGCGAGGTTGGCCAGCGCCAGGACGACGAAGGTCAGTGTTCTCGCAAGCTCATCTTGCTCAGACGCTACCGGCGCAAAGAACCTCATACCCGCATACGTCGCGAGAAGCAGTATCAGTAAGCCAATGCCCTGGCAGAGGCCGCGTATCATCACTGCGCTGTCGAACAACTGTTGCTCCTTTCGACGTGGAGGAGCCTTCATCGCATCCGGCTCAAGCGGTTCGGCCTCGAACACGACCGAGCAGGCGGGGTCGATGATCAGTTGCAAGAACAAAATGTGCGCCGGCATCAGCACCATCGGCCAGCCGAAAAGCACTGGAAGCATCGATAGGCCGATGATCGGCACGTGTACGGCCACCACAAACACAATCGCCTTGCGCAAGTTGGCGAAAATGCGGCGGCCATAGCGCACGGCGGTCACCAACGACTCAAAATCATCATTGAGCAAAACCAGCGCGGCCGCCTCGCGTGCGACCTCGGTGCCACGCGCACCCATCGCAACGCCAATATCGGCTGCCTTCAGCGCAGGCGCGTCGTTGACACCGTCGCCGGTCATGGCGACGACATCACCCTGTGCACGGAACGCGCGTACCAGGCGCAGTTTCTGCTCTGGCTGAACACGGCAGAAGATCTGCGTCGTGATCAGTCGTGCGGCCAGCTCAGAATCGTTCAGTGTGGACAGTTCGGTTCCAGTGATCACCGGCGCATCGGTGCCCAGCCCGGCCTGCCTGGCGACCGACATCGCTGTGGCCGGGTGGTCGCCCGTCATCATCACCACACGGATGCCGGCGGCTCGGCACTCGGCAATAGCCTGCGGCACATCTGGACGAATCGGATCTTCGAGCCCGACCAATCCTAGAAACCTGAAGTCGAAGTCGTGCTGTAAACCGGGCAATACCTCGGCGGCGAAGGTCGCCTGTGCGACGCCGAGAACGCGAAGCCCGTCTGCCGCCATCGCCAGCACCTGAGCCGCAATGCGCGCGCTGCGAACGGGATCCATATGGCACAAATCGACGATTGCCTCGGGCGCTCCCTTTGCAGCAATGAGTCGCTCTCGTTGATTCGGCGATTGCCAGACCCGCGACATTGCCAGCATCTGGGGTGACAAGGGATAGTCGTCGATCAGCGTCCAGTCGGCGTGGAGGTGCTCGGTGAGCGCGAGCAGGCTCTGCCCGGTCTCGCCGATGGCCGACTCCATCGGGTCGAAAGCATGGCGGTGGCTGGCGAGAACCGCGTACTCAAGCACACCATGGAGTGCCTCCTGCAAAGGCGTGCCGCCGTCAGTACCATCTCTGGCGACTTCATACTCAGCCTCCTCGGACCAAAGGCGCCTGACCGTCATTCTGTTAGCCGTCAGCGTACCGGTCTTGTCGACGCATAAGACGGTGGTCGCACCGAGCAATTCGACGGCAGGGATGCTACGCGCTAACACCTTCTCACGGGCGAGTCGCCAGGCGCCGAGGCCTAGAAAGAGCGTCAGTACAACCGGCAATTCCTCCGGTAGGATTGCCATCGCCAGCGTCAGGCCCGCCAGCATCCCATGCAGCCAGTCACCGCGCAGCAGCCCGAAAGCGATAGCGAGCGCCGCCGCCAGCGCCAGGCCTATGACAGCGACCCGCTTGACCACACGACGCGTTTGCTGTTGTGTCGGGGTGGGTTCCACCTCGATGTCTGCCAGTGACTGGCCAATCCGGCCCAGCGCACTGCGCTCGCCTGTGGCGGTGACACGTCCCTGGGCGGTACCGCATGTGACCAATGTGCCTGAAAATGCCTGCGCTAGGGCCGCATCCGTTGGCGGCGGCGCTGGATCACCAAGTGTATGAGACTGCGGCGCGACCAGCTTGCTGACTGGCATGGATTCTCCGGTCAGCAAGGACTCATCAATTGATAGGTTGGCGCATGTTGTCAGTAGCAGGTCAGCGGGTACGCGATCGCCTTCAGCCAGCATTACAACATCGCCAACAACCAGGTCCCGCGAGGGAACGCTGCACTCCTTACCTTCCCTTAGCACTTTAGCCCTTGGGCTGGAGAGGTCCCGCAACGCATTCAGGGAGCGTTCACTGCGCCGCTGTTGGACAAAGCTGATGCTCATCACGACGAAGACAAAGCCCAGCAACATCAGGGCTTCCTGGACATCGCCCAGCACCATGTACAAAGCGCCGCACGCGACCAGCAGGAGAAACATCGGCTCGAAGGCCACGTCACACATCAGGCGCAAGGCGCTGCGTCGGCGGGAGGCGGGGAGTTCGTTCGGCCCGTCCTGCGCCAGACGTTGCTGCACCTGCGCCTCGCACAAACCCTCAAGCGGCGCCTGCGAACCTGAATGAGGTAGCTCAGCGTTCACAACGCGGCCGTTATGAGTGGGTGATCGTGACTCGAATCAAGGGGGGGCAATGGGGCAATGTGTGTCATCAGGTTCTGTACCCCCATGGCGCTGCGATACCTGCAGGCTGGCTCTATAGCGATGTGATGTCCTGCCTCGAGGCTTGTAGTCGTATCGACCTCGAGGCATGCGTCTAAGACCATCATGTAATCCGTCCTACAGGTACGCTAGCACAACGTTGCTTTAAATATTGCGGCATTCGCCGCTCTCGATAAGGGAGCCCCAAGAACGCCTGAATCAGTTTGGCCCTTTGCGGATATCCAGGCTCAGAGCGTGCCGTTTTCATCGTGCAGTTGGGACTTTAGATGTATGCGAAACATCGATGTCCAGCTCATTTCACGCGTCCGGCTTTCTTGTATAAACCTGAATTGTTACAGAAATGGAAAATTACTTTCACGGGAAACGAGGTCATTCCATCGGCGGGAAAGTGTTATAAGTTTTTCACCTTAGGCTCTGCCCTGTACTAAAAATAAACCGTTATAAAACGGTACCTTGCGCTGCGCAGTCAATGCGTTGCGACTTAGAAACCTTCTCATCTGCCATCGACTTATGACTCTTCGCTTTTGACCGCCTGACTTCAGGGGAGATCCTGCTGACTGTGCATTGAGAGACGAGGCAGCTCTATTAAAAACAGGGGAACAAACAATGTCTTTTAAGTGGAATTTGGTGGCGCTGACGGTCTCGCTGGGTGCTAGTCAACTAGCGTCAGCCGCGGGTGTGGAGGACCAAGCGACTGCCAAGGGGTTTGTTGAAGGCAGTAGTTTGAACCTGCTGCTTCGCAACTTTTATTTTGATCGTGACGGTAAGAATTCGGCGGGCGACAAACAGGACTGGTTGCAGGTGATGCAAGGCAACTTCTCCTCCGGCTTCACCCAAGGCACCATCGGTTTTGGTGTGGATGCTTACGGATACTGGGGCGTAAAGTTGGACGGTGGCAAAGGCAATGCAGGCTCTGGCAACTTGCCGGTCGACAGCAACGGCCGGCCGGAGAATGACTTCAGCAGTGCAGGCGCGTCGATCAAGGCACGGTTCTCCAAAACTGAACTGCATTATGGCAACTTGCAGCCCAACAACCCGGTCCTGGCCACGGCGGGTACTCGCGCCACGCCTCAAACGGCGACTGGCTTCAACCTGTTGAGCAGCGAAATTGAAGGGTTGAACCTCGACGCCGGGCACTTCACCAGCAGTAACGGTCCGACCACGACCAACAATAGCCACGAATTGTATGCCGGTTATGCCAACATACCGGCCAAGAGTATTGACTACCTCGGTGGCAAGTACACGCTGACCGATAACTTGTCCATGAGCGTGTTTGCCTCGGACCTCAAGGACGTCTGGCATCAATACTACGGTAATGCCAACTACACGATTCCGTTCACTGCCGATCAATCATTGAACCTGGACTTCAACATCTACCGCACCACCGACTCCGGCCAGTCCAAAGCCGGCTCCATCAACAACACCACTTGGTCGTTGGCGGCGGCGTACTCTTTCCTGAGTGCTCATACCGTCACACTGGCGTTCCAGAAGGTTCACGGCGACACGCCGTTCGACTATGTGGCCGTGGGTAATAACAAGTCGGGTGATCTGGCCGACTCCATCTTCCTGGCCAACTCGGTTCAATATTCTGACTTTAACGGCCCAGGCGAAAAGTCCTGGCAGGCCCGTTACGACTTGAACATGGCGACTTATGGCGTGCCAGGGCTGAGTTTTATGACGCGCTACCTCAACGGTGACAATATCGACGGCACGCACATGCCGGTCGGCAGCGCCTACCGTGCCTATGGTTATGGTGCTGACGGCAAGCACCATGAAACCAACTTTGAAGCCAAATACGTGGTACAGAGCGGCCCAGTCAAAGACTTGTCGATGCGCGTGCGTCAAGCCTGGCACCGCGGTAACGCTGATCAGGCGGAAGGGGATTACAACGAAACCCGTCTGATCGTGGATTACCCAATCTCGATTTTCTAAGCGGACGATCGCCGGTCAAGCCCGGAAGACGCAACGCATTGACGGCCAGTTTCAGTTCTGCTGAAACTGGCCGTTTTGTTTGTATAAAGCGCTTGATGTCTGGGCTTTGCACGGCAAGGTTGAGGTCGCCGATTTTGGCGCCTGAACCTGCGGATCGTTGCGCGGTTGTGTTGGTTCGGGTGCCGACCGACCCTGAGGTCGCTTTGGTCTGCCCCATTGCGGCTGGTCTGCTACCAGCATCATTGTTTAACAATTAATGTGAAAATAATGCAATAGAACGAGTTGAGAGTACTTCCCATACTTAAGCAACTTAGTTGGTTTTGAATCGCGTGGAGTGTGAAAATAGTGTGATATTGATGTGAAGGGATTGCGTACTGGTAAGTGTGTTTGCGAAGAAAGCCGATAAGGCAAAAGCAATCTGTAGATTTGAATGAAAATGTCTTTTGCTCTATGTCTTTAGATGGGCTGTTGAAGGGGGCGGTGGGCACCGGTTGATAGATGGTTTATTCAGCCAGGCCAGGTTTATCTCTTCAGTTTCAACCCATTTTGCGCCAGGGTTTCGAGTGCAGGTCTTGAATCCTATACAGCAACCGTCGTTGTCGATCAAAACGTAATGTTTATAACGGTAATGTGGCGCGAATAGACCAAAACAGAACGCCATGATCGGGAACCTCATTCAAAATAGCTAAGTATATTTTGCAGTTTAGATCCGATACCTCAGGGATGTAACGATCTGGCAGGCTGCAGGCTCATCAATTTTATGTTTTTGTTAATTGTATTCAATCTCGTTTCTGCTGGTTCAAGCGATAGGTGATGCCGGCGTCACTTCGGTCGTTGAACCGGCGTTGAGCGCCAGAGTCCCCATTTCAATCTAAACAGCAGACGTCTGAAAGGAAGCGGTATTTCAGCGTATGGGCTTTGCAGAGCGTGATTTTAAATATTGAAAGTCACTTATTTTGTATTTGTGACTAAGCCACTCGGTACTAGATCCTGATTGGGTAATCCTGCCGATCGCGATACGGCATAGGGTGCTCGAAGTTGTGTCTTTGCGAAACGCATTAACATGCACTGGGGGCTTCTCATGTCATTCCGGGTTTTCTGTTGCCCAATCCTGCACTTTTTCGGATTTTTCGGATCTATCTCTATCCCAGCCATACTCATACTGCGTGTGGACATAAGAACTAGACCTGGTGCCGATGGATCATACGTTCCCGCCTCTTACCTGCCGATGGATGAACCGCCCGCGCTGGCTCGTCCTCGTGTTTCTGCTCTGCACCACCGCCTGCAGCCAGCAACAGGGGCGCGATATCGCCAGGCAATTCAGCAATGGCAAGCCTGATGAGTTTCTCCAGACCAGCGTCGACCGCATGGCCACCCTCGGCATGCGCGATAACCTGCAAAGCCTGTATCTGCTGATGAACAAGCTGTACCTGCGCAACCCCAACCAGTGGCGGCAGTCGGGTTACCTGGACGCGGTGAGCGCGGCGCGGGAAATCCGTTCGGCCATCGAAAACCGTCAACCGCTGCCCGCCCTGGGGGATCGTCGCGATCTGGCGGCCCTGAGTTACTCCTTGAGCCCCGAGTTTCGCGGCGATCGGGTCGGGGCGTTTATCTATGCGATTGGCAGCATGCTGGTGACTGCACATGGCGGGCGCACCCGGTTCTATATCTCTGACACGATCAACCCGCAATTCGTCAGCAACGCGGCGCGCAATATCGAAAAGGCCACCTGGCTGCTCAGCCAGCGTCAGGATGCCAATGGCGTGCTGCTGCTGTTTTCCAACGAGATCTCGGAGGAGGGCAGCAACCTCAGTTTCGCCGTCGAGTTCGGCAAGATCGTCGCGCGGCTCGACCTGCTGACCCAGATGCTTGATGAGCGCTACCGACGCATTGGCGTCAATTACGCGCAAAGCCTGTTGCTGATGAATTTTCTGCCGGTGCAGTGAGCGTTAGGACCGTTGAGTGCGGTGTTTCCGTTTCCTCTGTAGGAAGTGCCCTATCTTGCACTGCACTGCTTGAAACGCCCATCTGTCGGCAATAGCCTCGGACTTTTCTTAAATATGAGGCCCTACCTTGGGTAAGCGAAAAACGGTTTGGCCCACGGATCGCGAAATCCGCCTGCGATTCATCCTGTTTGCGGTGATTGACGCCGCGAGTGCGCAAGGCGTTTCTGCCGAGCTGTTGTTACCGGCACACAAACTGCTGCAGGAGTCGCCGACCGAAGCGCAATTTCGCGACGCCCTCAACAGCATTCTGACGACCGACGAAATGTACGGGTTCCGCTTTCCGGCGGGGTCGGAGGCGGATGATTTCATGCGCGCGCTGGCGTCCGCCGCGGGCTAGGAGACAGGTAGTTTTTTCAGGGGCCGGGAAGGCTCTGCGCCGTGAATAAGGCGTGACCTGGCGAGCGTCCCGGTCTTCCCATCACAGTTCGCGTGCGAGGCCTTGCCTTCACGCCCCCGCATTCCAAGGACCCGCCCCATGTTGCTGCGCCAACCCCCGCTGCTTTTTGCTGCCCTGACCCTCAGTTCCCTTGTGCAGGCCGAGGACCTGCAACTGGCGCCGGTCGAAGTCACCACCAGCGAAGCCAGCGCGGCTGAATTGGCGCAGGCGCAGCTCAAGCGCGTGCCCGGCGGCACCAATTACATCGACATGGGCAGCGTGCAACAGGGGCGGGTGAGCACCAACGAGGACGTGTTCAAGTATCAGGCCGGGGTGTACGCCAAGGCGGCGAATAATGAAGGCGTCAAACTCTCGATCCGTGGCTCGGGCCTCAACCGCAGCCCCGGCGCCCATGCTTCCGGGTTGTACGAGACGCTCGACGGCTTGCCGCTGACGGGCCCCGGCGGTACGCCCTATGAACTCAAGGACCCCTTGTGGCAAAGCCGCGTCGAGGTGCTGCGCGGTGCCAACGGTTTTGATCAGGGCGCGCTGGCCCTGGGTGGGGCGGTCAATTACGTGACCCACACCGGCTACGACGCGCCCAAGCTGCAAGTGCGCTACGAAGCGGGCAGCCGTGGCTACGCCCAGCGCGAGATCAGTTCGGGCCAGGTGCTGGGGGATGCCGACTATTACATCAGCCTCACCGATTCCGAATCCGACGGCTATCAGCAGCAGAGCGCCGGCACGGGCAAGGGCGTCGCGGCCAACTTCGGCTACCGTTTCAACCCGAACCTGGAGACGCGCTTTTACTTGCGCTACCGCGAAACCACCAACAACACGCCAGGCAAGCTCACGCGCTACCAGATCAGCCATGATCCGCGTGCCGCCAACAGCCTCAACGCCGCCCGCGATTCAAAACGCCTGCAACCGGGCTCCACCTGGATCGCCAACAAGACCACGTTGCAGCTCGACGACAACGCACGGCTCGAAGTCGGCCTGGCCTATCACGACTACCCGATGGACCTGCGCGAGGGCACCAATCGCCTGAAAGTCGCCTACACCGATATCAGCGGCACGCTGAACTACATTCGCCAGGACACCCTGTTCGGTCACGACAGTAAAACCACGATCGGCCTGCGCACTACCCAGGCGATGCCCAACAATGGCGCGTCGGAATACGTGCGAATTCCTGTCGGCAATACCGCAGGCTATGCCCCCGGCACCAAGACCCGCGACTACAGCTACCTGGGCTCCGACACGGTGCTGCATATCGGCAACGACCTGGAACTGGTCCCGGACCTGTGGCTGACCACCGGCCTGGCCGCGATCTACACCCGCCGCGAAACCCAGGTGACCTATCCCGACGGCCAGGCGCCGCTCAGTCAACATGACTGGGACTATGCGCCGCGCATCGGCCTGCGCTATGACTTCACCCCGCAATTGCAGGTGTACGGCAACCTGAGCCGCTCGGTCGAGCCGCCGCATGCCTGGTCGATGATCTGGGGTTCCAACAAATACTTCGGGCCGGGCAGCGGCCCGGCCACCGGCCTGCAACGCGAAGGCGTGAGTTTGAAAAACCAGACCGCCACCACCCTGGAAGTCGGCGGCCGTGGTGACGCGTGGTTCGGCCAATGGGACCTGGCACTGTACCGCTCGGAAGTGCGCCACGAGTTGCTCACCGTTGAAACCCAGGCCCAGACCCCCACCAGCAACGCGATCCTCGCCGAGGCCAACGCCAGCCCCACGGTTCACCAAGGTGTCGAACTGAGCCTGCTCAGCCCGCTGTGGGACGGCGGCGGCAGCGGTAAGCTCGCCCTGCGCCAGGCTTACACCTTCAGCGACTTCCACTACCGCAACGACGACCGCTTCGGCGACAACACCTTGCCGGGCATTCCCAAGCACTACTACCAGGCACAGTTGCGCTACAGCCATCCGACCGGTTTCTACACCAGCCTCAACACCGAGCATTCCTCGCGGGTGGCGGTGGATTACGCCAATTCCTACTACGCGGCGGCCTATACCTTACTCGGCGCCACGTTCGGCTACGACGCCCCGCAGCAGGACTGGCAAGCCTGGGTCGACCTGCGCAACCTGACCAACCGCCGCTACGCCAACACCGTCACCCCGGGTTATGACGACAAGGGCCTGGACGCCGCCCGCTCCACGCCCGGGGACGGTCGGGGCATCTACACCGGCGTGTCGTGGAGCTGGCGCTGAGACACCGACAACAGGCGCTCGACTTGCGCGTGCTCCCACGTACTCATCAATGCCACTGGGTTGGTGCCATAGCGTTGCCAGCTGTCCAATGAGCCATGCCGTCCATCGGGTGAGCGGCAGTGCTGGCACCCCACCAGCACCGTACCTTGGGTCAGCAGCACCATCCGCCAGCCGTCGGTTTCCACGCTCACCGTGTCATCCGCTGCCGCGCAGGCGCTGATGACCCGCGTTTCCAGGGCCATATCCTTGAGCACTTGATAAGCCTCCCGTGCAGAAACGGTGGCGGCGGTTGCGGTCATCGGCGGTGTCCTCGTGATGGAGCGGCGCAGTGTCGCGTGCGGGCGAGGCGGTTTCAAGCCTGAGGGCAGCGGTCGATTGCTGCCCGGGTTTCAGTCATTGCCTTGGCGCAGGCGCTTGTACAGGGTGTTGCGGCTCACGCCGAGTTCCCGCGCCAGGTGGGAAATATTCCCGCCTGCCGCTTTCAAGCGCCGCGTCAGGTCGATGCTGTCCTCCAGAGGCGCGCTGGTGGGCAGCGGCGCCGTCACGTTCAGATCGACGAAGAAGTCGTCCGGCAGATGCTCCGGGCGGATCGGCTGCTCCTCGGCCATGGCCAACGCCACCTGCAACACACTGCTGACCTGGCGCAAATTGCCCGGCCACGGGTGCTGCTCGAACAACGCCAACACCTCGGCGCTCAGCCCGGCCCATTGCTTCGGTTCGCGGTGTTGCTGCCACAGTTGTTGGAACAACGCCCGCTTGTCAGTGCGCTCGCGCAGTGGCGGCAACTCCAGGGTCAGCCCGCCAATGCGGTAGTACAAATCCTCACGGAAGCGCCCGGCCTGCACCTGCTCGCGTAGCACATGGTTGGTGGCGGAGATGATGCGCAAATCCACCGGGAACAACTCGCTGCTGCCCACCGGTTGCACGCAGCGTTCCTGTAAGACCCGCAGCAAGCGGGCCTGGGTCGGCAGTGGCATATCACCGATCTCGTCGAGAAACAGCGTGCCCTTGTCGGCCTTGCGGATCAGGCCGACGCTGCCTTTTTGATTGGCGCCGGTGAAGGCGCCTTTTTCGTAGCCGAACAGTTCCGATTCCACCAGCTCAGCGGGAATCGCCGCACAGTTCACCGCGATAAATGCCTGTTGGCTGCGCGAACTGGCCTGGTGCAGGGCTTTGACGAATACCTCTTTGCCCACGCCGGTTTCACCGTGGATCAGCAGCGGAATGTCCTTTTCCAGCAGGCGCTCGGCCTGGCGCACGGCTTTTTCCACGCGCACATCGCCAAAATGCAGGGTCTTGAGGCTGATCGGTGCGGCTTGCGGCGGTGCCGGTTCGCTGAAAACCCGCGCGTGTACCGGCATCTGCTTGGGCCGCTTCAACAAACACTGGAAGCGATTGCGGCCGGCCGCCTGCAAGGAGAACGGCAAACCCTCCGGCTGATTCAGTAACTCCAGCATCGACACCTTGAACAAGCGGTCGATCATCACCCGCGACAGGCTGATGCCCAGCAGGTTGTCGGCGCGGCGGTTGGCCGATAACACCTGGCCGCTTTCATCAAAGATCAGCAGGCCCGCCCATTGGCTGTCGAGGTTGTTCAGCCCGGTGTTGAAGGTCAGCTGGAAATGCTCGCCGCGAAACAGGTTGAGGATCAGCCGGTTTTCCACGGTCTGGCTCATCATCTTGACCATGCCCAGGGTGTGGGAGGGCGGCAGGTAGCTGTCGCTGGACACGTCCAGCACCGCGATGATTTCGCGCTGGGCGTCGAAGATCGGCGCCGCCGAACCGGTCATGAAGCGGTTAGCCTTGAGGAAGTGTTCATCGTGTTCGATATGCACCGCCTGGGCACAGGCCAGCGCGGTGCCGATGGCATTGGTGCCGCTGGAACGCTCCATCCAGCTGGCGCCGGGGCTGAAACCACGGGCCAACTTGGGGTCGATAAAGCGCTGGGTGCCCCACGACGTCAAAACCTGGCCCTGGTTGTCGGCCAGCATGATCAGGCAGTTGGAGTTGCTCAGGATGTTCTCGTAGTAAGGCAACACTTCCTGGTGGGTGGTCTGTACCAGGGAATGCTGGCTCTCCAGCAATTGACTGATGCCCTCGGCGGGCAGTTGGTCAAAGCTGGGTGGGCTCTGGTGGTCCAGACCGAATGCGCGGCAGCGGCGCCAGGACTCCTGGATGAGGGTGTCGTGAGTCAGCGGTTCGGCCATGGAGACCTTCTTTTTATTGTTTTTGGGTCTTGCACAATCTAACGGATGTCACCCGGTCGATGTGGGAGGGGGCAAGTCGAATCGTCGCACCGCCCCTCCCACATGTGTTCTGCGTTGTCCAGTCAATCGGGTTCAAACAGTGTTGTTCAGAACTGTTCATTGTCAACCCGCGGAGTGTTCAGTTGTTCAGTCCGAATTGTTCATTTTTGTTCGCTCCCGAACCTCGCTTTCAGGGCATTTCCTTGTGGATCAAGCACCTGCTGCGGTTGGCACGAAACTCGCTGTGACCACTGGCCAGATTCATTCCAATAATAAAAAAGGGCGTGTCATGTCATTGACCCTGGAACATGTCTCCCGCGTCATCGAAGGCCAGACCTGGATCGACGACGCCAATCTGCGTTTCGAGGCCGGCTCCTTCAATGTGCTGCTCGGTCGCACCCTGTCCGGCAAGACCAGCCTGATGCGCCTGATGGCCGGCCTGGACAAGCCCGACAGCGGCCGCATCCTGATGAACGGCGTGGATGTCACCGCTAAACCGGTGCGCCTGCGCAACGTGTCGATGGTGTATCAACAGTTCATCAACTACCCGACCATGACCGTGTTCGAGAACATCGCCTCGCCGTTGCGCCAGGCCGGTGTGTCCAACGAGCTGATCCAGAGCAAGGTGCTGGAAACCGCGAAGATGCTGCGCATCGAGAAGTTCCTCAAGCGCCACCCGCTGGAGCTGTCCGGCGGCCAGCAGCAACGCACGGCGATGGCCCGCGCGTTGGTGAAGGATGCCGAACTGATCCTGTTCGATGAGCCGTTGGTGAACCTGGACTACAAACTGCGCGAAGAGCTGCGTCAGGAAATGCGCGAGCTGTTCAAGGCCCGCCACACCATTGCGATTTACGCCACCACCGAGCCCAACGAAGCGCTGGCACTCGGCGGCACCACCACCATCCTCCACGAAGGCCGGGTGATCCAGAGCGGCAAGGCGGCCGAGGTCTATCACCAGCCGCAGACCGTATTGGCCGCCGAGTTGTTTTCCGAACCGCCGATCAACCTGATGCCGGGCAGCATCCGCGGCAATGAAGTGAGCTTCGCCAATTTCGTACACTTCCCACTCAATGTTGACCTGCGTCCCATCGGCGAGGGCGAGTTCCGCTTTGGCGTGCGCCCCAGCCATATCAGCCTGGTGCCCAGCAACGACGACGACCTCGAACTGGCGGTGACCGTGGAAGTCGCCGAGATCAGCGGCTCGGAAACCTTCCTGCATGTGCGCAGCGAGCATTTCCTGCTGGTGCTGCACTTGCCGGGGGTGCATGAGTACGACGTCGACGCGCCGATCCGTGTGTATATCCCCACCCATAAACTGTTTGTGTTCGATGGCCAGGGCCGCTTGGTCCAGGCCCCCGGACGCCGTGTCGCGAGGGTTGCCTGATGGCCGAGATCCATTTGCAGAACCTGGCGCACAGCTACAGCCCTACGCCGACAGGTCCCGAGGACTACGCCATTCGGGAAATGAACCACGTATGGGAGCAGGGCGGCGCCTACGCCTTGCTCGGGCCTTCGGGCTGCGGCAAATCAACCCTGCTCAATATCATCTCCGGCCTGCTCAGCCCGTCCGAAGGGCACGTGCTGTTCGACCATAAAGTGGTCAACGAGCTGACCCCGGAAAAACGCAACATCGCCCAGGTGTTCCAGTTCCCGGTGGTGTACGACACCATGACGGTGTTCGACAACCTGGCTTTCCCGTTGCGTAACCAGGGCATGGCCGAGGCGAAAATTCACAGCAAGGTGCAGGAAATTGCCGAAGTCCTCGACCTGCAAAGCCTGCTGAGCAAAAAGGCACGCAACCTCACCGCCGACGAAAAACAGAAAGTCTCCATGGGCCGGGGCCTGGTGCGCGACGACGTCTCGGCGATCCTGTTCGATGAACCGCTGACGGTGATCGACCCGCACCTCAAATGGAAACTGCGGCGCAAGCTCAAGCAGATCCACGAGCAGTTCAATATCACCATGGTCTACGTGACCCACGACCAGCTGGAAGCCTCGACCTTCGCCGACAAGATCGCGGTGATGTACGGCGGGCAAATCGTGCAATTCGGCACGCCGCGGGAGTTGTTCGAGCGGCCGAGCCATACGTTTGTCGGCTATTTCATCGGCAGCCCTGGGATGAATCTGATCGAAGTGCAGGCCGAGGCCGGCGGAGTGCGCTTTGCCGACACCCATCTGCGGTTGTCCGAGGCCGTGCAGCAACGCCTCGCCGACACGCCCTACACGACCTTGCAGGTGGGCATCCGCCCGGAATTCATTCATGTGTGGGATGAGCATAACCCCGACGCACTGCAAGCCGACGTCACCCATATTGAAGACCTCGGCACCTACAAGATCCTGACCCTGAGCCTGGACGGCGCCACCCTGAAAGTGCGCCTGGCCGAAGACAAACCGGTGCCCGAAGGCACCGCCTCTATCAGCTTCCCCGCGCAGTGGCTGATGCTCTACGCCGACGATTACCTGCTGGAGGTGCGGCCATGAACAAGGTGCAGAACAACAAGGCCTGGTGGTTGGTGTTGCCGGTGTTCCTGCTGGTGGCATTCAGTGCGGTGATCCCGATGATGACGGTGGTCAACTACTCGGTGCAGGACATTTTCGACCAGTCCAGCCGCTATTTTGTCGGCGCCGACTGGTACAAACAGGTGCTGCTCGACCCGCGTCTGCACGACTCGCTGCTGCGCCAGTTCATCTACTCGGCGTGCGTGCTGCTGATCGAAATCCCGCTGGGCATCGCCATCGCCCTGACCATGCCGACCAAGGGCCGCTGGTCGTCGCTGGTGCTGATCATCCTCGCCATTCCGTTGCTGATTCCGTGGAACGTGGTGGGCACCATCTGGCAGATTTTCGGCCGCGCCGATATCGGCCTGCTCGGCTCTACCCTCAATGCGATGGGCATCAGCTACAACTACGCGGCCAACACCATGGACGCCTGGGTCACGGTGCTGGTGATGGATGTCTGGCACTGGACCTCCCTGGTGGCGCTGCTGTGCTACTCGGGGCTGCGCGCTATTCCAGATGTGTACTACCAGGCGGCGCGTATCGATCGGGCGTCGGCCTGGGCGGTTTTCCGACATATCCAGCTGCCGAAGATGAAAAGTGTGCTGCTGATCGCGGTGATGCTGCGCTTCATGGACAGTTTCATGATCTACACCGAGCCCTTCGTACTGACCGGTGGCGGGCCGGGTAACGCCACCACGTTCCTCAGCCAGACGCTGACCCAGATGGCTGTCGGCCAATTCGACCTGGGCCCGGCCGCGGCGTTTTCCCTGGTGTACTTCCTGATCATCCTGTTGGTGTCCTGGCTGTTCTACACCGCCATGACCCATTCCGACGCCAACCGCTGAGGCCACCAACATGAGCAAGCGCAAAGTCATACCGCTGCTGATCTACATCCTGTTCCTGCTGGTGCCGATCTACTGGCTGCTGAACATGTCCTTCAAAAGCAATACCGAAATCCTCGGCGGGCTGACGCTGTTTCCGCAGGATTTCACCCTGGCCAACTACAAGGTGATCTTCACTGATCCGAGTTGGTACACCGGCTATCTCAACTCGCTGTACTACGTGAGCCTGAACACGCTGATCTCCTTGAGCGTGGCGCTGCCGGCGGCGTATGCGTTCTCGCGCTATCGCTTCCTGGGCGACAAGCACCTGTTTTTCTGGCTGCTGACCAACCGCATGGCGCCGCCGGCGGTGTTTCTGTTGCCGTTTTTCCAGCTGTATTCGTCCATCGGCCTGTTCGACACGCATATCGCGGTGGCCCTGGCGCACTGCCTGTTCAACGTGCCATTGGCGGTGTGGATTCTTGAAGGCTTCATGTCGGGTGTGCCCAAGGAAATCGACGAAACCGCCTACATCGACGGCTACTCCTTCCCCAAGTTCTTTGTGAAGATTTTTATCCCATTGATCGGCTCCGGCATCGGCGTGACGGCGTTTTTCTGCTTCATGTTTTCCTGGGTCGAACTGCTGCTCGCACGCACCCTGACTTCGGTCAATGCCAAGCCCATCGCGGCGGTGATGACCCGCACCGTCTCGGCGTCGGGGATCGACTGGGGCGTACTGGCGGCGGCGGGGGTGTTGACCATCCTGCCCGGCATGCTGGTGATCTGGTTTGTACGCAACCACGTGGCCAAGGGCTTTGCCCTGGGCCGGGTCTGAGGAGTCGATGATGGAATGGATGGCCTGGACCACCCCCACTGCGCTGTTCTTTGGCGGTATCGCCCTGATTCTGGCGGGCATGACCACTTGGGAATTGCGCGCGCCGAGTATCCCTCGGCGCGGGTTTCTGCCGATCAGCACCACCCGTGGTGATCGTTTGTTTATCGGTCTTCTCGGTAGCGCCTACCTGCACCTGCTGGTGATCGGCGTAACCGACTGGAGCATCTGGGTGGCGTCCGCGCTCTCCCTTGTATGGCTGTTGTGTGTGATGCGTTGGGGCTAGTGCGGATGCCTCTATTCCCTGTAGGAGCGAGCGTGCTCGCGAAATTCGTCAACGATAACGCGGCGTTTCTGGGCGTGCGCGGTGTCTGGGCGTTTTTCGCGAGCAAGCTCGCTCCTACAAGGGGTGTGTGGCGTTTGTAGTCCCTTTTGAAATCAACCAGGAGGTCTCTATGTTCGATAAAAACAATAAGCTGCGACATAGCATTTCATTGGCCGCCGTATTGGCCCTCAGCGGTTTGAGTGCCACGGCCTGGGCCGATGCGTATGAAGAAGCGGCGAAAAAATGGATCGGCAGCGAGTTCAAGCCGTCGACCCTCACGGCCGACCAGCAGCTCGAGGAACTCAAGTGGTTCATCAAGGCCGCCGAACCGTTCCGTGGGATGAAGATCAACGTGGTGTCGGAAACCCTCACCACCCATGAGTACGAATCCAAGGTGCTGGCCAAGGCCTTCAGTGAAATCACCGGTATCAAGCTGACCCACGACCTGCTGCAGGAAGGCGATGTGGTGGAAAAGCTGCAAACCCAGATGCAGTCCGACAAGAACATCTATGACGGCTGGGTCAACGATTCCGACCTGATCGGTACGCACTTTCGCTACGGCAAAACCGAATCCATCACCGACCTGATGGCCAACGAAGGCAAGAACTTCACCTCGCCGACCCTGGATATCAAGGACTTTATCGGTATCTCCTTCACCACCGCGCCGGACGGCAAGATCTACCAGTTACCCGACCAGCAATTCGCCAACCTGTACTGGTTCCGCGCTGACTGGTTCGAGCGGCCGGAGCTGAAAGCCAAGTTCAAGGAAAAATACGGCTACGACCTCGGCGTGCCGGTGAACTGGTCGGCCTATGAAGACATCGCCAAGTTCTTCAGCGAGGACGTCAAGCAAATCGACGGCAAGCGCATCTATGGGCACATGGACTACGGCAAGAAAGACCCGTCCCTCGGCTGGCGCTTCACCGATGCCTGGTTCTCCATGGCCGGTGGCGGCGACAAGGGTTTGCCCAACGGTTTGCCGGTGGACGAGTGGGGCATTCGCGTCGAGGACTGCCACCCGGTGGGCTCCAGCGTCACCCGGGGCGGCGACACCAACGGCCCGGCTGCGGTGTTCGCCACGCAGAAATACGTGGACTGGATGAAAGCCTACGCACCGCCGGAAGCGGCGGGCATGACCTTCTCCGAATCCGGCCCGGTGCCGTCCCAGGGCAACATCGCCCAGCAGATCTTCTGGTACACCGCGTTCACGGCCGACATGACCAAGCCGGGCCTGCCCGTGGTCAACGCCGACGGCACACCGAAATGGCGTATGGCGCCGTCGCCCGTCGGGCCTTATTGGGAAAAGGGCATGAAGAAGGGTTATCAGGACGTGGGTTCCTGGACCTTCCTCAAGTCGACGCCTGAGAAGCAGAAGCTCGCGGCCTGGCTGTACGCGCAGTTCGTCACCTCGAAAACCGTGTCGCTGAAGAAAACCATCGTCGGCCTGACGCCGATCCGTGAGTCGGACATCAATTCCCAGGCCATGACCGACCTGGCGCCGAAGCTTGGCGGCCTGGTGGAGTTCTACCGCAGCCCGGCCCGGGTCGAGTGGACGCCGACCGGCACCAACGTGCCGGACTATCCACGCCTGGCGCAATTGTGGTGGAGCAACATTGCGGCGGCGGCCAGCGGCGAGAAAACCCCGCAACAGGCGCTCGACAACCTGGCCAAGGAGCAAGACGCGATCATGACGCGCCTGGAGCGCTCCAAAGTGCAACCGGTGTGCGGTCCGAAAATGAACCCGGAACGTGACGCCCAATACTGGTTCGACCAGCCCGGCGCGCCGAAGCCGAAACTGGCCAACGAGAAACCCAAAGGCGAAACCGTGGCCTACGGCGACCTGCTCAAGCAGTGGGAGGCGGCGCGTAAATAATCAGTTCAGGCAAACGCGGTAAACACTGTAGGAGGGGGCTTGCCCCCGATAGCGGTGGTTCAGTCAATACACGTATCGACTGGCGCAATCGGGGGCAAACCCCCTCCCACATTTTGATCTTCATCTGCCAGGGGAATCTGCCGGTTCCCCGACAAACCGCTTGGCCAGGAAGCCATACAACAGATACCCGAACGCCAGCACCAGCATCGCGCCAAACACCGCCTCTTCACCGCAGGCATAAATCGCATACAGCGAATACCCCACGGCCACCAGCACCACCAGCGTATTGCGCGCCTGCACCGTTGCGCTGGCGTGTGCCTTGTACATCATCACCAGCAGGCCGGTGAGGGCGGTCACATAGGGCAGCAGGTTGGTCACCACCGCCAGGTTCACCAGTTTGCTGAACTGCGCGCTGGCGCTGGGCGAGATGGTCGACAAGGCAATCAGGCTTTGCAGCGTGGCACACGCCAGCAGCCCCAGCACCGGTGCATTCGCGGCGCTGATGCGGCTGAAAAACCGCGGAAACAGGCGTTGGTCCGCCGACATCTTGGCCGTTTGCGCCAGGGTGAATTGCCAGCCCAGCAACGAGCCGATACAGGCCACCACCGCCAACGCCATGATCAGCTTGCCGACCCAGGGGCTGAACATCTGTGCGTAAACCAGTGCGAACGGTGCGGAGGACGCGGCCAGTTCGGCATTGGGCACGATGCCCTGGATCACCGCGGTCGACAGCACATACACCACCGCCACCCCAAGCGTGCCGAGCAGGCAGGCCAGGGGCACGGTGCGGTTGGGGTTCTCCACCGCGTCGTAGCCTTGGGCGGCCGACTCCATGCCAAGAAAGGCCCACAGGGTCAGAGGAATACTCGCACTGACGGCGTCCCACAGGTGCCGTTGGTGTGGGTTCCAGGCGGCCGTGAACACCTCGGGCTTGAAATAGAACCAACCGATCACGCAGAGTCCCGCCACTGGAATGATCACGCCCCATACCGTGACCACTCCGATGCGCCCGGTGATGCGCGGGCCGCCGAAGTTGGCCACGGTGGTCAGCCAGATCAGCGCCAGGCTGCCGACGAACAACGGTCCCGGCCCGCTGCCCAGCCACGGAATGAACGACGACAAATAACCCACCGCCGAAATCGCAATCGCCACATTGGCAATGATCAGCGACAGAAAATACAGAAACGAACACAGGAAAAACCCCGACTTGCCGTGGGCCTCCTCGGTATACGCCGACATCCCGCCGCTGCGGGTACAGAACAGCCCGCATTGAGCGAAGCCGTAGGCGATCGCCATCGAACCGAGCGCAGTGACGACCCACGACAGCAGCGAAATCGCGCCCAGTTGCGCCATGCTGGCCGGCAACATGATGATCCCCGAGCCCATCATGTTGATCGCTACCAGGGTGGTCAGGCCCAACAGGCTCATCTTCTTGCTTGGTGCGGCCATCCAGAACTCCTTGTGATCAACGCAAAACCTGAGCTGTGCTTTTGCTGCGCCAACCCTGCGCGGCGGCAGTCGGGCGACATTGTCACGCGCAGGATGCCCGTCTCGGTGCGACGGTGTTCGGCTTTGGCGGTGAAGGCGCGTTATTCGATCAAGCGGCTATTCATCGTGGGCCATGCTGATCCCACTGATGAAACTTTCGCAAGGAAAAAGCCGAAATAGGCAGGATTGGCGTAGGGACAGCGGCGTCCCTGGGTAGGACGCTCGCTACTGTGCTCACTCAACGGTTCGATTTATCACCCCGACGCCTGAGCCGCACATTCAAGGGCGGCTCAAAGGGAGGGATCAGGCCATGGCCTGCGGTTGGATGCGCAGTTCGCCCTCGACATCCTTGGCCAACCCACTGGCCAGAAACAACGGGGCGAGGCGCTTGTGCAACTGTGGCTCGACAAACTCTTTCACCGTCGGCAATGCCAGCACGCCACTGAGCGGCAACTCCGCCTTGGTGTACGACAGCCACGCCTTTTTCAACATCAACAGCACATCGCTGCCGGCCGTCGAGGCAAAGCGGCGGTGGGTGGGTTTGGTGTCGAGGTTGAAGGTGTGCTGGAACTCATAGCCGGTTTCCTCCCCGCCAGCGGCAGCACAGCGCACGCAGGTGCAGGGGCCGTCGCCGAATGCGTTGCGCAGGTAGGCGTTGAAGTCCACCACGGGTTTGAGTGACAGACGCTTATCCACCTCGAACAGGTCCCCGGTCATTTTTTCGTCAGTGTTCAACGTCCAATTCCTTGCTGGTAGGCGGCTTTTCAAAGCGCGGCACAATAGCAGCCAAGCACGGTTTTGGGGACTATTTGCATCACATTAGCGCCGGACGCCGGCTTGCCGGCGACAGCGTTTCGGTCGCCGGCAAGCCCGCCGCCATCCTCAATCGGCGGAAAACTTCAAGATGGTGCGCTGGGTGTAGGTCTGCCCGGGGTCCAAGCGTGTCGAGGCAAACGTCGGTTGGTTCGGCGCATCGGGAAAGTGCTGGGTCTCCAGTGTGAAACCGCTCCAATGCAGGTAGGTTTTGCCTGCCTTGCCCTTCACCGAGCCATCGAGGAAGTTGCTGGTATAGAACTGCACCCCAGGTTCCGTGGTGTAGAGCTGCAAACGGCGGCCGGAGGCGGGGTCGTACACGTCGGCGGCGAGTTGCTTGATGTCGCCTTGGGTATCCAGCGCCCAGTTGAAGTCAAACCCGCCCTGTTTCGGCTCGGCGAATTTGAGTTGCGGATGCGCGTCCTTGATGTGCTGGCCGATGGCGGTGGGCTGGAGAAAGTCCATCGGCGTGCCCTTGACCGGTGCCACTTCGCCGGTGGGAATCAAGGTGGCATTCACCGGCGTGTAGTGGCTGGCGTGCAAGGTCGCCACCTGCTTGAGGATGTCGCCGTTGCCCGCGCCGGCGAGGTTGAAATAGCTGTGGTTGGTGAGGTTGAGCACCGTCGGTTTGTCGGTGGTGGCCTTGTAGTCGATGTGCAATTCGTTGTTGTCGTTGAGCCGATAGGTGACTTCGGTGGTCAGGTTGCCGGGAAAGCCCATCTCGCCGTCCTTGGACAGGTAGGTCAGGGTCACGCCGACCGAATCCTTGTCCTTGACGGGCTTGGCTTGCCACACGCGCTTGTCGAAGCCCTGGGCGCCGCCATGCAGCGAATTGGGACCGTCGTTGAGCGGCACCTGATAACGCTTGCCGTCGAGCTCGAACGCACCGCCGGCCAGGCGATTGCCGAAGCGGCCAATGGTCGCGCCAAAAAACGCCGTACCGCGCTGATAGCCCTGCACATCATCGAAGCCGAGCACCACGTCCTCGACCTTGCCGTGCTTGTCCGGCACTTTCAGCGCCTGCAACACGCCGCCATAGGTGATGACCGTGGCTTGCATGCCATGGCTGTTGCGCAATATGTACTGCTCGACAGCGGTGCCGTCGTTGGTTTTCCCGAAGGGTTTGTGTTCACTGGACAGACCGGCGGCCTGCGCGCCACCGCTGGCGATCAGCATGGACAAGGCGAGGCCGGACAACAGGTATCGAGGGTGCTTCATGGTCGAACTTCCTTTTGTTGTTTTGAGTGGAATAGTTCTACTAATGTGCGATATTTTGTCGGTGAGGCCGCAAATTTATAGCCTTAAACGCCGATTTCGTAAAATAAAATAAGACTAATTGATCGAGGCAACCTTGATATGAGTACTGAACAGGCCGTTTATCCCGACCTCAAGGGCAAGACCGTATTGATTTCCGGAGGCGCTTCGGGGATCGGCGAATTCATGGTGCGAGCCTTCGCCGGGCAGGGGGCCAAGGTGGCGTTCGTCGACCGCGCGCAAGGCCAGGGCGAGCGCCTGGCCGCGTTGTTGAGTGCCCAGGGGCACACCGTCGAGTTCGGTCACTGCGATATCACCGACGAGATTGCCTACAAGGCCGCGATTGCGCGCTTCGAATACGCCCTGGGGCCGATCACCGTGTTGGTGAACAATGCCGCCAACGACGTGCGTCATACCCTGGAGGAAGTTGATTCGGAGACGTTCGACAAGCTGATCGCGGTCAACCTCAAGCACGCCTTTTTTGCAGCCAAGGCTGTGGTGCCGATGATGAAACGTGCGGGTGGCGGTTCGATCATCAACCTGGGCTCCGTTGGCTGGATGATGGCCTCCGCCGGCTACCCGGTGTACGCCGCCAGCAAGGCCGCCGCCCACGGCATGACGCGGGCGCTGGCGCGTGAGCTGGGCCCGGACCGTATCCGCGTCAATACGCTGGTGCCGGGTTGGGTGATGACCGAAAAACAATTGACGATGTGGGTCGACGACGCCGCCAAGGAACTGATCAGCCGCAGCCAGTGCCTGCCTGGCAGCGTATTGCCGGAGCACATCGCCAGCATGGCGCTGTTTCTCGCCTCGCAGGCGTCGGCGATGTGTTCGGCGCAGAACTTCATTGTCGATGGCGGCTGGGTGTAACTCCGGTCACTCGATGGGGTAGCGCTTGAAGGCCGGGTGCTGCTCCAGGCGTTCGGCGTGGCGTTGCACATGGGGGAACGCATCCGCCTTGACCACCGAGGCCACGGTGAACTGGCTGAAGGACCAGGCGACCGCCACCGTCAGCGAGGCTTGGGTCAGCGCTTCGCTGTCGGCCTGGCTCAGGTGTTTGTCCAGCAGCGTATACGCGGCCAGCAATTGCCCGCTGACGCGGTCGAGCCACGGCGCATGCTGCTTCTCGGCCGGTCGCAGGTTGTGTTCATAGACGATCTGCACGCTTTTCTCACAGGCCGCCAGGGCCAGCCCGAGCAACTGCAGGTCCTTGGCGCGTGCCGCGGGGGGCTGCGGCAGCAGCTTTCTGTCAGCTGGCGCGAGGGTTTCGAGGTAATCCAGGATCAGGCTGGAGTCCATCAACACGGTCCCATCGTCCAGCACCAGGGTGGGCGCCTTGACCACGGGGTTGATCCGCGCGAATGCGTTGTAGGTACTGAACACGGACAAGGGCTCATGCACAAAATCCACCCCGTACAGTTCCAGGGAAATGGCCACGCGACGTACATAAGGCGAGTCCAGCATGCCGACCAGTTTCATAAAGCCTCCTTGGTAATGGGTAGTTGGCAGGATTGGTTAATTTAGGTAACTTTAAAGCGGCTGTAGGTCCTGCAATATCGATTATTTTTACCGTAAAAGGTTAGCTGAGCTTACATGAGCGTATTTCCTCCCTTGACCTGCCTGCGCAGCTTCGAAGCCACCTCGCGATTGGGCAGCGTGACCTTGGCGGCCAGGGAACTGCACGTTACCCACTCAGCCATCAGCCAGCAGATCAAGGTGCTGGAAGAGCTCGTCGGTCTGGCCCTGTTCGTGCGCGAAGGTCGCGGCCTGCGGGTGAGCGAAGACGGGCGCCTGTACGCCTTGCAGATTCGCAAGGCGCTGGGAGATATCGCCGAAGCCACGCGCTTGATCCAGGCCCAACCCAAGACCGATGAACTGGTGGTCGCGGTGCTGCCCTCGTTCGGCTGCTCCTGGCTGGTCCCACGCCTGCCGACGTTCCAGGCGTTGTACCCGCATATCCGCATTCGCTTGCAAGCCAGCCTGAGCATTTCCAACCTGCATCAGGAATCGGTCGATATCGGCATCCGCATGGGCGAGGGCGATTGGGACGGCGTGGAGCAGCGGCTGTTGTTTCACGATGAAGTGATCGCCGTGGCCGCGCCTCATTTCAATCATGGGCAGCTGCCGCAGACACCACAGCAGTTCGTCGACAGCCCGATCATCCATAGCACCGAGTCCTGGCTGCCATGGTGCGAGGCGGCGGGCGTCGAGATGTCCGGCGAGCACGCCGGCTTATGCAGCAATGACTCCAACCTGATCCTGGAGGCGGTGCGCCTGGGGCAGGGCATCGCCCTGGAGCGGCGCAGCCTGGTGCAGGACGCCATCGCCCGTGGCGAACTGGTGCAGCTCGGCGATATCAGTGTGCCCTACGCGTATCCCTACTGGCTGGTCTGGCCGCCCCGCGAAGGTTCGCACACCAAGCAGCAGGCGTTTTCCCAGTGGTTGTTCAAGGAAGTGGACAGTTACCTGGGGCAATTGAAAGGCGTTACCGATAAGTGTCCACCCAGCGCTCAAGGATGAAGGCTGGGTTGTGACGCAACCCCAACCTTTGGTTTAGTCTGGGTCGATTCGTTGACCTCAAGCACATCAGGAGTCGTGAGCATGACCGAATACGTACCCCCCAAGGTCTGGACCTGGGACACCGAAAGTGGCGGCACATTCGCCAGTATCAACCGGCCCATCGCCGGGGCGACCCACGACAAGGTACTGCCGGTCGGCAAACACCCGCTGCAGTTGTACTCGCTGGCCACGCCCAATGGGCAGAAAGTCACGATCCTGCTCGAAGAGCTGCTGGCCCTCGGGCATACCGGCGCGGAATACGACGCCTGGCTGATCAAGATCGGCGACGGCGACCAGTTCGGCAGCGGCTTTGTCGCGGTGAACCCGAACTCGAAAATCCCCGCCTTGCTCGACCGCAGCGGCGCCACGCCGATTCGCGTATTCGAGTCCGGCGCGATCCTGCAGTACCTGGCGGAGAAATTCGGGGCGTTCTTCCCGACCGAACCTGCGGCCCGCGCCGAGTGCCTGTCGTGGCTGTTCTGGCAGATGGGCAGCGCGCCGTACCTGGGCGGTGGCTTCGGGCATTTCTACGCCTATGCGCCGAGCAAGATGGAGTACCCGATCAACCGCTTTGCCATGGAAACCAAGCGCCAACTGGATGTGCTCGACAAGCGCCTGGCCGTGAGCGAGTACATTGCCGGTGACGACTACACCATCGCCGACATCGCCATCTGGCCCTGGTACGGCGGCCTGGTCAAAGGCCGCCTGTATGACGCGGCGCAGTTCCTTTCGGTGCAGGATTACAAACATGTGCTGCGCTGGGCCGATGCGATCGAGGCGCGCCCGGCGGTGCAGCGTGGACGACGGGTCAACCGGGTGTCCGGGCCGCTCGAAGAGCAACTGCCGGAGCGGCACGATGCGCGCGATTTCGAGCGCTGAGGTCGATGAGGCTCAGCTCAACAACCCGGTGCTGACCGCCACGATCAAGAAGATCCCCAGCAGCGCACGGTAGATCACGAACGGCCAGGTGGAGAACCGCTCCAGGAACTTCATCAGGCCCCAGATCGCGAAGAACGCCGAGACGCTGGCGACTACCAGGCCAAACAGCAAGTGCGGCCAGGCATGCACCGGCATATCGGCGTGCAGCAGCACCCACAGCTCCTTCAAGCCGGCGAGGGCGATCGCCGGCAGGCCCAGCAGAAAGGAGAAACGCGCAGCCTCTTCACGCTTGAAATTGAGGAACAGCGCGGCGGTCAGTGTGGAGCCGGAGCGCGAGACCCCGGGAATCAAGGCGCCAATCTGTGCGATACCGACGATCAACGCATCGCGCAGGCGCATTTCGCTCACCTCCCGCGTATGCCGCGCACGCAGTTCGGCCGCCGCCAGCAACACTGCCATCACCACGCAGGCAATGCCGATCACCATCAGCCCGCGCAGCGGCGAGTTACAGGCATTCAAGGTCGACGACAACGCCAGGCCGGCAATGCAGATCGGAATGGTCGCCAGCACAATCGCCACCGCCAGCTTGAACCACTGATTGTTGTAGTCACCCTGGCGCACCGCGCCAATGCTGCCGGTGACCACCTGGCGCACATCGCGCCAGAAGTAACTGACCACCGCCGCCAGCGCCGCCAGTTGCATCGCCGCCGAAAACGCCGAGCCCGGGTCTTGCCAGCCGAGCAGGGCGGGGACCACACGCATATGGGCGGTGGACGACACCGGCAACAATTCGGTAATGCCCTGGATCACGCCCAGGATGAAAATCTGCAGGTAATCCAGGGAGGCGAAGCCCACATCCAGGCCGGCGGAACAGACGTTGGTCAAAGTACATGTCCTTGAGAAAAAAGAGGCAGCCGGCGAAGTTTATTCGAAATGTTTCGAAGGTTCGGACGGGGCGGCAGCTATTTGCAATCGGTTCAGCAAGTAGAAAGGTTCATGCCGCTATTGGACTGGGGCAGCGTTTTGTGAACAATGGCGCCCTGCGTTTTTTCACCGAGAGCCTCATGCCTGAAACCACCGTCGAATTGATCCAGACCGGCCCGGAAGCGTCCGAGCTGATCCGCAATCTGTACCAGTACTACGCCTATGAGTCCTCGGACTGGGAGCAGGAAGATGTCGAGGCGGACGGCCGTTTCTACATCCATGACGAACACCTGAACCGCTATTGGCACGACCCGCAGTGGAGCGCCAACCTGCTGCTGGTCGACGGTTATATCGCCGGCTTCCTGCTGATCGAAGGCAGTGAATTGCCGGGCATCGATGCCCTGGAACTGGCCGACCTGTTCATCCTCAAGCGCTACCGGCGCAAGGGCATCGGCAGCGCGATCGCCACCCAGGTGCTATGCAGCGGCGCGGCCAACTGGCTGGTGCGTTTCTATGACCAGGATGAAGTGTCCCAGGCGTTCTGGCGCACCGTGCTGGATAACCTGCCACGCCCGGTGCAGACCCTCGAACTGGACGATGATCCGCAACTGACCAGTTACCTGATCACGCGGGCGTCGTTGCACTAAACGCTGCGCTCGCTGAAAAAAGCCTGCTGCATGGCCTGGGGCGGCTGCCCGAAGGCGCGCAGAAACGCCTGGCGCATGCGCTCGCGGTCGCCGAAGCCGGTTTCGCGGGCGACCACCTCGACCGGGTGGCGGCTGGTTTCCATCATCGCCCGCGCCGCTTCCACCCGCAGGGATTCGATGGCCTTGGCCGGTGTCTGCCCGGTTTCTTCGCGAAACACCCGGCTGAACTGACGCGGGCTGAGCCGGGCGACATCGGCCAGGGCTTCCACCGACAGGTCGTGGGTCAGGTTCTCGCGGGCATAGGCCAGGGCCAGTTGGATGCGGTCGGATTTGGGGTCCAATTCCAGCAACGCCGACAACTGCGACTGTTCGCTGCCCCGACGCTGGGCAATCACCAGCTTGCGCGCGATGCGCCGGGCGAGGTCGCTGCCCAGGTCGTTCTCCACCATTGCCAGCGCCAGGTCGACCCCAGCGCTCATGCCGGCGCCGGTCCAGATCTGGCCGTCGACGATGAACAGTTTGTCTTCTTCCAACTGAATATCCGGGTAGCGCTTGCGAAACGCCGGTGCGTGAATCCAGTGAGTGGTGGTGCGCTTGCCCGCCAATAACCCGGCCTCGGCCAGCACGAAGATGCCCATGCACAGCGAGGCGACACGCCGCGATTGAGCGGACGCGGCCTTGACCAGCGCCAGCAGGTTGGCCTCCGGCAGGCGAAATTCCAGGTAACCGCTGACGATCAGGGTGTCATAGCCCTGCGGCCGGATCGACGTGGTGTTCACCGAGAACCCCTGGGACGTCATCACCGCGCCGCCGCTTTCCGACACCAGGTGAAACTCGTAGGCCGGCTCGCCGCGCAGCAGGTTCGCGCACTCGAACACCGAGCCCAGGCTGAGGCTCAGGGACTGGAAGTTCGGGTAAACCATCAGCGCAACGCTATGCATCGCCATACTCCAACGCGGGCGGGAGGGGCGATTGTCGGCGCGTGCCGGGAAAACGGCAACCGGGTTCGGCGCATGTCCGCAATCCTTGCGGATATGACATTGTGGGCGCCCGGCCCGGCTCCTAACATTCACCCCATGCACTAGACGACTGGTCTAATCGGACGGAGTGAAGCATGCACAGCGCCAGCAAAAGTCCACGGCAGACCATTCTCGACGCGGCGCAATCGATTGTCGGCGCCAAAGGGTTTTCTGCGGTGGGGTTGAACGAAATCCTGCAAGCCGCCGATGTGCCCAAAGGTTCGTTCTATCACTACTTCCACTCCAAAGATGCATTCGGTGTGGTATTGCTCGACCACTACTTCGATCACTACGTAGAAGGCATGGCGCAACTGTTCGAGCAGCCTGGGTTGTCCCCGCGCGCCAAGTTGATGCGCTATTGGCAAGGCTGGATCGACAACCAGACCGGCTGCACCGACGCGGGCAAATGCCTTGCCGTCAAACTCGGTGCGGAAGTGTCAGACCTTTCAGAACCCATGCGCTTGGCCCTGGATCGCGGCACGTCGAGGACCATCGCCTTGCTTGCCGGCGCGATCGGGCGCGGCGTCGAGGACGGTTCGCTGACAGTGGCGCAAGCCCCGCAAAGCCTGGCCCGGAGCCTGTATGCGTTATGGCTGGGGAGCAGCGTCATGAGCAAGATCACCCGTACATCCGCGCCGTTTGATCAGGCGCTGCTGCTGACCCGACAGCTGTTGGGTTGCCCTGACACACACTGACCTTAACCCTATCGAGGCACTGGAACATGAAAGTATTAATGGTACTGACCTCTCACGACCAGCTGGGCGATACCGGGCGCAAGACCGGTTTCTGGCTCGAAGAATTTGCCGCACCGTACTACGTGTTCAAGGACGCCGGCGCCGATGTGGTGCTGGCGTCCCCGGCCGGCGGCCAGCCGCCACTGGACCCGGCGAGCGATCAAGCGGATGCGCAGACCGAACAGACCCGCCGCTTTGCCGCCGACCCGGCCGCGCAGCAGGCCCTGGCCAACACCGTCAAGCTGGACACGATCAACACCGCCGACTTCGACACCGTGTTCTATCCAGGTGGCCACGGCCCACTGTGGGACCTGGCGGAGTCGCCGGTGTCCATCGCCCTGATCGAGGCGTTCGAGCGGGCCGGCAAGCCCATCGGTTTTGTCTGCCACGCACCGGGTGCCTTGCGCCACGTCAAGGCGGTCAATGGCGCGCCGCTGGTCAAGGGCCGTCGCGTCACTGGCTTTTCCAACGCGGAAGAAGCCGCGGTCGGCCTGACCGATGTGGTGCCGTTCTTGATCGAAAACGATTTCAAGGCACTGGGCGGCAAGTATGAGAAGGGCGCCGATTGGCAATCCTTTGTGCTTGAAGACGGTTTGCTGGTCACCGGGCAGAACCCTGCCAGTTCCAGCGCTGTTGCCAAGACCCTGCTGAAGCTCACCGCATAAGTTAATCAACGGTTTTAAACCTGCATGGATTGGCGGCTCTCAAGAGCCGCCAACGGTTTCGCTCGTCCTGAATTTGGAATCTTTCAAATGACCCACAGTGTTTTAAGTACCCCGATAAAACTCGGGCATCGCACCTTGGCCAACCGCGTCGTCCTGCCACCGCTGACGCGTCAACGCAGCGCGCAACCCGGCGATGTCGCCACTGAGCTGATGGCCGAGTATTACCGTCAACGCGCCTCGGCCGGTTTCATGGTCAGCGAGGGCACTCAGATCGAGCCGCGTGGCCAGGGTTATGCCTGGACGCCGGGCATCTACACCCCGGCGCAGATCGACGGTTGGCGCACCGTCACCGACGCGGTGCATGCCGAAGGCGGGGTGATCTTCGCCCAGCTCTGGCATGTGGGCCGGGTGTCCCACAATGCGTTGCAGCCTGACGGCGCCGCGCCCGTCGCACCGTCCGCGCTGCAGGCGGAACAGGCGAAGGCGTTCATCGCCACCGGGCCTGGCCAGGGTGAACTGGTCCAACCGCCCGTGCCCCGTGCCTTGACCACCCTTGAGGTCAAGGCATTGGTCGGGCACTACGCACAGGCGGCACGCAATGCGTTGGACGCCGGGTTTGACGGGGTGGAGATCCATGCGGCCAACGGTTACCTGGTCAACCAGTTCATCTCGGCCCACGCCAACCAGCGCGACGACGAGTACGGTGGTTCGCTGCACAACCGTCTGCGTTTTTTGCGGGAGATTGTCGAGGCTGTGAGCCAGGTGGTCGGCCCGCAGCGCCTGGGCGTGCGCTTTTCGCCGTTGTTCAGCGGCACCGATCAGGACCGCGTGTACATCGGCCTGGTGGAAGACGACCCGCACCACACCTACCTGGAAGCGATCAAGGTGCTGCAAGCGGCGGGCATCGCCTATGTCTCGATTGCCGAAGCCGACTGGGACAACGCTCCCGACCTGCCCGACACGTTCCGTCAGGCCGTGCGTGACACCTTTACCGGGCGGATTATCTACGCCGGGCGTTACACCGCCGAGCGCGGTGCGCGGTTGGTCTACGCGGGGTTGGCCGACCTGATTGCGTTCGGGCGGCCCTTCATTGCCAACCCGGACTTACCGCAACGGCTCTTCAATGGCTGGCCGTTGAATCCGCTGCGGGCGGAGGGGATGTATGGTGGCAATGAAGTGGGCTATATCGATTACCCGGTGCATGCCCAATAGGTCATTTCTCGTGCGAGCTGTCGGGCCCTGCCAAGGCCCGACAGTGACGGCATCAGGCGTCACGCCACCTGCAACACAATCTTGCCGATATGATCCCCACCTTCCATCCGGGCATGGGCCTGGGCGGCGTCGGTGTAGGCGTAGACCTTGTCGATGATCGGCAGGCAACGCCCGGCGGCCAGCACAGGCCATACCTGTTCGCGCAGCTGTTCGGCGATCATGGCCTTTTCCTCGCGGGTGCGGGGGCGCAACAGTGAACCGGTTATCACCGCGCGTTTGCCGAGGATGGTCAGCAGGTCGACGTCATGCGCCTTGCCGCCGCCGAGAAAGCCGAGCATGACCAGGTGACCGTCCATGGCCAGGGCCTTGAGGTTATTGTTCAGGTACGAGGCCCCCATGATGTCGAGGATTACATCAACCCCCTGATCGGCGGTCTTCTGCGCGATGACGTCGGCGAAGTCCTGCTCGCGGTAGTTGATCGGTTCGGCGCCCAGCTTGGCGATGGCGGCGCATTTGTCGGCGCTGCCGGCGGTGGCGAAGGCCTCGATACCGAATTCGCGGCAGAGCATCAGCGCGGTGGTGCCGATGCCACTGGTGCCGCCGTGGATCAACACGCGCTGGCCTTTATGCGCGCCAGCGAGGCCGAACAGGTTGGACCACACGGTGAAGAACGTTTCCGGCACGGCGGCGGCTTGAATCCAGTCCATGCCCTCGGGGATCGGCAACGCCTGGCTGGCGGGCACCGCGCAAAACTGGGCATAGCCGCCGCCATTGGTCAGGGCACACACCTTGTCGCCAATGGCGTATGCGCTGACGCCGTCGCCGAGCGCCACCACTTCACCGGCCACTTCCAGCCCCGGAATCAGGCTCATGCCGGGTTTCAGCGGGTACTTGCCGGCGCGTTGCAAGGCGTCCGGGCGATTGACCCCGGCCGCCTGCACACGGATCAGGATCTCGCCGGGGCCCGCCACCGGTACGGCGACCCGCCGCGGTTGCAGGACGTCGGGGCCGCCGGGCTGGGTGATTTCGATCAGGGTCATTTCGTGCGGGAGCGTCATTCGAGAGTTCCTGTGGCGATGAGCGTATGGGTTGGGACCGCCTCTGACGGGCGGCGGTTCAGCAGGATCATGCCCAGTTCCAGCAGCAGCGCGACCACGATGGCCCCGGCCGCGATCATGAACAACAGGGCATGCTGGCCGCCGCTGCCGTTGAACAGCGCCGAGTAGGCAAAGCCTGCCAGCGCCTGGAACGTGGCGAAAGATACCGTAGCGCGGCTCCAGGCGAGCTGTTGATGGTGATGGTTGGGCACCAGCTCATGAACCCGCGCCAATGCCAGCGGCACGATACCCGGCGGGAACGAACCGAGGATCACCGCCAGCAGCGCCAACGCGGTGAACGAACTGGAGATCGGCAGCAGGCCGATCGTAATCGCCTGCACCGCCAGCACCAGGCGGATGCTCAGGCGCGCACCGAGCTTGTCGGCGAGAAATCCATACGTGACCGGGCCGACAATCGCCCCCAGGCCGTACATTACCCAGATCATCGCCCCGACGTGCGGCCCGGCCCCCAGGCCACGGGCGACGTAGTCCACCAGGAACACCATGGCTGGCACCAACCCGGCGGCCATGAACGCGTATTGCCCAAACAGCAGGTATACGCCCGGCGGGGTCGCGACGGATGCGTTGGCTTGCGGTGCCGCTTCATGCAGGGTGCCCGAAGGCCAGCCGAACCAGCTCGCTGCCGTCAATACCAGCGCCAACAGGCCCAGGCCGAACCACGTCTGTTGCAAACCCAGGCTCAACAACGGCGGCACAATCGTCCCGGAGCCTGCAATGCCCAGGCCGATGCCGAGGAAGATCGCGCCGCTGGCCAGGCCCCGACGTGCCGCGGGTACGTGGGGCAACACCGTCGCCGCCACCAGCACCATGATCGCGCCCCCGGCGATGCCCGACAGCAGGCGCCAGGCGAAGAACCAGAGCAACGACAAGGGAAAGCCACAGGCAAAGAACGCCAGGGTCACGGCCACCATCATCAGTCGCAAGGCGGCCGTGTTCGAGGTGCGCCGGGCGAGGGGCCGTCCGATCAGGGCGCCGACCAGGTAGCCCACCAGGTTGGCGGCGCCGAGGTACACCACGTCACTGGCGGCAAACCAGTGAGCCTGGATCAGCGAGGGGATCAGCGGGGTATAGGCGAAGCGCGCCAGGCCGATGCTGACCAGGCTGGCGCACAGGCCGGCGAAGATCGGTAACCACAGTGCGCGGCGGGGCGGGGTGTGAGTGTCGGGCATGACGGCGGTCCTGAGGGTTTTCTCTGGCGCTCAGCATAGTCCCGTTGCATGATGCAATAACGCTGCGAGTATGCGGCACATCGATGCATATATGCAGCATAAGGAGAGGGCATGAATTGGGACGATGCACGGGTCTTCCTGGCGGTGTGCCGCGAGTCGACCTTACGTGGCGCGGCGCGGGTGCTGGGGGTTGACCAGGCCACCGTCGGCCGACGGATCAACGCGCTGGAAAAGTCCTTGAGCGCCACCCTGTTCCTGCGCACCTCCGAAGGCTACGCGCTGACCGCCGTCGGCGAAGCCGCCCTGCGCAGCGTGGAAAAAATGGAGCGCTCGGCCCTCGAGCTGGAGCGCCAGATACAAGGCTTGGACGAACGCCTGACCGGCACCGTGCGGGTCAGTACCACCGACTCGTTGGCCATCGATTTTCTGATCCCGGCGATTGCCCGCTTGCACGAGCAGCACCCCGACGTGCGCGTGCATCTGGACGCGTCCACCCAGTTTCTCAGCCTGGCCAAGCGCGAAACCGACATCGCCGTGCGTAACATGCGCCCGGACAGCCCTGACCTGATCGCGCGGCGTATCGCACGTTGGCCGGTTGGGTTGTTTGCCTCCCAGGCTTATATCGATCGCCACGGCGCACCGGAGCCCGGCAGCCTGTTCGAAGGCCATGATCTGGTGGTGTACCACGCCTATCTGCAGAGCCAGAAGGACATGACCCTGGTCTGCGAACCCCTGGGCCGCGGCCGCATCGCGGCCACCCTGAGCTCCGGCCTGCTGGTGCGCCGTTCCATTGCCGCCGGCATCGGTATCGGTGAAATGCCGGTGTGTACCGGCGAACGCGACGGGCTGGTGCGTCTCTGGCCGGAGCGCACTCGGCCGATGCCTTACGACGTCTGGCTGGTGACCCACGCCGACCTGCGCCACACCGCGCGGGTGCGGGTGGTGATCGATGAAATCGTCGCGGGGTTTGCCGGCACCGGGGAGTGAGGTCAGCACACGCTTGCAAGCTCGCCGGCATCTTTGCGCACACAATCGGCGGCAGTCATCTCACGGACAGGTCGCTTATGAACGAATCAAGAAATCAGGATGTGGGTCTGCTGTTTCTGCGGGTCAGCGGCGCACTGTTTCTGTGTTGGGTGCATGGCATGCCCAAACTGCTCAATTACAGCGAGCAATTGAAACTGATCGAAGACCCGTTTCACCTCGGCGCTCACGTTACGTTGCTGCTGGCGATTGGCGCCGAAGTGCTGTGCCCGCTGTTGATCATCGCCGGGGTGCTGGTGCGCCTGGCCTGCCTGCCGATCCTCGCGGTGCTGTTGATCGCGATGCTGGTGGTGCACCCGGAGTGGACGTTGCTGGAAGGGCAGTTCGGCTGGCTGCTGTTGATCATTTTCACCAGCGTGCTGATCGCCGGGCCGGGTCGCTTCACCCTCGGTCAGCGTTTTGCCTGAGCAAAAAAAGGCCGGGCAAGCCCGGCCAAATAAGGAGAGCGGGATCTAAGCGGTTCAGCGGTTCAGGAACGCCAGCAGGTCTTCGTTCAATGCCTGGGCGTGGGTCACTGCAAACCCGTGCGGCGCGTCTTTGTAGACCTTCAGCTCGGCGCCCTTGATCATCTCGGCCGCTACCTTGCCGGTGGTTTCGAACGGTACGATCTGGTCGCCATCGCCGTGGATCACCAGGGTCGGCACGTCGATCTTGGCCATGTCCGGGCGGAAGTCGGTCTCGGAGAAGGCGGTGACGCAATCCACGGTCGACTTGAGCGATGCCAGCAGGGCGATCTGCAGGGTTTGCGTCAGTACGCCGTCGGAGACTTTCTGGCCTTTGTTGATGCCGAAGAACGCCGAGTTGAAATCAGCAATGAACTGCGCCCGATCCTTCAGCAGGCCGGCCTTGATACCGTCGAACACATCGGTGGGCACACCCTGCGGGTAGTCCGGTTTCTGACCGAACAGCGGCGTCACCGCGCCCAGCAGCACCAGGCCGGCGACACGGGCACTGCCGTGGCGGGCGATGTAGCGCGCGACGTCGCCGCCACCCATGGAAAAGCCGACCAGGGTCACGTCCTTGAGGTCCAGGTGTTCGATCAGTTGGGCGATATCGTCGGCAAAGGTGTTGTAGTCGTTACCGCTCCACGGCTGATCCGAGCGCCCGAAACCCCGGCGGTCAAACGCAATGGTGCGAAAGCCGCGGCTGCTCAGGTATTCCATCTGGTATTCCCACATGTCGGCGTCCAGCGGCCAGCCATGGCTGAACAACACGGGTTTACCGCTGCCCCAGTCCTTGAAGTAGATCTGGGTACCGTCTTTGGCAACGAATGTGCTCATGGAAAACTCCTTGGTTGAGGAACGAAAAACATCAGGATCACTATTGCCCCAAACCGGGCAACGGGCTTGTATGGGTGTGCTTGCTTGGGTTCACCAACTGAACTTGAGCTCTACCCCCAAATAATTACTGTCGTCGCCTCCGGCATCGCGCAAGGTCCGGCCGACTGCGTAATGCACCGCTTCAACCGCGCCGCTGAGGTTTGGCGTAAATACATAGTCGGTACGCAGTTGAGCGTAAGCACCGGTCCAGCGATCACCCTGGCCTGCGGTGCCGGCGACCGGCAAGTTCGGCTGGGTGTAGACCGCGTCGCTGGTGGTCTGCCGCCAGAGCAGGCCGACGGCGGTCTGCACGCTCAGCTTGTCGACAGGCTGAACGGTGATCGAGGGCTTGACGTGAATCAGGTTGCTGTAGCCCGTATAGCCCGCCAGGGAAAAATAGTAGCCGTTGGGAAACAGCGGGTTGAAAGTGCCGAGGGTGCCGTCGCCGGCTTTACGGTCGCCCGAGGCAATATCCAATTGCAGGCCGATGCGCGGTTTCCACGCCAGGCTATCGAAGGTGTATCCGGTGCGGCTGCCGCCGGCCCAGGCGCGAATGTCCTTGTGGCCTACCGAGCCGCTTTGCAGCATGGCTTCGATGTCCCAGTCGAAACCCTGGGCCGCCCCGCCCAGGCGTGCGTCGACGAAATGCCGGGTTTCATCGCCGTCCGCATCCAGATAGTGCGCGGCGCTGCGCTCATACACGCCGTAGTAGGCTGACAGTTCATTCTTGCCGCCTACCAGTCGCTCGACCCGCAGCATATGAAAGCGCGCATCGCTGTTGGATGTGTCGTCGAAGTGCCGCCCGTCCTGATACTGCACCGGCTGGCTGGCGATGCCGATAAAGCGCCACTGACGGGTCTCCCAGTCGGCCCACAGCGCATCAAAGGATTGCCGTACATTCGGGCCGTCCCGCGACGAGATGAAACGCTGCAAGTCAAAGGCAAAGTCCTGGCGGCCGATACGGCTCTTGAAGGTGCCGGCGTCGAAGGTGTTGATGTATTCGGCGAAGGCCAGGCGTAGGTCCACGCGGTTCTGATCGGCGCCGCCGATCGTGGTCTTGTCGTAGGCCCGCACATCTTCGAGTTGGGTGAACACACGCCAGTTTTCATTCAAGTGCAGGTCAGCATGGACCTGGAAGCGTTGGAGCAAGTAGCTATCACGGGCCACATTGTGTACGCCAAAACCGCTGGCATCGTTCATCTCGAAGCGCTCGCGCAATGTTGCGCCGAGGGACAGGTAGGTGAATGGGTTGGCGCTGGACAGCGGGAGGTACTTCAAGCTGTCCAGTGGCTGCGTGCGCAGCGCCGGATCGCTGAGTACGGACCAGTCTTCCTGCCAGCGGTTGGTCTTGATCGCCGGTCGCGTGGCCAACTCGTCTGCATGGCCACTGCTGGCGAGCAGCGGCCACAGCACAGCCAGGCCCCAGCCGGTGCGTCGAGTCATTGGCATGGGCTCAGTGCACCGTATTGAGCTGGTGAATTTCCGCGATATAGCCGCCCGGGAATTCAACCAGCGCGCTGCGCCGGTTTTTACTGGTGAAGGCCGGCACCAGCACTTTGGCACCCGAGCCGGTGGCTTTACCGAGCGTGGCGGTCAGGTCCGCCACTTGGTAGCCGGTGGTTTCATGCCCAAACGGGTAGGGCAGTTGGCCGTTAGTGACCAGCACCGTCATGCGTCCGAACGGCGATTCGATCTCGACGCGCCGGTAGGTGCCGCTGACCTGGCCCACATCGACCGCGGATGCGTGCTTGTCATCGGCCAGCACCTTGCCATGGGAGAAGCCCAGGAACGACCGGATGAACGTGTCGGCGCGATCGGCGGAGAGGTAAACGCGGTTTTCCGGTAGGGTCTGGAACGCCGCGTAGTCTGGGGTCTTGGTGTGCCAGTAGAGCTGCATGTTCACACCACCTGGCCATTGGATCACCGCGTCCCGGCCAATCGGGTCGGGAAAATCGCTGACGATCACCGCCGCACCGTTGTCCCGGGCGGCTTTGAGCGCTGCGTCCATGTCCTTGACCAGATAGCCGTTGCGCTCCTGGCCGAACGGATGCGGGATGGGGGTGGTGAAGCCAAACAGCGACACTGTGCCTGCTGGCGTCTGCAGCAACTGCGAGGTGGTGCTGCTGGGCACCGGCAGCACATTCACCACCACCTGAGGCGTGCTCCTGCCGCCGAAAGTGGCGAGGAAGCTCTGGGTGAAACGGTCCACATCGGCCGGGGCGACGTACACATGGCTAGTGTCATATTGCGGTGCCACGGCGACCGCTGGCGTCGCCGCAAAGGCGCAGTTCATCATGGCGCCGGTCAACAGCGTCAATGCCAGCGATACCGTTCTCACTTTTTTGTACATGCCTACTCTCCCGCCTTTTTGGAAAGTCAGGAGATTAGGGGGTAGGGCAGCCAAGCGAATTGTATGGGCGTGCTCGGTTGAGCGGTTCAGCCTTGATGGCCTGTCAGAGGTTCAAGGCCGTTGCGGTTTGACCGACGTCCCGAACGTATTGCCCATGCGAATGCTGGTCGCCGCCGGGGTGGACAGTCCCACCTGATTCGGCGGCCGCTTCTGCACCGGTACGTTCTGCGCCTCGCGGTTTTTCTGCGCCGCCTTGGCCGCGTCCGCGTTGTTGCCCATCTGCTGGCCCAGGCAGCCATAGTCAGGAGCCTTATAGCCATCCACCGTCACCTCGGTGCAGCCTTTGGCGGCGGTTTCGGCGTGGGCGAGCAGGGGCAGCGCGGTACACAGCAACAGGCTGGCGAGGGTGGGGAGTCGCTTCATGGGGCCTCCTGGCGGGCCTGGGGAATTGGGCCGATAAGGCTTGAAAGTGTAGTGCAGCGGGTTTCCCATCACCGTGATGTTTTTTTTGCTATCACCGTAACATCAGGTTCATAAACTGGCCTCAGGATGACGGTTTTCAAGGACACGTCGGCCGTGCAGCGATGCAGAGCGGGGGGTGAACAGTGGGGCTTGCGGCGCGCCATCGGTGCCCTGGCCTTGCTGTTGCTGCTGGCGCTGGGTACCCCGGCGAGGGCAGAGCCGCCGCTGTTGATACTGGACCTGCCGGCACAAGATCTGGAACACGCACTGCAAGCGTACAGCCGCGCCACTGGCATGGCGGTGCTGGTCGACCGTGAACTGACGCGGGGCCGGCGCTCCATCAGCGTGCGCGGGCGCTTCACGGCGCAGGAGGCTTTGGCGATGTTGCTGACGGGGAGTGGCCTGATGGCGCGCTATGCACGCAGTGACGCGTTCACCTTGCAACTGCCCGAGGTCAGCCAACCCCCTGCCACCCGTGGTGCATCGGCACGCAACGCAGCACGGATCAACAACAGCTATGCCGCGGCGTTGCAACAGGCGATCGAAACCAGCCTGTGCCGTTCGCCGTTGACCCACCCCGGCAGCTTCAGAGCGCTGGTGCAGGTCTGGGTCAGCCCTCAAGGGCTGATCGAATACAGCCGGTTGGTCAGTTCCACCGGCGATGAACAACGCGATGAAGCCCTGGTGCGCAGCCTGGGCGCTGCCCGGGTCGAACGCCCGGCGCCGAGCTCGCTGCGCCAGCCGGTGACTTTACTTTTGATGCCCGACACAACAGGAACGCGCATGGAATGCACAGCAGGGAAAGGAGCCTGGGGCGGATGAAAGATTCCGGGCACAGCACGATGGTCAGCCTGTTCCTGGCGTCCTACGAGGAGTTCAAGGTGCGTCTGCGCAAGCGCCTGGGCTCAGAGGACCTGGCCAACGATGTGCTGCACGAAACCTACCTGCGCGTCGATCGCATGGACATGCCGCCGAACCTGGCGCAGCCCAATGCCTACCTGTACCGCATGGCCTTGAACATCGCCGCCGATCGCCGCGAAGCCGACGCCCGGCTGTTGACCGGCAGCGAAGTCGAAGAGCTGCTGCAAAGCGCCGACGAAGCCCAGGACCCCTCGCGGGTAGTGGGCGGGCAGAAAGAAATCCAGTCCCTGGTCAAGGCGCTCTACGAACTGCCGGCGCGCCGTCGCAAGATCCTCATCGCCGCGCGCCTGGAAGAAGCGCCGCACCTGGAAATCTCCCAACGTTTCGGCATTTCCACGCGCATGGTCGAAAAGGAAATCAAGGCCGCCCTGGGCCACTGTGCCAAGCGCCTGGAAAGAAAAGTGATCCAGCGGTTCGGTCCCGGGGCCGGAAAACCGTCTTAGTGTTGAGTCCCTGATAAATCCGTGAGTATTTGCGCGCTTGAACATTTTTAGCCTCTCCACCGCCCGGGCAACCCCCGCCAGCCCATTGCACGATGAAGCCCGCGACTGGCTGCTTCTGCTGACCTCGGGCCGCGCCACCGTAGCCGATGCCAAGGCCCTGAAAGCGTGGTGCGCCCAGAGCCCGGAGCATGCCCAGGCGTTCGAGCAGGCCAAGACGTTATGGCGGCAAGTGGGCACGGCGGTTGAACAGGCGCAGCCCCCGCGCCATTTTGGCCGGCGAGCCTTCCTCGGCGGCGCGATAGCGGCGTCGGCGGCGTTGGTGATGGTGGGCGTCGGCGCCCCAGGTGGGCTGGCCGGCTTGACCGCGGACTATCGCACTGCGGTCGGCGAGCAGCGCCAGGTACTGTTGAGCGACGGCGTGAGCCTGGAACTCAATACCCAGACGCGCATCAGCCGGGTGGGGCAGGGGATCGAATTGCTCGAAGGCGAAGTCGAAGTGCTCGCCCATGTGGCCCAGCCGCTCAAGGTCCAGGCCGGCGCTGGCTGGGTCAGTGCGGCACAGGCGCGGTTCAATGTGCGGCATACCGATCGCAACGTGTGCGTCACCTGTATCGAAGGGTGGCTGTCGGTGGATGTCGCCGGACGCACTGTACACATGGAGAGTGGCCGGCAACTCACCTATGGCGCCGCCGGGATCGGCGCGGTGGAGACGGTGGACGCCCAGGCGGTGGTGGCTTGGCGCGAGCAGGTGCTGGTGTTCAACAACGCGACGCTGGCGACGGTGGTGGACGAGATCAATCGCTACCGGCCGGGGATGCTGGTGTTATTGAACAAACAACTGGGCCAGCGCCGGGTGCAGGCGCGGTTCAGTTTGCAGCAGTTGGCGGGGGTGGCGTTGTTGATTCGTGATGCGTATGGGGCGAAGTGTACGGAATTGCCGGGGGGGGTGGTGTTGTTGAGTTAGGTTGACCGGGCATTTTTTTTGGATTGGGTTGGATTGAGTACATATCCGTTATTTAGGTTACGGCGGCTTATGGTTCCGGTCCGTACAAAAAGCCCCAAAGTAACCAAAGGGCTCTTGCCCCACCACTTGGTGCCTCGCCTAAGATCAAAAGCCAAAGCGAGGCGGCCTTATAGCCGACCTGATCCTGGAAGCCGAACCGGGTCAAAAATGTGGGAGGGGGCTTGCCCCCGATAGCAATATGTCAGCCACTACATGCATGACTGACCCACCGCTATCGGGGGCAAGCCCCCTCCCACATTTGGATCTCCATAGATCAGATAGACCTTGCTCTGCTCTTGATCTGCTCTTGATCTTGATCTTGATCTTAGGCGCCCCGTAAAACCACTCGGTGCCTCGCCTAAGATCAAAAGCCAAAGCGAGGCGGCCTTATAGCTGACCTGATCCTGGAAGCCGAACCGGGTCAAAAATGTGGGAGGGGGCTTGCCCCCGATAGCAATATGTCAGCCACTACATGCATGACTGACCCACCGCTATCGGGGGCAAGCCCCCTCCCACATTTGGATCTCCATAGATCAGATAGACCTTGCTCTGCTCTTGATCTGCTCTTGATCTTGATCTTGATCTTAGGCGCCCCGTAAAACCACGCTGGCCGAACGCAGGTGTTACGCAGCGGGTAAACCGGCAGGGATGCCGGTTTAGCCGTCCCGGGCCATGGATGGCCCGTGACGGCGGCCCGCGGAGTAATGCCTGCGTTCGGGCACACCGAGCCTAGGCGAGGTGCCGAGTGGTGGGGCAAGAGCCCTTTGGTTACTTTGGGGCTTTTCCAAAGTGACCCGCTGTAAGAGCGGAACCCTAAGCGGCCGTTACCAAAAAAACGGATATGTCCCCCATCAAAACCCCAAGCCGCCATTACCGAAAAAACGAATATGCCCCCATCACCCAACCCTACCAAAGCGGCCCCACCACCTGCCGATACCGCTCCACCCCCTGCGCCGTCTGCCGCACCAGGCTCACCTCCAGCCCCAGCGGATCTTCCCGCCGATTCCCGCTCAACTGCCGCCAGCCCTTGTCCGCCTCCCAAACCCGCACCTGCAGATCACTGACCCCGGTCAACACCACCACCCCATCCTTAGCCGCCGGCAACGGAAAGCGATCCCGCGCCGGTGCGGCTGCGCGGTACAGGCTGTCGCCCTTGAGCCACCACCGCACCCGTTGCAGCCCATCCGCCGCGACCGGCGCGCTGCGGATCACGTCCAGGCGAAAGCCCTTGCTGTCGGAACTGCGCACCGTCACCGCCGCCAACCCGCTGGGCTTGGTTTTATCGGCTTGCAGAGAAGCCGGCACGCTCAGCTCCACGCTGGCGCGCATGTTGAGATCGCGCTGCAACTGGTTCAGCGCCCGCAACAACGCCTCGGTCTGTTCCGTGCTGGCCTGCAAGTGCTGATCCGCGCGGGTCACGCTGTCGAGGCCGCGCCAGGCGATGAGGCTGACCAGCGCCATCAGCATGATCGCCACCATCACCTCAATCAGCGTGAAGCCTTTCTGCGAGGCACTCATGGCTGGCTCACCACGCGCATCAAACCGGCGGCATCACGTTGCAGGCTGAGGCGGTGTTGCCCGTCGGACAGCTCGACCCGCACCGGCGGGTTGATCCATTCGGCGTCGAGCACCAAGGTTTGCCGGGGCTCGATCGTGACCTGCATCGGCGTGCTCTCCCATAGGCGCGGGCGCAGTTGGGTGTCGCCCTGGAATGACTCCACGCCGAGGCCGTCATCACTGCGACGGTTGAAGCGGAAACCCTTGGCGTCCGCGCGCCAGGTGATCGGCCGCCCATCGGCGCGGGCTTCGGCCTGGGCCACTTGCAGCAATTGACTCAAACGCTCGGCATCTTTGCGCAGCAGGTGCAGCGGGTCGGGCTTGATGGTCAGGCTGATGGCGGCGCTGGCAATGCCGATGATCACCAGCACCACCATCAGTTCGATCAGGGTGAAACCTTGCTGTTTCATGGGGCGGCACCTGGAAAGCTGGCGAGGTTATGAAATAAAAACGTGCGAATTGGCCTGTAGGCTGATGCCACGGACAAACAGGAGGTCCACCCATGGCACTTGCCCTTCGTTTTTCTCCCGCCCTCGGCGTGCAGGCACTGGCCGTGGTTGCCGCGTTGGCCGGCGTGGCGGTCTGGACGCCGTTGCTGCTCACTTCCGCCGAATCCCACACGCCGCCGGCGGCCGCCGAGGTGTTGGCGGCGCGCAGCGATAACCCGGCGTTGCAGTGGTTTTCCACGGCGCCGACGGCATTGCAGGTCAAGGTCTCGGGGGTCTTGGCCGGAGCGCGGGGTGCGGTGGCGATCCTCAGCCTCAACGATGGCCCGCCGCGCAGTTTTCTGCTCGGCGAGCGACTCAGCCCCGGCGTGCGCTTGACGGCCATCGCGGGCGACGGTGTCGAGATCGAGCGCGGCGGCGAGAAGGTGCGCGTGCAGCTCGACACGTTGCTGCAGGCGCCCGCATTGCCACGCCTCACTCGGCCTTGACCTGCGGCCTGGCCAGGGTCGTCGCCAGGCGCGCCAACGGCGGCGCCTCGCGGCTGGCGTCCCGCACCTGCACATCGACCTGCACCAACTGACTGTCGGGGCTGTTGCTGAGGGTCTGCTCGCAACGCAGTTTCAAGCGGCCCTGATCGCACGCGAAGGTCTTCTTACCGCTGCTCAAACGCCCCTCCAACTGCAACTCCGCCAGCCGGCTTTGCGCCGCCAGCATCGCCATCGACTTGTCGCGCAACAGGCCGTTGCTCTGGGTCATCAACCCGGCCACGCGCACGGCCGCGGCCATGGCCACCGCGATGATCGCCAGCGCCACCAGCACTTCAATCAGGGTAAAACCTCGCTCGTTGCGGTGCCTGCGCATGGCGTTCTCAAAGCCTGGAAACAGGTGCGCAGCCTAGCGCTGGCAGTTGACCGATTGGCGACCGAAACTCCCGAGGATTTTCAATACGACTGACATGTGTTCTTGCAACACTGCGCCCCGAAATGCACTCAAGCCAAGGAATGTCGAGATGGATATCGCACGCCTAACATCCCCACTGCCAGGCCCTCGCGGCCAGCGTGGCTTCACTCTGATCGAGATCATGGTGGTGGTGGTCATTCTCGGGATTCTGGCGGCGATGGTGGTGCCCAAGGTACTCGACCGTCCGGACCAGGCGCGGGCCACCGCGGCGAAACAGGACATCGGCGGGTTGATGCAGGCGCTGAAACTCTATCGCCTCGACCACGGCAGTTACCCGACGATGAACCAGGGCCTCAAAGTGCTGGTGGAACGCCCGGCGGATGCGAAAAACAGCAACTGGCGCGCCTACCTCGACCGTCTGCCCAATGACCCGTGGGGCCGTCCTTATCACTATCTCAACCCAGGCGCCAACGGCGAGGTCGATGTGTTCTCCCTGGGCGCCGACGGCCAACCGGATGGCGACGGCGTGAATGCCGATATCGGCTCCTGGCAGCTGTAAGGCGCGCGATGAAACGGGATTCGCCCGCAGCGGCGAAGCAGCGCGGCATGGCGATTATCAGCGCGTTGCTGATCGCGGCGGTGGTGGCGGTGATCGCCGGCGCCATGCTCACGCGCCAGAGCGTATTCACCCGCAGCGTGGAGGCCGAGCAATTGCGCATTCAGGGTCAGTGGCTGTTGCAAGGTCGCCTGGAACACAGCCGCCTGTTGCTGTGGGAGGCGCGCCAGAAGGACGTGCTGACGCGCCTCGATCAGCCGTGGGCGCGGCCCCAGGGCGGGGCGTTTGAAGGGCGCCTGGAGGACGAGCAGGGCAAGTTCAACCTGCGCAACCTGGTCAATCGCCAGCGGCTGGACGCCGAACAACTGCAAGCTTTCGAGCGCCTGTGCCGCCTGATCGACATCGACCCGGCCGTGAGCCGACGTATCAGCCGGCGAGTGATCGCCTCCTATGATCAACGTACCGACAAGACGCTGCTGCCGGCGCGCTACCCGATGCTGCGCAGCCTGGATGACCTGAGCGGTATCGAAGGGCTCGACCCGCTGCTGCTGCGACGCCTGCAGACCTTCGTCGGCGTGCTGCCCGGCAATACCTGGGTCAACGGCAACACCGCCAGCGCCGAAGTGCTCAGCGCGGTGGTGCCGGAACTCAGCCTGGCCCAGGCCCAGGCATTGGTGGCCGAGCGCGACAGCGGGCGCTGGTTTATCAACCGTGGCGATTTCGTCAACCGCCTGCACCTGCCCCAAGTGGCGGTGGACAGCGTGCAGGTGGGCATTACCAGCGAGTGGTTTCGCCTGCAGGGCCAGGTACGCCGTGAACAGCGCCGGGTAACGATCGACGCGTTGTTGCATCGCCCCGAAGACCGCCGGCCCCAGGTGATCTGGTCGCGGGTGGGCGCATGAAACGCCTGCGGATCGGCTTGCCGCCACTCGATCAACTGACGGTCGACAGCCAGGTGCAATTTGCCTGGCTGGAGCGTGGCGCCGTGGTGAGCGAGGGTTGCGAAAGCCTGTTGCAGTTGGGCCGGTCCAAGCCGTCGGTGGAGTGCTTTCTGCACCCCGCCGACAGCCTGTCGACCAGCCTCGAGCTGCCGCCGCTGGCCGCCACCAAAACCGCCGCCGCCGTGGCCTGTGCCGCACAGGCGTTGATCCTCGGGCCGGTGGAGCAGATGCAGGTGGCCCACGGCCCGCGCGACAGCGATGGGCGCGTGCAGGTGGCCTGGGTGTCCAAGGCCGGGTTGGAGCGCCTGGGCCAGGTGTTGGTGCAGGGCCAGTTCAGGTTGCGCGGCCTGTACCCGGCGCCGTATGCCTTGCCGCTCGGCACCGCGGCCATGCACGACGGTTATTTGCTGACACGCCATAGCCTGCACCAAACGGCGGTGCATCCGCTCGGGCAACAGGTGTTGGATCAAGGGCTGGAGGTGCCGCTGGCGCCGGAGGCGCAACGCTGGAGTGGCGCCGTGCCTGGCTGGGGCTTGCACGGCCGCCTCAACCCACCGGCGAGCGGTGGCTGGGGCAGGGCGCTGGCCGCTGTCGCCCTGGCCACTGCCGTCTGGACCCTGGGCCTGAACCTGTACGCCGCGCGCCAGGCGGGCGAAGGCCAGCAGCTCAAGGCGCTGCTGAGCCAGCAGGTGCGTCAGGCCTTCCCCGAATTACCGGTGATCCTCAACCCCTTGCAGCAGGCCCGCCAACAGTTGGCCGCCCGCCAAACCGGCGCCGCCGCCGACCCCGCCCAGCGCTTTGGCAGCCTGCTGCAAGTAGCCGGCAGCAGCCTGCCGTTCATGGTCGGCAACGTCGACAACCTGAGCTTCGAACAGGGCCGCTTGCACGTGGGCTTGCTGGCCGACAGCCGTAGCCCGACGGCGCCGGGCGATGGGCAAGCGGCGCTGGCCCAGGCCGGGTTTAGCGCGACCCGCGATGAGCATGGCTGGACGTTGGGTCCGGTGGAAACCGCCGAAAAACCGGGAGCCGTCGATGAATAAGTGGCGCCGTCTACGCAGCCAGGCCCAGGCGTTCTGGAGCGGCCTGGCCCTGCGCGAACAACGCATGCTCAGCGGCGCCGGCCTGGTGCTGGCAGGTCTGTTGACCTGGCTGGTGCTGATTCAGCCGCCCTTGAAGACGATCGCGTATTGGCAGGCCGAAACCCCCAAGTTGCGCACCCAGGCCGCCACCTTGCACGCGCTGTTGCAGGGCGTCGCGGCGCCGCGGCCCGCCGATGCCGCCACGCTGCAACAGGCCCTGGACAGCGCCGGCCTGCAAGGTCGCTACCAGTTGCAGGCGCTGGATGCCGGCGCCTGGCGCCTGAGCTTCGACAACGCGCCGGCCGATGCGGTGATGGACTGGTTACTGGGCAATCCCCGTTCGTTTTCCCTGGAGGTGTCCGAGGCGCGCTTGCAGCGTAGCGCGGACGCTATCGACAACTCGGCCGGCACTGTGTCCGGGACCGTTCGCATGGATCAGGCGCTTGGCGCTAAGGAAGCTTCATGAAGTGGTCAGTCCCCAACCCTGCGCCTTTTCGCAAGATCGCGCCGCTGCTGTTACTGGCCTTGAGCGCGTGCAGCAACACCCCGTCGCCGACCAAGCCGTTGCAGGTGGACAGCGAACTCGGCCAGCCCCTGGCCGACACCCGGCGCAGCAGCGAGAGCGTGCTGGAGCGCCAGCGCGAGCCGGCGCCCAAGCCCCGCGTCCAGCACCCGCTGACCAACAGCGCCCGTGGCCACGCGCCGGCTGCGGTCAAGACGCGCAACCCGCTGGGCGATCAGCCGGTGCAGTTGAATTTTGTCGATGCCGATATCCAGGCGGTGGTGCGCGCGCTGTCCCGTGCCACCGGCCAGCAGTTTCTGGTCGACCCTCGAGTCAAAGGCAACCTGACCCTGGTCAGCGAAGGCCAGGTGCCGGCGCATCAAGCCTACGACATGCTGCTGGCGGCGCTGCGCATGCAGGGCTTCAGCGTGGTCGACGTCGGCGGCGTGGCCCAGGTGGTGCCGGAGGCCGATGCGAAGTTGCTCGGCGGGCCGATCTACAGCGCCGGCAGCAGCGGCATGCAGACCCGCACCTTTCGCCTGCAATACGAAAACGCGGTGAACCTGATCCCGGTGCTGCGCCCGATCGTGTCGCCGAACAACCCGATCAACGCCTACCCGGGCAACAACAGCATCGTCATCACCGATTACGCGGAAAACCTTGCGCGAGTGGCGCAGATCATCGACGGCATCGACACCCCCAGCGCCATCGACACCGACGTGGTGATGGTGCAGAACGGCATCGCCGTGGACATCGCCGCCATGGTCAGCGAACTCCTGGAAACCCAGGGCGCCGACCAGACCCAGAAGATCAACGTGATCGGTGACCCGCGCTCCAACTCGATCATCGTCCGTTCCGGCAGCCCCGAGCGCACCGAGCTGGCGCGCAACCTGATCTACAAACTCGACAATGCCCAGAGCAACCCGAGCAACATGCACGTGGTCTACCTGCGCAACGCCCAGGCCGGCAAGCTGGCGCAGTCGCTGCGCGGCTTGCTCACCGGCGAGAGCGAGTCTGGCGTCAGCGACGAGGCGCGGGGCAAGCTCAGTGCCATGGGCGGCAATGCCCAGAGCACCCAGGGCAACAGCACCGCGCAGAACAGCAGCGGCACGCCCACCGGCAGCGGCGTGCAGGCCGGGTATGGCCAGGACAAACCGGCGACCGGCAGCAGCCCCAGCGATCAGAACACCGCGTTCAGCGCCGGCGGCGTGACGATCCAGGCCGACGCCACCACCAACACCTTGCTGATCTCCGCGCCGGACCCGCTGTACCGCAACCTGCGCGAAGTGATCGACATGCTTGACCAGCGCCGCGCCCAGGTGGTGATCGAAAGCCTGATCGTCGAAGTCAACGAAGACGACGCCAGCGAGTTCGGCGTGCAGTGGCAGGCCGGCAACCTCGGCGGCAAGGGCGGTTTTGGCGGGGTGAACCTGGGGGGCAGCGGGGTGAATGGCACGTCGACCAGCAAGACCAGCATCGATGTGCTGCCCAAGGGCCTGAATATCGGCCTGGTCGATGGCAGCGTCGACATCCCCGGGATCGGCAAGGTGCTCGACCTCAAAGTGCTGGCCCGCGCCTTGAAGAGCAAGGGCGGCACCAACGTGCTGTCGACACCGAACCTGTTGACCCTGGACAACGAAGCCGCGAGCATTTTTGTCGGGCAGACCATTCCGTTCGTCACCGGCAGCTATGTGACGGGCGGCGGCGGCACCAGCAACAACCCGTTCCAGACCGTGCAGCGCGAAGAAGTGGGGCTCAAGCTCAACGTGCGCCCGCAGATTTCCGAAGGCGGCACGGTGAAGCTGGATATCTACCAGGAAGTCAGCAGCGTGGACGCGCGGGCGTCGGTGGACGCGGGCACGGTGACCAACAAGCGGGCGATCGATACCAGCATCCTGTTGGACGACGGGCAGATCATGGTGCTCGGTGGGTTGTTGCAGGACGGCTACAGCCAGAGCAATGACGCGGTGCCGTGGCTGTCGGATATCCCGGGGTTGGGCGCGCTGTTTCGCAATGAAAAGCGCAGTGTGAACAAGACCAACCTGATGGTGTTTTTGCGCCCCTACATCATTCGCGACAGTGGCGCGGGGCGCAGTATCACGTTGAACCGCTATGAGTTCATGCGCCGCGCCCAGGGAGGCTTGCAGCCGGAGCGCAGTTGGGCAATGCCGGATGTGCAGGCACCGCAGTTGCCGTCGGTGGAGAAGGCGATTCCGGGGGCTGGGCCGAGGGCGGTGATCAGGGCGGTGCCGGCTCGTGATTGATGTTGAGCGAGTGCATATCCGGGGCTTCGGTAACGGCGGCTTATGGTTCCGCCCTTACGGCGGGTCACTTTGGAAAAGCCCCAAAGTAACCCAAGGGCCCTTGCCCCACCACTTGGCACCTCGCTTGGGCTCGGTGTGCCCGAACGCAGGCTTGCGTGGTTTAAGATCAAAAGCGGCTCGCTTCGCATCGTGTTTACGCGGGGGGGCGGTGTTTTTTCATGGCCTGGATTTGTGCCACAACCCCGCTGCAATCAATGCAGTGCCCAGACGGGTGCAGTCGGATTTGACTGAGAATTCCTGGGCACTCACCACTTCAAAATGTGGGAGGGGGCTTGCCCCCGATAGCGGTGGTTCAGTTACAGATGAATTGACTGACACACCGCTATCGGGGGCAAGCCCCCTCCCACATTTACAGTGCGCGGCGGCCCGCCGTGAGGGCGGAACCATAAGCCGCCGTTACCGCAGCAACGGATATGTACTCAATCCAAAAGGGTCAACCCCATGAGCCTGCTCCCCTACGCCTGGGCCAAATCCCAACGCATCCTCCTGCGTCCCGGCGAGGCCGGCCTGCTGCTGACGGTCTGCCCGTCGACCCCCGGCTGGTCGATCAGCGAAGTGCAACGTCAGTTCGGCCAGAGCCGCCTTGAACAGGTGCGCGACGACGAACTCGACGGCCTGCTCGCCAGCGCTTATGCCGACACCGGCAGCGCCGCTGCGGTGGTCGGTGCCGCCGAAAACGAAGTCGACCTCGACCGCCTGATGCAGGACATGCCCGAGATCACCGACCTGCTCGACACCCAGGACGGCGCGCCGGTGATCCGCATGATCAACGCCTTGCTGACCCAGGCCGCCCGCGATGAGGCCAGTGACATCCATATCGAACCCTACGAAACCCACTCCGTGGTGCGCTACCGCGTCGACGGCACCCTGCGCGACGTGGTCTCGCCGCGCAAGGCGCTGCATGGCGCGCTGGTGTCGCGGATCAAGATCATGGCCCAGCTCGACATCGCCGAAAAACGCCTGCCCCAGGACGGCCGCATCGCCCTGCGCGTGGCCGGGCGGCCGATTGATATCCGCGTGTCGACAGTGCCCACCGGGCATGGCGAGCGCGTAGTGATGCGCTTGCTGGACAAGCAGGCCGGGCGCCTGCAACTGGAGACCCTGGGCATGGAGCCGCAACTGCTGGCGCGCCTCGACACGCTGATCCGCCAGCCCCACGGCATCGTGTTGGTCACCGGGCCCACCGGCAGCGGCAAGACCACCAGCCTCTACGCCGCGCTGGCGCGGCTGGATGCGAGCACCAGCAATATCCTCACTGTCGAAGACCCGGTGGAGTACGACTTGCCGGGCATCAGCCAGATCCAGGTCAACGCCAAGATCGACATGACCTTCGGCCTGGCTTTGCGTGCGATCCTGCGCCAGGACCCGGACATCATCATGATCGGCGAAATCCGCGACCTGGAGACCGCCCAGATCGCCGTGCAAGCCTCGCTCACCGGCCACCTGGTGCTCGCCACCCTGCACACCAACGACGCGGTGTCGGCGGTCAACCGCCTGATCGATATGGGCGTCGAACCGTTCCTGCTGGCGTCTTCACTGTTGGGCGTGTTGGCCCAGCGCCTGGTGCGGCGCCTGTGCCCGCACTGCAAGCAGACGGACCCGGCCGTGCCGGGCACCTGGCGCCCGGTGGGCTGCGCGCAGTGCAACCAGATCGGCTACAGCGGGCGTACCGGTATCCATGAATTGTTCTGCGTCGACGACGAGGTGCGCAGCCTGATCCACCAGGGCGCCGGCGAGCAGGAGCTGCGTCTGACGGCACGCCGCGCCGGCATGTTCAGCATGCGTGAAGACGGCGAGCGCTGGGTGCGCAGCGGCACCACCGCGGCCGAAGAAATCCTGCGCGTAACACGGGACGCCTGATGAATCGCTATCGCTATGAAGCCGCCGACGCCAGCGGCAAGGTCGAGGCCGGGCACCTGGAGGCGGACAGCCAGAGCGCGGCGTTTGCCGCGTTGCGCAGCCGTGGCCTGACCGCGCTTCTGGTGCAGGTCGAAGGCAATCAACAGGCCGCGGGCGGCAGCAGCCTGTTCAGCGCCAAGCTGTCGGACAACGACCTGGCCTGGGCCACGCGGCAACTGGCGAGCCTGCTCGGCGCCAGCCTGCCGTTGGAAGCGGCGCTGAGCGCGACGGTGGAACAGGCCGAGAAAAAACACATCGCCCAGACCCTGGCCGCTGTGCGCGCCGATGTGCGCGGCGGCATGCGCCTGGCCGATGCCCTGGCGGCACGGCCACGGGACTTTCCGTCGATCTACCGTGCGCTGATCGCGGCGGGGGAGGAGTCCGGCGACCTGGCTCAGGTGATGGAGCGCCTGGCCGACTACATCGAGGAGCGCAACAACCTGCGCGGCAAGATCCTCACCGCATTCATCTACCCCGGCGTGGTGGGGCTGGTGTCCATCGGCATTGTGATTTTCCTGCTCAGCTACGTAGTGCCCCAGGTGGTCAGCGCGTTCTCCCAGGCGCGCCAGGACCTGCCGGGGCTGACCCTGGCGATGCTCAACGCCAGCGACTTCATCCGCGCCTGGGGGTGGCTGTGTTTTGCCGGGATCGTCGGCAGCTTCTGGGGCTGGCGCCTGTACCTGCGCGACCCGGTGGCGCGCTTGAACTGGCACAGCCGCGTGCTGCGCTTGCCGCTGATCGGGCGCTTTGTGCTGGGCCTGAACACCGCCCGATTTGCCTCGACCCTGGCGATCCTCGGCGGTGCTGGCGTGCCGCTGTTGCGCGCCCTCGAAGCCGCGCGCCAGACCCTGTCCAACGAGCGCCTGAGCCAGTGCGTCAACGACGCCACCGCCAAAGTGCGCGAGGGCGTCAACCTCGCTCCGGCGCTGGCGGTGGAGAAGGTGTTCCCACCGGTGCTGATCCACCTGATCGCCAGCGGTGAAAAAACCGGCTCACTGCCGCCCATGCTCGAACGCGCGGCGCAGACCCTGTCGCGGGACATCGAACGCCGCGCCATGGGCATGACCGCGCTGCTCGAGCCACTGATGATCGTAGTGATGGGCGCCGTGGTGCTGGTGATCGTGATGGCGGTGCTGTTGCCGATCATCGAGATCAACCAACTGGTGACCTGAATGTGGGAGGGGGCTTGCCCCCGATTGCGATGGGTCAATCTATGCATCTTTGGCTGACACTCCCTCATCGGGGGCAAGCCCCCTCCCACATTGGACCCTACCTGTTCAGTTGATTTTGGGGTGGGCCGATACCGCCAGCCCGCAACCTCGGGTTCATCGTTTCGTCACAGCCAAGCCCCTCGCCGCAGCCTACGCCGCCTTGACGAAACCCCCACTGAAACCGCGCTGTCACCTGCCTCCAAACCGCTCAAAACCATGACCAAAACACCCGAGAATCTTTTTAAAAATCAAGCCCTTCCTCCCGAGGTTTTTTCCCTTAGCTGTCATCGGAAGCTGCGAAATTCTCTAGCCATGGCCTCACCCCCAGCCACCCCCGGAACACGGCTTGGGACCGAAGCCATGGCGTCATGCAAGAGCCATCTACCTCAAACGTACAAACACGACGAAAGGAGATTCTTCATGTTTAAGCGCACTATGATCGCGGCCTCTTTGGCAGTTGCAGCACTGGCTTCGGCCCAATCCATGGCCGCAGTGGTCGGTGGCGGGGCCACCTTGCCGGAAAAACTCTACGGCAGCACTGCCACATCGACGACGGCTACCGGCATCCTCTCTGCCAGCATTCCAGGTTTTAGCCCCTACATCGGTGTAGGCAGCGGCGACGGCAAGAAGGCGTTCTTCGGTAACGATTCGACCAAGCTGAAATTGGCCTCGGGTATCACCGTTGACTATGCCGGTAGCGATTCGGTGGTGAGCGCCGCGGAACTGGCTGCTTACAACGCTGATACCGTTAAAGGCCGCGCCGCCTATGGCCCGCTGGTTCAAGTCCCGGCTGAAGCCACTTCGGTGACAGTGCCTTACCACATCGACGGTAAAACCTCGCTGCAGCTCACCAGTGCTCAGTTGGCTGATATCTTCGCCGGCAAGATCACTAACTGGAAAAACGTGCAATTCAACGGGGCTGCCGGTCCAGACCTGCAGATCAAAGTGGTCTACCGTCAGGAAACCAGCGGGACCACCGAGATTTTTACCAACCACCTCAAAGCGGTAAAACCCGCGTCGGTACCGAATGTCAGCAACAGCTTCGTCACCGCCATCGGCTTTGACCCAGCCACCAGCGCTCCGGTCGGTTCAAGCTACCTCGCTGTAACCGGCAGCCAAGGTGTCGCCACCGCGATCACCAATAACAACGGTGCCATCGGTTACGTCAGCCCTGACTACGCAGCGTTCAACAGCGCCGCCGCCGTTGCCTCGGTCAATGGCTTCCTGCCGACTGAAGTGAACGTTCAAGCTTCTCTCGATACTATTGCGCCACCGACCGTCGGTTCCGCCGCCGCCACCGACCCGTTGAACTGGGTCCCCACGTTTGCCAACCCGACTGCGGGCTACCCCATCGTCGGCTACACCAACCTGGTCTTCAGCCAGTGCTACAAAGACACCGCTGACAACACCCGCATCCAGACTTTCCTGAAACGTCACTACACTGGCGTGAACAACGCGGCTATCAGCAGCCACTCGTTCATTCCGTTGTCCACCACCTGGCAGAAAGCGGTCTACGACAACTTCGTTGCCACCACCAGCTCGCTGCGCATCGGCGACACCAACACCTGCAACGGTATCGGTCGTCCGCTGTAACACCCCGTCTCGACAGGGTTGGCCCCACAACCGGCAATGACTTCGCGTCATTGCCGGTTTTGTCGTTGTGCATCGCGACCCGCCAGTTGAACCGCGTTGTATGAACATTGTGTGACATCAGTTCGGTCGCACCCCTCGGCAACCGCCTTAAGCAATAACCACAACACGTGCCCGCGCAGTGTTCGCGCGCCCGTCGTTCGCCTGCCCCGTCAAAAGGACCTGTAAGTGATGCGTTCCCGTCTGAAGCTGCCTGCCAACCGCGCTGCCAACGTGCCTGCCACTGCCGGTCAACCGGTGTTGCGCCTTAAACCCCTGGCCCATGTGATCGCACTGCTGGTATTTACCGGCGGTGCCCACGCGGCGCAGCCCCAGGCGTTCAGTTCGGGTTGGTTTGCCGCCAAGGGCGTGACGCAGGCCGATGGCGGCGCACGCCCTGGCGCGACGTCACCGGGAACGCCGCCGCCGTTGGCCCAGCAACAGGTGCTTGGTCAGCAGTTGCAACGCTCCTTTCAGACCCTCAACACCAGCGTCGCCGCAATTGCCGCGCAACAGGCGGCGCAGGCCGCTGCCCGCAATAACGCCAGCGCGGGGCCGGAGACGATCCATAACGGTCTGGGCGGCAACGGCTTGAATGTGGTGATCGGCGCGGATGGCAAGCCGCTGTTCGTCAACGCCGAGGGGCCGGTGCAAACCGATGCTAACGGCAAGACGCTGGTCTCGATCAAGCAAACGGCCGATAAGGCGATCCTCAATTGGGACACCTTCAACATCGGTCGCAACACCACCGTGCAGTTCCAACAGAACAGCGATTGGGCCGCGCTCAACAAGGTCAACAACAGCACGGCGCCGAGCCAGATCCAAGGGGCTCTCAAGGCTGACGGCACGGTGCTGATCCTCAACAGCAACGGCGTCGTGTTCAGCGGCAGCAGCCAGGTCAACGTGCGCAACCTGGTGGCTGCCGCCACGGGCTTCAGCGATGAGCAATTCACCGCCAAGGGGCTGTACAGTTCAAGCAACAGCGCGCCCGGTTTCACCCAGGCCGCCGGCAAGGTGACGGTCGAGCGTGGTGCGCAGATCCAGACCCAGGTGCCCGCCACCTCCACTGCGGGCGGCGGTTATGTGCTGTTGCTCGGCAAAGAGGTGGAGAACGCCGGGACCATTTCCACCGCGCGAGGCCAGACCACCCTGGCGGCGGGCGACAGCTTTGTGATCAAGAAGGGCTACAGCACCGATGGCAATGTTGCGTCCACCACGCGGGGCAATGAAGTCAGCGTCACCGGCAACGGCAAGGTCAGCAACAGCGGGCTGATTCAGGCCTCTACCGGTGACATCACCCTGGCCGGCCAGCAGGTGTTGCAAAACGGTGTGTTACTCGCCAGTTCGTCGGTGGAAGCCCGGGGTACCCTGCATGTAAAGGGCACGGGCAACAACGCTAGCGTGACCCTGGGCGAGGGCAGCCTCAGCGCGATTTTGCTCGACAGCAGCAGCGCCCTCGACAGCCAGCGCGCCGGGCTGATGACGCCGTCGCTCGATCAGAACGGCAACATTGTGCCGGCCGATACCTACCGCCGTGACCAGTCCCTGGTGGAAATCACCAGCGACGGCACGGTGGATTTTCGCAGCGGTTCCGTGACCCTGGCCACTGGCGGCCAAGTCGGTATCAAGGCTGCGCAGCGCACCCTGGTGCGCGACGGCGCGGTGATCGACGTGTCCGGCGCCACCGGGGTCAAGGTGTCGATGGCGTCCAATAGCGTCAAGGTCAATATCCAAGGCAACGAGCAGCGCGATGCGGCGGTCAATCGCGACGACAAGTCCCTGAATAACAACGATGTGTGGGTGGATGTCCGCGACTTGATTTTTGTCGCGGCCGGGACCAATGGCTATGCCACCGACCGCTGGTACACCGCAGGCGGCCTGCTGGAAGTGGGCGGTTATTTGGGCACCCGTAACCACGGCATTGGCGAGTGGATGGCCCAGGGCGGTACGGTGACCTTCAGCGGTAAGGACGTGGTGACCCAACAGGGTTCGCAGATCAACCTGTCCGGCGGCACCCTCGATGTGCAGGCGGGCAAGGTCCAGCAAACCTGGCTCAAAGGGCCGGACGGGCGTTTGTATGAACTGTCCACCGCGCCGGGGGACTTGCTCTACAGCGGGATTTACAAAGGCTATGAGGACCACAGCCAGCGCTGGGGCGTGACCGAGTATTACTACAACCCTTTGATCGCCCCGCGTGAGCGTTCAGAAGGTGCCTACACCGTGGGGCGCGATGCCGGACGCTTGGTCGTCAGTACCGCCAGTGCGGTTCTGGAGGGCCAGGTTGTGGGTGACACCTATCAGGGCGAACGCCAGACCCAGGCCGCGCAAAAAGGCCTGGACGGTTATTTGCAATCGCAAAAAGCCGTGGCCCGCGGTGCCCAATTCGTGGTCGGTAGTTACGTGCCGTATTACGTCAAGGACAGCGCCACGTTGCAGTACGCCCTGGGGGCGGATGCCGGCACCGTGAAAAACGTCGTGCTCGGGCAGCGGGCGGCGGCTATCGCCGCAGGTCTGGACTTGACCACCGCACTGCCGGCTGATCGGGTGTCCACGCTCTATCTGGACACCGATGCCTTGAACGCGACGGAGCTGGGCGCGATCAAAATCGCCAGCACCGGTTCGATTCTGGTCAACAGTGCGCTGGAGGTGGCCGCAGCCGGCGACATCACCCTGTTTGCTCCGAAAATCGAGGTCAATGCCAACCTGACCGCGCATTCCGGCAGCCTGCAACTGGGTAACGTACAAACGCAGATCACCCCCGCCGGCAAAGTCGATGTGACCCTCGGCGGGCGTGGCAGCCTGACGGTGAACAACGGCGTGTCCCTGGATGCCAGCGGCTTGTGGAGCAATCAGCGGCTGGGCACCGGCGATGGCAGCCGTTTGCCCTATCTCAACGGCGGCAGCGTGGCGTTGCGCAGTAGCGGTGATATGACCCTGACGGCAGGTAGCCAGGTCGACGTGTCATCCGGCGCAGCCCTGGATGCCAAGGGCCAGCTCACTGGCGGCAAGGGTGGTGACCTGACGCTCGCGGCCAACGCCAATAGTGGCGACAGCCGAGGCAGCCTGGCCCTCGACGGTGAGTTGCTCGGGTATGGGGTCAATGGCGGCGGGCGCCTGAGTGTGCAGGCCGGCCAGGTGCTGATCAGCGATTCGGCGGTTGCCCCAGGTACCGGGACGTTGCAGCTCGGCAGTGGGTTCTTCAATAAGGGCTTTGGCGCCTATGACATCACGGGCAATGAAGGTCTGGTGGTCGCCGATGGCACCCAGCTTGCCGTGACAACCCCGGTGTACCGCCTCAATGACAACGCACAAAGCGTGGCGAGCGGTGCAGCGCCACGCACTGCGCTGGAGATCTGGACTCCGCCGCAGTATCAGGAAAACCCCACCAAGGGCCTGTTGACCCCCCGCAAAGGCGCGAGTGTGAGCTTGCAAGCCGGTACGTTGTTGTCGACAGCGGCGCAGATGGCGTCGGCGCAACTGCGCATCGGCCAGGGCGCGCGGATTGAGGTTGATCCGGGTCAAGCGATCAGTCTACGCAGCATCGGCCAGTTGACCGTGGATGGCAGCCTGAATGCCTGGGGTGGCAGCATCACGCTGGGCGCTGTCAGCGTGCAACCCAACGTGGCCGATGGCGTTGAAAACCAGGGTCATGGCCGTTCGATCTGGATCGGTGAACACGCAGTACTGGACGTGGCCGGGCGGGCGTTCACCGCAGTGGACAGTCTCGGCCGGCGCTACGGTACGGTCGGCCAGGGCGGCACTATCGTGATTGGCGGGGTGATCGACCCGGCCACCGGGATCGCCTCCGCCGCCAACTTGTTTGTGGTGGTGCGCGAAGGCGCGCGCCTTGACGCTTCCGGCAGCCAGGCGGTGCTGGACCTGGACGGTGCCGGCCCGAGCGTGATCGCCAGCCGTGGCGGCAACATCTCCCTGGCATCCAACACCGGCGTGTACCTCGACGGTACGCTCAAGGCCGGCAGCGGTGGTGCCGGTGCGGCGGGTGGTTCCCTGAGCCTGGCCTTGGAAACGCCGCTGTACGCCGAATCGGCCGCCGCTCGCGTGCGGCAAGCCCGTGAATTGATTGTCAGTGCCGCCGATCCGGGCGTGCCGTTGCCCGCCGGCAGCACCCCCGAATCGGCCGCGGGCAGCCTGGTCTACGGTCATGGCCGGCTCACGGTCAGCCAGGTCGACGCCGGCGGCTTCGATAACCTGTCGCTGTTGAGCAATGGTCTGATCAGCTTCGACGGTGACGTGTCCCTGCGTCTGGGGCAGAGCCTGAGCCTGTATTCCGGGGCCATGGCGTTGACGGATGGCGCGCCCCGACAGTCCCAGGTGCTCCTGGCGGCGCCTTATGTACGCCTGGCCGGGGTTGGCAACAACAGCCAGGGCAGCGACGGCGCCGTTCGTCCGACGGTCCAGGGTGGCGTTTCCACGCAGGGTACAGCCGGGCTCTTGAGGGTTGAAGCGGCAAACGTGCTGGATGTGCGTGATAGCCTCAACTTCGGTGCCCATGCCGAGCGCTCCAAGGCGTTGGCCAACGGCATTGACCGACGCGCCTTCGATCAGGCCCAGTTGGTCAGCCTGGGGGATATGCGCTTTCTGGCCCGCAGCGCGAACAATACTAAAACCGCCTTGACCACCCAGGCCGACTTGAGCCTGACGGCGGCGCAGATTTACCCGGCTACGGGGGCCGTTGCCGAGGTCACGGCCGGCTACACGGGGCCTAACAGCGACTTTGACCCGACACGCACCTTGCGCATCGGCCGGGTCGGCAGTGAGGCCCCGGCGCAACCTTATTCAGTGTTTGGCAGCTTACTGCTGAGTGCCTCGACCATCGAACAAGGCGGCGTGTTACGGGCGCCCATGGGCGTGCTGACCCTGGGCATGGATGGCGGCATCGTCCGTTCCACCAAAGTGATCAGCCTGTTGCCTGGCAGCCTGACCTCCGTCAGCGCCGGTGGCCTGGTGCTGCCGTATGGCGGGACAGTCGACGGCGTGACCTGGCAGTACAACGGCAAACAGGTGGAGTTGCTGGGCGTCGGCGGCACCTATAACACGGGCAGTCTGGCCGTTGGTATGCAATTGGTCGGGCGCTCGCTGAATGTGCAGCAGGGCGCGGTGCTGGACCTTGCCGGTGGCGGTGAGTTGCTCGGCGCGGCGTTTGTCTCCGGGCGCGGCGGCTCCACCGATGCGCGCTACAACCCGTTGGTGCAAATCGGTGCGGACGGGCGCTTTACCTTGCCGGGGCTGGCCACCAACCCGATCTATGCGATTGTTCCCGGCGCCCAGCCGGGAGTCGCGCCCAGCGGTGGCGAGCCGGGTGCGACCCAGCCGCTGGTGGGGCAACAAATCAGTATCGGTGCCGGGGTTCCAGGCTTGCCGGCGGGGACCTACACCTTGCTGCCGTCTAGTTACGCCTTGTTGCCGGGGGCGTTTCGGGTCGAGATCAACGGCTTGGCAACGGCGTTTGCCGCAGGTTCGATGCCGAACGCTTCGGCCATGAATAACGGTTCCTGGTCAACCGAGGGCTTCCTGTCGATTGCCCACACCGGCATTCGCGACAGCCTGTCGAGCCAGGTGATCGTCACGCCGGCGGCGGTATTGCGCCGGTATTCCCAGTACAACGAAACCCGTTACGCAGACTTCGTGCGCGCTGACGCTGCGCGCCTGGGCGTCCCGCGTGCGGCCCTTGAAGCCGACGCCAAAACCCTGAAGTTGCAACTGATCGCCGGTCAAAAAGACGTGGGGTTCACCTTTGATGGCGAGGGGCGTTTTAAACCCGCGGAGGGTGGATTCGGTGCCACTGTAACGGTGCAGGGCGACGCTATCGAGGTGATTTCTGACACTGCCCAAGCCAGTACCACGCCGTCGACAGTGGCGGTACGCGCCAGCGATTTGAATGCCTTGGGGGCCGCCCGTTTGGTGGTGGGCGGCTTGACGACGGTGATGTACGGCCAGGGTGGTAATTTTGTCGGGTTCGACACAGGATCCAGCGCGAACTCGGTGGTTGTGCGTCAAGGTGCGAGCTTGGCGGCGCCGGAAGTGTTCTTGATGACGGGTACGTCCTCGGGCGCCATTGAGATCGAACAAGGTGCGTCGATCAACACCCTGGGGCTCGGCAAGGCTGCCTATGATTCGGATGATGGTTTTATCTATCGACCAGGCGCTCATAGTGTCCTGGCAGTGTCCAATGGGCGCTTGCAGATGCTGGCCCCAACCGCTGGCGACAATAATAGAGGACCAGGCAGCATCCTGATCGGCCAGTGCAATCCAGGGGCTTGCAGCGGTGAAACGTCACTGTATTCCGAGGGCTCGATTGCCTTTGCCACCACCAACCGCTTTGCCTTGGGTGACGGTGTGCGCTACGGCACCCGTCATCTGGCGCTGGCGGTGGGTGGGATCAATGTCGGCAGCCCGGAGGCGTTGGCTGAGGCCGCCGCGCGCGGCGTGTTGCCGTCGGGCTTGACCCTCAATCAGCAAGTGATGGATCGCCTGTTGCGCGGCGATACCTCACGCGGCGCACCGGCCCTGAAAAGCCTGGCACTGACAGCTGGGCAATCCTTGAACTTCTATGGCAGCGCCACCCTGAGCACCCTCGACAGCTCGGGTAAGTCACTGCTGGATGAACTGTTACTGACGACTCCGGCGATCTATGGCTATGGCAACGCGGCGGATGTGGCGTTGATCCAGACCGGCACCTTGGTGTGGGGAGGCGATACCAGTGCGCCGCCGGCCGTGATCAACCAAGGTGCGGGCACCGGCAGCGGCACCCTGGAGCTGCAGGCTCGGCGCATCGAATTTGGCTATGGCCGCAATGCCCAGCCCGATGGCCTGACCGAGAATGGCCGCATGACCCTGGGCTTTGCCAATGTCCACCTCAACGCCGACGAACGCATTACGGCCAACCACAAAGGCAGCCTGGCGGTGCATCAGTCCCAGGGCGCTTATGAAGCGGGCAAGGGCTTTGCCTACAGTGGCGGCAACTTGACCATCACCGCGCCGCTGTTGACCGGTGAAGCCGGTTCGGTCAACCGGATCACCGCCGGTGGCGCAGTGACCGTAGTGGCCCCGGCCAACGGTGCGGCCCCGGCGGATGCGACGGCCATCGACGCGTTGGGCGCCGAGTTATTGCTGTCCGGGCGCAGCGTGGCGGTCGATACGGCGGTGGTGTTGCCCAGCGGCAAGCTGACCCTCAGCGCCGATGAAGCGCTGACCCTGGGCGCCTCTTCGCGTCTGGACCTCAGTGGTCGCACCGTGCGGAACAACGACGTGAGCAAATACAGCTGGGGCGGTGACGTCAGCCTGGAAAGCCGCCACGGCAACATTTATCAGGCCGCAGGTGCGCTCGTCGACCTGTCAGCCCGATACAACCAAGGTGGCCTGCTCAAAGCCGTGGCGGTGGACGCCGGAGCAGGGCAGGTCGACTTGCAAGGGCAGATCCGCGCCGGTAGCAGCGGCTATTACGATGCCGGTGGCACCCTGGTACCGTACCAGGCGGGCGGGGTGGACATTCGTGCGCAGCAGATGGGGGATTTCGCCGCGTTGAACCAACGCTTGAACCAGGGACAGGTGTGGGGTTCGCGCAGCTTCCAGCTCAAGCAGGGCAACCTGGTTATCGGCGATGAACTCAAGGCCAATCAAGTCAACGTCTCGGTGGATAACGGCAGTTTGACGGTGGTGGGCACTATCGACGCCAGTGGTGAGCGGGTCGGCAGTATCCGCCTGGCCGGCAAGCAGGGTCTGACCCTCGCCGGCAGTGCGGTGCTGGATGCCCACGGTACGGCGTTGCGGGTCGACAGCTACGGCAAAATCATCGATGCGCCGAACCGGGCGATGGTTGAACTCAACAGCGGTGACGGTCAATTGACCTTGGCCGATGGCGCGCGTATCGACGTGCGCCACGGCACGGCTGCGGTCCTGGGCCGTGGCCCGGGGCAATACGACGGCCTGGCCCGTGGCACCCTGGAACTGAATGCCCCCCGGCTGAATGCCAATGATGTGGCCATCGATGCGCGCGGGCGCGTCGATATCCTTGGCGCTCGCTCCATCGCGCTGAACGCCGTTGCCCGTTACACCGATGCGCCGCCCGGCGTTGAGCCGTCGGCCAGTGGCCGGCCGTATCAGGTGATCGATCAGGATTATCTGAATAAAAAACACGCGCTCAGTGAAACCTTTATCAACAATGCCTTGAACAACCTCGGGTTGACGCAAGGCAAGCTGGCGGGCTTGAACAACAGCCGCTACGCCGACGCCTTCCACCTGCGCCCAGGCGTGGAAATCGTCGCCGAAGGCGATCTGGTGGTCAGTGGCGACCTGGACCTGTCGGGCATGCGCTATGCCAGCCTCAACCGCAATACGCCGAAGACGTTGGTGTATGGTTCTGGCGAGGTCGGCAGCCTGGTGGTGCGTGCCGGTGGCAACCTGGACGTCTACGGCAGCATCAACGACGGTTTTGCCCCGCCGCCGCCCACCCCGGACGACAACGGCTGGGTGCTGACCCCCGGCCTGCAAGGGTTCGGCAGCGATGTGATCGTGCCCGGCCCTGGTGTGGTGCTGGCAGAGGGCAGTGCATTCCCCACTGGCAAGACCCTCAACTACTCGTTACCGATCCAGGCCACCACGCTGGCGCAAGGCACTGTGCTGCCGACGCAGGGCATCCTCGATGCGCCACTGACCCTGCCGGCCAATACCGTGTTGAGCGCGGCGGTGCGCGACAGCGCCGGCAACCTGCTGTATGCCGCCGGCACGTTGTTGCAACAACCTGTGGTGCTCGCTGCCGGTACACGACTGGACGCCGGCACCGTATTGGCGGGCGCTGCCGCCCTGCGCGCGATGACCTGGCCGGCCGGCGTGCCGTTACCCAGCCGAGGGGTGCTGATCGGCAGTGCGACCGACGGTGTTTTGCTGGCTGTGAACCTGGCTCTCAAGGTTGGCGCGCTGATTCCTTATGGCACGGACGTCAAACTGCCGAACGGCGCGATATCGGTGCCGTTGCATACCGTGACCGGCGCCACGGCACGCCAGAACTGGGCTGTGGCGCCGATGTTGGCCGAAGGCTCGCAGTCGTGGTCGTTGCGTCTGGTGTCCGGTGCTGATACCCAGGCGGCCGACACGCGTTCTATCCAGCCGGCCTTTGCCGGCGACCTGACCCTGGCGGACACGCACTACGGCATTTACGAGACTCACAGTAAAACCATCATCCCGGGGCAACCGGCCCGGCCAGGCGGCGCCTGGTACTGGAGTGACTTTGCCGCCGAGCTGTTCGGCGTCACGGCGGGTACTCCGGTGCCGGAGTCCGAGTGGGCTTCTTGCCCGGACTTGTGCGTGCGCGTCAACTACGTGTGGAGCGACTTAGCCGAGTTGTTTGGCTTTACTCCCGGGGCGCCGGTGTCACCCGAAAACGAAAGTATGTGCGACGCAGATCTGTGCGTTTCCTTGGGCGAACCCACTCCAGCAATCCCTGAACAGGTGATCGTCGGTCCGGTCAAACTGGTTTCACCCGTGAGTCAGCATTTCAGTGTGCTGCGCACCGGCACCGGTGATCTGGATCTGATCGCTGCGGGCAACGTCTCAATGCAATCGCCCTACGGCGTGTACACCGCAGGGGCGTCCAGCGCGTCTCGCGCAGGTGGTGCCGCCGCCGACTTCAACCAGGCTCGCGTCACCGCTGAGGATGGGACGGTGCTGGGCAGCGCGGCCAAGGCGTATGAAGCCTTGGTCGATGAAAGCAGCGCCAGCCCTTACGCCGCCTGGTACCCCGACGGCGGCGGCAACGTGTTGCTGCGCACCGGCGGTAGCCTGACGGGCGCTGTCTGGACGTCGATGCAAGATAGGCCAATGGACAATGACGGTCGCAGCCAACTCAACAGTGCGAACCTGGGCAACTGGTTGTGGCGCCAAGGCACAGGCAGCACGGCGGGTGTCACCCCGATACCGACCAGTTGGTGGATCAACTTTGGCACTTATATAAAGGGCAAAAGCGGCACTGCCAACCGGTATTTTGACGACGCTGCGCAGATAGACCAGCTGCCACGCCTGGTGGGGTTCACCGGTGTCGGCACGCTGGGCGGCGGCAATCTGACCCTGGACCTGGGCAGCGATGGTGGCATGCAGACGCGCCGTGGCTCCGTGGATGGCTTGAGAGCACCGCGCAGTGAAGGCCTGGTGTTGGCAGTGGGGAGTACCGGGCGGGTGGTGGACGGTCAATTGCTGTTGACGGGGGGCGGCGACCTGGATGTACGCATGGGAGGCGATTTGAACCCTGGGCTGGACGCTCGTGCGACCCGCAGTAATACCGCCAGCTTGCAATCAGTCGACTATAAGGCACAAACACTCAGCCTCAATGGCGTGCTGACCAACCTGCGTGGCGCCTTGAACCTGCAGGCAGGCAGCCTGGGGGGCATTGCCTTGAACTACGGCAGTATGCGTAACGATCAGGATGTCAAGGAAAGCCGAGCCTACTCGCCGTACACCGCAAGCCTGGGCACGGCCACGGGCGGGATCACTTTGATGCTGGGCGACGCCACGGCCACGCTGTCGACGCGAGGTGACCTGGTGTTGGCGGGGACCGGCGACCCTGGACGCGTCTCTACCGAAAATACCCAAGCGTTCAGTTACAACGGTAGCGCTTATGGCAATGGCACCACATGGTTCTCATTATGGACCGAGCGTACCGCCATCGACTTGTTCTCCGCAGGTGGCAGTTTGACGCCTAGCGTGCAGAGCATGTCGCTGAGCGCCAATGGCCAGCTGAATCCTCTGCCCGAGCAAAACTACTCCAGTTCGGACGGGCGTTTCATCTTCCCCTCCAAGCTCGGCGTGGTAGCAGCCAATGGCAGTATTTATCTCGGCGCATCCGCGCTGGGTGCTGGCCCGCTGCCTAACAATCCCGCTTATTCGCTGTTATTGGCGCCGTCGAGCAAAGGACGATTGGCCATGTTGGCCGGGGACTCAATTTACGCCAGCGGTTATGCGGTCAACCAGTCGGGTGACAGCCAGGGTGCTATACCGACGCCGTTCGCGCCAGCCTTTGTCGGCAGGAATGGGTTCAGCCTGGTCGTCAACAACCTGGGCAGTGACGCGATACAGGACGACCTTTCCTTGTTCGCCTTCCGCAGCGCGACTGATCTTGCGCGTCCGGCTTCCCAGGCAGAACCGGCCAGGTTTTATGCCCAGCAGGGCGACATCGTAGGGTTGCGCAGCGGTGAGATCCTGACATTCGGCAGCCCGCGTCAAGGCCAGGTCCGCTATGAGTCCGCAGGCCCGGTCTGGATGCGGGCGGGGCGCGACATTGTCAGTTCAGGTACCGATATGGGCTCGTCGACGGTGCTTCCTAAACTGTTGGGTTACAACGGCGATTACTTGGGTGAAAGCCGCGGCAACCTGTTCGTTCACAGCCGCCCTGAGGACGTGTCAGTGGTTTCCGCCGGGCGCGACATTCTCTACAGCAGCTTCAACGTCGCCGGCCCCGGCACCCTGGAAGTCAGTGCCGGGCGCAACCTGTTGATGGCCGACAAAGCATCCATCACCAGCCTGGGACCGGTGGCGGTGGGCGACTCCCGTCCGGGGGCATCCATCGTGCTGGAAGCCGGGGTCGGGCTCAACGGCCTGGATTACCTGAAGTTCGTCACGCCCTACCTGGACCGCGCCAATCAGGCGGTCGAGGGTGTCGCGCTGGCCGCGCAAGCCGGCAAGGTGGCGAAAACCTACGAGGCCGAACTGTTGCAATGGCTCAACGAGCGCTACGCCTTCAGCGGCGATGCTGAGCAGGCGCGGGCGTACTTTGCAGGCTTGGGCCCCGAGCAGCAACGCATCTTCGCCCGTTCGGTGTACTTCGCCGAAGTGCGCGAAGGTGGTCGCGAATACAACCTGGCCGCTGGCCCGCGTTCCGGTAGCTTTGTCCGCAGCCGCGCGGCCATCAACGCACTGTTGCCGAGCAAGGACGTGGCGGGTAACCCGATCGTGTACAACGGCGACATCACCCTGTACGGCGGTGCCGGGGTGCATACCCTGTTTGGCGGCAATATCCAGATGCTCAGCCCTGGCGGGCAGCAGGTGTTCGGGATTGAAGGCAACGTGCCGCCAGCCAGTGCCGGGGTCCTCACGCAGGGTGCCGGGGATATTCAATTGTATTCCCGGGGCAGCATCCTGCTAGGCCAGAGCCGGATCATGACCACCTTTGGCGGGGCGATTCTCGCCTGGTCCAACGAAGGCGACATCAACGCCGGCCGTGGCTCGAAAACCACCGTGCTGTACACACCGCCCAAGCGGCTCTATGACACCTGGGGCAACGTGACCTTGTCACCCAGTGTGCCAAGCGCCGGTGCCGGTATTGCCACCCTGGCACCGATTGCCGAAGTGCCGGCCGGTGACATCGACCTGCTGGCTCCGGCCGGCACCATCGACGCGGGCGAGGCGGGCATTCGGGTCTCGGGCAACGTCAACATCGCCGCCTTGCATGTGGTCAACGCGGCGAACATCCAGACCCAGGGCAAGTCGTCCGGGGTGCCGGTGACGGCCACCGTCAACACCGGCGCCATGACCTCGGCCAGCGCCGCGGGGGCGGCGGCGTCCCAGGCGGCGGAAGACGCGGCGCGCAGCCAGCAGGCGGCGGCCAAGCAGGGCAGGGCGTCGATCGTGACGGTGGAAGTGTTGAGCTTTGGCTCCGAGCCGGTGCAGCGCGAGCCGCAGGAACAGCCGAAGACCTCGGAGTACAACCCCAACAGCCCGGTGCAGGTACTGGGCGCGGGGCCGTTGAGCGAACAGGCGCGTGCGCGGTTGACGGATGAGGAGCGCAAGCAGATCACGTTGTAGGTGGAAGGACCTCTCGATGTACGTTTGGGGCAATCAGTGATTGCCCCGTTTTTTTTGCTGTTGGCGCGGCGGCCTAATAGCAGGCTGGTGTTTCATGGCTAACTCGGCTGGAAGGTGGGAGGGGGCTTGCCCCCGATGGCGGTGGATCAGTCATGCATGTAGTGACTGACACACTGCCATCGGGGGCAAGTCGAATCGTCGCACCGCCCCTCCCACATTTTGATCTCCATAGATCAGATATCTCCATGGATCAGAACCCAAAGAACCGGACATGTAGCCGATCACCCCCCTCCCCAAAAAATGCCCCCCACTCAATCCAAAATGAAGCTTTCGTGACAAAAGTTCGGTAGTGCCCGGCCACGCCCGTCTTGCCTATGTAACGCGCTGGAGGCGGCCACAAGTCGTCTCCCCAGCCGTCAGCAGGACGCCAGGAGTGGGGCACATGGGAACTATGGAACGTTACTCGAAAGTCGGCATGCAGGAGCTCGATCAGCGCCTGTCGAAGATCGTCGAAGCCGCGCGCAAGAAGCCGGTTTCGGTGTACCGCTACGGCGCGCCCTGGGTGTGGATCGTTTCGCAGGACGATTGGCAGGGCGCTTTGAAGGAAGTCTCCAGCTACATCCCCGCCGGCCATTCGCTGGTGTTGTTGCGCCCGCAGATCGATGCGGTGTTCGACCGGCACCACGACCTGCTGCAGCCCGCACCCGGGATGCAGATCGCGCCGCGCACCGTGTTGCAGATCCTGCTGCTGCAATTGCTGTACTCCGTGCCCAGCGAACAGCAACTGCACGAACAACTCAATTACAACCTGCTGTTCCGCTGGTTCGTCGGCCTCGACCTGCACCAGAAGGTGTGGGGCATCCAGGTGCTGCAGCGCGATATCGCCACCCTGTTGAGCAACCCGCGGGCGGTGCAATTGATCCAGACCGTCATCGGTGAAGTGTTTTGTGGTGCCTTGCTGCACATGCCGGAGTTCTCGTTGAACTTCGCCTTGTTGCACACCTGGCTGGCACGGCACAGCCAACTTTCGACAACCCGCAATTGAGCAGGCCAAACGCCGTGCAATTGGCGAGGGCGCAACATTTTAGATATTTAGGGGGCTGTGTGGAGCATCTGTTCAAGTCAACGCTGGCGCTGTGTTGCCTGGCGCTGGGCACCTTGGTGCAGCCGGCGCTGGCCGAAGAGGGCGATGCCCCGGCGCGCCGGGTGGACGTCAACGAGTACTTCGTGCGCGGCAATACCGTGCTCGACGCGGCAACGATCGAAGAGGCGGTGTACCCGTTTCTCGGCCCGCAAAAGACCCTGAACGATATCGAAGGCGCCCGCGACGCGCTGCAGAAGATCTACCAGGCGCGTGGCTACCAGTCGGTGTTTGTGGAGCTGCCGGAGCAGAAGGTCGATGACGGCATCGTCTACCTGCAAGTCAGCGAAACCAAGGTCGGCCGCGTGCGGGTGGTGGGGGCCAAGCATTATTCGCCGGTGGAAATCCGCGAGGAAGTACCGGCGCTCAAGGAAGGTGCCGTGCCGGATTTCGCCAGCGTGCAAACCCAGCTGGCCGGGCTCAACCGCAGTGCCGGGCGCCAGGTCACGCCGCTGGTCCGCGAGGGCCAGCGCCCCGGCACGATGGACGTCGACTTGCAGGTGGAGGACCAGAACCCATGGCACGCCAGTATCGGCCTGAACAACGACTACAGCGCCGACACCGAGAAGCTGCGCTCGGTCGCGACCCTGGGCTACGACAACCTCTGGCAACTGGGCCACAGCATCTCGCTGACGTATTTCACCGCGCCCCAGGACAGCTCGAATGCCAAGGTCTGGTCGGGTTCCTACAGCGCGCCGCTGGATGAGCGCTGGACCTTGCAGTTTTCCGGTTATCAGTCCGACAGCAACATCGCCACTATCGGCGGCAGCAACGTGTTGGGCAAGGGCCATTCCTACGGGGTGTCGGCGATCTACAACCTGCCGCTGAACGGGAACTGGGCCAACTCATTCTCCTTCGGCATCGACTTCAAGGACTTCGACGAACAGCTGAAATTCGGCGCCAGCAGCGACCAGGTGCCGCTCAAGTATGCCCCGTTCACCTTTGGCTACAACGGCTACCGCTACAGCGAAAAATCCCAGCTGGGCCTGGGCTTGAACCTGGTCGTCGGCACCCGCGCATTCTTTGGCTATGGCAGCGACGCCGAAGAATTCCGTGCCAAGCGCTGGGACTCCAGCCCGAGTTTCGCCGTGCTCAAGGGCGATGCCAATTACACCTACACCTTCGCCAACGACTGGCAGTCGGCGTCCAAGGCCGGCTTCCAGTTGGCCTCGGGACCGCTGGTGTCCAACGAGCAGTATTCCGCTGGCGGCGCCACCTCGGTGCGCGGTTACCTGGCGGCGGAGCGCACGGGGGATGAGGGGTTGCTGCTCTCCCAGGAGCTGCGCACACCGTCTTTGGCCAAGTTCCTCGGCAGTTATGTGCAGGAGTGGCGCTTCTACGCGTTCGCCGAAGGCGCGCGCCTGCGTCTGCACGACCCGCTGCCCGAGCAGGAAGACGAATACAGCCTGGCCAGTGTCGGCCTTGGCACCCGCGCCAGTTTGAGCAAATGGTTGTCCGGCAGCCTGGATTGGGGCTACCCGCTGCTCGACGGACCAAACACCCAGAAACAGGACTCGCGACTGCACTTCAGTGTGCAGGCGACCTTCTGACCCTTTTTCCCGGAGATTCTTCCCATGCAACGCCTATTCCTGAGCCTGTTGATCTGCCTGGGCTTCGCGCTCCCGGCCACCGCCCATGCCTGGTGGCAGGACGATTGGCACTATCGCAAACAGATCAGCGTGGACACCACCGCCCAAGGCGCCGCGATCAACCAGGCCCTGGGCCGCACCGCGCTGCTGGTGCGCCTGCACACCGGCAACTTCACCTTTGACGGGGTCAAGGATGATGGCAGCGACCTGCGCTTTGTCGGTGCCGATGACAAGACCGTGTTCAACCACCAGATCGAAAGCTTCGACCCGCTGATGGGCATGGCGCTGATCTGGGTCGATGTGCCCAAGGTCGAAGGCGCTCAGCGCCAGGACCTGTGGATGTACTACGGCAACCAGAAGGCCCCGGCCACCGCCAACGGCCAGCTGACCTTCGACCCGAATTACACCGCGCTGTATCACTTTGACGGGGCCAGCGGCACACCGCCACGGGACACCACCGCCTACGCCAACACCGCGCTGAATGCCACCGGCAGCAGCATCGACGGTGTGGTCGGGCGGGCCTTGCAGTTCAGTGGCCAGCCCTTGCTGTTGCCGGCCAGCCCGTCGCTGCAACATGCCGCCGGTGGTGCCTTCACGTTCAGCGCCTGGCTGCGCCTGGACCAGGCCAGCGGCGAACAGATCGTCCTCGCCCGGCGTGAGGCTCCGCATAGCCTGTTGCTCGGGTTGAACCAAGGCATGCCGTTCGTGGAAATCGACGGCCAGCGCGCCGTCTCGACCCAGCCGCTGAACCCCGGTCAATGGCAGCACCTGGCGTTCACCGCCGAGGGTGAAAAAGTCACGCTGTATGTCAACGGCCGCGAAACCGCGAGCCTGGCGGTGGCGATGCCGGCGTTCAATACACAACTGGCGATCGGCGCCGATCTGCCGGAAGCAGCCGGCCCGCACTTGCCGTTTGCCGGGGCGATGGATGAGCTGCGCCTGTCCAAGGTGGCCCGCCCGGCGACCGTGTTGCTGGCCGATGCGAGTGCCCAGGGCGCCGAGTCGAAACTGGTCGCTTACGGCGTGGATGAAGAACAGTCGGGCTACGGTTTCGGCAGCCTGGGCTTTCTGCTCAACGCGGTGCCGATGGATGCCTGGGTGATCATCCTGGTGCTAGTGGCGATGATGTTCCAGTCGTGGGTCATCATGATTCGCAAGAACCGTATGGTCAGCCGTGTGAGCAGTGCCAACGAGGCGTTTCGCGAGCAGTTCGCGCAGATCGGCACCCGCCTGGAAATGTTCTACGACGACAACGTACTCGCCGAACGCCTGACCCACTCTTCGCTGTGGCGCCTGTACTGCGTGGCGGTCAAGGAGATCCGCACCCGCCGCGCCCAGGGCGCCGACACCTCGTCGGTGTCGGCGGCCACCATCGAAGCCATCCGTTGCTCCATGGACGGCGTGCGTACCCGCGAAAACCAGGCGCTCAGTTCCAAACTGTCGACGCTGTCCAACGCCATCGCCGGCGGCCCGTACATCGGCCTGCTGGGTACGGTGCTGGGCATCATGGTGGTGTTCCTCGGCACGGCCATGGCCGGCGACGTGAACATCAATGCGATCGCCCCGGGCATGGCGGCGGCCTTGCTGGCCACGGCCATGGGCCTGTTCGTCGCGATCCCCGCGCTGTTCGGCTACAACCGCCTGATCACGCGCAACAAGGAAGTCAGCGCCGACATGCGCGTGTTCGTCGACGAGTTCATCACACGCCTGGCGGAGATGCACGGCGAGAGCCAGTTCAGTGAAACGGCGCACCGCGTGCCGCACCACGCGCCGGTTTCGGCCTGAGGAGAATCGCCATGGCTTCCGTAAATGCCTCCCACGACGATGACGACGATGCCGCCGTCGACAGCATCAACATCACGCCCCTGGTGGACGTGCTGATGGTGGTGCTGGTGATGTTCATCCTCACCGCCACCGCCCAGGTCTCGGGCATCCAGATTCATCTGCCCAAGGCCAGCGCCTCGGTGTCGCTGTCGGAGGCCAAGACCAAGGCCATCTCCGTCAACGACGGCGGCCAGGTGTTCCTCGATGCCTACCCGGTCACCCTCGGCGAGCTGGAGGAGCGCCTGCGCATCGAGAAAGCGCTGAACCCGGATTTCCCGGTGATCGTGCGCGGCGACGCCACGGTGCAGTACCAGAAGGTGATCGAGGTGCTCGACCTGCTGCGGCGGTTGGAGCTGTCCCAGGTCGGGCTGGTCACCGGCAAACCGAGCCAGGGCTGAGTCATGACCGCACAGATCCCGATGCCGCCGTTGCCCGTGAAGAACAAGCCGCCGCTGCGCCCGCTGAAGTGGGGCGCCGGCCTGCTGCTGGGCGCCGTGGCCGCCTGGTTTCTCTGGCAATGGGCCAATGACATGAGTGGGGTACGCCGCGAAGCACCCAAGGTGCCGACCATTATCCCGTTGCCGCCACCGCCGCCACCGCCGCCGGAAAAACCCAAGGAACCCGAGCCCCAGGTGGAAGAAAAAGTACCCGAACCGGTGCCCACGCCGGAGCCCGAAGAGGTGAAACCGGCGGAAGAAGCACCGCCTTCGCCGGCCGACGACTTGGCCAACCCGATGCAGATCGATGGCGATGCGCAGTCCGGTAACGACGGCTTCAACATCGGCGCGGGCAAGGGCGGCGGCATGGCCGGTTCCGGCGGTGGTGGCCTGGGTACCGGCACGTACAAGCAATACCTGGCGGGGGTGTTTCAACGCCTGCTGAGGGAAGACCCGGAGTTACGCAAAAAGGCCTACGCGGTACAGGCGGATGTGTGGTTGAGCGCCGAGGGCCAGGTCACGCGTGTGGAGCTGGCCAAGTCCAGCGGCGACCGCGAGACCGACGCCCAGGTGCTGGCGGCGTTGCGTGTACCGCATGCCGCGCAACGCGTTCCAGCCTCGGTGAGCATGCCGGTGCGCCTGTCCCTCAAGGGTCGGCGTCCGGATTGATCGAACCCATTTTTTGCAGTTTTTTACAGGAGTTGCTTACGAATGATTTCCCCCGTGAATCGCCTGACCCTGGCGGTCGGCATGGTCATCGCGACCCTGGTCGGCCAGGCGACGGCCGCCCCGGTCGCCCCTTCGGAAAACGTCACGATCAACCTGATCCGCCTGCTGGTACAGCAAGGTGTGCTCACCCAGGACACCGCCAATGGGTTGATCGCCCAGGCAGAAAAAGAAGCCCAACAGGCACGCCAGGCCAATGCCGCGCCGGTGGTCGCCAGCGGCCCGACGGCGGCGCCTGGCGACGTGCGCGTGCAGTACGTGCCGCAAGCGGTGCGCGACCAGATCCGCGATCAGGTCAAGGCCGAAGTCATGGCCACCGCCAAGCAGGAAAACTGGGCCCAGCCCAATACCTTCCCGGATTGGGTCTCGCGCATCAGCTTTGATGGCGATATCCGCCTGCGTGACGAGTCGCGCTATTTCTCGGGTAACAACAGCAATGAAATCCTCGATTACGCCAAGCTCAATGAGAACGGGCCTTACGACGTCAACCGCAACTCCAACACCAAGTTGCCGCCGCTGCTCAACACCCGTGAAGACCGCGAAAGCCTGTTCCGCCTGCGTGCGCGCCTGGGCATGAAAGCGGTGATTTCGCCGGAATGGACCGCCGGCATTCGCCTGGGCACCGGCTCTGACAATAACCCGGTGTCCACTACCCAGACCCTGGGCGGTGGCTTCGGCAAGAAGGACATCTGGCTCGACCAGGGTTACCTGAGGTGGAAGACCACCGACTACATGACCTTGACCGGCGGGCGAATCGCCAATCCGTTCTACGCCACCGACATGATGTATTCCAACGAGCTCAATTTCGACGGCGTGGCTGCGATCTTCAACCACAAGCTCAACAACGAGTGGGGTCTGTTCGGCACCCTCGGTGCATTCCCGGTCGAATACACCGCGGATGCCGCCAGCAGCAACGGCAAGGACAAGGAAGACAGTCAGACCAAATGGCTGTTCGGCGGGCAAATCGGCGCCGATTGGAAGATCAACCGCGGCAACAGCCTTAAGCTCGCCGCGGCCTACTACCAGTTCCAGGACATCCAGGGCGAGCGCTCCAGCCCTTGTTCGCCGTGGGCCGGCGCCCCCGGTTGCGACACCGACGGCACGCGTGTGGCCTTTATGCAAAAAGGCAACAGTGTGTTCCTGCTGCGTAACAACACCACCAACCCGGCGGACCCTGTCAGAACGCCAGACCCGCAGTACGTAGGCCTGGCGTCCAAGTTCGACGTGCTGGACCTCAACCTGGTCTGGGACAGCGAACTGCCCAGCGACTTCAAGTTGCGCACCCAAGGCAACTACATCCGCAACCTGGCCTACGACAAAGGCGAAATGCTCAAGCGCAGCGAAGGCCAGATCGTCAACAACATCAATAGCAAGGGCCAGTTTGAAAGTGGCGGCAACGCCATGATGGTGCAGTTCACCCTCGGCAGTGCGCTGGAGATGCGCAAACGTGGCGATTGGAACGTGCTGGCCGGCTACAAGTACATCCAGCCTGACGCCTTGCCCGACGGTTTCAACGACTCCTCGTATCACCTCGGCGGCACCAACGCCAAGGGCTACTTCATTGGCGGCAACTACGGCATCGACAAGAACATCTACGCCAGTGCGCGTTGGTTGAGCGCGTCGGAAGTGTATGGCGCGCCGTTCGAAGTCGATGTGATGCAACTGGAACTCAACACGCGCTTCTGATGCGCAGGGAGATGCCCCATGAACACGCGAATATGCGCGCTGCTGTTGCTGCTGGTTACCACCGGTGCTTCGGCCGAAGGCATGGAAGAGCGCCTGCGCACGCAACTGCGCAGCACCACCCAGCAGTTGCAGGCGCTGCAAAGCGAGCAGGCCCAGGCCAGTGCCGCGCGCCTGGCGGCGGAAAACCAGGCCAAGCAGGCCCAGGCGCAAATCAAGCAATTGACCGCCGAGCTGGAAAAGGCCCGTGGCGTGGCCGAGCAACTCGCCGGCCAGCAACAGAACCTGCACAGCCAGGCGCAAGCCCAGGCGGCGGCGAGCAACGAGCAGATCGGCAAGTTCAAGAAGGCTTATGACGAACTGCTGGTGTTGGCCAAGGGCAAAGAAACCGAGCGCGCACGCCTGCAGGCGCAACTGAGCGAACGTGACACACAAGTGCAGCAATGTTCAGCCAAGAATCAGCAGATGTACGGCGTGGCTCAGCAGTTGCTTGCGGCCTACGAAAAAATCGACGTGGCCGAGGTGATGAGTATTCGCCAACCCTTCGCCAGCGGTGCGCGGGTCAAGTTCGAGGAACTGGCCCAGGGGTTTGGCGACGATCTGTACAAGACCCGCTTCGATGCGCCCCAGGCGGGCGTCAATCATTGATCCACAAGGAAGAGCAGACCATGAACGAATTGATCACCAGCGTCACCGCCCAGAGCCTCACCGAGTTGCTGCAAGAGGCCGGCTACCGGGTCAACCAGAGCGAGCAGAACGGCATCGTGCAACTGCTCAGCGCGAGCCAGGGCATTGGCTTTGCCGTGCGTTTCGGCAACCCGGCGACGGAGCCGGGCAGCTACGTGGATTTCACCTACAGCTGCGCGCTGCGCGTGCAGGGCGACCTGCCCGAAGGCCTGGCCCAGGTGTGGAACGCCTCGCGCCGTTTTGCGCGGCTGTCGGTGCAGGGTGAATTTCTGCTGATGGAAATGGACGTGGTGGTGGCCGGTGTCGGCGCCACGCACCTGCGCAGCCAGTTGGAACTGTGGGACCGCCTGCTGCAGGAATTTATCGTCTACCTGCGTGAGTACAGCCAGCACGCCGCGCAGTTGCAGGCCCAGGCGGCGGCTGAACCTGTGGCTGAAGAGGTACCGGTGCTGTGAAGAAGCGAACCGTGGTTGTCGGCGCGGGGGCGCTGACGTTGCTGGTGGTGGCGGTGGGGTTGAGCTTGCGACCGGGCAGCGACCCGGTCGCCGCTCAGCAACCGGCGCCTGTCGTCACGTCCTCGCCCAACGAGCGTGGCGCGCCGGCGGTGGCACGCCTGGGCAACCAGCAGATCGACGTGCCTGAACTGAAAAGCGTGCTGGCGAGCCTGCCGGCCGAATCCCGTGAGCAACTGCGCGGCAACCGTGGCGCCCTGGAGAGCTGGCTGCGTTCGCGCCTGGCGCAAAAGGCCGTGCTCGAACAGGCCGACGCCCAGGGCTGGCGCCAACGCCCGGAGGTGGAGCAACAGACCCGCGCCGCCACCGAACAGATCGTGTTTCGCGACTACATGCTCTCGGTCAGCCAGGTGCCGGCCGACTACCCCAGCGCCGCTGAATTGCAGCAGGCCTACGACGCTGGCAAAGCACAATGGATGACGCCGCCGATGTACCGGGTCAGCCAGATCTTCCTGGCGCTGAATGACCCGCAAGGTGTCGACGCGGTACGTCGCCAGGCCCAGGAACTGAGCCGCAAGGCCCAGGCCGCGCCGGGGGATTTTGCCGCCCTGGCCACGCAATACTCGCAAGACCCGGACACCGCCCAGCGCGGTGGCGACTCGGGCTTGCAGCCGTTGCAGCAACTGGTGCCAGCGGTGCGCGAAGCGGTGTCGCGGCTCAAGGTCGGTGCGGTCTCGGAGGTGGTGCAAAGCCCGGCGGGGTTCCATGTGCTCAAACTCACCGCCCAGCAACCGGCGCGCACCGCGACCCTCGACGAACTGCGCGAGCGCCTGACCCAGGCCCTGCGCGCGCAACGCCAGGAACAGATCGCCAAGGCGTATCTGGAAGGCATGCTCAATACCGCGACCTTGAGCATCGACGGCGCGCAGTTGAACCAGGTGCTGGAGTAACCCGCGTCAACCGCATTGGATGCACAAGACCTACAAGACAGGGAGTCTCCCATGGCATTTCTAGAACCGTCTGGCCCCCAGGGGCCTGCACCCTATCGCGAGCCGAGTCAGTCCCGCAGCGCCTGGTTGGCCCTGGCCAACGACATCGAGCCGGAGGTCGCGCGCTACTTTCTGGTGAGTGCGCGCTGCGGCTGTTTCATGCAGGCGGCGCGCAGCCTGAATATCAAGGCGACGCTGCTGCGCAAACGCCTGGCGCAACTGGAGGAACAGTTGCGCCATGTGTTGTTCAGTTTTCAGGGCAACGGCCTGGTACTCAGCCGCGATGGTCAACTGCTGCAGGCGCAATTGATTGCCCTGGCCCATGCGCGGCGCCTGCCGGTGGTGGAGCAACCGCTGATTCGCCTGGCCGTGGCCGAGCCGATCCTGCACGACATCCTCGGGCGCGACCTGATCGCCTTGCTGCGCCGCAACGCCAGCGTGCGCCTGGAAATCATCTCCATCGACAGCCAATTGTCCCTGCAAGCGGTGGACGTTGACGTGGTGCTGTGGCTCTCCGACGCCGATGGCCCCACGCCCGGCCCGAGTTTCCCCACTGCGCCGCCTCAAGTGCTGGCGCGCTTGGAGTACCTGCCGCACATCGCCAAGCGTTACTCGCGGCTGACAACCCGCCCCGACAGTGTCGAAGACCTGGATGACTACATGCTGGTGCAGTGGCAGCCGGATGGGCAGGTGAACGCCTTACAGCCATGGAACACGGTGGTGGCACAGCGCCTGGCCGCGGTCGTGCAGGTGCATGCCTATTCGTTGATGCTCGAGATGATCCGCTGCGGCGCCTGCATCGGTTTGCTGCCGCGCTACATGGGCAGCTTCGACCGTGGCCTGGTGGCCTTGCCGGGATTGCTCGCCGAGCCCATGCAGCGCCAGGTGTGGCTGGCGGTGAAAGCGCAGGTGCAGCATGCCGAGGCGGTGCAGATGATCGTCGAGTTGATCACCAGTACGTTCGAGGGGCGGCGGGAGTGGTTTGATTAGTGCAGGATCCGGCCCCGGACGTTGCGTGATCGCCCCAACTGCGCCAGTCTTGGCGGCCTCATCCTTCCTGTAGTTGCGATCCGCGATGCAAGCCACCCGTTTGACTCTGATCTGCCATGCCGTCACGCCGTTGCAAAAGCGCGGCTGCTTTGCCGATGACGAATCGTTGGTGATGGATTGGCAAAACGCGGCGTTATCCCTGGCCGGTCGCTTCAAGAAAAACGTGCGGCTGCGCTGTGGGCCCGAGGCGCGAACCCGTCAGACAGCGAGCTTGTTCGGCGATCGGGCGCAGATCGAAGAGGCCTTGCGCGATGGCGATGTCGGGCACTGGAAAGGCCAGGACATCGCCGCGCTCGACAGCGCCGAACTGACGACCTGGCTCACCGACAGCGCGAGCGCACCCCACGGTGGCGAGTCGGTGGATCGGCTCTGCGCGCGCGTCGCGCAGTGGATGCAGTCGCTGCAAACCGAATCCGGCCATGTCGTGGCCATCACCCACCCGTTTGTCATCCGCGCCGCGTTGCTCTACGTCATGCAGTTTCCCGTCGCGATGTTTTATCGCATCGATGTGGAGCCGCTGTCTTGCACTGAGCTGCGTTTCAACGGCGTCTGGCGCCTGCGCCTGGAAACTCACGCCTGAGTGCGTGAACATGGCAAAATCCACGCCCCGCAATGAGAGCAACCCATGAAACGCATCCTGATCATCGGCATTGGCGCCGGCAACCCTGACTACATCACGATGCAGGCCGTGAAGGCGCTGAACCGCACCGACGTGTTTTTCCTGATGGACAAGGGCCAGAGCAAAGACAAACTGATCGACCTGCGCCGTGAGATCTGCGCGACCTACATCACCGAGCCCGGCTACCGCTTCGTCGAGGCCGATTGCCCCGAGCGGGTGCGCGGGGACATCGACTACACCCGCGCCGTGCAGGACCTCAACCGCGATAAGCAGCAGACCTTCGAGCGCATGATCAACGAAGAAATGGCCGACGGCGAAGTGGGGGCTTTTCTGGCTTGGGGCGATCCGGCGTTGTACGACAGCACCATCCGCATTCTGCAGGCGATCCTGGCCAGTGGCCGCTGCGTCTTTGAATTCGAAGTGATCCCCGGCATCACCAGCGTGCAGGCCCTGGCGGCCCAGCACAAAGTGCCGCTGAACCGCATCGGCCGCTCCATCGAGATCACCACCGGGCGCCGCTTGGCGGCGGGGCAGGCGAGCGATGCCGACACCCTGGTGGTGATGCTCGACGCCGAAGACTCCTACCGCACCGTGGCCGATCAGGATCTGGACATTTATTGGGGGGCCTACCTCGGCACGCCGGATGAAATCCTCATCAGCGGCAAGGTGAGTGAAGTCGCTGAAGACATCCAACGGGTGCGCAAGGCTGCGCGTCTGGCCAACGGCTGGATCATGGACACTTATTTGCTGCGCAAACCCTGAGGTCGATCTCCATGTTCAAACTGTTCGCGCTGGTGCTGACCCTGGTGGCCGGTGCCGCCCACGCCGATTCCGACCTGCACACCGACTTGCCGTTGTTGTACCTGGAACAGACCCAGAGCGATGCGCGCAACCAGCCGCTGGTGATTTTCCTGCACGGTTTTGGTAGCAACGAGGAAGACCTGTTCGGCATCAAGGATGCGCTGCCGTCCACCTGGACCTACCTGTCGGCGCGCGCGCCGATGCCGGTGGACGCCCAAGGGTTCCGCTGGTTCACCAAGACGCCGGGTGACGGCGATTACGATGGGATGACCGACGACCTGCAGAGCAGCGCCACGCTGATCAAGGCGTTTGTCGCCAAGGCTACCGTCAAATACCACACCCAGCCTGACCGGGTGTTCCTGGTGGGGTTCAGCCAGGGCGCGATCATGTCTTACGAGGTGGCGTTACGTGACCCTGAGTTGGTGCGCGGGATTGCGGCGCTCAGTGGCAGCGTGTTGCCGGTGCTCAAGGCGCAGCTCAAGCCGGATGAGCGATTGGGCCAGCTGGCGATTTTCATCGGCCACGGCACGTTGGACCAAGCGCTGCCGTATGCCTCGGCGACGCGGGCGAACGAGGTGTTGTCGGGGGTGGGGCTCAAGCCGCAGTTTCATACTTATCCGGGCATGAACCACACCATCAGCGCAGCGGAAGTGCAGGACTTGAAGGCCTGGCTGGAAACCAATGTGAAGTGAACACCGCTAAAAATGTGGGAGGGAGCTTGCTCCCGATAGCAGTGTGTCAGCCAACACATGCATGACTGATGCACCGCCATCGGGAGCAAGCCCCCTCCCACAGTTGATCGGTGTGGTTTTAACGGTCGGTTTACTTGCCGCCGGTGATCAGTTTCACCAACTGCGCATGCCCCTTCACATCATCCGCCCGCGAAATCGCCTGGATCACCAGTAAGTGATTGCCGGAACCGCCGAGGAAGGTGGAGTTCAAGGTTTTGCCGCCGCCTTGGGTGGCCGTGCTGTCCACCTGGCGCAGGCCGAGGCCTTTGAAGGTCAGTTTCTTTTCGTTCTGTTTCTTGAAGTCGGGCAGGGCGGCGCTCTGGTCCTTGACGAAGCCGGCGACTGCGCCGTCGAGAAACTGCGGGTCATTATCTTTAATGGTCACCCCGTCGTTGCGCACGGTTTCGGCGACGATGACCACACTTTTCGTGGTTTGGTTCGCGTACATCGTACCTTGGGTATCCCCGGTGCCGTCTGCTGCCTTGCCGGCTGGCAGGGTGTCGGCGACATAGGCCTTGGGCAGGTCGAAGCTGAACTTGCCGCCCAAGGTGGAGATGGTCTGATCCGCCGGCTTGGCCGCGGCGAATACGCTGCCGGCGCTAAGCGCCAGGGCCAGCAGGACGGCGGTCTTGGTGAAAGTGGCCATGAAGAAACGCTCCGGTAGATGAACGAAATTGCGCCGTATTCTGTCAGAAAATTCGCAAGATCGTTCATCCGCACCATCACACCTTGTCGGACTCTTCCTCAAGACGGTCCATTTCAAACAACCGCGCCAGTTCCGCACGGGCTTCCTGGGCGGTCTGCATGACCTTGGCCGCGTCGTCGTACACCGCGTGCTGGGCGGCGAGGACCTGCAGGTCGTGGTTCTTGAACCGGGTGATGCGCGCGTCGGCCTGGGCTTGGCTCAGGCCGAGACCCACCAGGGTGCGGCGGCTCATTTCCAGGCTGGAATAGAAGGTTTCGCGCACCGGTGACGCGTCGAGGTCCACCAAACGGTGGACGTGCTGGCGGTTACGGGCGCGGGCGATGATCTTCATGTGCGGATAGAGGCTGCGCACCAGTTCGGCGGTTTTGATGTTGATCTCCGGGTCATCCATCGCGATGACGAAGAACTCCGCCCGGTCGACCTTGGCCGCGTGCAGGATCTCCGGACGTTGCGGGTCGCCGTAGAACACCGGCATGCCGCCGAAACTGCGGGTCAGCTCGATGGTTTCGACCGAGGTGTCCAGGGCGATAAACGAAATGTTCTGCGCGCGCAGGATTCGCGCAACGATCTGCCCCATGCGGCCCATGCCGGCGATGACCACGCGCGGCGCATCGCTTTCGATGGTGCGGTATTCCTCGGGGACTTCCACGGGTTTGACCTTGGGCTTGAACAGCTTCGGGCAGACCAGCAACAGCAGCGGCGTCACGGCCATCGACAGGGTGATGGTCAGCACCAGGATGTCGTACAGGTGCGGTTCGAACAGGCCTTGGTCGCGGCCGATCTTGAACACCACGAAGGCGAATTCACCGCCTGCCGCCAGCACCACGCCCAGGCGCAAGGCGCTCTCGCGGTTGAGATCGCCCACCAGCCGGCCGACGGCATACAGCAGCGGCAGTTTCAAACCGATCAACAGCAGGGTCAGGCCGATCACCACCAGCGGCGAGCTGAGCAGCAGGCTGAGGTTGGCGCCCATGCCCACGCTGATGAAAAACAGGCCGAGCAGCAGGCCCTTGAACGGTTCGATCTGGGATTCCAGTTCGTGGCGGTATTCCGAGTCCGCCAGCAGCAGGCCGGCGAGGAACGCGCCCAGGGCCATGGACACGCCGACCAACTCCATCAGCCAGGCGGTGCCGATCACTACCAGCAACGCGGTGGCCGTGGACACTTCGCGCAGGCCGGTCTTGGCGACGACGCGAAACACCGGGCGCAACAGATAGCGCCCGCCGATGATCACCACGGCGATGCTGCCGAGGATCTGCAACACGTGCTGCACGCCCTGGGCCTGGGTGCTTGGGTGATCGCCCCCGGCCAGCAACGGCACCATGGCAATCAGCGGGATCGCCGCAATGTCCTGGAACAGCAGAATCGCAAAAGCCAGGCGCCCGTGGGGCTGGTTCAGCTCCTTGCGCTCGGCCAGGCTTTGCAGGCCAAAGGCGGTGGACGACAGCGCCAGGCCCAGGCCCAGCACGATTGCGCTGTTCCACGACTGGCCGAACAGCCACAGCGCGACCCCGCCCATCACCAGGCCGGTGAGCAGCACCTGGGCCAGGCCGACACCGAATACCGCCTTGCGCATCACCCATAAACGTTTCGGCGACAGCTCCAGGCCGATGATGAACAGCAGCAGCACCACGCCCAACTCCGAGAACTGCGCGACGCTTTGCGGGTTGCCGATCAGGCCCAGCACCGACGGGCCGATGATCACACCGGCGAACAGATAGCCCAGCACCGCGCCCAACTGCAAGCGCTTGGCCAGGGGCACGGTCAGCACGGCGGCGAGCAGGAACACCACGGCTGCTTGTAACAGGTTGCCTTCATGGGGCATTGCGAACTCCAAAATCTTTAAAGCCAATCAACAGGCGGCTATTAGAGCGCTTTTTACATGTCGATAATTGTGTTTTTGCAGTGTGGGATCGTGCTGGGCAGGTGTTTTTTTGCTGGGCGACCGCGTTCTCGCGGGCGTGTCTTTCACTGGCTGAGTGTTTTTCCAGGCGCACTGGCGGGCGCGCGGTACAACCCCACGGCCAGCCCGGTGATGATGAGCGCAATCGAGAGCAGGTTGGGCGTGGATATGCGCTCGCCGATGATCAGCATCGAACTGGTCATGCCGAACACCGGAATCAGCAGGGACAGCGGCGCTACGGTGGATACCGGGTATGCCTTGAGCAGTGAGTTCCAGCCCCAGTAGGCAAAGTGCGTGGCCAGGTAGACCTGGAACAGGATGGAACCCGCCGCCGTCAGGTCGAGGTTGGCGCCCACGTTGGCGAACGCTGCGCTGCCGTGCAGCCACCAGGCCATGAGCCACAGCGGAATCGGTGGGAACAGACTGGCCCACACCATGAACGAGAAGATCTCTTTCACGCCCGATTGCTTGATGATCACGTTGCCGACACTCCAGGCCAGCGCGCTGAAGACGATCAACAGAATACCCAGCAGCGCGTGGTCGCCGTGTTGCGTCGCGATAATCCCCGCCAGGCCGGTCACCGCGAGCACGGCGCCGAGCACTTGGGCCCTGCGGATTTTTTCCTGGAACAGCACATAGCCCCAACCCATGCTGAAAAACACGCTGAGTTGGATGATCAGCGAGGCGATTCCCGGGCTGACGCCGACCTGAATGCCGTAGTTGATCACGCCCCACATCCCCAGCCCGAAGATAAGCCCGTAAGCCGCCACATAGTGGAAGCCCACGGCGGGGCGCTTGATGAAAAACACCAGCGGCAGGGCGGCGAGGGCAAAGCGTATGCCGGTGAGGACAAAGGGGTCGATTGCACGCAGGCCCAATTTTGTCAGGGGGAAGTTCACCCCCCAGACCAACGTAACCAGCACAGCAAGCACCAGGTGTTTTTTCTGCATGGGGTTTCCTTTTAGGCAGAGTGCAGCTTCAAAGGCGTCGATGTTAGGCGGCAGGGCAGTGGCCCGCTTGCTATGTCAGGTCAACTTTTGACAGAATCGGGCCATGATGCCGACTTTTGATGCCGACAGCCCCGACGCGCTGGTGACGCTGCGCGAATACCCCTCTGGCACCGTGTTTGCGCGGCACACGCACCCGCGAGGTCAGTTCGCCTACGCTTCCACCGGTGCACTGAAAATGTTTACCGACCTGGGCAACTGGGTGGTGCCGCCGCAGCGGGCGATCTGGGTGCCCGGCGGCGTGCCCCATGAAATGCAGATGCGCGGCGATGTGGTGATGCTCAATACCTACCTGGACGCCGGCGCCGCCGCACGGGCGGGGTTGCAGGCACGCTGCCAGGTGTTTGAAGTGTCGCCCCTGCTCAGGCATTTGTTGCAGGCGGCGCTGGCCATCGAGCCCTCGACCTTACCCAATGCCAGGCAGGCCTGCGTGCTGACGCTGCTGATCGATGAGATCGGAGCGATGCCCGAGTTGCCCCTCAGCGCGCCGTTGCCCCGCGAGCCACGGCTGGCGAGCGCCTGCCAGCGTTTTCTGGAGGCCCCTACGCAACACACTTCGATTGACGAAATGGCCGCGTGGTCGAGCATGAGCCGGCGCACCTTTACCCGCCATTTCCTTGAGAGCACGGGCATGACGTTCGTCGCCTGGCGCCAGCAAGTCTGCCTGCTGGAAGCCACTGCCCGGCTCAGCCACGGCGTGTCCGTCACCGAGGTGGCGTTTGAGTTGGGCTTCAGCAGTGCCAGCGCCTTCACCGCGCTGTTTCGGCGCAACCTGGGCGATACCCCGGCGCGTTATCTGACTAAATCAAAGGCCGCGTCGTTGTTCTGAGGGGGTTGTGGCGTCCGCGCCCGTCAGGATTCACCTTCCTGCGGCTCGCCCTTTGTTACTATCGGCGTCCTTCGTCACCAGGAGTCACCGGCCCATGCAGCACCAGTGGGATGAAATGCACCGTACCCGCAAGCCTACGTTCGTACTGTGCGGCGAGCCTCAGGGGGACGTGCTCAATCTCTATGTTCACGGTTACTCGGCGTTCTTCAACCGGCAGCAACTGGGCAACTTCACGGCGCAACTGGCAAGTATCGAAGGTTCGACCAACCTGATGCTGTTTTGGCCGGCCGGGCATTTTCTGGAAAACCTGTTCGCACCGTTCAAGGACGTGATCACCGCGATGCTCGGCGGCGGCGGCCTGGGAGCGGCGACGGTAGGGGTGGGCAAGGCGATCGGGTATTTTCTCGACCATTACAAAAGTGTCGAGGCGCGGGTGGATGAAGTGGCCCGCAGCCTGTTGCCGGAATTGGCCGAATTCCTCCACGGCGAGTCGCTGCAGGTGCGGCGCATCAACCTGATCGGGCATTCCCTCGGCGCGCGCATCCTGGTCAAGAGCGTGTTGGCCAACCCCGACACTGCGCGCGAACTGCCGTTGAACCATTTGCTGTTGATGGGCGGGGCGATCTGTACGTCGAGCCCTTGGGATGAAGTGTGCGCAGCGCTTTCGGGGCGGGTGATCAACTGTCACTCCAGTAAGGATTGGGCCCTGGCGATGAAACCGGATACCGAGCGTTGCATCGGTCGCTACGCCATCCCGATCACGCCCGCGCTCAAGGCCAAGGTGACCAACGTTCACCTGGCCAGCTTCGATCACGCGGCCTATTGGCCGCAGTTGCAGACGGTGGTGCAGTACACCGACCTGCTGCAGGAGCGACGCGGCATGATCCGCGCCGACCAGCGCAGTAGCGAGGTGCGCTTTGCCGAAGAAGATGACGAACTGTTCCCGGTGCTGGTGCGGGCGCGCCCGGACGAGCTGAAGTTCCTCGCCGAATTGATCGCGCAAAAGCGCAGTGCCTCGATTGATGCCACGGTGCGCGAGCCGCTGAAGTTGGCCATCGAGTTGCAGCGCATGGGCGGCGACAGCTTCATGAACCTCGCCCGGGGGCACGGCGTGGGGTATCGCCAGATCGCCGAGGATGTGGCGCAGCGGCTGGGGATCAGGTTCGATGAACCGATGGAGACCGTCGTGCTGGCGGACATCGAAGCGCAGGTCGCGGAAAAACTCATCGAACAATACAAGGACAAACTCAGCCACGCCGACCGCCAGGCGTTCGACGCCGAGCTTCAGGCGGCGGCGCAAAAGGAGCAGGGCCTGTTCCATCGCATCGATGTCGGCCGTTCGGCCGCCACGGCGTTGAGCGGTACGGCGTTGGCGGGGCTGACCGGGTTCATCCTGCGGCGCGGCGCGGCCACGGCGATTCCGCTGGTGGGCCAGGCGCTGGCGGCGGCGATGTTGCTGGTGAGCGGGGTGCGTGCATTTTCCGGCCCGGCTTATTCGATCACGACCTTGGCGGTACTGGTGATCGGGGTGATCCGCCAGCGCATGGAGCGCGAAGCGTTGAACCAGGAAATGGACCTGGTGGTGCAAGTGGTCGAAGCGTTTGACCTGCCGCGGGACACGGTGATGCGAACGGTTGCATCCGACTGATAAGCTACGGGCTTGTCTAGAGTGTTTGCCTGGGATACTGCGTGAAATTCAGCCTGCCGAAAATCGCTACCGCTCCGTTTTGCCCGCCGGAAGTGGCTGGCTCTGTCATCGTCGACCCCAAGGCGTCGTTTTTCAAACGAATGCTGATGTTTGCCGGCCCCGGCTTGCTGATTTCCATCGGCTACATGGACCCGGGCAACTGGGCCACGGCGATCGAGGCCGGCTCGCGCTACGGCTACAACCTGCTGTTTGTGGTGCTGCTGGCCAGCCTGGCGGGCATGGTGGTGCAGTGCCTGTGCTCGCGGCTGGGCATCGCCACCGGCAAGGACCTGGCGCAACTGTGCCGCGAACGCTACAGCCAACGCTCGGCCCGCACCCAGTGGGTGCTGGCGGAAATTTCCATCATCGCCACCGACCTCGCCGAAGTGCTCGGCTGCGCCCTGGCGTTTCACCTGCTGCTCGGTGTTTCGTTGACCACCGGCATTGTCATCACCGCGTTTGACACGCTCTTGGTGCTGGCCCTGCAAAATCGTGGTTTCCGTCGCCTGGAAGCAATCATGCTGGCGCTGGTCGCCACCATCGGCGTGTGTTTCTTCATCGAACTGGTGCTGATCAAGCCCTATTGGCCGGACGTGTTCAGCGGCTTTGCGCCGTCGTTGTCGGCCATCAGCGATGCCGCGCCGTTGTACCTGGCGATTGGTATCCTCGGTGCCACCGTGATGCCGCATAACCTCTACCTGCACAGCTCGATCGTGCAAACCCGGCTGATCGGCAAAGACCTCGCCAGCAAGCAGGACGCGGTCAAGCTGGCGCGTATCGACACCATCGGCTCCCTGGCCCTGGCCTTGCTGGTCAACGCCGCGATCCTGGTACTTGCCGCCGCTGCGTTCCATAAAACCGGGCATACGGATGTGGTCGAGATCCAGGACGCCTACCATTTGCTCGATCCTCTGGTCGGCGGCGCCTTCGCCAGCATCCTGTTCGGCATCGCCTTGCTGGCTTCCGGGCAGAGTTCCACGTTCACCGGCACCATCGCCGGGCAAGTGATCATGGAGGGCTACCTCGACCTGCGCATTCCTTGCTGGCAGCGACGCCTGATCACCCGTGGGCTGGCGCTGATCCCGGCGTTCGTGGGCGTGTGGCTGATGGGCGACGCGGCCATTGGCAAATTGCTGATTCTCAGCCAGGTGGTGCTCAGCCTGCAGTTGCCGTTTGCGTTGTATCCGCTGATTCGCATGACCGGCGACGCGCGACTGATGGGCCCGTTCGTCAATCGCCTGCCGACGCGCTTGCTCGCGTGGTTTCTGTTTGCGCTGATCAGTGGCGCGAATGCGTGGTTGATCGGGCAGTGGTTGTTTTGATCCAAGGCCCGCGGTGCTGGGGCGCTCTACACCAGGACCGCCAGCGATGTGTATTGGGCAACCTGCGGATCGGCCGTCAATAGCTTCATCGGTTCGCTCAGGGCGGTTGCAGCGATGAGCCGATCGAAAGGGTCTTTGTGATGAGGCTTGAGATCCTTGACCGCAATGGCGTGTTCTGACGTGATGGGGAGTTCGACGAAACCGCTTTGCAGGCAGCACTCACGGACTTCATCCAGATCGACAGTGAGTTTCCCCAGGCCGACCTTGATCGCCAGTTCCCAGAATGTGGCGGCACTGACATAGATCTCTGCGGCATGTTCAATCAGCTTTCGGGCTTTGCTGGAGAGCTTGGGGTCATCGTTCAACGTCCACAATAGGATGTGGGTATCCAGCAGCACTCTCATGAATGAGTGCCCTGGAACGCCGCGATGAGGTCGTCGGACAAAGGCGCGTCGAAGTCATCCGGAATCACCAGCTTGCCTTGCATGGCGCCAATTCGCCGGCCTTTGGATTTTCCAACAGGGACAAGCTGCGCCATCGCTCGCCCATGCTTGGCGATGGTGATGATTTTGCCGGCAGCTGCCTCATCAACCAGTTTTGACAGCGTGTTTTTGGCTTCGCCCAACGGCACTGTAATCATGGGGCTCTCCGCATATTTTGGCCAAATATAGCCAGAACTGCTGGCGCTATCAAAGACAGCCTGACCGCTGGTTGACGCCAACCGTTTTGAGCGCGACGGGTTGCGGTATATGACATCCATGGCATTGCTCCAAACAAGGATTTCGTCGAAGTCTGTCGCAGCGTGCCGGGCTTAGGAATAGTGGCCCGAAAAATCGGAATGGACCTACTTTAACCGCGAGGCGTTTTCCCCATGAGCGTGCTGATCGACCATTTCGGCTGGCTGGGCCACCCGGACATCGAGCTGTCGGGCAGCCGGATCGTGGCAATGGCCTGCCTGGCGCTAGCGCTGGTGTTCATGTACCGCAGCAACGCCCGCACCGACTGATGGGAGGAACCATCCGCGCCGGCCCGCAGTCACTGCTAAAGGTGTCGGCGCCCGCCGCACCGGGACGACCATAACGAAGGAGTCTGACCATGCCAGATACAACCTGTGCCTGCCCACACTGCAAATGTGTGCTGGGAGTGGAGGCGGTGATGAAAGACGGTAAGGGCTATTGCTGCCAGGGCTGTGCCGAACACCATGCCCATGGTGAGCCGTGTGTGGCGCCGACGGGCTGCGAATGCGCCAAGTCGGCTAAAGGCTGAGCGCGGTAAAAATTCGCTCGGCTTGTCGGGCGCTGGTCATTACCATGGCCGCTCACCCTTGCCGGATGTGTTCCCCATGGCCCTGGCCACGCCCCCCGACCTCAGTGATCACGCCGTGCCCGTGCAACCGCTGGCGCGGACCTACCCGCGTGGTTGGTATGTAGAGCCCCATCGGCATGACTGGGGCCAGTTGCTCTATGCCATGAGCGGGGTGATGTGGGTCGAGACGCCACGCGAAGCGCTGGTGGTGCCGCCCCAGCGCGCCGTCTGGCTGCCGCCGGGCGTGGAACACGGGATACGCGTGGTCTCGGATTTGCAGATGCGCAATATCTACCTGCGCCCGGCGTTGGCCGCGACGCTGGACAGCCAGGTGCAGGTGATTGAAGTCGGCGGGCTGCTGCGCGAGTTGATCGTCACCCTGGTGGAGCAGGGCGACAGTGGCGATGCCGGCTATTACGACGCGGTGGTCGGCCTGGCCCTGCTGGAGCTGCAGCGCGCACGCCGCGCGTCAATCCGCATCGCCATGCCGCCGGAGGCCGACCGCCGCCTGGTCAATGCCTGCCAGGCGGTGATGGCGGCGCCATCCCTGGCGATTCCCTTCGAGCATCACGCCGAGGCCGCCGGTGCCAGTGTGCGGACCTTGGCGCGGCTGTTCCAGAACCACCTTGGCATGGGCTTCGCCGAATGGCGCCGCCAGGTGCAACTGGCCACGGCGGTGGCTGAGTTGATCCAAGGCCAGTCAGTCAGCGCGATCGCACGGTCCCTGGGTTACTCGCCCAGCAGTTTCAGCGACATGTTCCGTCGTGAACTCGGTGTGGCACCGTCGCAGTACCGCGGTTGAAGGTTTGGCCGAAATCCTGAAGCACTTGGCCGATGAGGTGGGCGGCGGCTTCCTACACTAAGCGCCATCCAACCACCAGGCGCTGCCCCCATGAGTTACTTGATCTCCCTTGCCATTGGCCTCTTCGTCGGCGTGATCTACGGTGCGCTGGATTTCCGCTCGCCCGCGCCGCCGGCCATCGCGCTGGTAGGCCTGATGGGCATGTTGCTCGGCGAAAAACTGTGGCCGATGGGGCGTCAGTTGGTCAGTGGTTGGTTGTCCTGAATGTCCTTTCCCCTTTGATGGATGCCGCTCATGAAAGCGCTGCAATTTTCCGCCACCGGCGACCTCTCCACCCTGCGTTTCGTCGACGTCGCCACCCCGGTGCCCGCCGCCGGGGACGTGCTGGTACAGATCAAGGCTGCCGGTCTCAACCCCAGCGACGTGAAGAATGTGCTCGGTCGCTTTCCCTACACCACGCTGCCGCGCATTCCCGGTCGCGACTTCGCCGGCGTGGTGGTCGAAGGCCCGCAGGAATGGGTCGGGCAGGCGGTCTGGGGCACCGGACGTGACCTCGGTTTCTTCGCCGACGGTTCCCACGCCCAGTACCTCACTGTGTCGGCCAAGGGCGTGGCGCACAAACCCAACCACCTGAGTTTTGCCCAGGCCGCCAGCCTCGGTGTGCCGTACACCACCGCGTGGGACGCCCTGCAGCGCAGCGCGGTCGGCGAGGGCACGCGGGTGCTGGTCATCGGTGCGAACGGGGCCGTCGGCAGTGCGGCGTTGGCCTTGGCGAAAATCCTTGGGGCGCAGGTACTGGCGGCGGTGCGACGCCCTGAGCAGGCCGAAGTGTTGCAGGCGCAAGGTATCGCCGCGATTACCCTGGGCCAGCCGGAGGATTTGGGCGCGCAGGTCAATGCCGTGTTCAAGGGCGGCGCCGATGTGATCTTCGACACCACGGGGTTCTGGTTGCCAGCCGCCGTGGCGGGGCTGGCGCCGTTCGGGCGCATCGCGATCATCGCCGCGCCGGTCGACGGTCAGGTGCAACTGCCTGCCCTGGCCCTGTATCGCAAGGGCGGTTCGGTGGTGGGGATCAATTCGTTGCTCTACAACTGCGAACAATGTGCGGTGATGCTGGAGCAGTTCGGGCACTTCTTTGACGAAGGGTTGCTGCCGCTGCCGAGCGGCCTGCGCGAAGTGGCGTTGGCCGAGGGTGTGAAATGCTTCGAGGAGGTGAATGTGGGCAGCGCCGATAAGATCGTCTTGCTGCCCTGACGCGCTTGAACAGGTGGGAGCAAACCCGCTCCCACCGGTGGTTTTTGACTAGGCGTCGGGCACGCCTTTTTCCCACGCCGACCAGTGCTTCAGGATCGCCTGGACCAACGGGTTGCCCGTGCGGTACAGGTTCTCCAGCGCCGGCACGAAGCCGCCCTGGTCCGCATATTTGAGCAGGTTATCCACCTCGCTGTAGCCCGGATAAGGTCGGTCGAAATCCGACCCGGCGCGCACCACCGCCAGGCGCTGGATATCCACCAGCCCTTCGCGACTGGCGCGCAGCAGGGCTTCATAGGTGGAGTTGTCTTCCTGCTGGGTGGTGCAGTATTCGCCTTGGTTGTCGGTGAGCAACCGCGTCCAGACTTCGGCGCGCTCGCTCAGGCGCGTGCCGGAGAACCAGGTGTTGCCCGCCAGCGTGTCGCAGCGGGTGACTTGCGGCGGTTGGTTGGCCGGTGCCGCAGGGTAGTGTTTGCGCCAGGCGCTGGATTCCGGGCTTTCCGTCAGCTCAACCTTCTGCGACAGGGCAAACGCCTTGGCCTGCAGTTTCGGGTTCAGCTCGAACACTTCGGTCTTGTAGTCCAGCGGCGGTTTTTCGTTCGGACCCTTGGTGTTGATACCGATGTAGCCGGTCGGCCAGTCTTTGGGCGCGTCCCGCGAATCGATTTCCCACTGGGTGCCGAACTCCACCAGGTAATGCGCCCAGGCGGTGGTGCCGAGGGTGCCGTGCTTGGGGCTGATGCCAGCAATCCCGGCGATCAGAAAGTAGCTCTGGCGCAAGTCGAATTTGGGTGACAGCGCCAACGCCAGGGTGGAGGCGGCGGCGTTGGTCTGGCCCATGCCGGTCACCAGCAGGCAGACGTCTTCGGTATTGCAACGAATCACCGGGTATTCGGCAGACAAGCCCGGCACGCGGACTTCCTGCTTGAGCGCCAGGCGATCGATCCAGGTTTGCGCCTCGGGGGCGAACATGGTGATCAGCATCACCTTGGGCTTGATCGGCGCAGGCGGCTGCGCCAGTACCAGGTGGGGCAGCAGCGCCAGGCCGACGGCCAGCGAGACACGGGTAAACAGACTCATCTAAAACTCCTTGATCAGAATTGGTAGCCTACGCCGGCGTAGTATCCCCAGCCGTTGGAGCGGGCGCGGAAGTTACCGTCGCCGAAATTCAGCTCGCTGCCATCCTCCCAGTTACCGCCGTTGTGAAAGTAACGACCGACCAGAGTGAAGCGCAGGTGGGTGAACGAGTACAGCAGCACGTTGGTCGCCACCAGCGCGTTGGCGGTGCGCGCCGGGTTGTCCTTGTGCAGGTCCGAGCCGAAATCGTAGTTGGTGAAGCCGATATAGGTCAGCGAGGCGCCGTTGTCGAACGTGTCGATGGGCACAATGTACTTCATCTGCGCGCGGTAGCCGTCCCATGCGTATTCATTGCTGGCGCCATAGTTTTCCCATTGGTAACGCCCATAAAAGTTCGCCGACAGGTTGACCCGCGAGTGGGTGTCGATGTCGGTGCCGAGGCCGCTGTATAGCGTGTTGGCACGGTTGGCGGTGTTACTGCCGTGGTCGTAGATCCAGTCAAAGGCCACGTACCATTCCTTGAACGGGCCGATGGCCAGGCTGCGCCCCGCCAGGTAGTCGATGGAGATCCGTGGCTCGTGCTCCATGAACAGCGGCGAGCCATGATCCCATGCGCCTTTGTCATTACTGTTACCGATGCCGAGAATCTTCGGCACGTCGATATAACCGTACAGCTCGAAGGGACCCTTGCGGCCGAAGTACTCGTATTCCAGGTAGACGTCATCGGCCGGCTTGGGGCCGAAGCTGATGTCTTTGCTGCCGATCAATGTCAGGTCCTGGTTGAACCAGTCCGACAGGTACACGCCTTTTTTCGCCGGGCTGGCTTCAGGGCTCAGGGTTTCGCCCTGTGCTGAGTCATCGACGGGTTGTTCCTGCGCCAGAATGGGCGGGCTGAGTACTCCCGTAACGGCGCTCAATAGCAGGGAAACACCAAAGGAAGCGGAATGCCTTGAGGTGGAGTGCATTGAAAATCCCTATTCAGTTGCGGTTTAGACCCGATTCTTCGGGTTGAGGTGAACTTGGCGGCCAAGTTCGTTCCGCAAACGTTTGCACAAGCTGTACCAACTTTACTCAATGGGCTGAATAGCTTGGGAAAAATCCTAATTAATCGACCATTTGGTCAGTATTGACGCGGTGTCATTTTTTCGCTGCGCTGGAACAGGTGCATGGCCGTTTCGCGCCGATATTCGCTGGGCGTCTGGTGCATTTCGATGCGAAAGTGCCGGTTGAAATTGGACAGGTTGGCGTAGCCCACTTCAAAGCAGATCGCCGCCACGGACAGCTCGCTTTGCAGCAACAGCCGGCACGCCCGCTGTATGCGGAACTTGCGCATCAGGTCGATAAAACCGTGACCGGTGTTGCGCTTGAAGAAGCGTGAGAAGCCCGCTTCGCTCATCTCCAGTTGCCGGGCGATTACCGACAGGCGCACATCGCCGGTCAATTCGCGCATCAGGTAGTCGAACGCCTTGTTGATGCGCTCGGCGCTGCGCGCGTCCAGGGTCGGCGCATAGCACGGGCTGGCCAGGGCCTGCACCTGCGGCGGCGGGGCGTTCTTGAGGGTGTCGAGCAGTTGCAGGAACAGGATCAGGCGTTGCAGGCCGTGGGCGCTGCCGATGTCTTCCAGCAGGCGGGCCGCTTGCACAGCGGTTTCGCCGCTGAATGCCAGGCCGCGCCGGGCCTGTTCGAACAACGGCTGCACGTCGCCGAGTTCCGGCAGGGTCTTGCGCAGGGCGAGGAGGGCGCTGCCATCGAATTGCAGCACCACATCGCGGCCGTTCAGGTGTTCGCCGGGGGCCAGGTCGCCGATCCAGTCGTGGGGCAGGTCCGGGCCGATCAGCGCAACATGCCCGGCACCGAATGCGCCGATGTAATCGCCCGCCACCAACTTGCCGCTGCCTTGGCGGATCAGGTGGATCTCGAATTCCGGGTGGTGATTCCAGCGCGCCAGTTCGTAGGGGTAGTCATGTTCGAACCAGCGAAAACAGTGTTCCGGCTCGGGCAGGATCACTTCGAGTTCGGCGGGGCGGTGTTCGAACAACTCGGCGCGGCTGATGGGCATGGTGATGCCTCTTGTACTTGGGGAATTGCGCCAAAATACGCGTGTTGGCGACAGCCGCGCTACCGAAGCTTTCGCCCGGTACTGATACTTTTTTGATTCCGGGCCTGCGGTTAAAAAAGTATCGGTCGGGCATTCGCCACGGGTTTGTGAGGGCCCGGCCAAGCTGCTGTAATCGGCCCTCGACCATAAAAACAAGCGGTGGACACCGCCGAGCACGAGATCAAACGCGCCGGTTATCCCCCATCAATGCCCGAGGGACACGCACCCCATGAAACGACTGGAAGGTAAGAGCGCGCTGATCACCGGATCGGCGCGAGGCATCGGTCGCGCCTTTGCCCTGGCCTATATCCATGAAGGCGCCACGGTTGCCATCGCCGATATCGACCTGCAGCGGGCCCAGGCCACAGCAGCCGAACTGGGCCCGCAGGCTTACGCGGTGGCAATGGACGTCACCGACCAGGCGTCGATCGACGCCGCGATTGCCGCCGTGGTGGCCCATGCCGGCCAGCTGGATATTCTGATCAACAACGCGGCGCTGTTCGATCTGGCGCCGATTGTCGACATCACCCGCGAGAGTGTCGAGCGGCTGTTCTCGATCAACGTCGCCGGCACCCTGTTCACCCTGCAGGCCGCGGCCCGGCAGATGATCCGCCAGGGCCACGGCGGCAAGATCATCAACATGGCCAGCCAGGCGGGGCGGCGTGGCGAGCCGCTGGTCGCGGTGTACTGCGCGAGCAAGGCGGCGGTGATCAGCCTCACCCAATCGGCGGGGCTGAACCTGATCAAGCAGGGCATCAACGTCAACGCCATCGCCCCGGGCGTGGTCGACGGCGAGCATTGGGACGGGGTGGACGCACTGTTCGCCAAGCACGAAGGCCTGGCGCCGGGCGAGAAGAAGCAGCGAGTAGGCGACGAGGTGCCGTTCGGACGCATGGGCACCGCTGAAGACCTCACCGGTATGGCGATCTTCCTCGCGTCGAAGGACGCCGACTATGTCGTCGCCCAGACCTACAACGTCGATGGCGGGAACTGGATGAGTTAGGTCATACACCGATCAACATGTGGGAACGAGCATGAGGCTGCGATAGCGGGCTGTCAGCCAGCAAAACTGTCAGCAGTACCGGCCCCGTCGCAGCCTCGCCGGGGCTCGACACCTCCCACAGTAGATCGCCATGTCCGCCCGCAGCGCGGTCTCCTTGTGGGAGCTGTCGAGCTTCAGCGAGGCTGCGATAGCGGACGGTCAGGCGCCAAAAATGTCAGCAGTACCGGCCCCGTCGCAGCCTCGCCAGGGCTCGACACCTCCCACAGTAGATCGCCATGTCAGCCCGCAGCGCGGTCTCCTTGTGGGAGCTGTCGAGCTTCAGCGAGGCTGCGATAGCGGACGGTCAGGCAGCAAAACTGTCAGCAGTACCGGCCCCATCGCAGCCTCGCCAGGGCTCGACACCTCCCACAGTAGATCGCCATGTCCGCCCGCACCGCGGTCTCCTTGTGGGAGCTGTCGAGCTTCAGCGAGGCTGCGATAGCGGGCTGTCAGGCAGCAAAAAAGTCAGCAGTACCGGCCCCGTCGCAGCCTCGCCGGGGCTCGACACCTCCCACAGTAGATCGCCATGTCCGCCCGCAGCGCGGTCTCCTTGTGGGAGCTGTCGAGCTTCAGCGAGGCTGCGATAGCGGGCTGTCAGGCAGCAAAACTGTCAGCAGTACCGGCCCCATCGCAGCCTCGCCGGGGCTCGACACCTCCCACAGTAGATCGCCATGTCCGCCCGCAGCGCGGTCTCTTTGTGGGAGTTGTCGATTTCCATTTCAACCCATGCCGGGGTTTCCTCGCTGGCGAGCAGGTGCCCGGCGCGAGGTTCAGTGTGATGTGCCTTCGGCAAATTCGACTTTGTTGCCCACGTTGTACTTGCCCGACGGTTTGTTCATCGGGATGCGCTTGATCTCCTTGAGTGTCTGGCTGTCATAGACGATCAACGCCCCATCGTTGGCCCAGATGCTCAGCAACAGGTAGCGGCCGTCGCGGGTGAATTCCACGTGGGCGGCGGTCTTGCCCGGCATTGGGCGTAGGGTGTGGGCGATTTCCAGGGTCTGTTTGTCGATCAGGTGAATCGCATCGTTGTCCGGCCCGAAAAACACATCGCTCCACACATAGCGCGAATTGGCATGGCTGCGCATGAAAAAGCCCGGGCCGAGGGTGGGGATCTGCTTGATCAGCTTCCAGGTCTTGAGGTCGATCACCGAGATTTGCCCCTTGCTGATATTGGGCGTGGCAAACACCCACTCACCGTTGCGCTGCCAATACGTCCCCGAGCCCAGGTGCGGCATGCCGGACAGTGGGATGTCGGTGACCACGTGGCCGGTGTCCAGATCGATTACCTGGCCGCCGCCGGCCTTGCGTGAGGTGGCGACCAGTTGGCGATAATCCGGGGAAAACGAAAAGTCATCGAGCACGTCCTGGGCCTGGATGCGCCGGGGTTCGAAGCTGGGCCGGGCGGCGGCATAGGACAGTTCCCAGACTTCATTCACGTCCTTGAGTGCCACGATAAAGCTGTTGCGCGGCGGAGCGGTGTACACCGCGCTGACCCGCGACGCGGTGTCGAGGGTCTTGACCAGCGACAGGTCGCGGGCATCCAGCACCACCAGGTTGCCCGGCAGGTAATTGCCCACCAGCACCCAGCGCCCGTCCTTGCTCACCGCGAGGTTGCGGGTGTTGAGCGCCACGCGGGTTTCGGCGATCAGCTTGAGGTTGTGCAGGTCGTACAGGCTGATCCAGCCGTCGCGCGAGGCGAAGTACACAAAGCGCCCATCGGGGGAAAATTTCGGCCCGCCGTGGACCGCGAAATGGGTCGGGAAGCGGTCCAGCACGGCAAAGGTGTCACCGTCGAGAATGTCGATGTGATGGTCGCCGGACTCCACCACCACAAACAGGTTGAGCGGGTCGGCGTGATGCTGAGGCGTAGTCGGCAAGCGGCTCAGGTCTGCCAGCAGGGTGTGGCTGTTATGGATGTCCTGCTCGTTCCAGGTCGCCGGTGTGGCAGGCGGTTGCTGCAGGAAATTCGCCAGGCCGTCGATCTGCGCAGCGCTCAACTGTGGTGCAAACGCCGCCATCTGACTGGCCGGGCGCCCTTGCTCGATGACCTTGCGCACTTCCTCCGGCTTGATCCGCCCCAGGCTTTCCGGCAGTAACGCCGGGCCGCTGGCGCCGATGCGGTTGACGCCATGGCAGCTCGCGCAGTGACGCTGGTAGTCCTCGGCCGGCGTGCCGTGGGCGGCGGCGGCCCAGAGCAAGGGCAGCAGTAGCAGGCGTTTCATACCGCCACCGCTTCGCGGGCCGGCGACAGGCTGGCGGGGAAGTGCAGGGCGGCTCCGGCGAACAGGTTGACCACATGGCCGATCACCGTCAGGGTCGGCACACCGGGTTCGCAGTCGGCGGCCATCGTCGGCAACTGGCGCAGGGTGCCACGGGCCACCTGCTGGTCGGCTCGCGCGCCGTTGCTGATCAGCGCCGCTGGGGTGTCCGCCGGCAGGCCCGCCGCCACCAGGTGTTCGGCGATCAGCGCGAGGTTCGACAGGCCCATGTAGAACACCAGCGTCTGGCTCGGCTCGGCAAGGCTGGCCCAAGGCAGCTTCAACGCGCCGTCGCGTTGCAGGTGCCCGGTGACGAAGCGGCAGGAGTTGACCAGATCGCGGTGGGTCAGGGGGATGCCGGCATAGGCGCTGCACCCGGACGCGGCGGTGATGCCCGGCACCACCTGGCAGGGCACGCCTCGGGCCAGCAGGTATTCCAGCTCTTCGGCGCCACGGCCGAAGATAAACGGGTCGCCGCCCTTGAGGCGCACCACCCGTTGCCCCTGGTCGGCCAGTTCGGCCAGCAGTTCATTGAGTTGATCCTGCGGCAGGCTGTGACAGCCGCTGGCCTTGCCCACGTAATGGCGCGCGCAGGTCAGCGGGATCAGCGCCAACATCTCGGCGCTGATCAACCGGTCGAAGACCACCGCATCGGCCTGCATCAGCAGGCTCCAGGCCCGCAGGGTCAGCAGGCGCGGGTCGCCGGGGCCGGCGCCCACCAAGGCGACTTCGCCGGGGTGGAAGGGGCTGTGCAAACTGGCAGGTAAGGTGGTCGGAGTGTGCATGAGACGTCCTTGATACATCATCAGGTAGGCTGCCCCCGGTTGTGTCACCGGGTGGTCGAGCAAGGGATCAGGTTGCGAGGCTGCAGGGCGATCTCGGCATCGCTGAGGTGGCAACCCGGATCGGGGCCCCAAAGGTCGCCGTTGGCCCAGGCGCGGGTGCGTGTGTTGCCGTTGCAGATCGGCAGCCAGCGACACTCGGCACACCGCCCGCCGATGGTCCGCGGGTGTTCGCGCAGGCGCAGCAGCAACGGGTCGGGCCGGTCCAGCCAGAGCTGGCGGAACGTGGTGTTGCGCACATTGCCCACCGAGTGCTGCCACCAGTACGTGTCGGGGTGTACCTCGCCGGTGTTGTCGATATTGGCGATGCCACTGCCCGACGCATTGCCGCCCCAGCCGTGCAGCAGGTGTTCCAACTGCGGGTAATGCTCGGGCAGATGCTGGTGGACCCACTGCAGCAACAGCACGGCGTCGGCGTCGTTGTTGCCGCTGACGAAGTCACTGTCGACGCCGTTTTCGATGTCGTGCCAGGCCTGCTGGAAAATCAGCGTCATCGCATCGCGGCTCATCTGCCGGTGCGCGTCCAACTGCCGGCTGCGTTTGCCGCGCCCGCTGTAGTTGAGGTGCGACAGGTAGAACTTCTGCACATCGTAGTCACGCATCAGCGCCAGCAGTTGCGGCAACTGCCCATGGTTTTCCTGGGTCAGGGTGGTGCGCAGGCCCACGCGAATGCCGGCCTCGCGGCACAGACGGATGGCGTGCATCGAGCGCTGGAAGCTGCCCTGCAACTGGCGAAACGCATCGTGGGTCGCCTGCAGGCCGTCGATGCTGATGCCCACATAGTCGAAGCGCGCGTCGGTGATCTGCTGGATATTGTGTTCGTCGATCAGCGTGCCGTTGCTCGACAGCGCGACGAAAAAACCTTTGTCCCGGGCATAGGCGCTGAGCTGGAACAGGTCTGCGCGCAGCAGCGGTTCGCCGCCCGACAGAATCAGCACACGCACCCCGGCCGCGTGCAAATCGTCGATCACCTGGAGCGCCGCCGGGGTGTCCAGTTCATCGCGGAACACGCTGTCGGCGCTGGTGGCGTAACAGTGTTTGCAGGTGAGGTTGCAACGCCGCAGCAGGTTCCAGATCACCACCGGCGGCCGCTCCTTGCCGGGCGGCGAGGTGCGGGGCGGCGGGCATTTTCCGGCCAGGGTACGCAGGTACTGACTGATCCGTAGCATAGGACGCTCCTTCTAAGGTGCCGGCGTCAGGCGCAGGCCGGTTTTTTTCAGGATGCGGCTGCTCACCAGCATCTCGTCGCCGCGGCAGGCATCGCCGAGCAGGAACCGCAGGTGTTCGCGGTAGCTGTCGATTTCCTCGCGGCTACGCCCATGCACCATGGCGAACAGGTTGTAGGGCCAGTCGGGACGGCGCGGGCGGCGGTAGCAATGGCTGACAAACGGCTGCGCACCGATCAATTCGCCCAGGCGCGGCATCTGCACGTCGGCCACGTCCCACACGGTCATGCCGTTGTGGCGATAGCCCAGGCGGTAATGGTTGGGCACGGCGGCGACACGCCGGATCGCGCCTTCAGCCTGCAGGTGCTTGAGCAAGTCGAGGGTCGACTCGACGCTGATGCCCAACTGCTCGGCGAGCCAGGCCCAGGGATCGTCCAGCAGCGGCAGGCCACCCTGGGTGAGGGCGACCAGGCGCAGGGCCAGGTGGTGGTCAGACCGGGAAATACAGACCGACATGGTAGGTTTGCTCCTTCGGCAGATTGAGCACCGCCAACCCCGTCAGGGTCTCGATGCGGGACAGCGTGGCGGCCAGTTCGGCCTCGGTGCCGCAGGCCAGCACGAACCACATGTTCCAGCGGTGTTCGCGGCGGTAGTTGTGGGCCACCTGGGGCAGCGCGTTGAGTTGTTCGGCGACCGCGTCAAAGCGCGCGTCGGGTACGGCCAGCGCGGCCAGGGTGAAGGCGCCGCCGAGGCGTTCGACATCGAACATCGGCCCGAAGCGCGTCAGCACCCCGTCTTCGAGCAGGTCGTGCAGGCGGTCGAGCACTTCACTCGGGTGGCTGTGCAGTTCCTGCGCCACCTGCCGCCAGGGTTCGCGCACCAGCGGCAGGCCGTGTTGCAGGCGATTGATCAGGCGCCGGTCGAGATCATCCATGGGCCCATACCTGCGACGACGGCGGCGTAAAGCGCCCGCCGCATTGCTTGAAGGCGTGGGTGCTGAACAGCAGCTGGTGCGGCAGGTCACTCAGTTGCTGCTGTTCCAGCATCCGCTGGATATGCGCCGTGACCTCCTTGCGTTCGCGGCCATGCACCATGCAGAACAGGTTGTAGCGCCACTGCGGCAGGCGGCGTGGGCGCTGGTAACACAGGTTGACACCGGGTGCGCGGCCCAGGCGGTTGCCCACTTCGTCCACCAGCGCATCGGGCACGTCCAGCACCAGCATGGCATTGGCGACAAAGCCCAGGGCGCGGTGATTGAGCACCAGGCCGACACGGCGGAACAGGCCCTGGTCCTGCCATTGCTGCATCTGCTGCAACACCTGGTCGTGATGCGCGCCGATCTGTTCGGCGAGGTTGTCGTAGGGCCGCGAGACAAGAGGCAAGCCGCGTTCCAGGCATTGGCGCAGGTCGAGCATTTGCTCTTGGCTCAGCGGGATGATCACGGATGCGCTCCCAGGGAGAACCCGAGGTCGATGCGATAGGCGGTGAGCATCGGCAGATCCAGGGGAATGAGGCCGGTGTCTTGTTCCAGCTCGTCGAGGATCTGTCGCAGGTGCTGACGGTGTGGGCCGGTCAACACGAACCACAGGTTGTACTGATGCTCGCGCGCATAGTTGTGGTTGACTTCCGGGTACTGGCTGACGCGCCGTGCCACCTGTTCCAGGCGTTCGACCGGCACCGCCAGGGCAGCCAGGGTGCTGGCGCCGGCGCGGGTGTGTTCGAACACCGGGCCGACCCGCGACAGCGAACCGGCCAGTTCCAGGCGGTGCAGGCACGTCATCAATTGGGCCTCGCTGCAGCCCAGCACCTGGGCCATTTCGCGATAAGGTTCGGCGCACAGCGGCATGCCGTGCTGGTAACGTTCGATCAATTGACGGCTAAGCAGGTCAAGGTCCATCTCAATACCCCATTTTTTGCGCGCGGCTGCTGAAGAAAATTCCACTGGGACTCAAGGCCGGCAAGGTCTTGAGCAAGGTCATGCGGTACGGGTCCCAGACCTGCACCTGCTCACCGTCGCGCACCGACAGCCAGAGCTGTTCGCCACGCCCGGTGAACTCCATGTGCAGCACCCCGGGACCGGGGCGCAGGTCGGCCACCACTTTGTGGGTCTCGGTGTCGATCACCTGTACGCGGTCGTTGTCCGGGTAGGCGAAATTGACCCACAGCTGGCGCCCGTCGGGGCGTGCGGTGACGAAAATCGGTTGGCCGGCGACGTCGATGGCGGCGGTCTGCTGCCAGCTGCGCGCATCCATCACCAGCACCTGGTGATGGCCGACGGCGGGCACGAAGGCTTGGTTGTCGGCCACGGCCCAGCCTTCGAGGTGGGGCATCTTGTACACCGGCAGTTTTGCCTGGCCGCGCCCGTAATCCGCGAGCACGCGTTTGACCCCGTGCTCGGGATGCCACAGGTCGAGCTGGGCCATGCCGTCCTCACCGAACAGCCCGGCCATGTAGTAACGGCCATCGGCAGTGATCAGCGCGTCGTAGGGTTGTTCGCCGATGCCGCGGAACCGGGTGATCTGCGGGGTGTTGCCCTGGCTGAAGTCGGCGCTCCAGATCTCGCCGGTGTCGAACAGGCTGAACACGAAGCGCTGGCCGGGCGCATCCACCAGGCCCACCACCCGCGAGCGTTTGCCGTCGGCCAGGGGCGTGGCGGGAATGTCGGCCACCTGAGCCAGGGTCTGCGCATCGAACACCTTGACCCCGCCGGGTTGGTAGTTGGACACGGCAATCAGGCGGCCATCCTGGCTGATGGCGCCGCCGATGCTGTTGCCGCCCTGGATGATGCGTTTTTCAACGCGTTGGCGCAGCAGGTCGACTTTAGTCAGGCCGCCATCGCGGCCGAAAATGTAGGCGTAGCGCTGGTCGCGGGAAAACACCGCCGAGGCGTGGGACAGGTCGCCCAAGCCGTCGATCCGGCCCAGCTCCGTCATCCCGCTGGTCTCGATGATTTGCACACTGGCGCTGGCGCGTTCGATCACCAGGCCCAGGTCGCCAGTACCGCGCAGCGGCGGTTGGGCACAGGCACCGAGCAGCAGGCACAGCGATAGAAGAGTGGGGCGCATCATGGTGCGGGGCTTCCTTGCAAGAGGCGTTCGACCAGCCAGGCGATCTCGCTGGAACTGAGCAACGGCGCCCAGCCGGGCATCGCGCGGGCAGGGCGGCCATAGGTAATGGTGGCGGTCAGGCTGTCGCGGCTTTGCCCGGCGAGGGCCGCCGGGGTGAGGGGCGGACCCAGGCCGCCGGTGAGGTACAGGCCGTGGCAGGCGCCACAGTCCTGGGTCAGCAGGTGTTCGAGGCGGGCGGCGTCCGGTGTGGCCAGCGCCCACGTGGGAATCAGCAGGAACAGCGCCATGGCCGTACCGATCATCGATGCATTCATGGCGCGCTCCTTGTGCTTATTTCAAGGTCAGGACCCATTCGGCCAAGACCTTGGCTTCGTCTTCCGTCACCATATTCGGTGGCATCGGAACCGGCCCCCAGTTGCCTTGGGTGCCGTTTTTGATGTGGCTGGCGAGGGTCACGGCGGCGTCTTTCACCCCGGCGTTCTTGGCCGCGACGTCCTTCAAGGCCGGCCCCACCAGTTTGCTGTCAACCATGTGGCAGCCGACGCAGGGTTTGCTGCTGAACAAGGCCAGCCCGTCTTGGGCGAAGGCCGGTTGCAGGCTGAATGCGGCGGCACAGGTCAGCAGTGCGAGGAGAGTATTTTTCATCGGAAGTCCTTGTGTTGATGGGGCTCAATAAATGTCGTGTTGGGTGTTGTAGACGTTGAATTTTCCGGTTGGGGTGATCAGGCGCTTGTCCTTGATAACAGCTTTGAGCTTCAGGGACTTGTCGTCGATCACAACCAGCGCCGATTCCTCGGTCTGGCCGTTCCACACCGAGAACCACACCTCGTCGCCGGCCTTGTTGTATTCCGGCTGCACCACGCGCAACGCGCCTTGCTTGATCCCGGCGTATTCGGCGATCGGCAGCACCGTGTAACCCTTGTCCAGATGGTCGATGTCAAACACCGCGGCCGACTGGCTGAGCTTGGCGTCGGGGTTGAGGGTGGTGTCGACATACAAATGCCGGGAGTTGGGATGGGTCTTGATGAACAGCGAGCCGCCGCCCTGGCCCTTGAGCGATTCCACCTGTTTCCAGGCGTATTGCGGGTGTTTGATCGGGTCGGTGCCGATCACCGAAATACCGCCGTCGCCCAAGTGGCTGGTGGCCCAGACCGGCCCGTAGGTAGGGTGTACGAAGTTGGCGCCACGGCCTGGGTGCGGGGTCTTGCCGACCTCGACCAAGGCAGTGAGCTTGCGTTCCTTGGAGTCGATCACCGCGACCTTGTTCGAGTTGTTGGCCGCCGTCATGAAGTAGCGGTGCGTGCTGTCCCAACCACCGTCATGCAGGAACGGTGCGGCGTCGATGGTGGTGATGGTGAGGTTCTTGATGTCCTGGTAATTGACCAGCATCACCTTGCCGGTTTCCTTGATGTTGACGATGAACTCCGGCCATTCGTGGGAGGCGATGATCGCCGCGACACGGGGCTCGGGGTGATATTCCTGCTTGTCGACGGTCATGCCGCGGGTGGAGACGATCTGTTTGGGCTCCAGGGTCTCGCCGTCCATGATGGTGAACTGTGGCGGCCAGTAGGAACCGGCGATGGCGTACTTGTCTTCGTAGCCCTTGAATTTCGAGGTCTCCACCGAGCGCGCCTCGATGCCGACCTTGATCTCGGCGACCTTGGTCGGTTCGGCGGGCCACAGGTCGATCATGTCGATCTTGGCGTCGCGGCCGATCACCAGCAGGTAGCGGCCCGAGGCGGAGATCCGCGAGATGTGTACGGCATAGCCGGTGTTGATCAGTTTGACGATTTTCTTGCTGTCGCCATCGATCAGCGCAATCTTGCCGTCGTCGCGCAGGGTGACGGAGAACAGGTTTTCCAGGTTCAGATCGTTCAGCTGTTTCTTCGGACGGTCTTCGGGCTTGACCAGCACTTTCCAGGTCTTGAGGGTTTCGGCCATGCCCCATTCCGGCGGGGTTGGCGCGGTGTGCTGGATAAAACTGGCCATGTGGCTGATCTGGGTTTTGGTCAACGCATTGGAGGTGCCCCAGTTCGGCATGCCGGCGGGGGAACCGTAGGTGATCAGCGCTTCCAGATAGGCCTGGCCACGGGCCTGGGTGATGTCCGGTGTCAGTGGTTTGCCGGTGGCACCCTTGCGCAGCACGCCGTGGCAACCGGCGCAGCGCTCGAAGTAAATCTGTTTGGAGGTGTCGAAGTCGGCCTGACTCATGTCCGGCGCGCCGGCGGTTTTCACTTCGGCCGGCTGGGGTGCGCCATGGGCGCTCAAGGGCAGTGCCAAGGCCAACGCGCAACTCAGTGCGGCGAGGCTCAGGGTGAAGGGTTTTCTGTTGCGAGTCAGCATTCCATTTACTCCTCAGGCGGGACCTTTGCGTTGCCTCGCAACACGGTGCGGGGCGCAGGTTCTTCGTGCGGGGCCAGACTAGGGGGCAGCACCGCAAACTTCGCTTGATCACGATCAAGTTTGTCTCGGGCGGTGCTTGCCAGGTTGTCGCAGGCGCCCTTAGCGTGGCCATCAAACCCGCTGTGGATGCCTGTCATGACTGAGCCCTTCTACCAACCCCTGGACAATGAACACCTGCTGTTCGAACACGCCTGGCGCCACCGCATGCCGGTGCTGATCAAGGGCCCCACGGGCTGCGGCAAGACCCGTTTCGTGCAGCACATGGCGCATCGTCTGAACTTGCCGCTGTACACCGTGGCCTGCCACGACGACCTGAGTGCCGCCGACCTGATCGGCCGTCACCTGATCGGCGCCGAGGGCACCTGGTGGCAGGACGGCCCGCTGACCCGTGCCGTGCGCGAAGGCGGCATCTGCTACCTGGACGAAGTGGTCGAGGCGCGCCAGGACACCGCCGTGGTGCTGCACCCGGTGGCCGACGACCGCCGCGAGTTGTACCTGGAGCGCACCGGCGAAGTGGTCAAGGCGCCGCCGTCGTTCATGCTGGTGGTGTCTTATAACCCCGGTTACCAGAACCTGCTCAAGGGCATGAAACCCAGCACCCGCCAGCGTTTCGTCGCGATGCGCTTCGATTACCCGGCCGTCGAGGGCGAAGCGCGCATCGTGGCGCGCGAGGCCCAGGTGGACCTTGCCCTGGCGACCCAGGTGGTGCGCCTCGGCCAGGCCTTGCGTCGCCTCGATCAACACGACCTGGAAGAAGTGGCCTCCACGCGTCTGCTGATTTTCACCGCGCGCCTGATCGCCGCCGGCATGCCCATTCGTGAAGCCTGCCTGGCATGCCTGGCCGAGGCGCTGACGGACGACCCGCACACCGTGACCGCCTTGATGGACGTGGTCGATGTGTACTTTGCCTGAACCGCGCCGCCTGCCGGGCGACCTGGCGATGTGGTTTTTCATCCTTGCCGAGTTGTCGGTGTTCGCGATTCTGATCCTCGCGTTCGCCGTGACCCAGGTGCTCAAGCCTGAGGTGTTTGCCGAAGGGCGCGCGCAACTGGACACCTCCACCGGGCTGGCGATGACCTTGAGCCTGTTGACCGCCGGGTTGCTCGCCGCGCTGGCGTTGCAGCAGGTGCGATTGCAGCGCTGGCGGCGCGGCGCCGGCTTGTTCGTCGCGGCGCTGTTGGTGGCGCTGGTCTACGTGGCGATCAAACTCACCGAGTACGCCCACCTCGGCGCTGCCGGGTTGGGCCTGGAGCACAGCACGTTTTTTACCTTGTACTGGCTACTGACCGGGTTCCATTTCCTGCATGTGCTGCTGGGCATGGTGATTCTCGCGTGGCTGGCGCTGGGCTGCTGGCGCGGCGGGCTGTCGGTCGGCGGGCTGGAGTCGGGGGTGCTGTATTGGCACATGGTGGACCTGGTGTGGGTGGTGCTGTTTCCGTTGGTTTACGTGATTGGATGAGGTACTGATGTCCATTTCCCAAGGGCTGATCGTGTGTTGGGCCACGTTGGTCGTGCTCAGCGTCGGCACCGTGCTCGCCGGCGGCTCCGGGCTGTGGCTGGCGGTTTTGCTGCTGGCGGTGGTCAAGGCGTGGCTGATTGCCGATGGGTTCATGGAGTTGCGGCATGCTCCCAGGTTCTGGCGCGCTCTGGTGCTGGGCTGGCCGGTGGTTCTGGTGTTGGTGGTGGGGCTTGTCTAGGCTCGGAGCGCCCAAGATCAAAAGCCAAAGCGAGGCGGCCTTATAGCCGACTTGATCCTGGAAGCCGGGCCCGGTCACCTGTGGGAGCTGGCTTGCCTGCGATGGCATCGCCTGGGTGGACCTGATGGACTGAGATGTCTGCATCGCAGGCACCTCCGCTCCGCCTGCTTTGGGAAAATTCTTACGCCTCCCTCGGAAAGTCTCACCTGAGCAACACGTTAGTCGCGTGATTTGATTCCGGCCTTTTCAGGCAGGGATTGCTGGTCATGACTGACGCGTTTTGGGCCGCCCGCGAAGGCGACGCGCTGCTGCACACCTCAATGATGGCCGATGTTCTCGGCGGTGTGCTGGAAGTCGCCGCCTATGCCGCCATCACGTCCGTGGGCTGCCTGGCCGCTGGCGCGCTGATTGCCGCAGCGACCGGCGTGACCATTGCCACAGGTGGCGTTGGATGCGTCGCCCTGGGACTGGCGGTCGGCGCGGTGGTGGGGATCAGCGCCGGGCTCTCGGGGGCTGACGTGAAGATCTCCAGTTGGTGCGAAACCGCCGCCAACTGGGTTTTTCCGCCGGTGATCGAGGCCTTTATCACCAGCGGCTCAAACGACGTTTTCATCAATGGCAAACCAGCGGCCCGGGCCGCCGGACAGATGATGGCTGTGCCGATCGCGCCCAGTGAGCCACCGGCCCCCCGTTTTCTGGACATCGCACAGGGATTTTTCTCACAACTGTGGCGCCCGACGGTCGCCACATCCGCTGCCGGTACCGTGCCGTGTCCGCTGGACACGGTCGCCTGCACCAAGCACCCGCCCATGCCCGAGCAATTTATTGCCGAGGGTTCCAGTTCGGTCTTCATCAACGGGCAACCGGCCGCACGCAGCGGTGACCGCAGCACGTGTGACGCCAAGATCGGCAGCGTCGAGGGGCTGATTTCTGCCGATGTGCGTATCGGTGGCGACCCCGTCGTGGTGCGCGAAATTCGCAGTGGCAAGACACCGGGCGTCGGCTTGGCGATTGCCGCGCTGCTTGCGCTACGCGGCAATGTGAAAGGCTTTTGGAGCAAATTGCCGTGCCTGGCCGGCGGCGCGCTGGCGGGCGGGGCCGTGGCGTATGGAACCGGCAAGCTCACCTCGGCACTCAACAGCGCGGTCAACGGTTCGCCCAACCCGGTGCATAGCCCGACCGGGGCCAAAATCCTCGGCGCCGAAGAAGAACTGGACTTCGTCCTGCCAGGCCTGCTCCCCATCGACTGGCAGCGCTTCTACAGCAGCCTCGATCAACGCCACGAAGGCCTTTTCGGCGCCGGCTGGAGCGTTGCCTATGAGGTCGCCGTCGAGATCGATCAAGATGAACACCTCACCTACATCGACGAACAGGGGCGCCGCGTAGACATCGGCTACATCCCGTTGTCAGGCGGCGCCTTCAGCCCCGGCGAAGGCCTTGCGGTCAGGCGCAGCGCCGACGGCGCCATCCTGATCGAAAGTATCGACGGCCTGTATCGGCTCTTCGAGCCCGACCCTCTGAACTCCTTGCGGATGCGCCTGCATTTGCTGGGTGATCGTAACGAAGGGCGCATCTTTCTGGATTACGACGTCCAGGGGCGCCTGTGTCGCCTGCGCGACAGCCATGCGCTGATGCATGTCGACGTGAGCTACACCGTCGAGCATCCGCGGCGCGTGAGCCATATCGAGCGCCGTTACCTGCATCGGCAACATTTTGCTGGGCGCAGCGACGTGCTGGTCAGCTATCGCTACGACACCCACGGCGACCTGGCCGAAGTCCTCGACGCACAAGGCACGAGCCAACGACGTTTTGCTTACGACCGCGCGCGGCGCATGGTCGAACACCAACTGCCGAGTGGCTTGCGTTGCTTCTACCAATGGCACGCAGTGCCTGGCCCGCATGGCGAGGAATGGCGCGTCAGCCGGCATTGGACCGATGCCGGCGATGAATTCACCTTCGACTACGACCTCGATGCCGGTATTACGCGTGTCACCGATGGCCTGAAACGGGTCAGCACCCGCTATTGGAACCCGCAGTACCAGATCACCCGCTACGTCGATAACCTGGGCCATGCCTGGCAGTTCGAATGGAGTGAAGATCGCCAATTGCTCGGCGCGATTGATCCGCAAAACGGCCAATGGCGCTTCAGTTACGACGAATCCGGCAACCTGAGCGCAGTGACCGATCCACTGGCCAGGATCAGCAACACACAGTGGCTGGCGCATTGGGCATTGCCCGAAGTGGAAACCGACCCGGCGGGTAACCGTTGGCATTACCGCTACGACCGGCATGGCAACTGCATCGAAGAGATCGATCCGCTGGGCAACCGCACCCGCTATGTCTACGACGATTTCGGCCAGCCGGTGCAGATCATCGATGCCACCGACAAAATCCGGAAGCTGCACTGGGACGAGTGGAGCCAACTGATCGAGGAAGTGGATTGCTCGGGCCACGCCACCGGCTACCAGTACGATGCGTTCGGCAATGTGCTGGTGCACACCAATGCTGAAGGTGAGTCGGTGCGCTATCAGTACAGCCCGCAAGGGTTGTTGCTGGAATGCCGACTTTCGGACGGGCGCCTTGAGCATTTCCAGCGCAACGCCAGTGGTTATCTGACGGGCTATGTCGACCCCGCCGGCAACACGTCCCGCTATGCCTACGACCGGCGCGGCCAGGTCAAACAGCGCTGGGACGCGCACAACCGCTGCGTCACCTTCGATCACGACGCCTACGGGCGACTGCTGAAACTGACCAATGAAAATGGCGAAAGCTATCGCTTTGAGTGGGACGCGGCCGATCGCCTGGTGCAGCAACAAGACCTCGACCACAGTCGGCGCTGCTATACCTATGACCCGCTGGATAACGTCGTCGCCGTCGGTTACCTGCCGGGAAGGGAAGGCGAGCCGGTAGACGCGCTGACACACCAGTTCCAACGCGACCCGCTCGGGCGCCTGGTCAGCAAAGTCACCGCCGACGGCACCACCGTTTATAAGCACGACCTGAACGACCAACTGGTCGCGGTCACCTTCACCGCTCTCGACGGTCGCGAGCAAGCACTTGGCTTTAGCTATGACGCGCTGGGGCAACTGCTTGAAGAACACAGCTCGGCGGGGTGTCTGCAACACCATTACGACGAATTGGGCAACCTGACTCAAACCCACTTGCCTGACGGACGCTGGCTCAATCGCCTGTACTACGGCAGCGGTCATCTGCATCAGCTGAATCTCGACGGCCACGTCATCAGCGACTTCGAACGCGACCGCCTGCACCGCGAACTGCAACGCACTCAGGGTCAACTCAGAACAAATACCGACTATGACCGCAGTGGCCGGGTCCGCTCACGCCAGCGGCGCAGCATCGACCAACCGTGGCAGTTGCCGCCCTTGGTCGAAACCCACTACAGCTACGACCCCAGCGACAACCTGATCGGACGCCGCCGTACCGACCGCCAAGAACACCTGGCCTACGACAGTAGCGGACGTATCCTCGTCAGCCAACAGATAGGTCGGATCGAAACCTATGCCTACGATGCGGCGGCCAACCTGCTCGACGGGCCACAACAAGGCGGCCTGGTACGGCATAACCGGCTGCTGACGTATCAAGACAAGCGCTATACCTACGACGCTTTTGGGCGAATGGTTGAAAAGCGCAGCGCTGTGCGTGGTTTGCAGCGCTTTGCCTACGACGCCGAAAGCCGGTTGATTGAAGTGCGCAATGAAAACGGCAGCGTGGTCAGGATGGCCTACGACCCGCTGGGTCGGCGCATTGAAAAAACTGAACATGACAGCGATGGCTATCCGCTGGGCGAAACCCGGTTCACCTGGGATGGCCTGCGGTTGTTGCAGGAGCATAAACACAGTCAGACCAGCCTTTATCTCTACGATGGCGACAGTTACGAGCCTCTTGCCAGGGTCGACGGCGAAGGTGAATACCAACGCGTGCGGTATTACCACAACGACCTGAACGGCTTGCCGGAGCAACTCACCGAGGCCGACGGCCATGACGTCTGGCGAGCGACTTATCGGGTGTGGGGCAACACGCTGGAGGAGGTGCGGGAGCCTTACTTCATTGAAGAGCAGAATTTGCGGTTTCAGGGGCAGTATCTGGATCGGGAGACTGGGCTGCATTTTAATACGTTTAGGTTTTATGATCCGGATGTGGGTCGCTTTACAACAACCGACCCTATTGACTTGATGGGTGGGTTCAACCTTTATCAATACGCTCCTAATCCTTCGGGATGGATAGACCCATTGGGTTGGGCATGCTCCGCTGCACAGCGACGGCAGAATAAGGTCAATGGTTTAGCAGCGGAGAACCTGGTTTATCAGAGGCTCATGAAAAACCCTAATGTTACCGTGCTCGGTAGGCAGGTTTATGTAAGAACGCCAGGCGCAGGGCGGGGCCGCTACGTAGATATTTTAATAAGAAATAACAAAACACAAAAAATCATTTCTGTCGAAGTTAAATCAGGCCGTGCAATACGCTCTAAAGCCCAGCTTGCAAAAGATAAAGTCATCACTAATGGGCAGGGGGTATTTGGGCATTCCGGGAAAAAAGCAACAGGTGTTACTGTGAGTGAGGCTAGGGTGCCACTATGGAGGCTGCCGTAATGATTGGAAGTGTCGAGAATATGTTGAAATTACTGACCTCAGGTATAGCTGAGACGTTTGAAAACCATGGGTTCACGCAAAAAAAAGACCGTTTTTTTGAAAAAACCGACAATAAGGGTCGAATCAGGCGCTACTCAATGGGGCTTTCCAAGCAAAAAGGATGGTTTTCTCTCCACTTGACGCTGCAGCTTCTCGATCCGACACTGATGGTGCATGTGAATACAGTCCTTGAAAAGGCACTGAGAGATGACAAGTTCGAGTATCCGGAAAGTTGGTCAAAATCAATTATAGAGAAATCTATAAAAACTCGCACATCCAATCAGGTTGTCGCCGAACTGACCGATTGGCGGATACTGAAGGAATCCAGCGAATCACTTCAGCACTTCAATGAGAGGTTTTCGATATGGCTATATTCATTCGAAACTCCGGATGAAAAGCCGGGCTGGAAAGAGCAGTTACTGACCAGCGTTGAGTTAGCACTCAAGTGGTTTGATGAAGTAGATTCAAATGAATGGATTCGCTCCAATACCGTGTACCCTGCTCTATACTTACTCGCTACTGAGGGGCTCAAGCAGAGAGTTGAGGAGCACTACAAGGCGGCGTTAAAATCGCTTGAAGATCCGCATGAGGTCGAGCTTTTTTATCGATATTTAGTTTAAAGGTAACACAAGCACACCCAGACCAGCCTCAATATTTACGAAGACGAAGGCCATGTCTTCCTGGCTCGCATCGACGGTAGTGGGGCGCTGTAGAAAGTCCGCTACTACCCACCGATCTCAACGGGCTGCGTGAACAACTGACCGAGGTCGACGGCCACGACATCTGGCGGGCGACTTATCGAGTGTGGGGCAATACGTTGGAGGAAGTGCGTGAGCCATATTACATTGAAGAACAGAAATTGCGGTTTCAGGAGCAGTATCTGGATCGGGAGGCGGGGCTGCATTTTAATATGTTTAGGTTTTATGATTCGGATGTGGGGAAGTTTACCACAATCGACCACATTGACTTGATGGATGGGTTAAATTTTTCCGACAAAAGGAAAGGTGCATAATACAAAGATGCTATTTTTGACTTCTTCACACAACACCAGGGGCTAAAGTAGTGACTCAGTTCTTAACCATTGCCTACAACTTAAGCGCTATAGATAATCACGCGTACTTTTTTGATGGAGCACCTGATAGTATTTTTTGCAAAACCTGTGGTTGCTGCATTGATCAAAGCTATCTGCCTAGAGAACTGAAAACACCAAACAAGGCTGATATTGGTGCAACTTATGATGGGCGCTTCATCGCGTCGCTACGTTTCAAGGAATACATCGAAAATTTAAAATTGAGTGTTGGATTTTCATTAGTCAATGAAAAAAATCAGCTATTCATGATGCGGCCTCAAAAAATCATCAAATACAGTGCTCAACAGTTGGAAAATCTCTGTAGTACGTGTGGTCAATATTTTGACTGTGTGGTTCCCATCCCGAGTTTCTATCAAGAAACTGGGAAGCGTCTAGAATATGGAATGTTTTTCACAAGTATTGGCTTCGGTAGCGGGAAAGAAAAAAGCCCGGCCATTATTCTCGGCATCGAAACCGCACTTGAAATAAAGAGCGCAATAAAATCATTAAAATTAAGAGGCGCTGATATTAGTGAGGTTCTTATGCCTAATGACTAAGACTATCACTCAGCGCTTATCGCCCAGGCGCGTAAGACGGGATAGGTCTATTTGTTATTTAGTCTGTTTATTTTTCGGCCACTTAAGCTAGTGCAAAAAGGCATAAATAAGACGGTTCTGAATTGCATGAATTCCTCACGCGCATGCTCGAAGGCAAGGCGCTGGCGGGTGTGCGGATCAGTAGCCGGGATAATGAATTGCACTACGACTTCAGCGACACCGAATAACGACTGTTGGAATGCGGTTTAAATGTGGGAGGGGGCTTGCCCCCGATGGCGGTGAATCAGTCACCAGATGCATCAACTGACACACTGCTATCGGGGGCAAGCCCCCTCCCACATTTGCAGCCGGTTTCTTCAGCTATTACGCAATTTACGGGTTAACCGATGCTATTCAACCAAACCTCACGCCTGGCCAAAATCACCAGCCCCCTCGGGCCGGACGTGCTGTTGCTCAATCAAATGGGTGGCGGCGAAGAGTTGGGTCGGCTGTTCGCCTATGAGCTGCAACTGACCTCCCTGGACGCCAACATCGACCTCAACCAGTTGCTCGGCAAGCCGAT